>NZ_JBJQJI010000005.1:0-207909 GCF_046487485.1 Escherichia sp. WS1368
GAATTACGTGTTCACTCTTGAGACTTGGTATTCATTTTTCGTCTTGCGACGTTAAGAATCCGTATCTTCGAGTGCCCACACAGATTGTCTGATAAATTGTTAAAGAGCAGTGCCGCTTCGCTTTTTCTCAGCGGCGCGGGGTGTGCATAATACACTTTCCCGCTACAGAGTCAAGCATTTATTTTTGCTTTCTCTGTTGAGATTCTCAGGAGAACCCCGCTGACCCGGCGGCGTGTTTGCCGTTGTTCCGTGTCAGTGGTGGCGCATTATAGGGAGTTATTCCGGCCTGACAAGAGGAAATTTAAAATAATTTTCTGACCGCGCATTTTTTCAGCAAAAGCCCCGTTAATGTGCCATAAAACAAGCAATTTGCCGTTTTTGCAACCGTAATCACACTTCCTGGTGGCATACTAAGGAGGAATAAAAAGAAAAAGGAAGATTAGTAATGCCTTTAAGCGCACAACAGTTAGCTGCACAGAAAAACCTTTCGTATGTTCTGGCTGAGAAGCTGGCGCAACGCATCTTAAAAGGTGAATATGAACCCGGCACCATTTTGCCTGGTGAGATTGAGCTGGGCGAGCAATTTGGAGTGAGTCGTACAGCGGTACGCGAAGCGGTCAAAACGTTAACGGCAAAAGGGATGGTTTTACCGCGACCGCGAATTGGTACCCGGGTCATGCCACAATCAAACTGGAATTTTCTTGATCAGGAATTGCTTACCTGGTGGATGACAGAAGAGAACTTTCATCAGGTCATCGATCACTTTCTGGTTATGCGTATCTGTCTGGAGCCGCAAGCTTGCCTACTGGCTGCAACGGTTGGCACCGCGGAACAGAAGGCGCATCTCAATACGTTAATGGCCGAAATGGTGGCATTAAAAGAGAACTTTCGCCGTGAACGCTGGATTGAGGTCGATATGGCTTGGCATGAGCATATCTATGAAATGAGCGCCAATCCGTTTTTGACCTCATTCGCCTCGCTATTCCATTCGGTTTATCACACTTACTTCACGTCAATTACCAGCGACACAGTGATAAAGCTGGATCTGCACCAGGCGATTGTCGATGCGATTGTCCAAAGCGATGGCGACGCGGCATTTAAAGCTTGTCAGGCGCTGCTACGCTCACCTGATAAGTGACAACCCGATAACAGGACATTGAATGAGCGATAAAAAGAAGCGCAGTATGGCGGGTTTGCCGTGGATCGCGGCGATGGCCTTCTTCATGCAGGCACTTGATGCCACTATTCTGAATACCGCCTTACCCGCAATCGCTCATAGCCTTAATCGTTCTCCTCTCGCGATGCAATCAGCCATCATCAGTTATACGCTGACGGTGGCGATGCTTATTCCGGTAAGCGGATGGCTAGCCGATCGCTTCGGTACGCGTCGCATATTTACCCTTGCCGTGAGTCTGTTCACGTTGGGTTCTCTGGCCTGCGCACTTTCTAACTCGCTACCACAGCTGGTTGTCTTCCGGGTTATTCAGGGGATAGGCGGCGCAATGATGATGCCTGTTGCTCGGCTGGCCTTACTGCGCGCTTATCCTCGTAATGAGCTTCTTCCTGTATTGAATTTTGTCGCCATGCCGGGTCTGGTGGGGCCAATTTTAGGCCCCGTTCTTGGCGGCGTGCTGGTCACCTGGGCAACCTGGCACTGGATATTTTTAATCAATATCCCCATAGGTATTGCGGGCCTTCTTTACGCGCGCAAACATATGCCCAATTTCACCACCGCACGACGCAGATTCGATATCACTGGCTTTTTGCTGTTTGGCCTTAGCCTTGTTCTCTTCTCAAGCGGAATAGAGCTATTCGGGGAAAAGATTGTCGCCAGTTGGATTGCCTTGACGGTAATTGTCACCAGCATCGGGTTACTGCTTCTCTATATTCTCCATGCACGACGCACGCCAAACCCATTAATTTCATTAGATTTATTTAAAACCCGCACTTTCTCGATCGGTATCGTAGGCAATATTGCAACCCGTCTGGGGACCGGCTGTGTACCGTTCCTTATGCCATTGATGTTACAGGTAGGATTTGGTTATCAGGCGTTTATTGCCGGCTGTATGATGGCACCGACAGCGTTAGGTTCCATTATTGCAAAATCGATGGTTACCCAAGTCTTACGTCGTCTGGGCTATCGCCATACGTTAGTGGGGATCACGGTGATTATTGGGCTAATGATCGCTCAGTTCTCTTTGCAATCACCAGCAATGGCGATATGGATGCTGATCTTGCCGTTGTTTATATTAGGGATGGCTATGTCGACGCAATTTACCGCAATGAATACCATCACACTTGCCGATCTGACCGATGACAACGCCAGCAGCGGTAACAGTGTTCTGGCGGTCACGCAGCAACTGTCTATCAGTTTAGGCGTTGCTGTAAGTGCGGCCGTCCTTCGCGTTTATGAAGGGATGGAAGGTACAACGACTGTCGAACAATTCCACTATACGTTTATCACAATGGGCATTATTACTGTTGCTTCAGCAGCAATGTTCATGCTTCTGAAAACAACCGATGGTAATAATTTGATCAAAAGACAGCGTAAATCTAAGCCGAACCGCGTTCCATCAGAATCGGAGTAAGTTGTAATCGTTGTTGCTGAAGGGTCGGTTGGGTTATCCGATGGATGAGTACATCAATCGCCAGCTCCCCCAGTTCATCTTTCGGTTGGTGGATAGTGGTTAATGGTGGCGTCATAAAGCTTGCCAGTTCGATATCGTCATAGCCAATCACCGCGATATCCTGCGGAACCTGTAACTCTGCCTGATACAGCGCCTGGTAAACGCCAACAGCCATAGCGTCATTTCCGGTAAAGACGGCCTGAGGACGCAGCGGGTGTGATAACAGTTGGCGCATAGCGTCAAACCCGCCGTTAAATTCAAAATCACCAGTGACTTCATAGCCATCAGGAATGTTGAGACCCGCACGTTTCATCGCCGCCCGATAACCTTCCAACCTCAGGCGCGCCGGAGTTTTATCCAGCGGGCCGGTAATACAGGCGATACGGGTATGACCTTTATCGATCAGATATTGCGTTGCTAAGTCTCCGCCCAGCAACGAGTTATCCTGAATAAGATCGCTGTCGCCATCGAACGGAGCCCAGTCCATCATCACAGTAGGCACTGTCGGATAACGTTGCATGATTTCACGCGAAGGTTGATGCGTTTCGGTGCACAGTAACAGCAAGCCATCAACGCGTTTTTGCATCAGCGTTTCCAGATTGCGATTCATCCGCTGTTCATCGCCTTCGGTATTGCAAAGGACGAGACTATAACCGCGTTCGAAGCAGCTGCGTTCAACGCCACGCACCAGTTCTGAATAGAAAGGATTGGTACTGGCAGTGATCAACATGCCAATGGTATGTGTTTGATTGAGTTTGAGGCTACGCGCCAGGGCTGATGGCGCGTAATTGAGTTCTTTAATCGCCGCTTCAACTTTGGCGGTAATCGCTTCACTGACGAAGCGATCTTTATTGATAACGTGAGAAACTGTTGAGGTAGAAACGCCCGCCAGGCGGGCAACATCTTTCATTGTAGCCAAGCGTCACCTCTGCCTGTCTAAAAATGCGTCGATCTCTTCACGCCACGGTACGGAAGGTTGTGCGCCTTTACGTGTTACGGCAATCGCAGCGGCGGCATGGGCAAACCGAATCGCCTCTGGCAATGGTTTTTCTTCCAGCAACGCCGTGATTAACGCGCCGTTAAAGGTATCTCCGGCAGCAATGGTATCGACAGCCTGCACCCGGAATCCAGGAACGCGCTGACCTTCACCATTCACGCTAACCCATACACCACGACTTCCTAAAGTAATCAGTACAGTACGGATACCTTTTTCATGCAGTACCTGCGCCGCCTTCGCTGCATCTTCATCATTTTCAACACGAATACCGGTGAGCTTTTCTGCTTCCGTTTCGTTTGGCGTAATAATGTCCACCAGCGCCAGCAGTTCGTCAGGAAGTTCGCGAGCCGGAGCCGGGTTAAGCGCAACGATAGTCTTATTTTGATGGGCGATTTTCGCCGCTGCCATCACACTTTCGAGTGGTGATTCCAGCTGCATTAATAATGCTGACGCGTTGGCAATACGCTCACGTTGCGCTTCCACCAGCGCCGGGGAAAGGGCAGCATTAGCGCCGGCATGAATACCGATGACATTCTCACCTTCGCCATTAACAAAAATCAGCGCCACACCTGTTGATTCGCCTTTGATCACGCTGACCGGAGAAATATCGATGTTATCAGTGGCGAGCTGCTGGCGAACGCTCTCACCAATGCTGTCATCGCCAGTGCAGGCAATAAACGCGATATTCGCACCGCTACGCCCAGCAGCCACAGCCTGATTCGCGCCTTTGCCGCCAAATGCAACCTGATAGTGGTTACCGGTTACGGTTTCGCCTGGAGTAGGAAAAGATTGAAGATTCAGAATGTGGTCAGCATTAATGCTGCCAAGAACAACGAGGCTGCCTGCGTTTTGCATATTCGGGATGTCCATAAAATGCGCCACCGTGTTAGGGTGGCGCGTGCCCTGCTTTTCTTTATATTACACGTTCATCTGTCGATGACGTATTTATGTCACCATCAGGTCATACAACCTGATTAAAACTACTGCTTAACAACCAGTTTCAGATCAACCGGATACTTAGCCTGAACTTTCTCGCCTTTCAGCACTTTATCTGCGGTTTCAACGCCTTTCGCGCCAATCTGATCGGGTAGCTGAGCGATAGTCGCTGCTAGTTTGCCATCATTCACCGCTTTTTCGCCATCCGGTGTACCGTCAAATCCGACGACCATCACATCCGATTTACCGGCAGTTTGCAGTGCGCGCAGCGCGCCCAGCGCCATTTCATCATTCTGCGCGAATACAGCCTGAACATCCGGATGTGCGGTCAACAGGTTCTGCATTACGTTCAAACCTTTAGTGCGATCAAAATCTGCTGGCTGGCTGGCAAGAACATTAAACTTGTGAGCAGCAACAGCCTGCTGGAAGCCTTCGCCACGTTCACGGGCTGCGGATGTACCGGCAATGCCTTGCAGCTCGATAACTTTGGCACCTTCACCCGCTTTCTTCGCGATGTAATCACCGGCGATTTTGCCGCCCAGTACGTTATCAGAAGCAATGTGGCTCACCACTTCACCTTTCGTTGCCTGGCGGTCAAGAGTGATAACCGGGATGTTCGCCTGGTTAGCCATCTTCACAGCATTACCCACTGCGTCGGAGTCGGTCGGGTTAATCAGCAGAATTTTTGTGCCGCGAACGGTTAAGTCCTGCACGTTCGCCAGCTCTTTCGCCGGGTTGTTCTGGGAGTCCAGCACCACCAGGTTATAGCCAAGTTTATCCGCCTCTTTCTGCGCGCCATCTTTCAGCGATACAAAGAACGGGTTGTTAAGCGTGGAGACCACCAGCGCGATGGTGTCTTTTGCCATCGCATTCGCACTGACGGTGGCGCTTAGCGCAACAGCGGAAACCAGGGTAGCCAGTTTTTTCATGTTCATACTCAAGATGTCCTGTAGTCGTTATTACTGCTTTTTGTTGTCTACCAGCACCGCCAGCAAAATCACCACCGCTTTGACGATCATCTGGTAATAGGAGGAAACACCTAACAAATTCAATCCATTATTAAGGAAGCCAAGAATTAATGCGCCGATCAACGTCCCAACAATGCGACCTTTTCCGCCCGCCAGACTCGTACCGCCCAGAACCACCGCAGCAATAGCATCCAGCTCATAGCCAGTCCCCGCCGTAGGTTGTGCGGAGGAGAGACGCGCCACTTCAATGATCCCGGCCAGCGATGCCAGCAGACCACAAAGAGAATAGACGATGATTTTGATTTTATTGACGTTGATACCAGAAAGGCGCGTTGCCGCTTCGTTGCCGCCCAGCGCGTAGATGTAACGCCCCAGACGCGTGTGATGCAGCATGTACCAGGCCGCGAGGAACACAATCCCCATGATCCAGACTGGCGTCGGTACGCCCAGCGGACGACCGATCCCAAACCAGCCAAACAGATCGGCGTTCTCAGTAAAGCCGGTATTCACTGGGCTACCGTTGGTATAAACCATGGTCACGCCGCGCAGTAAAAGCATCATAACCAGCGTAGCGATAAACGCCTGGACGCGACCTTTCGCTACAATCACCCCGGTTACCGCACCAATTGCGGCACCTAACGCGAGAGCGGCAGCGACAGCCACCAGCGCATTGACTTCAATGCCAACGATAGATGCAGCAACTGCGCCGGTCAGCGCCAATAGAGAACCTACCGACAAGTCGATGCCCGACGTCAGGATCACCAGCGTCATCCCGACTGCCATAATGGCGTTCACCGAGGTTTGCTGGAGAATATTGAATAAGTTATTGATGGTGAAAAAGTTCGGGCTTAACGTCGAGACAATCGCGATCAGCACCAGCAGAGCGATAAGCGATTTCTGCTCCATCAGCCACGCTTTCGTGAAATAACGGCGACCAGAGACAGTCTGGGTTGTCATTTTTTTACTCCTGATTCACGCGATTAAGCTTGCCCACAGCGGCAGCCATTAACACTTCCTGGGTGGCCTGCTCACGAGCAAATTCCCCGCTGAGATGCCCTTCATGCATGACGATGATGCGATCGCTCATGCCTAATACTTCTGGCATCTCCGATGACACCAGAATGATGCTCAAGCCATCGGCTTTGAACTGGTTAATCAGTTGATAGATCTCTTTTTTCGCGCCGACATCTACGCCACGGGTAGGCTCATCGAGGATCAACACTTTGGGGCGTGTCATCAGACCGCGGGCAATCGCCACTTTTTGCTGATTGCCACCGGAAAGCAGACCAATTGCCTGTTCCATCGACGGCGTTTTCACATTAAACAGACGAATGAAATCACTTACTGCCTGCTGTTCATCGGCATGCTTCAAACTGCCGCCAGCGCGGCTGAAGTAGCGCAGCGCTGTCAGCGACATGTTCTCTTTTACTGACATGCCCAGCACCAAACCGTCGCGTTTACGGTCTTCAGAGATATACACAATGCCGTTTGCCAGGCCATCCTGCGGTGAACGGGTAACGACTTCATGCCCATCCAGGGTGACGTAACCGCTGGTGCGCGGCAGTGCGCCGTAGAGCACTTTCATCAGTTCGGTACGCCCAGCGCCCATCAAACCAGAGACGCCAAGAATTTCGCCTTTGCGTAAAGTAAAAGAGACATCGTTAACGCCAGGTCCGCAGAGATTATCGACTTTCAGGCGAATATCTCCTGGCGCTTTGTCCAGGTGTGGATATTGATCTTCCAGCTTGCGGCCCACCATCATCTCAATCAGCGAATCTTCGGTCAGTGATGCTACTTCACGCTCAGCAATAAATTGCCCATCACGAAAAACGGTAACGTCATCGCAAATCTCGAAGATTTCTTTCATGCGGTGGGAAATATAGACAATACCGCGGCCTTGCGATTTCAGCTCGCGGATGACGCGGAACAAGGATTCGGTTTCGGTATCGGTCAGCGCATCGGTCGGTTCATCCATAATGATGACTTTCGACTCAAAGCTCAGCACTTTGGCTATTTCAACCATTTGCTGGTCACCGATGGAAAGATCGCCCACTAACTTGTCGCTTTTAAAGCGCAGGTTAAGTTTAGCCAGCAATTTATCCGCTTCGGCATACATGGTTTTCCAGTCAATTTTGCCAAAGCGATTAACAAACTCACGACCGAGGAAAATGTTTTCGGCAATGGTCAACTGCGGGATCAGGTTCAGTTCCTGATGGATAATCCCAATCCCGGCTTCCTGGGAAGATTTCGGCCCGGTAAACGTCGTTTCTTTCCCCAGCCATAAAAGCGTACCGGCATCGCGAGTATAGATACCCGTAAGCACTTTCATCATGGTGGATTTACCCGCACCGTTTTCGCCCACCAGCGCCATCACGCGGCCAGGATAGACATTTAACGCTGCACCCGAGAGGGCTTTTACGCCCGGGAAGGCTTTATCGATGCCTTTAAGCTGAAGTAATGCTTCCATGACGGCCTCAGAACGTCACGCCAGCACAGAGAATGATATTCGCATACGGAGAACATTCTCCGCTGCGAATTACCGCCTGACTTTCTGCGGTTTGTTGTTTGAATTGTTCATGCGTGGTGTAACGAATTTCAATGGTATTTCCCTGGTGTTTTTGCAGCTGCTCAAGGTGAGTGAGCAACGTTTCGTGGAGTTGCGGATTATGTTGTTTGATCTCTTCCGCGATAATGGCTGCCTCGACCTGCATTTCATTTGTGACGACGCCCAGCACCTGCATAAAAGAAGGTACACCCTGGGTTAATGCCATATCGATACGCGTTGTACTTTTGGGGATGGGTAAACCTGCATCACACACCACCAGCGTATCGGTATGTCCCAGTCGGGAGATCACCGATGAAATATCAGAATTAAGAACGGTGCCTTTTTTCATTTTTTTCTCCATCAGCGAAACGTTTCGCTGACCCGCAGTTTAATCCTGACTGAGTTGGGAAAACCATCGTGACGTTACGGAAATGTGATCAACCTCGAAACGTTTTACATGGTGATTAACCATGAAAACAAAAACGCCCCCTTATGGAGAAAGGAGGCGTCTGGCGTTAGATTTCGACCTGAGTACCCAGTTCGATAACCCTGTTTGGCGGGATTTCAAATTGATCCGGCGCACGCAGCGCATTACGTTGCAACAGCAAGTACAGCTTACCGCGCAGACGCAAATACCACGGGCGTTTGCCGAGGATCAACGACTCATGCGACATAAAGAAGGAGGTTTCCATCATCCGGCAACTTAATCCTTCCAGACCGCAGCGGTGGAATACTTCTTCCACGTTTGGCGTTTCTCGCCAACCATAACTTGCCACCACGCGCCAGAAAGTGGGCGACAGTTGTTCAATCTGTACCCGACGGACGTTATGGACATATGGCGCGTCTTCGGTGCGCAGAGTTAACAGAATCACCCGCTCATGCAATACCTTGTTATGTTTCAGGTTATGCATCAGCGCAAAGGGAATGACGTTGATTGCACGTGACATATACACCGCGGTCCCGGGCACGCGAACGGGCGGTGATTTCTCCAGCGAAGCAATCATCGCCTCCAGAGAGTTGCCATGTTCATGCATCCGCCGCAGCAAGCGGAAACGCTCGCTCTTCCAGGTGGTCATCACGATAAACATCACTGTACCGAGGCTCAATGGCAACCAGCCGCCGGAGAGCAGTTTATCGAGGTTAGCGGTGAACAATGGAATATCGACACAAAGGAAAGCAATCAGGATCAGCGCAACAAAATACTTATTCCAGTGCCAGTTCTGACGTGCCACGGTAGTCGAGAGAATAGACGTCAGCACCATGGTTCCGGTCACCGCAATCCCGTACGCCGCCGCCAGGTTGCTGGAGTGCTCAAAGCTGACAATCACAATCACGACCGCGACATAGAGCATCCAGTTCACAAACGGAATATAGATTTGCCCTGACTCCATTTCGGAGGTGTGAATAATGCGCATCGGCGACAAATATCCCAGACGTACCGCCTGACGCGTCAATGAGAAGACGCCAGAGATAACAGCCTGCGAGGCGATTACCGTCGCCAGTGCGGCGATGATCAGCAGCGGGATCAGCGCCCAGTCCGGTGCCAACAGGAAGAACGGGTTCTTAATTGCTTCCGGGTTCTTTAACAACAGCGCTCCCTGACCGAAGTAATTAAGAGTTAAGGAAGGCAATACGACGGTGAACCACGCCAGACGAATCGGGAACTTACCAAAGTGCCCCATATCAGCATACAGCGCCTCGACCCCCGTAATCGACAGCACCACTGCCCCTAATGCAATAAAAGAAACCGTTTTGTATTCAAGGAAGAAATGCACCGCCCACATCGGATTCAGCGCATGCAGCACTTCCGGGTTAGCAATAATGCTACGTAACCCCAGCCCAGCCAGAATCAAAAACCAGGTCAGCATGATCGGCGCAAACAGCTTACCGACCATAGCCGTGCCATGCTTTTGAATCATAAATAATAAAGTGAGAACGATAATTGAGAGAGGAACTATCCAGGTATCCAGCTGCGGGGCGACGATTTCCAGACCTTCAATGGCTGACATCACCGAAATAGCGGGTGTTATGACGACTTCACCATAGAAAAAGCTGCCGCCGATTAGCCCCATAATCACCAGCATTGATGTGGTTCGCGCCGACGTATTGCGCCCGGCAAGCGACATCAACGTCAGGATCCCCCCTTCACCGGCGTTATCTGCCCGCATCACGAAGGTGAGATATTTAATGGAAACCACAAAGATTAGCAGCCAGAAGATCAGCGATAAAAAGCCAAACACGGCATCGCGTTCAACGCCAAAACCAAACTGGCCGGACAAACATTCACGAAGTGTATATAACGGGCTGGTACCAATATCGCCGTAGACAACTCCAATCGCCGCGAGGGTAATCGCGGGCAATGATTGCTTATTATCAGTGCTCATAGACTAGTCTTTCGTTGAAATATGAAATGTGTGCTTAGTCCCTTGGCCCACAAAAAAGCGCACAGTATGCACGATTAACGGCAAAATCGTACTCCTAAATGCGGCCACATTAACCTGGCTCAAAGAAAAATACCCCCCCTTTGAGACTATTTTAGCCACCAGCAAGAAACGTCTATACTCGCAATTTACGCAGAACTTTTGACGAAAGGACGCCACTTCATTATGGCTCACCCTCATTTATTAGCGGAAAGAATTTCCCGCCTGAGCAGTTCGTTGGAAAAGGGGCTTTATGAACGTAGCCACGCCATCCGCTTGTGTTTATTAGCGGCATTAAGTGGTGAAAGTGTGTTCCTCCTTGGCCCGCCAGGTATTGCCAAAAGTTTGATCGCCCGGCGCTTAAAATTCGCCTTTCAGAATGCCCGCGCGTTTGAATATCTGATGACCCGCTTCTCCACGCCGGAAGAAGTTTTTGGTCCCCTTTCTATTCAGGCGCTAAAAGATGAAGGGCGCTATGAACGTTTAACCAGCGGTTACCTGCCGGAAGCAGAAATCGTCTTTCTGGATGAGATCTGGAAAGCGGGCCCGGCAATTCTTAATACCCTGCTCACCGCCATTAACGAGCGCCAGTTCCGTAACGGTGCACACGTAGAAAAAATCCCGATGCGCCTGCTGGTGGCGGCCTCCAACGAGCTGCCGGAAGCAGACAGCAGTCTGGAAGCGTTATATGACCGCATGCTGATTCGTCTGTGGTTAGATAAAGTGCAGGATAAAGCGAATTTCCGCTCCATGCTGACCAGTCAACAGGATGAAAACGACAATCCGGTTCCTGCCTCCTTGCAGGTCACAGATGAAGAATATGAACGCTGGCAGAAAGAGATTGGTGAAATTACGCTGCCCGATCATGTATTTGAGCTGATTTTTATGCTGCGCCAGCAACTGGATAAATTACCGGATGCGCCTTATGTCTCGGATCGTCGCTGGAAAAAAGCGATTCGATTATTGCAGGCCAGCGCCTTTTTTAGCGGTCGCAGTGCTGTTGCCCCGGTTGATCTCATTTTGCTGAAAGATTGCCTGTGGTATGACGCGCAAAGCCTGAATTTGATACAACAACAAATTGATGTATTGATGACCGGTCATGCCTGGCAACAGCAAGGGATGTTGACCCGCCTTGGCGCGATTGTGCAACGTCACCTGCAACTCCAGCAGCAACAAAGCGATAAAACAGCCTTAACGGTAATTCGTCTGGGCGGCATTTTCAGCCGTCGTCAGCAGTATCAACTTCCTGTTAACGTTACTGCTTCCACTCTGACTCTGCTGCTGCAAAAACCGTTAAAATTGCATGATATGGAAGTGGTTCATATCTCCTTTGAGCGTAGCGCGCTGGAACAGTGGCTGAGTAAAGGTGGTGAGATTCGCGGCAAACTGAACGGTATCGGCTTTGCCCAGAAACTGAATCTGGAAGTGGATAGCGCCCAACATCTTGTTGTACGCGATGTAAGTTTACAAGGCAGTACGCTGGCACTTCCCGGTTCATCGGCTGAAGGTCTGCCAGGTGAAATAAAACAACAACTGGAAGAGCTTGAAAGCGACTGGCGCAAGCAACACGCTTTATTCAGCGAACAGCAAAAATGTCTGTTTATCCCTGGCGACTGGTTAGGTCGCATTGAAGCCAGCCTACAGGATGTCGGCGCACAGATTCGCCAGGCACAACAATGCTAACGCTGGATACGCTTAATGTGATGCTGGCCGTCAGCGAAGAGGGATTGATCGAAGAGATGATCATCGCGCTGCTGGCCTCACCGCAGCTGGCAGTCTTCTTTGAAAAATTCCCACGACTGAAGGCGGCAATCACTGATGATGTTCCCCGCTGGCGTGAGGCGCTGCGCAGTCGGCTGAAAGATGCCCGAGTCCCGCCGGAACTCACCGAAGAGGTGATGTGCTATCAGCAAAGCCAGCTCCTCTCCACGCCGCAGTTTATTGTGCAGCTACCACAGATCCTGGACTTACTGCATCGTCTGAATTCCCCATGGGCAGAACAAGCCCGACAGTTGGTTGATGCTAACAGCACGATCACTTCAGCGTTACACACGCTTTTTCTCCAGCGTTGGCGTTTAAGTCTGATCGTGCAAGCAACGACGTTAAATCAACAGCTATTAGAAGAAGAACGCGAACAACTGTTGAGTGAAGTTCAGGAACGCATGACGCTGAGCGGACAACTTGAACCGATTCTCGCAGATAACAATACCGCAGCTGGTCGTCTGTGGGATATGAGCGCCGGTCAGCTTAAACGTGGCGACTATCAGTTGATTGTGAAATACGGTGAATTTCTTAACGAACAGCCGGAACTGAAACGCCTGGCAGAACAGCTGGGGCGTTCCCGGGAAGCCAAATCAATACCGCGCAACGATGCGCAGATGGAAACCTTCCGCACCCTGGTGCGCGAACCGGCGACGGTTCCTGAGCAGGTTGATGGTCTGCAACAAAGCGATGATATTTTACGTCTCCTGCCGCCAGAACTGGCGACACTAGGGATAACAGAACTGGAGTATGAGTTTTACCGTCGGCTGGTGGAAAAACAGTTGCTCACCTATCGCCTGCACGGTGAGTCGTGGCGAGAAAAAGTGATCGAACGTCCGGTGGTACATAAAGATTACGACGAACAGCCGCGCGGACCGTTTATTGTCTGTGTGGATACTTCCGGCTCAATGGGCGGCTTTAATGAACAGTGTGCGAAAGCGTTCTGCCTGGCCTTGATGCGCATTGCTCTCGCTGAAAACCGGCGCTGCTATATTATGTTATTTTCCACCGAGATCGTCCGTTATGAGCTTTCAGGCCCACAAGGCATCGAACAAGCAATCCGTTTTTTAAGCCAGCAGTTTCGTGGCGGCACCGATCTGGCCAGTTGTTTTCGCGCCATTATGGAACGCTTGCAAAGCCGGGAATGGTTTGATGCCGATGCGGTGGTGATTTCTGATTTTATCGCCCAGCGGTTGCCTGACGACGTGACGAGTAAAGTGAAAGAGCTACAGCGGGTACATCAGCATCGCTTTCATGCCGTGGCGATGTCGGCACATGGCAAACCCGGCATCATGCGCATTTTCGATCATATCTGGCGCTTTGATACCGGGATGCGAAGCCGCCTGCTCAGACGCTGGCGGCGATAAATTATTACAGCAGAGAAGGGACGCTCTCGCGAACAGCTGCCGGCCATACACCACACTGAACCTGGCCGATATGTGGCAGTTGCAGCAGCAGCATGGTCAAACGAGACTGCCCGATACCGCCGCCGATGGTCTGCGGCATTTCACCGCGCAGCAGCGCCTGATGCCACTCCAGCTCCAGGCGATCTTCGTCACCGGTCAGCGCCAGCTGATGCTTCAACGTATCGGCATCCACGCGGATCCCCATGGAAGAAAGCTCAAACGCATCTTCCAGTACCGGGTTCCATACCAGAATATCGCCGTTCAGACCCGCATGGCCCAGCTCTGACGGGGTGCTCCAGTCATCATAATCCGGTGCGCGCACGTCGTGACGATGACCATCACTCAACTTGCCGCCAATCCCGACGAGGAATACCGCGCCAAGATCTTTCGCAATCGCCCGCTCACGCCCTTTGGCATCGAGATCCGGATAACGAGACAGTAACTCCTGGCTGTGTACGAAGTGGATCTGATCCGGCAGGAACGGTGCCAGGCCAAACTCTTCGCTAACCGCAGCTTCGGTTGCTTTAATTCCCGCCCAGATCGCCTCTACCGTGCTTTTCAGAGTCGAGAATTGACGCTCGCCGTCGCCCATTACGCGTTCCCAGTCCCACTGGTCTACATAGACCGAGTGCAACGGAGAAAGACGGTCTTCATCGGGGCGAAGGGCTTTCATGTGCGTGTACAGCCCTTCGCCCGCGCTGAAGTCGTGTTGCCCTAAGGTCTGACGTTTCCACTTCGCCAGTGAATGAACCACTTCGAACTGGGCATCAGGCAGAGCTTTTACTTTTACCTGCACCGCTTTTTCACAGCCCGACAAGTTATCCTGCGTGCCATCCCCCACACGGCTAAGAATCGGTGCCTGGACTTCGATCAGCCCCAGACGTTCTTCCAGTTGACGAGAAAAGTGAGATTTCACGAAGCTAATTTGACGTTGTTTGGCAATGTAAGCGGTTTTCATTTTTTATACTCCTGCGTCCTGTTGCTTATGATTAAGCAACAAAAACCGACACACATGCAATAATCATTCAATAAAAAGCCTCATGCACTTTTGATTCATTAAAAAATAGGGCTAAAATAGAATGAATCATCAATCCTCATAAGAAAATCCTATGGAAAATTATCTGATCGACAATCTGGACCGTGGCATCCTGGAAGCATTAATGGGCAATGCGCGCACCGCTTACGCCGAACTGGCGAAACAATTTGGCGTCAGTCCGGGGACAATTCACGTTCGAGTAGAGAAAATGAAGCAGGCGGGGATCATTACCGGGGCGCGTATTGATGTCAGCCCGAAGCAGCTCGGTTATGACGTAGGCTGCTTTATCGGCATTATATTAAAGAGCGCCAAAGACTATCCTTCCGCGCTGGCAAAGCTGGAAAGCCTCGATGAAGTCACTGAAGCCTATTACACAACTGGCCACTACAGCATCTTTATCAAAGTGATGTGCCGTTCGATCGATGCTCTCCAGCATGTACTTATCAACAAGATCCAAACAATTGATGAAATTCAGTCCACCGAGACACTGATCGTCCTGCAGAACCCGATCATGCGTACCATCAAGCCCTGATCGGCTTTTTTAATCCCATACTTTTCCACAGGTAGATCCCAACGCGTTCACAGCGTACAATACGCCACTCTTAATAAAGGTGGCGGTTTATGGCAGATATCACTCTTATCAGCGGCAGCACCCTCGGCGGTGCCGAATATGTAGCAGAACACCTGGCTGAAAAGCTGGAAGAGGCGGGTTTTACCACCGAAACGCTGCACGGTCCGCTGTTGGAAGATTTATCTGCCTCGGGGATCTGGCTGGTTATCAGCTCAACCCACGGTGCCGGAGATATTCCGGACAACCTTTCTCCTTTCTATGAAGCATTGCAGGAACAGAAGCCCGATCTTTCTGCGGTCCGCTTTGGCGCTATCGGTATTGGCAGTCGTGAATATGACACCTTTTGTGGGGCTATCGATAAACTCGAGGCAGAACTCAAAAATTCCGGTGCAAAACAGACAGGCGAAACTCTGAAGATCAACATCCTTGATCACGACATTCCTGAAGATCCGGCAGAAGAATGGCTGGGATCGTGGATTAATTTACTCAAATAAGTATACAGATCATGCGATCTACTGTGGATAACTCTGTCAGAAAGCTTGGATCAACCGGTAGTTATCCAAAGAACAACGGTTGTTCAGTTTTTGAGTTGTGTATAACCCCTCATTCTGATCCCAGCTTATACGGTCCAGGATCACCGATCATTCACAGTTAATGATCCTTTCCAGGTTGTTGATCTTAAAAGCCGGATCCTTGTTATCCACAAGGTAGTGCGATCCTAATAAGAGATCACAATAGAACAGATCTCTAAATAAATAGATCTTCTTTTTAATACCCAGGATCCCAGGTCTTTCTCAAGCCGACAAAGTTGAGTAGAATCCACGGCCCGGGCTTCAATCCATTTTCATACCGCGTTATGCGAGGCAATCACCATGTTTTATCCGGATCCTTTTGACGTCATCATCATTGGCGGGGGTCATGCAGGCACCGAGGCCGCGATGGCCGCGGCGCGTATGGGTCAACAGACTCTGCTTTTGACACACAATATCGACACTCTGGGGCAGATGAGCTGCAACCCGGCGATCGGCGGTATTGGGAAGGGACATCTGGTAAAAGAAGTGGATGCACTCGGCGGTCTGATGGCGAAAGCGATCGATCAGGCGGGTATCCAGTTTAGGATACTAAACGCAAGCAAGGGACCAGCGGTTCGCGCTACCCGTGCTCAGGCGGATCGTGTGCTCTACCGGCAGGCGGTACGTACGGCGCTGGAGAACCAACCGAACCTGATGATCTTCCAGCAGGCGGTTGAAGATCTTATTGTCGAAAACGATCGCGTGGTCGGTGCTGTTACCCAAATGGGACTGAAGTTCCGTGCCAAAGCCGTCGTGCTCACCGTTGGGACGTTCCTCGACGGTAAAATTCATATCGGTCTGGATAACTACAGCGGTGGTCGTGCTGGTGATCCGCCGTCCATTCCGCTCTCTCGCCGTTTACGTGAACTGCCGCTGCGCGTTGGTCGTCTGAAAACCGGGACACCGCCGCGTATTGATGCGCGTACTATCGACTTCAGCGTGCTGGCGCAACAGCATGGCGATAACCCAATGCCGGTATTCTCGTTTATGGGTAATGCGTCCCAGCATCCACAGCAGGTGCCGTGTTATATCACCCATACCAACGAGAAAACCCATGATGTGATCCGCAGTAACCTCGATCGTAGCCCAATGTATGCAGGGGTGATCGAAGGTGTCGGCCCACGCTACTGCCCGTCGATCGAAGACAAAGTCATGCGCTTCGCCGACAGAAATCAGCATCAGATCTTCCTTGAACCGGAAGGGCTGACCTCAAACGAAATTTATCCGAACGGTATCTCCACCAGCCTGCCGTTCGATGTGCAGATGCAAATCGTCCGCTCCATGCAGGGGATGGAAAACGCGAAGATCGTACGTCCGGGGTATGCCATTGAGTATGACTTCTTCGATCCACGCGACCTGAAACCGACGCTGGAGAGCAAGTTTATCCAGGGGCTGTTCTTTGCTGGTCAGATTAACGGCACTACCGGTTACGAAGAAGCCGCTGCGCAAGGTTTGCTGGCTGGTCTTAACGCTGCCCGTCTGTCTGCTGACAAAGAAGGTTGGGCTCCGGCGCGTTCTCAGGCGTATCTCGGCGTACTGGTTGATGACCTGTGCACTTTAGGAACCAAAGAACCGTATCGTATGTTTACTTCGCGCGCAGAATATCGTCTGATGCTGCGCGAAGATAATGCGGATCTGCGTTTGACTGAAATCGGTCGTGAACTGGGCCTGGTGGATGACGAACGTTGGGCGCGCTTTAACGAGAAACTTGAGAATATCGAGCGTGAGCGTCAGCGTCTGAAATCGACCTGGGTAACCCCGTCGGCGGAAGCTGCAGCCGAAGTGAATGCTCACCTGACTGCGCCGCTTTCCCGTGAAGCCAGTGGTGAAGATCTGCTGCGTCGTCCGGAAATGACTTATGAAAAATTAACCACGCTGACGCCGTTTGCCCCTGCGTTGACAGACGAACAGGCGGCGGAACAGGTTGAGATTCAGGTTAAATACGAAGGTTATATCGCGCGCCAGCAAGATGAGATCGAAAAGCAGCTGCGTAACGAGAACACCCTGCTACCAGCGACGCTGGATTACCGCCAGGTATCCGGTCTTTCTAACGAAGTGATCGCCAAACTTAACGATCACAAACCGGCCTCTATCGGCCAGGCTTCGCGTATTTCTGGCGTCACGCCTGCGGCCATCTCCATTCTGCTGGTATGGCTGAAAAAACAGGGTATGCTGCGTCGTAGCGCATAACGCATTAAAAATGCCTGGTAAGCACCCGCTTACCGGGCAACGCATCAAGAACAGGTAATCACCGTGCTCAACAAACTCTCCTTACTGCTGAAAGACGCAGGTATTTCGCTTACCGATCACCAGAAAAACCAGCTTATTGCCTATGTGAATATGCTGCATAAATGGAATAAAGCGTACAACCTGACTTCGGTCCGCGATCCTAATGAGATGCTGGTACGCCATATTCTCGATAGCATTGTGGTGGCACCGTATCTGCAAGGTGAACGGTTTATCGATGTCGGCACCGGACCAGGACTGCCTGGCATTCCACTCTCTATCGTGCGTCCTGAAGCCCACTTCACGTTGTTGGATAGCCTTGGTAAACGCGTGCGTTTCCTTCGTCAGGTGCAACATGAGCTTAAACTGGAGAATATTGAGCCAGTACAGAGCAGGGTAGAAGAGTTTCCTTCAGAGCCGCCATTTGATGGCGTAATTAGCCGCGCTTTTGCCTCTCTGAACGATATGGTGAGCTGGTGCCACCATCTTCCTGGTGAGCAAGGCCGTTTCTACGCGCTGAAAGGGCAAATGCCGGAAGATGAAATCGCTTTGTTGCCCGAAGAATATCAGGTCGAATCAGTGGTTAAACTTCAGGTTCCAGCCCTGGATGGCGAACGTCATCTGGTGGTGATTAAAGCAAATAAAATTTAATTTTTATCAAAAAAATCATAAAAAATTGACCGGTTAGACTGTTAACAACAACCAGGTTTTCTACTGATATAACTGGTTACATTTAACGCCACGTTCACTCTTTTGCATCAACAAAGTAACGTGGCTTTTTTTGGTAAGCAGAAAATAAGTCATAAGTGAAAATATCAGTCTGCTAAAAATCGGCGCTAAGAATCATCATTGGCTGTTAAAACATTATTAAAAATGTCAATGGGTGGTTTTTGTTGTGTAAATGTCATTTATTAAAACAGTATCTGTTTTTAGACTGAAATATCATAAACTTGCAAAGGCATCATTTGCCAAGTAAATAAATATGCTGTGCGCGAACATGCTCAATATGTGATCTGAAGCACGCTTTATCACCAGTGTTTACGCGTTATTTACAGTTTTTCATGATCGAACAGGGTTTGCAGAAAAGTCGCAATTGTATGCACTGGAAAAATATTTAAACATTTATTCACCTTTTGGCTACTTATTGTTTGAAATCACGGGGGCGCACCGTATAATTTGACCGCTTTTTGATGCTTGACTCTAAGCCTTAAAGAAAGTTTTATACGACACGCGGCATACCTCGAAGGGAGCAGGAGTGAAAAACGTGATGTCTGTGTCGCTCGTGAGTCGAAACGTTGCTCGGAAGCTTCTGCTCGTTCAGTTACTGGTGGTGATAGCAAGTGGATTGCTGTTCAGCCTCAAAGACCCCTTCTGGGGCGTCTCTGCAATAAGCGGGGGCCTGGCAGTCTTTCTGCCTAACGTTTTGTTTATGATATTTGCCTGGCGTCACCAGGCGCATACACCAGCGAAAGGCCGGGTGGCCTGGACATTCGCATTTGGCGAAGCTTTCAAAGTTCTGGCGATGTTGGTGTTACTGGTGGTGGCGTTGGCGGTTTTAAAGGCGGTATTCTTGCCGCTGATCGTTACGTGGGTTTTGGTGCTGGTGGTTCAGATACTGGCACCGGCTGTAATTAACAACAAAGGGTAAAAGGCATCATGGCTTCAGAAAATATGACGCCGCAGGATTACATAGGACACCACCTGAACAACCTTCAGCTGGACCTGCGTACATTCTCGCTGGTGGATCCACATAACCCCCCAGCCACCTTCTGGACAATCAATATTGACTCCATGTTCTTCTCGGTGGTGCTGGGTCTGTTGTTCCTGGTTTTATTCCGTAGCGTAGCCAAAAAGGCGACCAGCGGTGTGCCAGGTAAGTTTCAGACCGCGATTGAGCTGGTGATCGGCTTTGTTAATGGTAGCGTGAAAGACATGTACCATGGCAAAAGCAAGCTGATTGCTCCGCTGGCCCTGACGATCTTCGTCTGGGTATTCCTGATGAACCTGATGGATTTACTGCCTATCGACCTGCTGCCGTACATTGCTGAACATGTACTGGGTCTGCCTGCACTGCGTGTGGTTCCGTCTGCGGACGTGAACGTAACGCTGTCTATGGCACTGGGTGTATTTATCCTGATTCTGTTCTACAGCATCAAAATGAAAGGCATCGGCGGCTTCACGAAAGAGTTGACGCTGCAGCCGTTCAATCACTGGGCGTTCATTCCTGTCAACTTAATCCTTGAAGGGGTAAGCCTGCTGTCCAAACCAGTTTCACTCGGTTTGCGACTGTTCGGTAACATGTATGCCGGTGAGCTGATTTTCATTCTGATTGCTGGTCTGTTGCCGTGGTGGTCACAGTGGATTCTGAATGTGCCGTGGGCCATTTTCCACATCCTGATCATTACGCTGCAAGCCTTCATCTTCATGGTTCTGACGATCGTCTATCTGTCGATGGCGTCTGAAGAACATTAATTTACCAACACTACTACGTTTTAACTGAAACAAACTGGAGACTGTCATGGAAAACCTGAATATGGATCTGCTGTACATGGCTGCCGCTGTGATGATGGGTCTGGCGGCAATCGGTGCTGCGATCGGTATCGGCATCCTCGGGGGTAAATTCCTGGAAGGCGCAGCGCGTCAACCTGATCTGATTCCTCTGCTGCGTACTCAGTTCTTTATCGTTATGGGTCTGGTGGATGCTATCCCGATGATCGCTGTAGGTCTGGGTCTGTACGTGATGTTCGCTGTCGCGTAGTAAGCGTTGCTTTTATTTAAAGAGCAATATCAGAACGTTAACTAAATAGAGGCATTGTGCTGTGAATCTTAACGCAACAATCCTCGGCCAGGCCATCGCGTTTGTCCTGTTCGTTCTGTTCTGCATGAAGTACGTATGGCCGCCATTAATGGCAGCCATCGAAAAACGTCAAAAAGAAATTGCTGACGGTCTTGCTTCCGCAGAACGAGCACATAAGGACCTTGACCTTGCAAAGGCCAGCGCGACCGACCAGCTGAAAAAAGCGAAAGCGGAAGCCCAGGTAATCATCGAGCAGGCTAACAAACGCCGCTCGCAGATTCTGGACGAAGCGAAAGCTGAGGCAGAACAGGAACGTACTAAAATCGTGGCCCAGGCGCAGGCGGAAATTGAAGCCGAGCGTAAACGTGCCCGTGAAGAGCTGCGTAAGCAAGTTGCTATCCTGGCTGTTGCTGGCGCCGAGAAGATCATCGAACGTTCCGTGGATGAAGCTGCTAACAGCGACATCGTGGATAAACTTGTCGCTGAACTGTAAGGAGGGAGGGGCTGATGTCTGAATTTATTACGGTAGCTCGCCCCTACGCCAAAGCAGCTTTTGACTTTGCCGTCGAACACCAAAGTGTAGAACGCTGGCAGGACATGCTGGCGTTTGCCGCCGAGGTAACCAAAAACGAACAAATGGCAGAGCTTCTCTCTGGCGCGCTTGCGCCAGAAACGCTCGCCGAGTCGTTTATCGCAGTTTGTGGTGAGCAACTGGACGAAAACGGTCAGAACCTGATTCGGGTAATGGCTGAAAATGGTCGTCTTAACGCGCTCCCGGATGTTCTGGAGCAGTTTATTCACCTGCGTGCCGTGAGTGAGGCTACCGCTGAGGTAGACGTCATTTCCGCTGCCGCACTGAGTGAACAACAGCTCGCGAAAATTTCTGCTGCGATGGAAAAACGTCTGTCACGCAAAGTTAAGCTGAATTGCAAAATCGATAAGTCTGTAATGGCAGGCGTTATCATCCGAGCGGGTGATATGGTCATTGATGGCAGCGTACGCGGTCGTCTTGAGCGCCTTGCAGACGTCTTGCAGTCTTAAGGGGACTGGAGCATGCAACTGAATTCCACCGAAATCAGCGAACTGATCAAGCAGCGCATTGCTCAGTTCAATGTTGTGAGTGAAGCTCACAACGAAGGTACTATTGTTTCTGTAAGTGACGGTGTTATCCGCATTCACGGCCTGGCCGATTGTATGCAGGGTGAAATGATCTCCCTGCCGGGTAACCGTTACGCTATCGCACTGAACCTCGAGCGCGACTCTGTAGGTGCGGTTGTTATGGGTCCGTACGCTGACCTTGCCGAAGGCATGAAAGTTAAGTGTACTGGCCGTATCCTGGAAGTTCCGGTTGGCCGTGGCCTGCTGGGCCGTGTGGTTAACACTCTGGGTGCACCAATCGACGGTAAAGGTCCGCTGGATCACGACGGCTTCTCTGCTGTAGAAGCAATCGCTCCGGGCGTTATCGAACGTCAGTCCGTAGATCAGCCGGTACAGACCGGTTATAAAGCCGTTGACTCCATGATCCCAATCGGTCGTGGTCAGCGTGAATTGATCATCGGTGACCGTCAGACCGGTAAAACCGCATTGGCTATCGATGCCATCATCAACCAGCGCGATTCCGGTATCAAATGTATCTATGTCGCTATCGGCCAGAAAGCGTCCACCATTTCTAACGTGGTACGTAAACTGGAAGAGCACGGCGCACTGGCTAACACCATCGTTGTGGTAGCAACCGCGTCTGAATCCGCTGCACTGCAATACCTGGCACCGTACGCTGGTTGCGCAATGGGCGAATACTTCCGTGACCGCGGTGAAGATGCGCTGATCATTTACGATGACCTGTCTAAACAGGCTGTTGCTTACCGTCAGATCTCCCTGCTGCTCCGTCGTCCGCCAGGACGTGAAGCATTCCCGGGCGACGTATTCTACCTCCACTCTCGTCTACTGGAGCGTGCTGCGCGTGTTAACGCCGAATACGTTGAAGCCTTCACCAAAGGTGAAGTGAAAGGGAAAACCGGTTCTCTGACTGCGCTGCCGATTATCGAAACTCAGGCGGGTGACGTTTCTGCGTTCGTTCCAACCAACGTAATCTCCATTACCGATGGTCAGATCTTCCTGGAAACCAACCTGTTCAACGCCGGTATTCGTCCTGCGGTTAACCCGGGTATTTCCGTATCCCGTGTTGGTGGTGCAGCACAGACCAAGATCATGAAAAAACTGTCCGGTGGTATCCGTACCGCTCTGGCACAGTATCGTGAACTGGCAGCGTTCTCTCAGTTTGCATCCGACCTTGACGATGCAACACGTAAGCAGCTTGACCACGGTCAGAAAGTGACCGAACTGCTGAAACAGAAACAGTATGCGCCGATGTCCGTAGCGCAACAGTCTCTGGTTCTGTTCGCAGCAGAACGTGGTTACCTGGCGGATGTTGAACTGTCGAAAATCGGCAGCTTCGAAGCCGCTCTGCTGGCTTACGTCGACCGTGATCACGCTCCGTTGATGCAAGAGATCAACCAGACCGGTGGCTACAACGACGAAATCGAAGGCAAGCTGAAAGGCATCCTCGATTCCTTCAAAGCAACCCAATCCTGGTAACGTCTGGCGGCTTGCCTTAGGGCAGGCCGCAAGGCATTGAGGAGAAGCTCATGGCCGGCGCAAAAGAGATACGTAGTAAGATCGCAAGCGTCCAGAACACGCAAAAGATCACTAAAGCGATGGAGATGGTCGCCGCTTCCAAAATGCGTAAATCGCAGGATCGCATGGCGGCCAGCCGTCCTTATGCAGAAACCATGCGCAAAGTGATTGGTCACCTTGCACACGGTAATCTGGAATATAAGCACCCTTACCTGGAAGACCGCGACGTTAAACGCGTGGGCTACCTGGTGGTGTCGACCGACCGTGGTTTGTGCGGTGGTTTGAACATTAACCTGTTCAAAAAACTGCTGGCGGAAATGAAGACCTGGACCGACAAAGGCGTTCAATGCGACCTCGCAATGATCGGCTCGAAAGGCGTGTCGTTCTTCAACTCCGTGGGCGGCAATGTTGTTGCCCAGGTCACTGGCATGGGGGATAACCCTTCCCTGTCCGAACTGATCGGTCCGGTAAAAGTGATGTTGCAGGCCTACGACGAAGGCCGTCTGGACAAGCTTTACATTGTCAGCAACAAATTTATTAACACCATGTCTCAGGTTCCGACCATCAGCCAGCTGCTGCCGTTACCGGCATCAGATGATGATGATCTGAAACACAAATCCTGGGATTACCTGTACGAACCCGATCCGAAGGCGTTGCTGGATACCCTGCTGCGTCGTTATGTCGAATCTCAGGTTTATCAGGGCGTGGTTGAAAACCTGGCCAGCGAGCAGGCCGCCCGTATGGTGGCGATGAAAGCCGCGACCGACAATGGCGGCAGCCTGATTAAAGAGCTGCAGTTGGTATACAACAAAGCTCGTCAGGCCAGCATTACTCAGGAACTCACCGAGATCGTCTCGGGGGCCGCCGCGGTTTAAACAGGTTATTTCGTAGAGGATTTAAGATGGCTACTGGAAAGATTGTCCAGGTAATCGGCGCCGTAGTTGACGTCGAATTCCCTCAGGATGCCGTACCGCGCGTGTACGATGCTCTTGAGGTGCAAAATGGTAATGAGCGTCTGGTGCTGGAAGTTCAGCAGCAGCTCGGCGGCGGTATCGTGCGTACCATCGCAATGGGTTCCTCCGACGGTCTGCGTCGCGGTCTGGATGTAAAAGACCTCGAACACCCGATCGAAGTCCCGGTAGGTAAAGCGACTCTGGGCCGTATCATGAACGTACTGGGTGAACCGGTCGACATGAAAGGCGAGATCGGTGAAGAAGAGCGTTGGGCGATTCACCGCGCAGCACCTTCCTACGAAGAGCTGTCAAACTCTCAGGAACTGCTGGAAACCGGTATCAAAGTTATCGACCTGATGTGTCCGTTCGCTAAGGGCGGTAAAGTTGGTCTGTTCGGTGGTGCGGGCGTAGGTAAAACCGTAAACATGATGGAGCTTATTCGTAACATCGCGATCGAGCACTCCGGTTACTCTGTGTTTGCGGGCGTAGGTGAACGTACTCGTGAGGGTAACGACTTCTACCACGAAATGACCGACTCCAACGTTATCGACAAAGTATCCCTGGTGTATGGCCAGATGAACGAGCCGCCGGGAAACCGTCTGCGCGTTGCTCTGACCGGTCTGACCATGGCTGAGAAATTCCGTGACGAAGGTCGTGACGTTCTGCTGTTCGTTGACAACATCTATCGTTACACCCTGGCCGGTACGGAAGTATCCGCACTGCTGGGCCGTATGCCTTCAGCGGTAGGTTATCAGCCGACCCTGGCGGAAGAGATGGGCGTTCTGCAGGAACGTATCACCTCCACCAAAACTGGTTCTATCACCTCCGTACAGGCGGTATACGTACCTGCGGATGACTTGACTGACCCGTCTCCGGCAACCACCTTTGCGCACCTTGACGCAACCGTGGTACTGAGCCGTCAGATCGCGTCTCTGGGTATCTACCCGGCCGTTGACCCGCTGGACTCCACCAGCCGTCAGCTGGACCCGCTGGTGGTTGGTCAGGAACACTACGACACCGCGCGTGGCGTTCAGTCCATCCTGCAACGTTATCAGGAACTGAAAGACATCATCGCCATCCTGGGTATGGATGAACTGTCTGAAGAAGACAAACTGGTGGTAGCGCGTGCTCGTAAGATCCAGCGCTTCCTGTCCCAGCCGTTCTTCGTGGCAGAAGTATTCACCGGTTCTCCGGGTAAATACGTCTCCCTGAAAGACACCATCCGTGGCTTTAAAGGCATCATGGAAGGCGAATACGATCACCTGCCGGAGCAGGCGTTCTACATGGTCGGTTCCATCGAAGAAGCTGTGGAAAAAGCCAAAAAACTTTAACGCCTTAATCGGAGGGTGATATGGCAATGACTTACCACCTGGACGTCGTCAGTGCAGAGCAACAAATGTTCTCTGGTCTGGTCGAGAAAATCCAGGTAACGGGTAGCGAAGGTGAACTGGGGATCTACCCTGGCCACGCACCGCTGCTCACCGCCATTAAGCCTGGTATGATTCGCATCGTGAAACAGCACGGTCACGAAGAGTTTATCTATCTGTCTGGCGGCATTCTTGAAGTGCAGCCTGGCAACGTGACCGTTCTGGCCGACACCGCAATTCGCGGCCAGGATCTCGACGAAGCGCGAGCCATGGAAGCGAAACGTAAGGCTGAAGAGCACATTAGCAGCTCTCACGGCGACGTAGATTACGCTCAGGCGTCTGCGGAACTGGCCAAAGCGATCGCGCAGCTGCGCGTTATCGAGTTGACCAAAAAAGCGATGTAACACCGGCTTGAAAAGCACAAAAGCCAGTCTGGTAACAGGCTGGCTTTTTTTTACGCGTATTGACCCGTCCTGAAGAGCGTTCACATAGATCCTGCTGATATAAAACACCCTGTTTTCCCGTTTATTCATTGATCGAAATAAGAGCAAAAACATCCACCTGACGCTTAAATGAAGGTACTGCCTTAATTTTCTGCAGACAAAAGGCGTGACGATGGTCGAAAATGGCACTTTCGTCAGCGGGGATAATCCGTTATTGAACAATTTATCCTCTGTCCATTTCACGATGAAAAAAATGTAGTTTTTTCAAGGTGAAGCGGTTTAAATTCGTTCTCAAATTACAGTCAGGACGCGTATGTTGAATAATGCTATGAGCGTAGTGATCCTTGCCGCAGGCAAAGGCACGCGCATGTATTCCGATCTTCCGAAAGTGCTGCATACCCTTGCCGGGAAAGCGATGGTTCAGCATGTCATTGATGCTGCGAATGAATTAGGCGCGGCGCACGTTCACCTGGTGTACGGTCACGGCGGCGATCTGCTTAAACAGGCGCTGAAAGATGACAACCTGAACTGGGTGCTTCAGGCAGAACAGCTGGGTACAGGTCATGCGATGCAGCAGGCCGCACCTTTCTTTGCCGATGATGAAGACATTTTAATGCTCTACGGCGACGTGCCGCTGATCTCTGTCGAAACACTCCAGCGCCTGCGTGATGCTAAACCGCAGGGTGGCATTGGTCTGCTGACGGTAAAACTGGATGATCCGACCGGTTATGGACGTATCACCCGTGAAAACGGCAAAGTTACCGGCATTGTTGAGCACAAAGACGCCACCGACGAGCAGCGTCAGATTCAGGAGATCAACACCGGCATTCTGATTGCCAACGGCGCAGATATGAAACGCTGGCTGGCGAAGCTGACCAACAATAACGCTCAGGGTGAATACTACATCACCGACATTATTGCGCTGGCGTATCAGGAAGGGCGTGAAATCGTCGCCGTTCATCCGCAACGTTTAAGCGAAGTAGAAGGCGTGAATAACCGCCTGCAACTCTCCCGACTGGAGCGCGTTTACCAGTCCGAACAGGCTGATAAACTGCTGTTAGCAGGCGTTATGCTGCGCGATCCGGCGCGTTTTGATCTGCGCGGTACGCTTACTCACGGGCGCGATGTTGAAATTGATACTAACGTTATCATCGAGGGCAACGTGACTCTCGGTCATCGCGTGAAAATCGGCACCGGTTGCGTGATTAAAAACAGCGTGATTGGCGATGATTGCGAAATTAGCCCGTATACCGTTGTGGAAGATGCGAATCTGGCAGCGGCCTGTACCATTGGCCCGTTTGCCCGTCTGCGTCCTGGTGCTGAGTTGCTGGAAGGTGCACACGTCGGTAACTTCGTTGAGATGAAAAAAGCGCGTCTGGGTAAAGGCTCGAAAGCTGGTCATCTGACTTACCTGGGCGATGCGGAAATTGGCGATAACGTTAACATCGGCGCGGGAACCATTACCTGCAACTACGATGGTGCGAATAAATTTAAGACCATTATCGGTGACGATGTGTTTGTCGGTTCCGACACTCAGCTGGTGGCCCCGGTAACAGTAGGCAAAGGCGCGACCATTGCTGCGGGTACAACTGTGACGCGTAATGTCGGCGAAAACGCCCTGGCGATCAGCCGTGTGCCGCAGACTCAAAAAGAAGGCTGGCGTCGTCCGGTAAAGAAAAAGTAATTCTGGCCGGGTAATACGGTCATATGGGATGAGGAGATAACATAATCTCCCGCCCACAAGCAGTAACTATAAAAATAACCCCACTCTCTACAAGGCTCGGGGTGCCCGAAAAAACGGGCATACAGGTTGACCGACAACGATATAAATCGGAATCAAAAACTATGTGTGGAATTGTTGGCGCGATCGCGCAACGTGATGTAGCAGAAATCCTTCTTGAAGGTTTACGTCGTCTTGAATACCGCGGATATGACTCTGCCGGTCTGGCCGTTGTTGATGCAGAAGGTCATATGACCCGCCTGCGTCGCCTCGGTAAAGTCCAGATGCTGGCTCAGGCAGCGGAAGAACATCCTCTGCATGGCGGCACCGGTATTGCTCATACTCGCTGGGCGACCCACGGTGAACCTTCAGAAGCTAACGCGCATCCGCATGTTTCTGAACACATTGTGGTGGTGCATAACGGCATCATCGAAAACCATGAACCGCTGCGTGAAGAGTTAAAAGCGCGTGGCTATACCTTCGTTTCTGAAACCGACACCGAAGTGATTGCCCATCTGGTGAACTGGGAGTTGAAACAAGGCGGTACTCTGCGTGAGGCTGTTCTGCGTGCTATCCCGCAACTGCGTGGTGCGTACGGTACAGTGATCATGGACTCCCGTCATCCGGATACCCTGCTGGCGGCACGTTCTGGTAGTCCGCTGGTGATTGGCCTGGGTATGGGCGAAAACTTTATCGCTTCTGACCAGCTGGCGCTGTTGCCAGTGACTCGTCGCTTTATCTTCCTTGAAGAGGGCGATATTGCGGAAATCACTCGCCGTTCGGTAAACATCTTCGATAAAACTGGCGCGGAAGTAAAACGTCAGGATATCGAATCCAATCTGCAATATGACGCGGGCGATAAAGGTATTTACCGCCACTACATGCAGAAAGAGATCTACGAACAGCCGAACGCGATCAAAAACACCCTTACCGGGCGCATCAGCCACGGTCAGGTTGATTTAAGCGAGCTGGGACCGAACGCCGACGAACTGCTGTCGAAGGTTGAGCATATTCAGATCCTCGCCTGTGGTACTTCTTATAACTCCGGTATGGTTTCCCGCTACTGGTTTGAATCGCTGGCAGGTATTCCGTGCGACGTCGAAATCGCCTCTGAATTCCGCTATCGCAAATCTGCCGTGCGTCGTAACAGCCTGATGATCACCTTGTCACAGTCTGGCGAAACCGCGGATACCCTGGCTGGCCTGCGTCTGTCGAAAGAGCTGGGTTACCTTGGTTCACTGGCAATCTGTAACGTTCCGGGTTCTTCGCTGGTACGCGAATCCGATCTGGCGCTAATGACCAACGCGGGTACAGAAATCGGCGTGGCGTCCACTAAAGCATTCACCACCCAGTTAACCGTGCTGTTGATGCTGGTGGCGAAGCTGTCTCGTCTGAAAGGTCTGGATGCCTCCATTGAACATGACATCGTGCATGGTCTGCAGGCGCTACCGAGCCGTATTGAGCAGATGCTGTCTCAGGATAAACGCATTGAAGCACTGGCAGAAGATTTCTCTGACAAACATCACGCGCTGTTCCTGGGCCGTGGCGATCAGTACCCAATCGCGCTGGAAGGCGCATTGAAGCTGAAAGAGATCTCTTACATTCACGCTGAAGCCTACGCTGCAGGCGAACTGAAACACGGTCCGCTGGCGCTGATTGATGCCGATATGCCGGTTATCGTCGTTGCACCGAACAACGAATTGCTGGAAAAACTGAAATCCAACATTGAAGAAGTTCGCGCGCGTGGCGGTCAGTTGTATGTCTTCGCCGATCAGGATGCGGGTTTTGTAAGTAGCGATAACATGCACATCATCGAGATGCCGCATGTGGAAGAGGTGATTGCACCGATCTTCTACACCGTTCCGCTGCAGCTGCTGGCTTACCACGTTGCGCTGATCAAAGGCACCGACGTTGACCAGCCGCGTAACCTGGCGAAATCGGTTACGGTTGAGTAATAAATGGATGCCCTGCGTAAGCGGGGCATTTTTCTTCCTGTTATGTTTTTAATCAAAAATCCTGCCAACTCCATGTGACAAACCGTCATCTTCGGCTACTTTTTCTCTGTCACAGAATGAAAATTTTTCTGTCATCTCTTCGTTATTAATATTTGTAATTAACTGAATATCAACGCTTATTTAAATCAGACTAAAGACTTTCTCTCTCTGTCATAAAACTGTCATAAACCTTACATATAACTGTCACCTGTTTGTCCTATTTTGCTTCTCGTAGCCAACAAACAATGCTTTATGAATCCTCCCAGGAGACATTATGAAAGTTATGCGTACCACCGTCGCAACTGTTGTCGCCGCGACCTTATCGATGAGTGCTTTCTCTGTGTTTGCAGAAGCAAGCCTGACAGGTGCAGGTGCAACCTTCCCTGCGCCGGTGTATGCCAAATGGGCTGACACTTACCAGAAAGAAACCGGTAATAAAGTTAACTACCAGGGTATCGGTTCTTCCGGTGGCGTAAAACAGATTATCGCAAATACCGTTGATTTCGGTGCCTCTGACGCGCCGCTGTCTGACGAAAAACTGGCTCAGGAAGGTTTGTTCCAGTTCCCGACCGTGATTGGCGGCGTGGTACTGGCGGTTAACATTCCAGGGTTGAAGTCTGGCGAGCTGGTGCTGGATGGTAAAACCCTTGGTGACATCTACCTCGGCAAAATCAAGAAGTGGGATGATGAAGCCATCACCAAACTGAATCCAGGCTTAAAACTGCCGTCACAGAACATTGCTGTAGTACGCCGCGCAGATGGCTCCGGGACGTCCTTCGTCTTCACCAGCTACCTGGCGAAAGTGAACGAAGAGTGGAAAAACAACGTTGGTACGGGCTCTACCGTAAAATGGCCGATTGGTCTGGGCGGTAAAGGTAACGACGGTATCGCCGCGTTCGTTCAGCGTCTGCCAGGTGCAATTGGTTACGTTGAATATGCTTACGCGAAGCAGAACAACCTGGCGTACACCAAACTGATCTCCGCTGATGGTAAACCTGTTTTGCCGACCGAAGAAAACTTCGCTAACGCTGCAAAAGGCGCAGACTGGAGCAAAACATTCGCTCAGGATCTGACCAACCAGAAAGGCGAAGATGCATGGCCTATTACCTCTACCACGTTCATTCTGATCCATAAAGATCAGAAGAAACCAGAACAAGGCACCGAAGTGCTGAAGTTCTTCGACTGGGCATACAAAACTGGGGCTAAACAGGCGAACGACCTGGATTATGCCAGCCTGCCGGATAGCGTAGTTGAGCAGGTTCGCGCTGCGTGGAAGACCAATATTAAAGACAGTAGCGGCAAGCCGCTGTACTAATAAAACTCCAGGCCGGGTACGGTGTTTTACGCCGCATCCGGCATTACAAAATGACTTTGTAAACGCGTTTAACTGAAGAGTAACTTATGGCTGCAACCAAGCCTGCTTTTAACCCACCGGGTAAAAAGGGCGACATAATTTTCAGCGTGCTAGTAAAACTGGCGGCGCTGATTGTGCTATTGATGTTGGGTGGCATTATTGTCTCTCTGATCATCTCCTCCTGGCCGAGCATTCAGAAATTTGGTCTGGCTTTCCTGTGGACCAAAGAGTGGGATGCGCCGAACGATATCTACGGGGCGCTGGTGCCGATCTACGGTACGCTGGTGACCTCGTTTATCGCGCTGCTGATTGCCGTTCCGGTGAGTTTTGGTATCGCCCTGTTCCTGACCGAGCTTGCGCCTGGCTGGCTGAAACGCCCGCTGGGTATCGCCATTGAGCTGCTGGCTGCCATTCCAAGTATCGTTTACGGCATGTGGGGCCTGTTTATCTTTGCGCCGCTGTTCGCCGTTTACTTCCAGGAGCCGGTCGGCAATATCATGTCGAACATCCCGATTGTCGGCGCGCTGTTCTCTGGCCCCGCATTTGGTATCGGTATCCTTGCGGCAGGCGTGATCCTCGCCATCATGATTATTCCGTACATTGCGGCGGTAATGCGCGATGTGTTCGAACAAACCCCGGTGATGATGAAAGAGTCGGCCTACGGTATTGGCTGCACCACCTGGGAAGTTATCTGGCGTATCGTTCTTCCGTTCACCAAAAATGGGGTTATCGGCGGCATCATGCTGGGGCTGGGGCGTGCGCTCGGTGAAACCATGGCGGTGACCTTTATCATCGGTAACACCTATCAGCTCGACAGCGCCTCGCTGTACATGCCGGGCAACAGTATCACCTCTGCGCTGGCGAACGAATTTGCCGAAGCGGAATCCGGTCTGCACGTTGCCGCACTGATGGAACTGGGCCTGATCCTGTTTGTGATTACCTTCATCGTCCTCGCCGCATCGAAGTTTATGATTATGCGCCTGGCTAAGAATGAGGGGGCACGCTAATGGCTATGGTTGAAATGCAAACCACTGCGGCGCTGGCTGAATCTCGCCGCAAAATGCAGGCGCGTCGTCGCCTCAAAAACCGTATTGCGCTGACGCTCTCAATGGCGACGATGGCCTTCGGCCTGTTCTGGCTGATCTGGATTTTAATGTCCACCATCACTCGCGGTATCGATGGTATGTCGCTGGCGCTGTTCACTGAAATGACGCCGCCGCCCAATACGGAAGGCGGTGGTCTGGCGAACGCCCTGGCGGGTAGCGGGCTGTTAATTTTGTGGGCCACGGTATTCGGTACGCCGCTGGGCATTATGGCGGGGATTTATCTGGCGGAATATGGTCGTAAATCCTGGCTGGCAGAAGTGATTCGCTTTATTAACGACATTCTGCTCTCCGCACCGTCGATTGTAGTTGGTCTGTTTGTTTACACCATCGTGGTGGCGCAGATGGAGCACTTCTCCGGCTGGGCGGGCGTGATTGCGCTGGCGCTGTTGCAGGTGCCGATTGTTATCCGCACCACCGAGAACATGCTGAAACTGGTGCCGGACAGCCTGCGTGAAGCGGCTTATGCGCTGGGTACGCCGAAGTGGAAGATGATCTCCGCGATTACGCTGAAAGCGTCGGTGTCCGGGATTATGACCGGTATCCTGCTGGCGATTGCCCGTATTGCCGGTGAAACCGCGCCGCTGCTGTTTACCGCGCTCTCCAACCAGTTCTGGAGCACGGACATGATGCAGCCGATCGCCAACCTGCCGGTGACGATCTTTAAGTTTGCGATGAGTCCGTTTGCGGAATGGCAGCAACTGGCCTGGGCCGGGGTATTGATCATTACCCTGTGCGTCCTGCTGCTGAACATTCTGGCGCGCGTTGTTTTTGCGAAGAATAAACACGGTTAACACTTTGCCGGATGCGGCGTGAACGCCTGATCCGGCCTACGGTAAGCCTGATTAGCGAAGTGCATCAGGCACGATGAGGAAAAGATTGCAATGAGTATGGTTGAAACTGCCCCGAGTAAAATTCAGGTTCGTAATTTGAACTTCTACTACGGCAAATTCCATGCCCTGAAAAACATCAACCTGGATATCGCTAAAAACCAGGTAACGGCGTTTATCGGGCCGTCCGGCTGCGGTAAATCGACGCTGCTGCGTACCTTCAATAAAATGTTTGAACTGTACCCGGAACAGCGTGCGGAAGGTGAAATTCTGCTCGATGGCGACAACATCCTGACCAACTCTCAGGATATCGCCCTGCTGCGTGCGAAAGTGGGCATGGTGTTCCAGAAACCGACGCCGTTCCCGATGTCCATCTACGACAACATCGCCTTTGGTGTGCGTCTGTTTGAGAAGCTCTCCCGTGCCGACATGGACGAGCGCGTGCAGTGGGCATTGACCAAAGCCGCATTGTGGAACGAAACCAAAGATAAATTGCATCAGAGCGGTTACTCTCTCTCTGGTGGTCAGCAACAGCGTCTGTGCATTGCGCGTGGTATCGCCATTCGCCCGGAAGTGCTGCTGCTCGACGAACCGTGTTCGGCACTCGACCCCATCTCTACCGGGCGTATTGAAGAGCTGATCACCGAACTGAAGCAGGATTACACCGTGGTGATCGTCACCCACAACATGCAGCAGGCTGCGCGTTGTTCCGACCACACGGCGTTTATGTACCTGGGCGAATTGATTGAGTTCAGCAACACGGACGATCTGTTCACCAAGCCAGCGAAGAAACAAACAGAAGACTACATCACCGGTCGTTACGGTTGATTCAGGAGTGCGTTATGGACAGTCTCAATCTTAATAAACATATTTCCGGCCAGTTCAACGCCGAACTGGAAAGCATCCGCACGCAGGTGATGACCATGGGCGGCATGGTGGAGCAGCAGCTTTCTGATGCAATCACCGCGATGCATAACCAGGACAGCGATCTGGCGAAGCGCGTCATCGAAGGCGACAAGAACGTCAACATGATGGAAGTGGCGATCGATGAAGCCTGCGTGCGCATTATCGCCAAACGTCAGCCGACGGCGAGCGACCTGCGTCTGGTTATGGTGATCAGTAAAACCATTGCCGAGCTGGAGCGTATTGGCGACGTGGCGGACAAAATCTGCCGTACTGCGCTGGAGAAATTCTCCCAGCAGCATCAGCCGTTGCTGGTAAGTCTGGAGTCGCTGGGCCGTCATACCATCCAGATGCTGCACGACGTGCTGGACGCGTTCGCGCGGATGGACATTGACGAAGCGGTACGTATTTATCGTGAAGATAAAAAAGTCGATCAGGAGTACGAAGGTATTGTTCGTCAACTGATGACCTACATGATGGAAGATTCGCGCACCATTCCGAGCGTACTTACCGCGCTATTCTGTGCGCGTTCAATCGAACGTATCGGCGACCGCTGCCAGAATATTTGTGAGTTTATCTTCTACTACGTGAAGGGGCAGGATTTCCGTCATGTAGGCGGTGATGAGCTGGATAAACTGCTGGCCGGAAAAGACCCGAAAGAGTAACGCTAACTGTAGGTCAGATAAGGCTTTTACGCCGAATCTGGCAATCAGCCCGGTCATACATAGTTACCGGGCTGATACACTTTCTCCCTGAAATATTGCCACACAAACTCACCTCGAAACTCTCCCCAGTGCAATGCAAATATATTATTTCATTTGAATTATTTTACTTTTAATGTAGTGCCCCGTTATAAAATTTTTTTTGTTATTCCTTTCATTTATATCGTTACCCGCACAGAAAATGGAAAAGAAAACAAAAAACCAGGGTAAAAGCCCTATATCGGAACATAAAAAATGAGCGATTTTTTACAGTATTCATAGGTGGTTTAGTCATAATCGTATCAAAACAACACCAAAGTGTTCTTTTTTATACAAAACGGTTATGTATTGTGAGCGGGCGAATAAAAATTGTGTTCAGGAGAAATGATTATGGCTATATCATCATATAGTACAGTTACAGATAAATTTGCTACTCTGACTAAAATGCAAGATGAAAATCTGAATGAAAAAAATAGAACGCAAAAATATTCAGGAAAAATTGGTTTGTCTGTTGATGATGTGGGTAAGTATTCAGTAACTCATAAAGATATAACAAACATTTTAGCTGGTGATAGTCAATCTTTCCTTAAACGAAGTCTTTGGGAATTTATACTCGATCTTTTTCCCATGTATCATATTAAGGAGGCTAAACAAGCCATTATAGATTTCGTGTCGGAAACTGGTGATAAAGCTGATATATTTAATAAAATTAAATCTCTCGCCGATCAAGATCAACAATGGCGCTTTAATGCGACGACAGAATTTATTGTAGATGAAAATAAAGATATTATTGTTAGTAGAGTATTTAAAATAAATATTAATGCGCAAGATCATCATATTGATGCTGAAAAAAAGACAATGCATTCTTTATTTTCAGAAAAAATCAGTTTTGATATTTATAAGCATGATATTCATTTTGATGAGAAAGCTTTTCAATCAGGGATGTTGAAAATACAGTTCCCAAATGATAATGAAAAGCTTAGCGTATATTTAAAAAATAAAATCCCCTTTGAAAATATCACAATTGATTTATCTGCACTGGAAAAAGAAGCCCTGGCATCTTTAAAATATTGTAACTTTAAAAATGTGACATTCACTGGTAATATATCTTACGAAAATCTTAATGGTTCAGTATTTGAAAATTGTTTTTTTGAGGGCTGTAAATTTGAGAATGTGTCACTTATAAGCTCCAGGTGTCGAGTAAAACTAAATAATGAAATACCTATTTACGGCGTGTTTAAAGAGTGTTTTCTGTATCGATGTGAAATAAAAAATTTTAACATAGATACATCAAAAATATACTCTGTAAATCAAGATCCCAATGTGGGTAAGCAAGTTGGTGCATATCTGTTTATGCAATCATTTGTATATGAATGTACTCTTCTGAATGGAGTGTGTAAAAATGCAAGTATTATTGCAAGCAGTTTGTTATGTTGTAAAATAGCAAAGCTTAATGGTGCTGAAATGGATTTCATAGGGACTTCGTTTTATCACAAATATAGATGTGAATTAAAATATGATAATCATTTTTATATGTGTGATTTTAGCTCATCTGATATGACATGCAAACGAAATGGAATTCGCAAAGATTTACTGGATTTTGATCCCAGAGAATATTTCAAAAAGGATGGAGGTAAACTTAATCTGGATAAACACATTTCAAACCTTATCTACGTTAATCTTTTCCCTAATATGAGTGGCGGTCGTTATATAAATGATAAATACGTTGCTGATGATATAGATAAATATTTAAAACTTAGTAATTGCAATTTACTTAAAACTTGTTTGGGCGAGTCAATCAATGGAATTAAATTGGATGATTGTGCTATTGATCCTTCAACCACTTGGTTAAGTGGTAATCTTGCTGCGAATAGCCAGATTAGAATTCCTGTTTATATGGACATGAAAGGAGCTATAGCTGAAAATGGCATTTCAGATTTCATGGAAAATTTAATGGAAGTTAATTCATGGGTAGAAGAATTCAATAATTATGGCAAGGATGCGATAAGTCATTACGAAAAGGAACTGTTATATTTACAATCTTTGTTGGTCAAGCTGGGTAGCTTCAATCTTGATGATGAAGGCAAAAAATATCAACTTAATGGTGAAGCTATCCAGTATATTATATTAAATGTTTTGTACAATATAGAAAAAGATATAGCCAATGAAATAGATATTGATAAAGTAAATTTCATGCATAACCTCTATACTGGATTCTTTTGGCAAAGACATTACGATGAACGTAACTATTTAAAAATAAATCGTTCTGCTATTTCAAACAGCGCAAGATTTCACTTCCACTTTAATTTTAATGATTTGCGGGATATTTACAAAGACTATAATAATAATCATGAAGATGATAATTTTGATAAAATGCAAAAGATTTTTTTAGCATTGAATGAATTTAAGGAAAGAACGGAAATAAATTACAGGGATTATAGGAAAGTATCAAAATATGTAGATGATAAAGTCGATTTATTCTCTAGCATTGAGCAATATTTACGGTGGGTAATTGAGAAAAATAATGACTATAATAAGGAAAATTATGGCGATATAAAAGACAAATATGCCAAACTTATTGTCGAAAGAAATGATTTAGTCGATACTAAGGATCAATTAATTAAAGAGGATTTTTACTTAAATAATAAAGACAATAAAGATAAAAAAGATGCGGAAAGAATTAATGAGATTAAGGGGATAATAAAGGTGATAGATGGAAAAATACCAAATATAAGTAAAGAGATTCTACATCTTAAGGATGAAACAGAGAGATTGGAGAAAGAGTATCAACAAGAAAATACACTTAATGATGTAGTTCAAAATATCAGGAGTTGGCTAAAAGAAAATGAAAATATGGTGAAAGCTATTAAGAAAACTGATACTGAATAACATGGCATATAAATAAACGGATCAAGTCGTTCCTGTGATAATGAGGTCATGCGAAAAGACGCTTACTCATCAGTAATCTGGTGTACTTTAATTAAACCAGTGTAGTTGATGTGTAAGCGTTGATGTTGGGAGACGATTAAATGGTTATATCACTACTACGCCCTTTCCAGACGGCGTATAAGAGTGCAACATGTTGAGTTTTCCGAGTGAATGGTGCATTTTACTAACCGAGCCATTTGAATCAACCAACGCAATAAAAAAGACTGGAATAATAAGCCTGTATTTATTATTCATCGCAATCGCACTCTACGGTTTTATCCTGCAGAAATGAGACTACTTCCAGCGGTTGTGGATTATCCCTGGGCGATAGTCATAGTCTTGTGTCAGGATTCACAAATGACCTGTTACCTGACATGGATATAAACACAACATAGAGTGCGGTAGTTAATCTGAATCATCTATTTTTCGGCTACACAGCACAAAACAACATTATTGATTCTTTATAAGAGAGAATCTCTCCATTATTTTTATATAAATCATTATTAAGAAAATCCAGAAGCTCTTGCCTTACACTATAAATATTGACTTTTTGGTCAACCAACGACAGTAATATATCATTGATACCTTTTAATTTCATATTTCTATCAGATATTGTATTAAAAGTGAAGATGATATTACGTTTATTACAACTGGAGAACCAATATTTTAGAGTATTATTCGTCCACTTTGTTGGTGTCTTAATTAGTTGCGCTGTTGTTGTTTTTACATTGTTAAATGTAGAACCGCTAAAATTTGTCCCGACGCACGAAATGAAATTCATCTCTGAATTGTCAAAATTGCAATTCTTTATCTCACACATATCAAGGTTAACATCATGAAATGTCGAATATTTCATGTTTGCATGTGAAAATAAACATGCAATAAACGTTATATATTGCAACCTGGCATTACAAAAAGATTTATTTTTAAAATCAAAACAACAGGTTTTTTTTATTTTGAAATTGTTATTATATCTGCAATGTAAAGAAATCATGTTTTTTATTAACTGATAACACCATTGTGATGATTCTGGTAATTCATAGGGATGTAAATGGATGTTTTCATCGAATATAACCTGTGCGTTATGGTTGTTTATTGAAGATATATGGAAGCTATCATTTGTTAAAGCTATGGTTGTGCTAAAATTATGGTGGTGATCAGCGCTCATGAAATCAAATGTAACAATGTCGTTGTTTCCTTTCTTTTCTTTGTGATATGCGTTTAAAAAAGAAATATTTTCGATCTGTTCATCAGTTAATGTAAATGGCATTTCGTCATCAAAGAAAGCGTAATCGGCATTTGGGAGAGGAATACTCTCAATTGAGCATAGTTTTAATAAAAAAACATGAAAACAATGAAACATGTTTTTATACATAAGAGAACTTAATCGCTGTTGTATCTTCTGTAGTTGTCCTTTGGGAAATAAATGCTGTAAATTTGAAAATGAGCCATCTAAAATATATTTATATGTAAAAAGGTCCTCTCTCTGACCAGTTATCAAAAAATCGTCAGGTGATTTAGAAAAACGATTGAGATGACATAAATATTCCATTTGCTCCGTGTCTATATACTTATGGGGAACTACGTAGTTTGGTGGTGTGCCAATAAGATTATCCATAAATCACCTTGATAAAAGTTAATAAAATCTCTTTATTTTAACCTCGACAATAAAAGCGGCTATAAAAAATCGCTCATTTTCTGATGCTGCGGTTAATCCGTCGAATGTGCCGTTAACCCACTAAAAATTGCAAATCCAGGGTAAACACCCTGGGTTAAAATGGAAATAATGAGCTATTTTTTACAGTATTCACCGGTAATATAAGTAATACTTGTTGCTAACCTAACTAGCAGTACAGTTAATTAACAACATAGAAGTTATTGTTTTTCAAACAACTCAACAACTCAATATTGCACGCCGGAGGATTTATGGTCGCTAAATTAAAACCAGATGTTCTTTTTAATACTAATCCTTTTTTAGAAGCAATGAATAAGGAGAGACTTAATCATAAAGGATATTGTGATAAAATTGCTTTAAGTATTAATGATAAGAAATATAATGTAAACTCTAAGGATATTGAAAATATTCTTGATGGCAAAGGGGATTTATTTAAAAAACGTACACTGTGGGAGTTTGTTCGCGATCTTTTTCCCGGCTCTCATATTAAAGAAGTCAAAGGCTTAATTTACGAATTTGTCACGAAAGTTGATAACAAAGCCGAGGTGTTCGATAAGATTAAATCTCTGGCAAAAAAAGAACAACAATGGCGATTTAGTACTAAGACAGACTTTACCACAAATGAAAATAATGAAGTTATTGTGAGTAGATCCTTTAATCTCTACACGGGGGCTACTTCGAATGATAACGAAAAAAAACAGGTTTCTTCAGAGAGATTAACGCTTGATAATTATATTGATGATTTACATTTTGATAATTCTCCCTTGAAGAGATTTATGTTTGATGATTATGCTGTAAAACTTACGACACTGATTAAAAATAAAATTCCTATTATTAATACAACAATCAATTTATCATCGTTGTCTAAGGATGTTTTAAATTCATTAAAATATTGTAGTTTTAAAAATGTAGTTTTTTCAGGAGTGATAAACAGCCCTAACCTTGAAGGTCCGGTTTTTGAAAATTGTTATTTCGAGGATTGTAAATTCAACAACATACAGCTTTATGAGACTAATGATGATACTGTGGGGTCAGGAAATAAAAAACCAATAAAAGGTATGTTTAAAGGTTGTTTTATTTCTAAATGCAAAATTGAAAATTATAGATGTGAGACGTCTAAAATCTACACCGTTACACAACCTGATAGTATTCAAGAAAAATTAGGTTCTTATCTCTTTATGCAGTCTTTCGTTCAGGATTGTATAATCCAGGGAGGATGTTGTCCTGGCTCGAGTATACTTCTGAGTCATTTTTATAACTGTAATATAATAGGGCTTGATGCTCATGGAATGGATTTTTTGGCAAATTCGTTCAACAAGTCTAATTATGATGAAATCAGGGGTCCGGATACGGGGACTGTGTTTTATAATTGTAATTTGAAGCATATTAAAATAAACGATGGTCTTCGTGAAGATGGTTCAGATAGATCTATGTTTAACCCCAAAGAGTATTTTTCTGATTACATTGAAAGAAGATCGAGAAATCTTAAGTTAGATGATAATTTTTCGAAATGCGTAGAGAGTATAAAGAAAGGGACCGATTCTTCATTTAGCAAGAAAAATACAGAGAACAATAATGTCTTCTTTAAAAATAGTAATTTGATTGGGGCAAATTTAGGCTATTATTACAGTGGAGATAGGTGCAAAGACTGTGCTATTGATCCAAATACAAATTATTCAAAAGATGGTCTTACAGCGCAAAAATACATGTATATGGATCTGGACGGAGCTATAAGTAAAGAACAAATATCTGATTTCTTAAAAAAGGTAAGTGCTATCAATATCGATGTAATAAATTTTTATAATTCCGAGTCAAAGACTAAGGAAAAATATAAAAACGCATTTTTAGAGTTAGAGTCGTTTTTATCAACACTTTATGTTGAAAATAAATCGTACGAGGGAAAATATCATTTTGATAATAGTAGGATTGAGTTTTTTATTTTCAAAGATATGCAGGTAAAAGCACAAAATATCATTAGCAATATGATAGAAAATGATCGAATTAAGTTTGTTGAATCTATAATAAATAAAATGATTCCGCCGCCAGATGGAACAATACTTACTGAAAATCCAAAAGAATATGTCCAAAAGCAAATAAAGGAGTCTCATAAAGAATCTGCTACAAATGTAACATTTGATTATAAGGAACTTGCACCCATTTTTGAAGGTGTTCAAAAAAAACAAATTGAAGCGCTATCAAACCAACTGGAACATATAAAATCTTTTAAGACAGATTACGATTCAAGGCTCAATAAGTTTGCTCGCGATTTTCAATATTTATCCAGTGCATTTTCAATTAACAGGCAGGATTTATTAAAAAACTATCAGGAAATAAGAGCTTCCATTACAGATTACGATGACTTATTGCGAGAAATTAAAGAGTTGACCATAAGTCGGGATAAATCAGTAGATGATAAAAGGACTTTATTTGATAAAAAAAGGGACAACTGGAATAGTCAAGAAGTACAGGGTGAAGTAAAGGCATTAAATGAGGATATTGCTGACTCTGACAATAAGATACGTTCTAAGCTTACTATTGTTCAAAATCATAGACGCGAGAATCAATATAAAGCGAATAAAAATATCAGTAACGCGATGCTTAATATTCTGGATTGGTTCGAACGGTATCCCGATATTGTAAAAAATATAACCCAGGCTTAACTATGCTGAGGGTGGATGACAGGACGAATAACGACATAAATTATTCATAGGGAATAGACGCTTACTCATCAGACACCTGGTATTCTTTATCTCAAACCAGCGTGACTGATGTGTAAGCGTTGAAGTAAGGAGGCGATTATCGCGTTATATTCCAGCTGCGTGCCTTCCAGAGCGCAGGCAGCTGCCCCAGCTCGGTAAAGGTGGTGACTTTCGGATGAACGATCGGCTTATTGTGCGGGTCAGCGCAGAAGTAAAACACTTCCATACCGGCATCGATTCCTGATTGCGCACCGGCGCTGGAGTCATCGACCAGAATGCAGTTTTCAACGTTCACATTCATCGCTTTTGCCGCATGGAACATTAACTCCGGGTCGGGCTTCCAACGCTGAATATCGTAGCCGCTGAACAGTTTTTCCGGGAAGTAGTGCAGCATATTGAGCTTACCAAGCGAATGCTGCATTTTGCTGACCGGACCGTTAGAGACGACGCACATCGGCACGTTAATGCTCGCCAGCAATTCGTTCGCTCCTGCGATGTCCGCAAGTTCGGTATCAAACAGACGTGCTACTTCTGCGCGGTAAACGTGCTCGGCATCGGCCTGGACCATCGTCACGCCCTGTTCTTTACTGATGATGTCGATGATTTCGTAGAGTTTTACGCCTTTAAAACGGGTAAAAATCTCTTCCTGGTCAACGTGAATGCCAAATTCCCTGAACATCGTGACATAGGCGCGAGAGCAAATGACCTCGCTATCGACCAGCGTACCGTCGCAGTCGAAAAATACCGCTTCTATCTGGGTCATGTCTTTCCTTTATCGTTAGTTTAACGTTTTCGTCATGCCAATTCGCATCACGCAATCGTTGCCGTATAAGCAAATACAATGAAAAAAAGTTATCTTCAGCCGTCCATATTGTCTCATTTTGGTATACGATAGCGACGGATTTTCCCTCCTTGTTCGGAAATAGATAATGAGTCAACAACACACAACCCAGGCTTCTGGCCAGGGGATGCTGGAACGCGTGTTTAAACTGCGCGAACATGGCACGACGGCACGGACCGAAGTGATCGCCGGTTTTACCACCTTCCTGACGATGGTTTACATCGTTTTTGTTAACCCGCAAATTCTTGGCGTTGCTGGCATGGATACCAGCGCCGTCTTCGTTACTACCTGTCTGATTGCTGCATTCGGCAGTATTATGATGGGACTGTTTGCTAACCTGCCAGTTGCGCTGGCACCTGCTATGGGCCTGAATGCGTTCTTCGCTTTTGTGGTTGTACAGGCGATGGGCTTGCCGTGGCAAGTCGGGATGGGCGCAATCTTCTGGGGCGCGATAGGTCTGCTGTTACTGACGATTTTCCGCGTTCGCTACTGGATGATAGCCAACATTCCGGTGAGTCTGCGTGTGGGCATTACCAGCGGTATCGGCCTGTTTATTGGCATGATGGGACTGAAGAATGCAGGTGTGATTGTCGCTAACCCGGAAACGCTGGTGAGCATCGGTAATCTGACTTCTCACAGCGTACTGCTGGGGATCCTCGGCTTCTTCATCATTGCTATTCTGGCCTCACGCAACATTCACGCGGCGGTGCTGGTTTCCATCGTGGTGACGACGCTGCTGGGCTGGATGCTGGGTGATGTCCACTACAATGGCATCGTTTCTGCGCCGCCGAGCGTAATGACTGTCGTGGGTCATGTAGATTTAGCCGGGTCGTTTAACCTTGGGCTGGCAGGGGTGATTTTCTCTTTCATGCTGGTCAACTTGTTTGACTCCTCCGGTACGCTGATTGGCGTGACAGATAAAGCAGGACTGGCGGATGAAAAAGGTAAATTCCCGCGCATGAAGCAGGCACTGTATGTCGACAGCATCTCTTCCGTGACCGGTTCGTTTATCGGGACTTCTTCTGTTACGGCGTATATCGAGTCTTCTTCCGGCGTTTCCGTTGGGGGGCGTACCGGCCTGACGGCAGTCGTTGTTGGTCTGCTGTTCCTGCTGGTTATCTTCCTGTCGCCGCTGGCGGGGATGGTGCCGGGATATGCCGCAGCTGGCGCGCTGATCTACGTGGGCGTACTGATGACCTCAAGTCTTGCTCGCGTGAACTGGCAGGATCTTACTGAATGTGTTCCGGCGTTTATTACCGCTGTGATGATGCCGTTCAGCTTCTCGATTACCGAAGGTATTGCGCTGGGCTTTATCTCCTACTGCGTGATGAAGATTGGTACCGGACGTCTGCGTGATCTAAGCCCGTGCGTAATCATCGTTGCGCTGCTGTTTATCCTGAAGATTGTGTTTATCGACGCTCACTAAAATCGATAGCGCGTTAAAAACCCGCCATGCATGTTTGCTGGCGGGTTTTTTATTTAGCTCTTAACTCGCTGAATAAACTCACCAAATGCAGTCAATTGCCCGGTCAGGTGGTCCAGCGTACCCTGATCAATCACTTCTCCGGTTTGCGGATCAACTTTGTTCTGAATCACGCCGCCCATAAATTCCGGCTTGTTCATCACCATTGCATCGAGGAAAACCAGAATCTGGCGCAGGTGATACTGACAGCGCGCGCCGCCAATCACGCCCATTGAGCTGGTCTGAATCAACACCGGTTTACCGGCCAGAGGTTGATCCGGCAGGCGGGAAAGCCAGTCGATGGCATTTTTCAGCCCACCCGGTACCGAGTAGTTATATTCCGGCGTGACGATCACCACACCGTCAGCCTGACGGATCTGTTCCGCCAGAGCTTCAACCGTTGCTGGAAAACCTTCTTCCTGCTGTACGTCAGCGTCATACAAGGGAATGTCGGCAATGGAAGGTAACGCATTGACTTCCATGCTCGCCGGAGCAATTTTCGGCAGGGTACGTGCAACCATGCCATTAAATGAGCCTTTGCGCAGGCTCCCCAGTAACGTAACCACCTGCAATTTTTCAGACATGATGACTCCTGTGGTTGTCTATCAATTTGGCGAAAAAGCCTTCACGGTAGAGAGCTGGGCAAAACGCATCATCCGGCTGGTAGGATTGTTGGCGCGGCTGTGAATATCGGGCAGGCTTTTCCAGCCGTGTTTGCCATCTAACTCCCAGACACTGAGCTTTTCAATCGTGGGCGTGACCGCCACGGACCACACCAGCACGTCCTCCGCGTCGCATAACGCTTCTACATGATTTACATGAGCACATTTCAGGCGTCCGGCAATGGGCAGCAGCTGCAGATCGCGCGGATCGTCATTCAAAACATCACCGGTTAGTTTTAGCACGCTTCGGCGCAGCGTGATGAGCTGCGCCCGCGCTTCGTTTGGATCATTTTGTTTACTGATCCATAGCGATTCATTGCTGGAAAAGGTGTGGTTATCGGGCGCGTGTGGACTATGAAACCCGCGCGTCGCACGCTGCAGTTCCATATCGAGGCCACATTCACCTTCGGTTGTTAACGCCACGCCAACCATATTCCCGGCATAGGAAATAGAAAACGAAGGCAAATTTTTATCGCTGAAAACCGGTTTACCTTTCGGCAGGGTGACGATTTCCGGCAATTCGCCAATGCCATACAGCATGAACATCAGTTCTGCGAGTAAACCTCTGGACGCCAGAAAACGGCTTTGACGATGAGGGGGAATGTTTCGGGCTTCTTGATGACACTGGGAGGGGAGACGAACAGAAATCAGATGTCCTTCCGTTAAAATCCCTCGGGCAAAGTGAGTCGCCATTTTTCGCTCCATGCTTAATGGTCCATTATGAATACAAGAGTAATCATTTACTGGAATGATGGACAGACTAAAGCGGCTAAAAGTTCGATTCAGACAAGCTTATTACAACTTTTTTACATTTTATTGTGAAATTGGGTCGCGTTTCATACGATTCGGTTATGCCATCGACGCGTAAAGATGTTTAATGGTTTCCCGTAACCAGACGATCTTCGGATTATGGCTGTTCCGTTTATGCCACAGCAGGGTAAAAGGGACTTCCAGCTTTTTTTGCTGGCTTTCGTCAAACGGGAGAGGAAGAGCAACCAACGGCAGTTGGTGGAGTTGATTGTAGTACTGACAGTAGCGCGGTGCGGTCGCCAGTAGCAGATTGTCGGGCTGTGCTGCCATAAACAGTGACTGCTCGAATTCCGGCAGGCTCATAGCAATCGTGCGTTCGCGCCCCAGCTCCTGTAACACATTGTCCAGCGCCCAGGTATCGCTCTGTTCCCAGCAAATGCTGATATGCGGATAACGTAAAAAGGTGTCCAGATTCCACGTTTCATGCAGTGCCGGATGATCTTTTCGTAACCAGACGCAGGGCACATCACTAAACAGCACTTCATAATCAATGGCTAACGGTAGCGAGCTTAACAGCTCCCGCGAACGGGGATGACTTTCGCGACCGGAAAAACCAATATCCACTTCACCACGAGTAATGGCATCTAAGGAATCGTAATCCCAGTTACGTAATTTGATGGTCGCCTGCGGGTAACGTTGGTAGATCCGTTTCGACAGCGCATTAAGCATGATCATCATCAGCGGCGATTCCGCCGCCAGCTCAAACTTCAGGCCGCGCGGTGTCTGGTGATGCGGTTTATCCAGCAGCAGGTTGCTCATTTGCATCCACTCCGCCAGATTTTGCTCCATGCTGACCATTAGCGGTGTGGGCGACAGCCCCAGCGGTGAGTTCACAAAGAGCGGGTCGTCAAACCACGCTCTTAACTTTGCCAGCGACTTACTCACCGCCGAAGGGGTCACGTTCATCCGCTTCGCCGCTTTGGTCACGCTGCGCTCCTGCATCAGCAGTTGCAGACAGAGCAGCAGATTGAGATCAAGCGTGGTGATGGATTTCTTCATGAGCGGCAACCGGGCGTCCAGGCGCGACGAACATAATCAGCAACAGGCTCACTATGCTACAGGCAATCAGAATCCCGATCAGCATATTCCATGCGCCGATACCAACCACCGCTGCCAGCCAAATCCACAGTGACGAACCGCAAACCTGCGCAATACCTAAGGTCGAGCTGGCTACGCCCGCGCGTAATGAAAACGGCCCTAACGCCTGACTCATCGCTACGCCAAAACCTACCGAGAAACCGGCGCAAATCAGCGTGATACCAAACAGAGAAACCGCATGGGAAGGTGAAACGGCAAGGGTGATGCCCGCCGCCAGGAATAATACCTGCGAGGTGATCATCAACGTACGTGGCTTAAAAATTCCCAGCGCAAATGGCGTGGAGAATGAAACGGTCATGCTGACGCCAGCGGTCAACGCCATAATGGTGGCGTATTCTCCGCGCTCAAAACCCATGATTTCCATCAGCAATACCGGCGACGTGTTGACGAAGGTGAGGATCACCGAAACGCTGAGGGTGGTGATAACAACACGGCTGAGGAAAAACCGGTTAAGCAGCGACTCGCTATTTTCTCGTGGTTTGTCCGAATTTGTGGGGGCCGCAGGGCGCGTTTCTTTTAAAATAAACAAAGACAACATCAGTACCGCGATGCCCATCGTTGCCATCGTCCAGAACAGACTCTGCCACGGGAATTTAAGCATAATCAGGTGTCCGAGCACTGGCGCTAACACCGGAATGATGCAGGTAATGCCGTTGAGTAACGACAGCACTTTAGCCCGACGTCGATCATCCAGTGTGTCGCGTAAAATGGCGAACGCAACCACGTAACAACAGCCCGCGCCCAGCCCCTGTAGAAAGCGCCCTGCAAGAAATAACGTGCTGGTTTCAGCCAGTGAACAGAACACCGAGGCGATAATAAATAGCGCCGCGCCGGGTATGGCGACAGGCTTTCTCCCTGAACGATCGGCCACTTTACCGGCAAATAACATCGCAGCTGCCATGCCCGCCAGATAAACGGAGAACGCAATATGCAACTGCGCTTCGCTGGCATTGAGATCGGCGGCGATGCGCGGTAAACCAACGAGGTACATATCAATCCCGGCGGGATAAAGTAAAACCAGGGCAAAACTACAAATCAAAAAGCGGGACATGGGCTAAAGCGTCCTGATAGTAAGGTGACGCAAAGCATACGTGGTGAAGGAGAATCAGGCGAGTTGCCATTTGGACATAAGTGATTTCCTGACAGGCAATAAGCCAGCGAAATGGCTGGCTTCTTGAAGGGATCAGCCAAATTTAGGTAACACGTTAAAGACGTTACCGAACCAGCATAAAATTACGGTTATACCAAAGAGAATGACAATCGCCGGAATAAGATTGCCGCCCCAGACCGTGAACATCTGATTGGGAAACTTCTTGCGAGCTTTGATTGCCAGCACCGCGGGGATAATGACCGCCCAGATGGTGGCACACAGTCCGGCACCGCCGATCCCGTAAATGAAGCCGTTCGGGAAGATCAGATACAACAACGCAGGTGGCAGGAAGGTTAACAGCACGGTTTTGAAACGCCCGCCGTGGGAGTTATCAATCTTAAACAGATCCGCCAGATAATCGAACAACCCCAGCGTGACACCAAAGAACGAACTGGCAACAGCTAAGTTGGAGAACACCAGCAGGCAAAACTCGATAATGCCGTGCTGTTTGGTGCCGAGGAACGATTTGACCAGCGAATCAACGTTGCCGCCTGAGGAGATTATCGCCTTAAAGCTTTCTCGTGGGATATTCCCCATCGTGCAATAGAGCCAGAAGAGATAAATCACCAGCGCCAGCAGCGAACCGAAGACCACGCTTTTGATTAGCTTATCTTTGCGTTTGCCATAGCAAATAATCAGGCTGGGAATATTGCCGTGGAAACCAAATGACGCCAGACACACCGGCAAAGCCATAAAGATATACGGGAAATAAGATGTACCCGCAGTGGTGCTGGTGGAATCGCGCAGAATGGAGTAATCGACCTGGAAGAAGAAAGAACCAAAAACAATTACAAAGGAGATAATCTTCAGCCCAAGGAACAATGAGGTAATACGACTGGCGGCTAACGAGCTTATCCACAATACGCTGGCAACGAAAATGGCTGTGCAGATCCCGACAATACGTGGATTAGCGTGATAACCCAAATTCATTGATATCGTTTCACTAATGATCGCACCATTAGCAGAGATATAGGCATAAGTGAGGATATAGAGAACGAAGGCAACGGTAATACCGCTGATAATGTTCCAGGTGTTACCGATTAAATCTTTGGTGATGGTGTTAAAACTGGAGCCGACGGGATAATTTAAATTTGCTTCTAATAACAACAACCCGGAATGAAGCATTGAAAACCAGGCAATGATAAGGATAAAGGCACCCCAGAAAAACCAGGCACCGGCAAGATCAACAGGTAAAGCAAACATACCTCCACCAATTACTGTACCTGCTATAACCATAACACCCCAAAATGCAGAGTGCTTTTTTTCAGCTTGATCAGTCATGATGCCACCTTTAGAGGAAGGCTATTTTTGTTATTGAGGATGTAGGGTAAGAGAGTGGCTAACATCCTTATAGCCACTCTGAATGTTTTAATTAAACTTCTTTCAGTTTTGCGGTGAAGTGACGCAATACTTTCGGTTCGTAGGTAAAGGTTAACCCTTTAATATTCGCCGCGTTCTCTTTCACATGTTTAAAGGCTTCAATAATGAAGTCCATATGTGTTTGAGTATATGTTGCACGCGGAATGGTTAAACGCAGCAGTTCAGCCGGGCATGGCAGTTGTTTACCGGTTTTCGGATCGCGGCCTAACAGGAAAGAACCAATTTCTACCGCACGGATACCGGCGACTTTATACAGCTCGCACGCCAGCGCCTGTGCCGGGAACTGGTCTGCCGGGATATGCGGCAGCAGTTTACCGGCATCAACGAATGCCGCGTGACCGCCCGCCTGCTGGCAGACAACGCCAATCTCTTCCAGACCATCGACCAGATACTGTACCTGCGCGATACGATAAGCCAGCCAGTCCAGATTCATGCCGTCATACAGACCTACCGCCAGACGCTCCATCGCGCCGCCTTCCAGGCCGCCATATGTCGGGAAGCCTTCCTGTACCACGCAAAGGGTTCTGCATTCGGTGTACACATCAAAGAAGCTGTCGTCTTTCATGCACAGCAAGCCGCCCATCGGCACCATCGCATCTTTCTTGGCGGACATCGCCAGCATATCGGCATATTTGTAGGTTTCGCGGGTGATCTGCTCGATGGTCCAGTCTTTGTATTCTGCTTCACGCTGCTTGATGAAATAGGCGTTTTCAGCAAAGCGTGCGGAGTCCATTACCACCGGAATATCGTATTTCTTCGCGATGCTGTACATCGCTTTTAAGTTTGCCAGTGAAACCGGCTGACCACCTGCAGAGTTACTGGTGATGGTCGCAACGATATACGGCACGTTATTCGGGCCAACTTCTTCAATGCCGCGTTCTAATCCCTCAAGGTCAAAGTTGCCTTTAAAGTCGTAACGCACGCCCGTATCGAAGGCTTCTTTGATATAGACGTTACGCACGGTACAGCCGTTGATCTGGCTATGGCCCTGCGTGGTATCAAAGAAATAGTTAGAGAACGCCACCATTTTGCTGCGATCCAGGCCTTTTTCCTGCTCGCGTTTTTTAATCAGTACCGGAATATAGATTTGTTCTGCACCACGGCCCTGGTGAGTCGGAATAGTGTATTGATAACCAAAGATATTTTTTACTGACTCGGCTAACGCATAGTAGCTGCGGCTGCCGCTGTAAGCTTCGTCGCCGCGCATCATCGCGGCCTGCATACTCTGCGTCACCGCCCCGGTGCCGCTGTCGGTCAGTAAATCGATAAACACATCTTCGCTATCCAGCAGGAACGGGTTCATACCGGATTTAATAATTGCTTCTTCACGATAAGCGCGAGTGGTACGTTTTACTGGCTCAATAACACGGATGCGGAACGGTTCAGGGAGATGTTTAAAGTTTTCCATTACATAATCCTTCATTTATTTTAATTACAGTGATCCCTGTGAATATTACATCTGCAATATCCATTAATTCGCCAGATATATATGCAAGCACCATCATTTACTAAAACAAGTAAATAAACGAGAGATGGCCTTTGCAAAAGGCAAAATTAAGATATAGCAAACAAATAGATCACATTGAATCTAATCGGTTTGGCTCTGGTGATGGCTACAGAAGGGCAAATCAAGGGCGATGATCAACAATCTTGTTGTCAATATTGAACCATTTTGAGGTCACACATATATGTAAGATATTCATAATGCACTTATCCTCGAAAGACACGAGGCTACAGTATAATACTCAAGAAATTTGTCTATTCTGAAATTGTTTAAATGTGAATCGAATCACAATTAGATATTGGATGTGTTTGTGATAGCTGCCCCATGCAAAATATTAGCAAAAACACATGAATGGATAAATTTTTTAATTTTTATCATTATTGTTGAAGGTGATGGCATTGATTATAGGGGTTCCATTACAAGGAGCGGTTTCCATCGTTGACGTCGCGGTTTACTCACTTCATTACCAGGTTGATGACCTGATGGGGTAATGACGTAAAAAGACAAATAACTCTATAAATGAGCGAAATTTGATAGTTGGTTTTTAAATAGTAACCTTATTATTACTACAACTTTCATATGAATGAGGGGAAAGAAAATGGTTGATAACGTAACTGTTGGCAGTGTATGTGCACAATCTCCTTCTTTCATGCCTGAGTTGGATGGAGGAAAAAATAAAACTCAATTAATCGTTGACGATATAGTGGCGTATCTTAAAAATCCTTCAGTTTATTCACTTGAAAAAGAGGGTCCGTTAAATTATTTTTTTAATAATTGTAGCGAGATTGAACCATGGGTTTTAATTGGTGGTGGACTTATTATTATTGTCTCCACATCTGAGCAAGACCCTGAAAGTCTGATTGTAACTGTGGGGGATATTGAAGGAAAGTATGCTACACAGATTCCCGTACCACCCTCGCTTACAACATCACTCAAAGATATTTTTATTCGTCCTCATACGAACGCAGATGATGAGAGTTTTACTAAAGAGCAGAAAAAAGCTAATAGTAAATATGATATTGTAGATTATAACTGTAAGGTTTATTTTAATGAAAAACCAGAAGATTTAGTCGTGTGCAGGCATATTTCGCTGCAGTATTGTATAGATTCAATGAATGAAAATACAGGTAAAGTTCCATTAAAGGAATGCTATTCAACTCCAGAAGGGATACAGCAACATTTTCCATACGAACTTGATCAGCAATTTGATAATCTAATAAACAATCCACCACCAGGTACATGCGTCGTTGCCAGTGACAAGTTCGGGGAGATATTATCTGTCTTCTTTCACAGAATGGAAAAAGAGAAGTTAACGCATATGGCGGCAATCGTTAAATCTCAAAAACATGCTATGGCCGTCCGCTTGAGGATAAAACAAACGCCTGCCGGAGAAACTGAATATGTTGTATCCTTTTATGATCCTAATGCAACCAATACTGCAGTACGCTATAAAGCAAAAAACTGTGATTCTTTTGGGTCATTACAATCATTTATAAATATTGAGTTGGCGAATATAAAATGGGTAAAAACAGAGATTTGCTCCGAGTGTGTAGGCATAATTCCTTATCTCCCTCGAGAGCAGGCCCATTTATTAAGTGGTATAGACAATGAATTGCAACCACCATTATCACCATCAGCATTATATCTATTAATGCAAATGGGGACGTATGAAAATATTGTTATTTTTTTCGATAAGTTAAGAAATTCCCAAGAAATGACAGTATCAAAGGTTCTTGAGATTCTTGCTGCTAAAGGACCAGGGGGAACATATGGGTTATGTATGTCACTGCAACACGATAATCTTAATAAGATTAATGAATATATAAAAAATTTAAAAGAGTTGGCCAGAAAATTTAACTTTAGCCGGGAAGACCTGGAAACTCTACTCCTTGCGAAAGATAACCGTGGTGTGAGCGCGATTTCTGTAGCTTTATCAAAAAATAAAAAAGAAAGTGTCAAGGTATTGTTCTTGGCGATAGATGAATTTGAGAAAGAGTTTGGGGTAAATAAAAATGAAATGCTTTTTTATATAGGGAAAAAAACATGCTCAACTTATGATTTAAATAGCGCTATTAAAACCAATAATTATAATGTTGTTAATATATTGCTCGCCAATATAAAAGCCCGGATGTTTAAAAATGAAATAAATAAAGAAGATATATTGAAACTGATGGCAGCAAGAGAATGGGCGGGGGAGTCAGACAAATGGACGAAGGCATCAGGCTTATATTCTGCGATAGTGAAAGGGTATACGGAGATTGTTGCCGCCTGGATGGAGACAGCTGATGTGATAGCCAGCCATTATGAAAATGATAAAGATGTGGTGAGAGAACTACTGTCGCTGAGCAGAAATAATGCCGTCTGCTCTTTGCATATTGCAAGCTTTAAGAAAATGAGTAAACAGGTCATTGACGTATATCTGAATGCGGCGATTCGCCTGGCGTTGCAACACGGGTTCACTTTCGATGAAATTGTGGAGCAGTTTACCCGTGACTTTGATGGCAAGCCATTCTCTCATGTGGTAAATAACGGGGATGATATACATATGGGACTCTGGCTGAAAATATTCAAAATTGTGGTTGGTGAAAATGAAAATTACCTTAAAGATGTGATGATGCAGCTGGAAGAAAAGAATAATGAAGGTAAATCTGTAATAAGTCAGGCAAATGGCAATCCTGTACTTAAAGAACTATTCTGGAAAGCAGTAGACGAATTTAACTTTCCGCAAGAGGAGCTTAATAGGTTAAAGCAATATCGTTCTCTGTAAAGACAGGACTGCAAGGTGTTTAAAGTCGCTCCAGCCAGTAGCAAATGCAGTTTTGGTGCAGGATGCTCATAAAAAAACAAGCGCTGTTCCGTTCTGATAGTTAGTTTACCCAGAGCGGAACAGTGCCCTTTATATCAATTTAGACGACTTACTTACCAATACAGAAGCTGGAGAAAATCCGCCCCAGCAGGTCGTCAGAGGTAAACTCCCCGGTGATCTCGCTTAAGTTCTGCTGCGCCAGGCGCAGCTCTTCCGCCAGCAATTCACCTGCCCATGCACCCAACAGTTGTGCTTTGCCCTGTTGCAGATGCTCCGCCGCTTGTTCCAGCGCCTGTAGGTGACGACGACGCGCCAGGAAGCCGCCTTCCATGTTGGTGTCAAAGCCCATGCTCTGTTTGAGATGGTTACGCAGCACGTCCACGCCTTCGCCAGTCCTTGCCGAGAGACGAATCAACGCATGACCGTTCACTTCACTCATTCCCAGCGTTTCGCCGGTGATATCGGCTTTATTGCGCACCACGGTGATCGGCAGTTTCGCGGGCAGACGGGCGATAAATTCCGGCCAGATCTCTGCCGGATCAACGGCGTCTGTCGTGGTGCCATCGACCATAAACAGCACGCGGTCGGCCTGTTCAATTTCCTGCCACGCGCGCTCGATACCAATACGTTCTACTTCGTCACTGGCTTCACGTAGTCCGGCGGTATCGATGATATGCAGCGGCATTCCGTCAATGTGGATATGCTCACGCAGCACGTCACGCGTGGTTCCGGCGATATCGGTTACGATTGCCGCTTCACGGCCCGCCAGCGCGTTTAACAGGCTCGATTTACCGGCGTTAGGACGTCCAGCAATCACTACTTTCATCCCTTCGCGCAACAAACTACCCTGACGTGCTTCAGCACGCACTGCATCAAGATCGGCAATTACGTCATTGAGCTGGGCTTCAATTTTGCCGTCGGAGAGGAAATCGATCTCTTCATCAGGGAAATCAATTGCCGCTTCGACGTAAATGCGCAAGTGGGTGAGGGCTTCCACCAGATGGTTGACCCGTGCGGAGAATGCGCCTTGCAGCGAGTTTAGCGCCGAACGGGCCGCCTGTTCCGAGCTGGCGTCGATAAGATCCGCAATCGCCTCAGCCTGGGCTAAGTCGAGTTTATCGTTAAGAAACGCGCGTTCGGAAAACTCACCAGGGCGGGCAATCCGCAGGCCGGGAATGGTCAGAATGCGTTTTAACAGCAGGTCGAGGATCACCGGACCGCCATGACCCTGCAGTTCAAGCACATCTTCGCCGGTGAACGAGTTCGGGCCAGGGAACCATAGCGCAATCCCCTGATCGAGCACGCTGCCGTCGGCGTCTTTAAACGGAAGATAATCGGCGTAGCGCGGCTTAGGCAGTTTACCCAGCACGGTTTCGGCAACTTCACGGGCTTTGAGGCCGGAGATGCGCAGGATGCCAACGCCGCCACGTCCCGGAGGCGTGGCCTGGGCTACGATAGTGTCATTATCGCTCATGATGTTCCTGTTGCTTTGTGTGGCGGATGCGCGGTGCTTATCCGCCCTACGAAAAGAAAAAAGGCGGTCAACTGACCGCCCTTATTTTAGCGAAAACTCACCGAATCAGGATTTTTTCTTCTCGCGGCTATGCAGGCCACGTTTTTCCAGACCACGGTAAATCAGCTGCTGCTGAATAATGGTTACCAGGTTGCTGACGATATAGTACAGCACCAGACCTGACGGGAACCACAGGAAGAACACGGTGAAGATGACCGGCATAAAGGTCATGATCTTCTGCTGCATCGGGTCGGTCACGGTGGTCGGCGACATCTTCTGAATGAAGAACATCGTTACGCCCATCAGGATCGGCAGGATGTAGTACGGGTCCTGTGCAGACAGGTCGTGGATCCACAGTGCAAACGGTGCCTGACGCAATTCAACGGAACCCATCAGCATGTAGTACAACGCCAGGAAGATTGGCATCTGGATCAGCAGCGGGAAGCAGCCGCCCAGCGGGTTAACCTTCTCAGCTTTGTACAGCGCCATCATTTCCTGACTGATACGCTGTTTGTCATCGCCCAGACGCTCACGCATTGCCTGAATCTTCGGCTGCAGCATACGCATCTTCGCCATGGAGGTGTACTGCGCTTTGGTCAGCGGGTACATGATGCCACGAACGATAAAGGTGATGATGATAATGGAGAAGCCCCAGTTACCCACAAAGCTATGGATCCATTTCAGCAGTTTGAACAGCGGCTGAGAGATGAACCACAACCAACCGTAATCAACGGTCAGATCCAGGTGCGGAGCAACAGCTGCCATTTTGTCCTGGATTTCCGGGCCAACCCACAGGGTGCTGTTCATCGCGCCAGTCTGACCAGGCTGAACCAGTACCGGTTGAGACTTGTAGCCGATAGCGGCGATGCCGTTACCCAGATTAGCGGTATAGAAGTTATTGGTACCGTCGTTATGCGGGATCCACGCCGTCGCGAAATACTGTTGCAGCATTGCCACCCAACCACCTTTCGAAGAGATGTTCAGGTTTTCGTTATCGGCAATGGTATCGAACTTGTATTTCTCGTACTTCTCGTCAGGCGTGGAGTACGCCGCGCCACGGAAGGTGTGCAGTGCGAAGTTGCTGCTTCCGGTATCGAGATGCGGTGGCAGAGTGATGGATTGCTTCAACTGACCAAAGGTGGAGATCTCCAGCGGTTTCTCGCCAGCGTTCTGCACGTTGTAGTTGACGTTGACAGCGTAATCACCACGTTTCAGGACAAACGTTTTGGTAAACGTGTTGCCTGCCGCGTCGGTATACGTCATCGGCACCTGCAGTTCGTTTTGACCTTCAGCCAGCACATAAGCGTCTTTTTCAACGTTATACAGCGGACGCGGGCCGTTAGCCGGATTATCCGGGCCATCACGACCGGTCAGACCGCTCTGTGCCTGATAAATAAACTGCGGTGAAGTTTCCAGCAGCTGGAACGGCTGGGTAGAGTTCAGCTCTTTCGGGTAAGCAGGCAGCAGAGCTTGCTCAACATCACCACCACGGGTGTTGATGGTCAGATCAAGCACGTCGGTCTTAACCGAGATCAGTTTCCCCTGGCCACTGGCCGGTACGCCCTGGTCGGCGGCGCTACCCGCTGCGGTGGTCGTTGTCTGCGTGGTCTGTTGGGCCTGAGGTTGCGGGTTTTTATCCTGCTCCCAGGCTTGCCAGATCATGAAAGACACGAACAGCAAAGCGATGACTAAAAGATTGCGTTGCGAATCCATCGTTAGTGTTCTCTGGTATCAAATGGTCCGGGCGGGACGGGATCGTCACCACCAGGGTGTAAAGGGTGGCATTTTAATACGCGTTTCACCGTCAACCAACTGCCTTTTATCACTCCAAACCTGCGCAATGCCTCAATTCCGTAGCTTGAACAGGTTGGAGTGAAACGACAATGCGGCCCGAGTAGCGGACTAATCAGGCGTTGATAGACCCGAATGAGGGCTATCAGGACCCGCGAGCCAGGCGACAGTGGCGGCGCCATAATTTTTCCAACGCTTCCGAGAGAGCACGGTTATCGAGGTCGGCAACCCCTTTTTTCGCCACCACCACGAAATCCATAGCCGGGAGTTCATGTTGGCGCAGACGGAAGCTTTCACGCGTCAGACGTTTAATCCGATTGCGTTCATGGGCGCGTCGAACGTTTTTCTTGGCGACTGTAAGACCGATACGGGGATGCCCCAGCGAATTCAGGCGGCCGAGAATGGTAATTTGCGGCGTGCCAGCCCGTTGTGGCTGCTGGAAGACGAATGTGAATTGACTGGGAGTTAACAAGCGTAACTCCCTGGGAAATGCGAGCTTAACCACTCAGGGGTTAGCTTTATTACTTAGAAACGGTCAGACGAGCGCGGCCTTTAGCACGACGACGTGCCAGAACCTGACGACCATTTTTAGTAGCCATACGAGCACGGAAGCCGTGAGAACGGTTGCGCTTCAGTACAGACGGTTGAAAAGTGCGTTTCATGGCGATTTCTACCTAAACTTGAATAAATTCAATGGCTTTATTGGATATCCGCCGAAAAATGAAACGATGGACACCGAAGCCATGGGTGATTAAAGAGGCCGGATTGTAATAATTGTACACTCCGGAGTCAATTCTCTTTCCTTATTTACCGCGCTTTTCCGCACCTTTTCGCAGGGAAAATGTACGACCTCACACCAGTGAAAACCAGCATGGCGCGCCGGGTGGAGGATTATACGGGCTGACGGGTAAAGCGCAAGGATCGTCCTGGATCTTTATTAGATCGATTAAGCCAATTTTTGTCTATGGTCATTAAATTTTCCAATATGCGGCGTAAATCGTGCCCGCCTCGCGGCAGGATCGTTTACACTTAGCGAGTTCTGGAAAGTCCTGTGGATAAATCGGGAAAATCTGTGAGAAACAGAAGATCTCTTGCGCAGTTTAGGCTATGATCCGCGGTCCCGATCGTTTTGCAGGATCTTGATCGGGCATATAACCGCAGACAGCGGTTCGTGCGTCACCCTCATGCAGGGTCTTTTCGACGTACGTCAACAATCATGAATGTTTCAGCCTTAGTCATTATCGACTTTTGTTCGAGTGGAGTCCGCCGTGTCACTTTCGCTTTGGCAGCAGTGTCTTGCCCGATTGCAGGATGAGTTACCAGCCACAGAATTCAGTATGTGGATACGCCCATTGCAGGCGGAACTGAGCGATAACACGCTGGCCCTGTACGCGCCAAATCGTTTTGTCCTCGATTGGGTACGGGACAAGTACCTTAATAATATCAATGGACTGCTAACCAGTTTCTGCGGAGCGGATGCCCCACAGCTGCGTTTTGAAGTCGGCACCAAACCGGTGACGCAAACGCCACAAGCGGCAGTGACGAGCAACGTCGCGGCCCCTGCACAGGTGGCGCAAACGCAGCCGCAACGTGCTGCGCCTTCTACGCGCTCAGGTTGGGATAACGTCCCGGCCCCGGCAGAACCGACCTATCGTTCTAACGTAAACGTCAAACACACGTTTGATAACTTCGTTGAAGGTAAATCTAACCAACTGGCGCGCGCGGCGGCTCGCCAGGTGGCAGATAACCCTGGCGGTGCCTATAACCCGTTGTTCCTTTATGGCGGCACGGGTCTGGGTAAAACTCACCTGCTGCATGCGGTGGGTAACGGCATTATGGCGCGCAAGCCGAATGCCAAAGTGGTTTATATGCACTCCGAGCGCTTTGTTCAGGACATGGTTAAAGCCCTGCAAAACAACGCGATCGAAGAGTTTAAACGCTACTACCGTTCCGTAGATGCACTGCTGATCGACGATATTCAGTTTTTTGCTAATAAAGAACGATCTCAGGAAGAGTTTTTCCACACCTTCAACGCCCTGCTGGAAGGTAATCAACAGATCATTCTCACCTCGGATCGCTATCCGAAAGAGATCAACGGCGTTGAGGATCGTTTGAAATCCCGCTTCGGCTGGGGGCTGACTGTGGCGATCGAACCGCCAGAGCTGGAAACCCGCGTGGCGATCCTGATGAAAAAGGCCGACGAAAACGACATTCGTTTGCCGGGCGAAGTGGCGTTCTTTATCGCCAAGCGTCTACGATCTAACGTACGTGAGCTGGAAGGCGCGCTGAACCGCGTTATTGCTAACGCCAACTTTACCGGACGGGCGATCACCATCGACTTCGTGCGTGAGGCGCTGCGCGACTTGCTGGCATTGCAGGAAAAACTGGTCACCATCGACAATATTCAGAAGACGGTGGCGGAGTACTACAAGATCAAAGTCGCGGATCTCCTTTCCAAGCGTCGATCCCGCTCGGTGGCGCGTCCGCGCCAGATGGCGATGGCGCTGGCGAAAGAGCTGACTAACCACAGTCTGCCGGAGATTGGCGATGCGTTTGGTGGCCGTGACCACACGACGGTGCTTCATGCCTGCCGTAAGATCGAGCAGCTGCGTGAAGAGAGCCACGATATCAAAGAAGATTTTTCCAATTTAATCAGAACATTGTCATCGTAAACCTATGAAATTTACCGTAGAACGTGAGCATTTATTAAAACCGCTACAACAGGTGAGCGGGCCGTTAGGTGGTCGTCCTACGCTACCGATTCTCGGTAATCTGCTGTTACAGGTTGCTGACGGTACGTTGTCGCTGACCGGTACTGATCTCGAGATGGAAATGGTGGCACGCGTTGCGCTGGTTCAGCCACACGAACCAGGGGCGACGACCGTTCCGGCGCGCAAATTCTTTGATATCTGCCGTGGTCTGCCTGAAGGCGCGGAAATTGCCGTGCAGCTGGAAGGTGAGCGTATGCTGGTGCGCTCCGGGCGTAGCCGTTTTTCGCTGTCTACCCTGCCAGCCGCGGATTTCCCGAACCTCGATGACTGGCAGAGCGAAGTCGAATTTACCCTGCCGCAGGCGACGATGAAGCGTCTGATTGAAGCGACCCAGTTTTCTATGGCGCATCAGGACGTTCGCTATTACTTAAACGGTATGCTGTTTGAAACCGAAGGCGAAGAACTGCGCACCGTGGCGACCGACGGCCACCGCCTGGCGGTCTGCTCCATGCCAATTGGTCAATCTTTGCCAAGCCATTCGGTGATCGTGCCGCGTAAAGGCGTGATTGAACTGATGCGTATGCTCGACGGCGGCGACAATCCGCTGCGCGTGCAGATTGGCAGCAACAACATTCGCGCCCACGTTGGCGACTTTATCTTCACCTCGAAACTGGTGGATGGTCGCTTCCCGGATTACCGACGCGTTCTGCCGAAGAACCCAGACAAACATCTGGAAGCAGGCTGCGATCTCCTCAAGCAGGCGTTTGCTCGCGCGGCAATTCTCTCTAACGAGAAATTCCGCGGTGTGCGCCTGTATGTCAGCGAAAACCAGCTGAAAATCACCGCCAATAACCCGGAACAGGAAGAAGCGGAAGAGATCCTCGACGTTACCTATAGCGGTGCGGAGATGGAAATCGGCTTCAACGTCAGCTATGTGCTGGATGTTCTGAACGCGCTGAAATGTGAAAACGTGCGCATGATGCTGACCGATTCGGTTTCCAGCGTGCAGATTGAAGATGCCGCATCACAGTCGGCTGCCTATGTTGTCATGCCAATGAGACTGTAATGTCCCTCACCCGCTTGTTGATCCGCGATTTCCGCAATATCGAAACCGCGGATCTCGCTTTATCTCCCGGCTTTAACTTTCTGGTAGGTGCCAACGGCAGTGGCAAAACCAGCGTGCTGGAAGCCATCTATACGCTCGGCCATGGTCGGGCGTTTCGCAGTTTGCAGATTGGTCGCGTCATTCGCCACGAGCAGGAGGCGTTTGTTCTCCACGGGCGATTACAGGGCGAAGAGCGCGAGACAGCGATTGGCTTAACCAAAGACAAACAGGGCGACAGCAAAGTCCGCATCGACGGTACAGACGGGCATAAGGTCGCGGAACTGGCGCACCTGATGCCAATGCAGTTGATAACACCAGAAGGGTTTACTTTACTCAACGGCGGCCCCAAATACAGAAGAGCATTCCTCGACTGGGGATGCTTTCACAACGAACCTGGATTTTTCACCGCCTGGAGCAATCTCAAGCGATTGCTCAAGCAGCGCAATGCGGCGCTGCGCCAGGTGACACGTTACGAACAGCTACGCCCGTGGGATAAAGAACTGATCCCGCTGGCGGAGCAAATCAGCACCTGGCGCGCGGAGTATAGCGCCGGTATCGCGGCCGATATGGCTGATACCTGTAAGCAATTTCTCCCTGAGTTTTCTCTGACTTTCTCTTTCCAGCGCGGCTGGGAGAAAGAGACAGAGTACGCTGAGGTGCTGGAACGTAATTTTGAACGCGATCGCCAGCTAACCTACACCGCGCATGGCCCGCACAAAGCGGACTTACGCATTCGCGCCGACGGTGCGCCGGTGGAAGATACCTTATCGCGTGGGCAGCTTAAGCTGTTGATGTGCGCCTTACGTCTGGCGCAAGGAGAGTTCCTCACCCGTGAAAGCGGGCGGCGGTGTCTCTACCTGATAGATGATTTTGCCTCTGAGCTTGATGATGAGCGTCGCGGGCTGCTTGCCAGCCGCTTAAAAGCGACGCAATCACAGGTCTTTGTCAGCGCGATCAGTGCTGAACACGTTATAGACATGTCGGACGAAAATTCGAAGATGTTTACCGTGGAAAAGGGTAAAATAACGGATTAACCCAAGTATAAATGAGCGAGAAACGTTGATGTCGAATTCTTATGACTCCTCCAGTATCAAAGTCCTGAAAGGGCTGGATGCGGTGCGTAAGCGCCCGGGTATGTATATCGGCGACACGGATGACGGCACCGGTCTGCACCACATGGTATTCGAGGTGGTAGATAACGCTATCGACGAAGCGCTCGCGGGTCACTGTAAAGAAATTATCGTCACCATTCACGCCGATAACTCTGTCTCTGTACAGGATGACGGGCGCGGCATTCCGACCGGTATTCACCCGGAAGAGGGCGTATCGGCGGCGGAAGTGATCATGACCGTTCTGCACGCAGGCGGTAAATTTGACGATAACTCCTATAAAGTGTCCGGCGGTCTGCACGGCGTTGGTGTTTCGGTAGTAAACGCCCTGTCGCAAAAACTGGAGCTGGTTATCCAGCGCGAGGGTAAAATTCACCGTCAGATCTACGAACACGGTGTACCGCAGGCCCCGCTGGCGGTTACCGGCGAGACTGAAAAAACCGGCACCATGGTGCGTTTCTGGCCTAGCCTCGAAACCTTCACCAATGTGACCGAGTTCGAATATGAAATTCTGGCGAAACGTCTGCGTGAGTTGTCGTTCCTCAACTCCGGCGTTTCCATTCGTCTGCGCGACAAGCGTGACGGCAAAGAAGACCACTTCCACTATGAAGGCGGCATCAAAGCGTTCGTTGAATATCTGAACAAGAACAAAACGCCGATCCACCCGAATATCTTCTACTTCTCCACCGAAAAAGATGGTATCGGCGTTGAAGTGGCGTTGCAGTGGAACGATGGCTTCCAGGAAAACATCTACTGCTTTACCAACAACATTCCGCAGCGTGACGGCGGTACTCACCTGGCAGGCTTCCGTGCGGCGATGACCCGTACCCTGAACGCCTACATGGACAAAGAAGGCTACAGCAAAAAAGCCAAAGTCAGCGCCACCGGTGACGATGCGCGTGAAGGCCTGATTGCGGTCGTTTCCGTGAAAGTGCCGGACCCGAAATTCTCCTCCCAGACCAAAGACAAACTGGTTTCTTCTGAGGTGAAATCGGCGGTTGAACAGCAGATGAACGAACTGCTGGCGGAATACCTGCTGGAAAACCCAACCGACGCGAAAATCGTGGTTGGCAAAATTATCGATGCTGCCCGTGCCCGTGAAGCGGCGCGTCGCGCGCGTGAAATGACCCGCCGTAAAGGTGCGCTCGACTTAGCGGGCCTGCCGGGCAAACTGGCAGACTGCCAGGAACGCGATCCGGCGCTTTCCGAACTGTACCTTGTGGAAGGGGACTCCGCGGGCGGCTCTGCGAAGCAGGGACGTAACCGCAAGAACCAGGCGATTCTGCCGCTGAAGGGTAAAATCCTCAACGTCGAGAAAGCGCGCTTCGACAAGATGCTCTCTTCTCAGGAAGTGGCGACGCTTATCACCGCGCTTGGTTGTGGTATCGGTCGTGACGAGTACAACCCGGACAAACTGCGTTATCACAGCATCATCATCATGACCGATGCGGACGTCGACGGCTCGCACATTCGTACGCTGCTGTTGACCTTCTTCTATCGTCAGATGCCGGAAATCGTTGAACGCGGTCACGTCTACATCGCTCAGCCGCCGCTGTACAAAGTGAAGAAAGGTAAGCAGGAACAGTACATTAAAGACGACGAAGCGATGGATCAGTACCAGATCTCTATCGCGTTGGACGGCGCAACGCTGCACACCAACGCCAGTGCACCGGCATTGGCTGGCGAAGCGTTAGAGAAACTGGTATCTGAGTACAACGCGACGCAGAAAATGATCAATCGTATGGAGCGTCGTTATCCGAAAGCAATGCTGAAAGAGCTTATCTATCAGCCGACGTTGACGGAAGCTGACCTCTCTGATGAGCAGACCGTTACCCGCTGGGTGAACGCGCTGGTCAGCGAACTGAACGACAAAGAACAGCACGGCAGCCAGTGGAAGTTTGATGTCCACACCAATGCCGAACAAAACCTGTTTGAACCGATTGTTCGCGTGCGTACCCACGGTGTGGATACTGACTATCCGCTGGATCACGAGTTTATCACCGGTGGCGAATATCGTCGTATCTGCACGCTGGGTGAGAAACTGCGTGGCTTGCTGGAAGAGGATGCGTTTATCGAACGTGGCGAACGTCGTCAGCCGGTAGCCAGCTTCGAGCAGGCGCTGGACTGGCTGGTGAAAGAGTCCCGTCGCGGCCTCTCCATCCAGCGTTATAAAGGTCTGGGCGAGATGAACCCGGAACAGTTGTGGGAAACCACCATGGACCCGGAAAGCCGTCGTATGCTGCGCGTTACCGTTAAGGATGCGATTGCCGCCGACCAGCTGTTCACTACGCTTATGGGCGACGCCGTTGAACCGCGCCGTGCGTTTATTGAAGAGAACGCTCTGAAAGCGGCGAATATCGATATTTAATGACGTTAACAATGCGAGCGTGCCTGATGCGCTACGCTTATCAGGCCTACGAGACTCGTGCAATATATTGAATTTGCATGATTTTGTAGGCCGGATCAGACGTTAACGCCGCATCCGGCAAGAAGCTATAAGAAAAGGGCGGAGATCATCTTCGCCCTTTTTATTTCTGCAATCCGCAATTATCATCCCGCAGATCTATACTTTTTGAGTCAACACGTAACGCTTTACAGGTGATTATCATGGGGCTTTTTGATGAAGTTGTCGGTGCCTTTCTGAAAGGCGATGCGGGGAAATATCAGGCCATTTTGAGCTGGGTTGAGGAGCAGGGCGGCATTCAGGTGCTGCTGGAAAAACTGCAAAGTGGCGGTTTAGGTGCCATTCTCTCAACCTGGCTGAGTAATCAACAGGGCAACCAACCAGTTAGCGGCGAGCAACTGGAATCAGCGCTCGGCACAAATGCGGTGTCCGATCTCGGGCAAAAACTGGGCGTGGATACCAGTACAGCTTCCAGTTTACTGGCAGAACAATTGCCGAAGATTATTGATGCACTCTCACCGCAAGGTGAAGTGACAACACAAGCCAATAACGATCTGCTTTCCGCAGGCATGGAACTGCTGAAAGGGAAACTCTTCCGCTAAGCAAAAGGGGAGCATGCAACGCGCGTTGCATCCCCCTTTTCCCTCGGGTGTTGTACTGATTTTTGAGCGGAATCGCGTTAGCATGGGTCAGGAACCAATCTACCTGGGGAACTCATGGCTATCAAACTCATTGCTATCGATATGGATGGCACCCTTCTGCTGCCCGATCACACCATTTCACCTGCCGTTAAAAATGCGATTGCTGCAGCTCGCGCCCGTGGCGTGAATGTCGTGCTAACGACGGGTCGCCCTTATGCAGGTGTTCACAATTACCTGAAAGAGCTGCATATGGAACAGCCGGGCGACTACTGCATTACTTACAACGGTGCGCTGGTGCAGAAGGCCGCTGATGGTAGCACCGTGGCGCAAACCGCTCTCAGCTATGACGACTACCGTTTCCTGGAAAAACTCTCTCGCGAAGTCGGTTCTCATTTCCACGCCCTGGACCGCACCACGCTGTATACAGCAAATCGCGATATCAGCTACTACACGGTGCATGAATCCTTCGTTGCCACCATTCCGCTGGTGTTCTGCGAAGCGGAGAAAATGGACCCCAATACCCAGTTCCTGAAAGTGATGATGATTGATGAACCCGCCATCCTCGACCAGGCTATCGCGCGTATTCCGCAGGAAGTGAAAGAGAAATATACCGTGCTGAAAAGTGCGCCGTACTTCCTCGAAATCCTCGATAAACGTGTTAACAAGGGTACGGGTGTGAAATCACTGGCCGACGTGTTAGGTATTAAACCGGAAGAAATCATGGCGATTGGCGATCAGGAAAACGACATCGCAATGATTGAATATGCAGGCGTCGGTGTGGCGATGGATAACGCTATTCCTTCGGTGAAAGAAGTGGCGAACTTTGTCACCAAATCCAACCTTGAAGATGGCGTGGCATTTGCTATTGAGAAGTATGTGCTGAATTAATCAGTGAACGGGCAAACGGCATGAATGCGTTTGCCCGCAGCGATTAACAATTTCTGGTCGTGCATAAAATCAGGAACTGGAGTGGTGACGTTACTATATCCAGCGTAAGAGTGACTGGCAGCAGCGCATTAACGAGGCCGCGCGGGACGCCATCTGTTGCTTTGTACTCATAAAATCCCACCGTAAAGGGTTGATGGAAAACCATCACGTTTGAGTAATCCGCTTTTTTATTTTTCTGGTGGATTGAGCCTGTCAAACCGTCCAGCATCCATGTACAACGCCGGGTATCACAAATAAAACCATATTGTGTTGCCAGTGCCTTATCTTCTTCGTTGTTCCAGTCGTAATAGAGCGTAATAGCACCAGAGAAATTTTTATTACTGCTGCTTAAAATAAATTTCGCGTTATCAGAAACGGTGATTCTTTCACCATGAATTGCCGGATCGTTCAGCATTTTAACCACCTTATCGCCGCCGGTGGTCAACAGATAGTCCAACGATTCACCAACAAAAACATAGCCTTTCGTACCGTTACTATCTTCTGCCAGCGATAAACCCTTAATCGTGTCTGACCGCCATTGCTCGGCATGTGGACGGCTTGCAGTATTGGAAACCAATCCCCAAGTGATACATCCGGTCAACGCAAATGCCAAAGAACACAAACCGGCAGCCTTAAAAAATCCCTTAAAATTCAACTTCATGATTAATCCTTTAAACGAGTAGCTAAGCCGTTGAAAGCATACTCTTCTTTCCCTCCTGTTTAGCGCCTGACATCCCTTTTCAGATTTCTGCCCGACGCATGTCATTTTTTTATGCATTGTTCTTTTTGTGATCTAAATTGTAGTACAACAATATAAGTTTGTACTACATTACGCACACGGCAAACGCGAACGTCATCACGCTAGTACTACAAAGTTGCCGCGTTATGCATCGATCGGGGTAAAGTAGAGAAGAACATACAGAGCACAAGGACTCTCCATGACTCTCAATAAAACCGATCGCATTGTCATTACGCTGGGTAAACAGATCGTTCACGGCAAATACGTACCAGGCTCGCCGCTTCCGGCTGAGGCGGAGCTCTGTGAAGAGTTTGCAACCTCGCGCAACATCATCCGTGAGGTGTTCCGTTCGCTGATGGCGAAGCGGCTGATTGAAATGAAACGTTATCGCGGCGCGTTTGTGGCACCGCGTAACCAGTGGAATTACCTCGACACTGACGTACTGCAATGGGTGCTGGAAAACGACTACGACCCACGACTTATCAGTGCCATGAGCGAAGTGCGAAATCTGGTGGAACCGGCGATTGCCCGTTGGGCAGCAGAGCGCGCGACCTCCAGCGATCTGGCGCAGATTGAATCGGCGCTGAACGAGATGATTGCCAACAATCAGGACCGCGAAGCGTTTAACGAAGCGGATATTCGCTACCACGAGGCGGTGCTGCAGTCGGTGCATAACCCGGTGTTACAGCAACTTAGCATTGCGATCAGTTCGCTGCAGCGGGCGGTTTTTGAACGAACCTGGATGGGCGATGAGGCCAACATGCCGCAAACGCTCCAGGAACATAAGGCGCTGTTCGATGCGATACGGCATCAGGACGGCGATGCGGCAGAGCAGGCGGCGCTTACCATGATCGCTAGCTCGACACGAAGGTTAAAGGAAATCACATGACAGCTCGCTACATCGCAATTGACTGGGGATCGACCAATCTGCGCGCCTGGCTTTATCATGGCGACCACTGCCTGGAGAGCAGGCAATCAGAAGCAGGCGTCACGCGTCTGAACGGAAAATCTCCGGCTGCGGTGTTAGCAGAAGTGACGACCGACTGGCGTGAAGAGAATACGCCAGTGGTAATGGCAGGAATGGTCGGCAGCAATGTCGGCTGGAAAGTTGCACCGTATTTATCCGTTCCTGCCCGTTTTTCGTCTATTGGCGAACAATTAACGTCGGTTGGCGACAATATCTGGATTATTCCCGGATTATGCGTCTCTCATGACGATAACCATAATGTGATGCGCGGCGAAGAAACACAATTGATCGGCGCGCGTGCTCTGGCTCCTTCCTCTCTTTATGTCATGCCCGGTACGCATTGCAAATGGGTGCAGGCCGATAGCCAGCAAATCAACGATTTTCGCACCGTGATGACCGGTGAATTACATCATTTACTGTTAAATCACTCATTGATTGGCGCAGGTTTGCCGCCGCAGGAAAACTCTGCCGATGCCTTCGCGGCTGGTCTTGAGCGTGGCCTTAATGCTCCCGCCATATTGCCGCAGATTTTTGAAGTTCGCGCCTCGCATGTGCTGGGAACACTTCCCCGAGAACAGGTCAGCGAATTTCTCTCTGGTTTGTTGATTGGCGCAGAGGTTGCCAGTATGCGCGACTATGTGGCCCATCAACACGCCATCACCCTTGTCGCCGGAACATCGCTGACCGCGCGCTACCAGCAAGCCTTTCAGGCGATGGGTTGCGATGTGGCGGCGGTGGCGGGCGACACGGCATTTCAGGCTGGTATAAGGAGCATCGCTCATGCAGTGGCAAACTAAACTCCCGCTGATCGCCATTTTGCGCGGCATTACGCCCGACGAGGCGCTGGCGCATGTTGGCGCGGTGATTGACGCCGGGTTCGACGCGGTTGAAATCCCGCTGAATTCCCCACAATGGGAGCAGAGCATTCCCGCCATCGTTGATGCGTATGGCGACAAGGCGTTGATTGGCGCAGGTACGGTACTGAAACCTGAACAGGTCGATGTGCTCGCCAGGATGGGCTGCCAGCTCATCGTTACGCCCAATATCCATAGTGAAGTGATCCGCCGTGTGGTGGGCTACGGCATGACCGTTTGCCCCGGCTGCGCGACGGCGACCGAAGCCTTTACCGCGCTCGACGCGGGTGCGCAGGCGCTGAAAATATTCCCTTCATCGGCTTTTGGTCCGCAATACATCAAAGCGTTAAAAGCGGTATTACCACCGGACATCGCAGTCTTTGCCGTTGGCGGCGTGACGCCAGAAAACCTGGCGCAGTGGATAGACGCAGGTTGTGCAGGGGCAGGCTTAGGCAGCGATCTCTATCGCGCCGGGCAGTCCATAGAACGCACCGCGCAGCAGGCAGCAGCATTTGTTAAGGCGTATCGAGAGGCAGTGCAATGAAAATCACCAAAATTACCACGTATCGTTTACCTCCCCGCTGGATGTTCCTGAAAATTGAAACCGATGAAGGCGTGGTCGGCTGGGGCGAGCCCGTGATCGAAGGCCGCGCCCGTACAGTGGAAGCGGCAGTTCACGAACTGAGCGACTATTTGATTGGTCAGGATCCATCGCGCATCAATGACTTATGGCAAGTGATGTATCGCGCCGGATTTTATCGTGGCGGTCCAATCCTGATGAGCGCTATCGCCGGGATCGACCAGGCGTTATGGGATATCAAAGGCAAAGTGCTGAATACGCCGGTGTGGCAACTGATGGGCGGCCTGGTTCGCGACAAAATTAAAGCCTACAGTTGGGTCGGCGGCGATCGTCCGGCGGATGTTATCGACGGCATTAAAACCCTGCGCGAAATCGGCTTCGATACCTTCAAACTGAACGGTTGTGAAGAACTGGGGCTAATTGATAACTCCCGCGCGGTAGATGCGGCAGTCAACACCGTGGCACAAATTCGTGAAGCTTTTGGCAATCAGATTGAGTTTGGTCTTGATTTCCACGGTCGCGTCAGCGCGCCGATGGCGAAAGTGCTGATTAAAGAACTGGAGCCGTATCGCCCGCTGTTTATTGAAGAGCCGGTGCTGGCGGAACAAGCCGAATACTACCCGAAACTGGCGGCACAAACGCATATTCCACTGGCGGCGGGTGAACGCATGTTCTCACGCTTCGATTTTAAACGCGTGCTGGAGGCGGGCGGTATTTCGATTCTGCAACCAGATCTCTCTCATGCAGGCGGTATTACCGAATGCTACAAAATTGCCGGAATGGCAGAAGCCTATGACGTGACCCTTGCGCCGCACTGTCCGCTCGGACCGATTGCACTGGCGGCTTGTCTGCATATCGACTTTGTTTCCTATAACGCCGTACTTCAGGAACAAAGTATGGGAATTCATTACAACAAAGGCGCGGAGTTACTCGACTTTGTGAAAAACAAAGAAGACTTCAGCATGGTCGGCGGTTTCTTTAAACCATTAACGAAACCGGGCTTAGGCGTGGAAATCGACGAAGCTAAAGTTATTGAGTTCAGTAAAAATGCCCCGGACTGGCGTAATCCGCTCTGGCGTCATGAAGATAACAGCGTAGCAGAGTGGTAATTCCTGCCACGTAAGCCCCTCATCGGGCACTAAAACAGCAATACAAAAATATAACCCTCTGTAAATTACAGGGCATGGTGAGCGGCTTCGCTATGCCCAAAATCTGGAGAAAGCTCGCTATGGATATTCCCGTTAATGCAGCAAAGCCGGGGCGTCGGCGTTATCTGACGCTGGTGATGATCTTTATTACGGTGGTCATTTGTTATGTTGACCGCGCTAACCTGGCCGTGGCTTCCGCCCATATTCAGGAAGAGTTCGGTATTACGAAAGCGGAAATGGGCTATGTATTTTCGGCCTTCGCCTGGCTTTATACGTTATGCCAGATCCCCGGCGGTTGGTTTTTAGATCGCGTAGGTTCTCGCGTGACTTATTTTATTGCGATATTTGGCTGGTCAGTGGCGACGTTATTCCAGGGCTTTGCCACGGGATTAATGTCATTAATTGGTCTGCGCGCGATAACCGGTATTTTCGAAGCGCCCGCTTTCCCGACCAATAACCGGATGGTGACCAGCTGGTTCCCGGAACATGAACGCGCTTCCGCCGTTGGTTTTTATACGTCTGGTCAGTTTGTCGGTCTGGCGTTTTTGACTCCGCTGCTGATCTGGATTCAGGAGATGTTGAGCTGGCACTGGGTGTTCATTGTCACCGGTGGTATCGGCATTATCTGGTCGCTGATTTGGTTTAAGGTTTATCAGCCGCCGCGCCTGACCAAAGGCATCAGCAACGCTGAACTGGATTACATTCGTGATGGCGGCGGTCTGGTGGATGGTGATGCGCCGGTGAAGAAAGAGGCGCGTCAGCCGTTAACAGCCAAAGACTGGAAACTGGTGTTCCATCGTAAACTGATTGGCGTCTATCTTGGGCAATTTGCGGTGGCTTCTACACTGTGGTTTTTCTTAACCTGGTTCCCGAACTATTTAACCCAGGAAAAAGGAATCACGGCGCTGAAAGCAGGCTTTATGACCACGGTGCCATTCCTCGCGGCGTTTGTCGGCGTCCTGCTCTCTGGCTGGGTCGCGGATCTGCTGGTACGTAAGGGCTTTTCACTGGGCTTTGCGCGTAAAACGCCGATTATCTGCGGCTTGCTGATCTCCACCTGCATTATGGGCGCTAACTACACTAACGATCCGATGATGATTATGTGCCTGATGGCGCTGGCATTCTTCGGCAACGGTTTTGCTTCGATTACCTGGTCGCTGGTCTCTTCTCTGGCACCGATGCGCCTGATTGGTTTAACCGGCGGCGTGTTTAACTTTGCCGGTGGTCTGGGCGGCATCACCGTTCCGCTGGTGGTGGGTTACCTGGCGCAGGGTTACGGTTTCGCGCCTGCACTGGTTTATATCTCCGCCGTCGCGTTGATTGGCGCGCTCTCATACATCCTGCTGGTGGGCGATGTGAAACGCGTTGGCTAATCTTTCAACTGTGGAATATGCGCCACACCACTGCGCATAATCCACTTTCTTAAAGCCGGTGCGGTCAGGCATCGGCTTTTTACTATTTTGCCGAAGAGTTTTAAACGCAGTTTGCGGGTGGCGCGCCAGTAGGCGGCGTTGCTCTTCTCCGGCTGCTTCAGTAACACCGAACGCAGAATCTCTGCGCTATCCAGCGCATAGCTAATCCCCTCCAGCGAACTGGCGCTGATAAATCCCGCCGCTTCACCAATCAGAAAGGCGTTGTCCTTACCGCAGACAAAATCCTGCCAGCGTGAGGGAAACAGCACGGTACATTTCTCGCTTTTCACCGCTTTGCCAAACTGGAACTGAAAGGCGTTCATTTTCTCTTTCAGCGTCGTGAAACGCGTCTGACCGTCTTTCATGGGATAGGCACCGCCAAAGATAAAATAACCGTCTTTGCTGATACTCCATGAGTAACAGTCAGTTATCGCATTATCAAAGATGCAGGAGTAGAACGGCACCGGATGTTTCTCTGCGAACCACTGCTGGATAGCGACATATTTACGAATTTGATGATCCGGGTAGAGATGTCGCCGCACCATCGAGTTTGCGCCATCGGCACCGACCAGATAGCGGGCAGTAATATGCTGCTCCCAACCGTCTGCACGAAAAATGACATGCCATTTATCATCCTCACGCCAGATTTTTCGGCACAGGCTGTCGTGGTAAACCTCAACGCTGGCGGGGATCAGCGATTTCATCCACAAGTCGAAAGCATGGCGATTAATATTGATATAGCTTCGCTGGTAGTTACGCGTGAACGATGCGGCAACGTCGACAGTTTTGACGCTGAAAATCTGTGGATTGGCGATCACATCGACAGGAAGCGTCAGTCCATCGCGAATAAAAGATCGCTGCGCGTCCGGTGCCAGCAGACCGCCGCAAGGTTTGCTGAAACCTTCAGTACCACACTGGTGCTTTTTATCCAGCGCGATCACCTGCATTTTGCCTGCTAACTTTCGTGCCAACGCCGACCCTGCCGGGCCGAGGCCAATAATCGCCACGTCGAAATGTTCCATCTTTTCACTCACATTCATCACGATGGCGAAAGACTATTGTCTGAAAGTGAAGTCCTTGTGAAGTATGATGGCGGGAACCGTTTTGTATCAGGACCGCGCCATGAAACAGATAACCTTTGCTCCCCGTAATCACCTGCTCACCAATACCAATACCTGGACGCCCGACAGCCAGTGGCTGGTATTTGACGTTCGTCCTTCAGGGGCGTCGTTTACCGGCGAGACCATTGAGCGTGTGAATATCCATACCGGCGAGGTCGAGGTTATCTATCGCGCGTCACAGGGCGCACACGTCGGCGTGGTGACCGTTCATCCGAAGTCAGAGAAGTATGTCTTCATCCACGGCCCGGAAAATCCTGATGAAACATGGCATTACGACTTCCATCATCGGCGCGGAGTGATTGTTGAAGGCGGCAAGATGAGTAACCTTGATGCGATGGATATTACCGCGCCGTATACGCCAGGAGCGCTGCGCGGCGGCAGCCATGTGCATGTCTTTAGCCCGAACGGTGAAAGGGTGAGCTTTACCTATAACGACCATGTAATGCATCAACTCTGCCCGGCGCTGGATTTGCGAAACGTCGGTGTTGCTGCACCGTTTGGCCCGGTCAACGTACAAAAGCAGCATCCGCGTGAATACAGCGGTAGCCACTGGTGCGTGCTGGTGAGTAAAACCACGCCCACGCCGCAGCCTGGCAGCGATGAAATCAATCGTGCTTATGAAGAAGGATGGGTAGGAAATCACGCGCTGGCGTTTATTGGCGACACACTTTCGCCAAAGGGCGAGAAAGTACCGGAGCTATTTATCGTTGAGTTACCGCAAGATGAAGCTGGCTGGAAAGCGGCAGGTGATGCGCCGTTAAGTGGAACGGAAACAACCCTGCCCGCGCCACCGCGCGGCGTCGTGCAGCGACGTTTAACCTTTACCCACCATCGGGCTTATCCGGGGTTAGTTAACGTCCCGCGCCACTGGGTGCGCTGTAATCCGCAGGGTACGCAAATCGCGTTTTTAATGCGTGATGATAACGGCATTGTGCAACTGTGGCTTATCTCGCCACAAGGCGGCGAGCCGCGCCAGTTAACCCATAACAAAACGGATATTCAGTCTGCATTTAACTGGCATCCGTCAGGAGAATGGTTGGGCTTTGTGCTGGATAATCGAATTGCTTGCGCCCATGCGCAAAGCGGCGAGGTTGAGTATTTAACCGAAAACCACGCCAATCCACCTTCTGCGGACGCCGTGGTCTTCTCGCCGGATGGTCAGTGGCTGGCGTGGATGGAAGGCGGCCAGCTGTGGATCACCGAAACTGATCGCTAAATCAGTTATCAGGCATTCTGGCCGGTGGAATAACCGCATTGGTGGCTTGCGCGTTGGCTTCGCTTTTTTCAACGCGTGAGCGCACCGAGCTGTCTTTGCGGAACACGTCCCACGGCAGTAAAAGCGTGTCCATCACAGCGGTAAACGGCATATCGAGAATCGCCAGCGACTTAGTGCCCCAGTTGGTTTCATCGTCGCCAATCATGGTGGCGCTGGCGCGGGTGCCGGGATACGTTCCTTCTTTCCCCCCGGTATGGGACATCACGCTGGAGCATCCTCCGAGTAATGTCATTCCGCTGCATATCATGAACGCTAACAACACATTTCTTATCATAATAAATTCATCTGTTGATCGTGGGTGTTGGCCTGATGAGTTATAGCGATCCCTTGCTGAAAATAACATCATCATTACGTCGCACTGTGGCGGCTATCGCACTTTAACGTTTCGTGCTGCCCCCTCAGTCTATGCAATAGACCATAAACTGCAAAAAAAAGTCCGCTGATAAGGCTTGAAAAGTTCATTTCCAGACCCATTTTTACATCGTAGCCGATGAGGACGCGCCTGATGGGTGTTCTGGCTACCTGACCTGTCCATTGTGGAAGGTCTTACATTCTCGCTGATTTCAGGAGCTATTGATTATGCGTAACTTTGATTTATCCCCGCTTTACCGTTCTGCTATTGGATTTGACCGTTTGTTTAACCACTTAGAAAACAACCAGAGCCAGAGTAATGGCGGCTACCCTCCGTATAACGTTGAACTGGTAGACGAAAACCATTACCGCATTGCTATCGCTGTGGCTGGTTTTGCTGAGAGCGAACTGGAAATTACCGCCCAGGATAATCTGCTGGTGGTGAAAGGTGCTCACGCCGACGAACAAAAAGAGCGCACCTATCTGTACCAGGGCATCGCTGAACGCAACTTTGAACGCAAATTCCAGTTAGCTGAGAACATTCATGTTCGTGGCGCTAACCTGGTGAATGGTCTGCTGTATATCGATCTCGAACGCGTGATTCCGGAAGCGAAAAAACCGCGCCGTATCGAAATCAACTAATTCCTTAAGGCCGCCTGGCGCGGCCTGACATCTCCATGCTCGCCGTCAGGGAGCATATGCGAATCTTCGGATTTGCAGGTACTTACTCGCTTCTTAGAAGGAGAAATGACTATGCGTAACTTCGATTTATCCCCACTGATGCGTCAATGGATCGGTTTTGACAAACTGGCCAACGCACTGCAAAACGCCGGTGAAAGCCAGAGCTTCCCGCCGTACAACATTGAGAAAAGCGACGATAACCACTACCGCATTACCCTTGCGCTGGCAGGTTTTCGTCAGGAAGATTTAGAGATTCAACTGGAAGGTACGCGCCTGAGCGTAAAAGGCACGCCGGAGCAGCCAAAAGAAGAGAAAAAATGGCTGCATCAAGGGCTTATGAATCAGCCATTTAGCCTGAGCTTTACGCTGGCTGAAAATATGGAAGTCTCTGGTGCAACCTTCGTAAACGGTTTACTGCATATTGATTTAATTCGTAATGAGCCTGAACCCATCGCAGCGCAGCGTATCGCTATCAGCGAACGTCCCGCGTTAAATAGCTAACTAGCTATTCTCTTTGCCCCGCCATTCTGGTGGGGCTTTTTTTGTCTTTCTTCTTCAACAATGCGTTAATTTTCGCCTGTTTAAGATATTTCGGCACGTTCTTTCCCGTGATAATGTGCGCTATAAGGCAAATCTGCTTCACCGATTCAGCCATAATCCGTAGCAATTAAAATGTTATCTCAAGAGAAATGGACGATGAGTGATATAGCATTAACGGTCAGTATTCTGGCTTTGGTGGCAGTCGTCGGTTTGTTTATCGGCAACGTCAAATTTCGCGGCATAGGATTAGGTATTGGCGGCGTGCTGTTTGGTGGGATCATCGTCGGCCATTTTGTTTCTCAGGCGGGGATGACATTAAGTAGCGATATGCTGCATGTTATTCAGGAATTTGGCCTGATCCTGTTCGTTTATACCATCGGGATTCAGGTAGGGCCGGGCTTCTTTGCCTCATTGCGCGTCTCCGGATTACGCCTCAACCTGTTTGCTGTTCTGATCGTCATCATCGGTGGTCTGGTTACCGCCATCCTGCATAAACTGTTTGATATTCCACTGCCGGTAGTGCTGGGGATTTTCTCCGGTGCGGTAACCAATACGCCAGCACTGGGGGCAGGGCAGCAGATCTTGCGCGACCTGGGTACACCAATGGAAATGGTCGATCAGATGGGGATGAGTTACGCGATGGCGTATCCATTCGGCATTTGCGGGATTTTGTTCACCATGTGGATGTTGCGGGTTATTTTCCGCGTCAATGTCGAGACAGAAGCCCAGCAGCACGAGTCTTCACGCACCAATGGCGGCGCGCTGATCAGGACTATCAATATTCGCGTTGAGAACCCTAACCTGCATGATTTAGCCATTAAAGATGTACCGATTCTCAATGGCGACAAAATTATCTGCTCGCGTCTGAAACGCGAAGAAACCCTAAAAGTACCTTCGCCAGATACCATTATCCAACTGGGCGATTTGCTGCATCTGGTGGGGCAGCCAGCGGATTTACATAATGCGCAACTGGTGATTGGTCAGGAGGTCGATACCTCGCTGTCTACGAAAGGCACTGATTTGCGCGTCGAGCGTGTGGTGGTCACCAATGAAAACGTGCTCGGAAAACGTATTCGCGACCTGCACTTTAAAGAACGCTATGACGTTGTTATCTCGCGCCTGAACCGTGCCGGGGTCGAACTGGTCGCCAGTGGTGATATCAGCCTGCAGTTCGGCGATATTCTCAACCTGGTGGGGCGTCCGTCCGCAATTGATGCCGTTGCCAATGTGCTGGGGAATGCGCAGCAAAAACTGCAACAGGTACAGATGCTGCCGGTGTTTATTGGTATCGGGCTTGGCGTATTGTTAGGTTCTATTCCCGTCTTTGTGCCGGGATTCCCGGCCGCGTTGAAACTGGGGCTGGCGGGCGGTCCGCTGATTATGGCGTTGATCCTCGGGCGTATCGGCAGTATCGGCAAGCTGTACTGGTTTATGCCGCCAAGTGCCAACCTCGCGCTGCGGGAGCTGGGGATCGTGCTGTTCCTCTCGGTCGTTGGTCTGAAATCTGGTGGGGATTTTGTGAATACCCTGGTCAATGGCGAAGGGCTAAGCTGGATTGGATATGGTGCCCTGATCACCGCCGTTCCGCTGATTACTGTTGGTATTCTGGCGCGGATGTTAGCCAAAATGAATTACCTGACCATGTGCGGGATGCTGGCTGGCTCCATGACCGATCCACCGGCGCTGGCGTTTGCTAATAATCTTCATCCAACGAGCGGTGCGGCGGCGCTCTCTTACGCCACTGTCTATCCGTTAGTGATGTTCCTGCGCATTATCACCCCCCAATTACTGGCGGTGCTCTTCTGGAGTATCGGTTAACTCTTTTCCGGGTGGAGTCGCCGTAAATGGTACTCCACCTGGTATTCGTTGGCATTTCTGAACATTACTGAATAATTCAAAAACTCCCCGCTCTCGCTATATGACAACGAGGTGATCCGCAGCAGTGGCGTGTGTTCCGCTACCTTCATTTGCCGCGCCAGCAGTCTATCGGCGAGCACCGGCGTCAGGCTTTCATAATTACCGCCAATCAGAATCCCGCACTCTTGTTCAATATATTCAAACTTCGACCCTTCCAGATGTTGCAGCGAAAGGTTACGGAACAGTTTTACCGGCATATAGCTGTCTTCCAGCATCAGCGGTTTCCCTTCCACAAAACGAACGCGACGGGAGAAGTAGATCTGCTCGTTGATTTGAATCCGTAACTGGCTGGCAATGGCCGGAGGCGCAGGCATGATTTCAAAAATCAGCACCTGGCTGGTGACCGTTTTTCCCTGGCGTTTTAACACCTCCACCAGCCCGGTCAGGCTGGCGGTTTGATGCAATACATCTTTACGCACCAGGTAAGTACCGCTGCCGTGGCGGCGGACCACCAGCCCCCACGCTACCAGCAGATCAATGGCTTTACGGATGGTCATCCGCGATACCGCAAACTCTTCCGCCAGCTTTTTTTCACCGGGAAGAAGGCTATTTAGCGTGAAATCCGCGGAGTTAAGTCGAATTCTTAACCGCTCCGCAATGCTTTTGTAGATCATCTCTAGATCTCTTTTTTGCCTGCAAGCCCGGGTAATGCGCCCACAAGTTCTGCTTAATCGATTGAAAAAAAATCTTTTTTTTAAAGATGTGTTCGATGCTGTGTACCAGTGCTCACAGATGTCTACTTTTTCGCGAAAACGTAGATCTCTACCGCCCAACGAAAAGCATGAAAGCGATCACGAATCCCATTGGGTCGTCATGTTCTGCCGATCGCATCTTCCTATCCTCGCTCCAGGCCTGCCGCATAACCAATCAGGCTTCCTACTTACAGAATTGAGAAAAGAGGATGTGGAAATGCTCAGTCAAATTCAACGCTTTGGCGGCGCGATGTTCACGCCAGTGCTGCTGTTTCCCTTCGCCGGGATTGTGGTGGGTCTTGCCATCTTGCTGCAAAACCCGATGTTTGTCGGGGAATCACTGACCGATCCGAACAGTTTATTCGCGCAAATCGTACACATTATTGAAGAGGGCGGTTGGACGGTATTCCGTAATATGCCGCTGATTTTTGCTGTCGGTTTACCCATTGGCCTTGCGAAGCAAGCGCAGGGGCGTGCTTGTCTGGCGGTGATGGTGAGTTTCCTGACCTGGAACTATTTCATCAACGCGATGGGAATGACCTGGGGAAGCTACTTCGGCGTCGATTTCACTCAGGACGCGGTGGCAGGTAGCGGGCTGACAATGATGGCGGGGATTAAAACCCTCGATACCAGCATTATCGGCGCGATTATAATTTCCGGCATTGTGACGGCGCTGCATAACCGTCTGTTCGATAAAAAACTGCCGGTGTTTCTCGGCATTTTCCAGGGGACATCTTATGTGGTGATTATCGCCTTCCTGGTGATGATCCCCTGCGCCTGGCTGACGTTGCTCGGCTGGCCAAAAGTACAAATGGGGATTGAATCTCTGCAAGCGTTCCTGCGTTCGGCGGGTGCGCTTGGGGTCTGGGTTTACACCTTCCTCGAACGTATTCTGATCCCAACCGGTTTACACCACTTCATCTACGGACCGTTTATCTTTGGTCCGGCAGCTGTTGAAGGCGGCATTCAGATGTACTGGGCGCAGCATCTGCAAGAGTTCAGTCTGAGCGCCGAGCCGCTGAAATCGTTGTTCCCGGAAGGCGGTTTTGCCCTGCACGGTAACTCAAAAATCTTTGGTGCCGTGGGCATTTCTTTAGCGATGTACTTCACTGCCGCACCGGAAAATCGGGTAAAAGTGGCGGGCTTGCTGATTCCCGCAACCTTAACCGCCATGCTGGTGGGAATTACCGAACCGCTGGAATTTACCTTCCTGTTCATTTCACCGTTGCTGTTTGCGGTACACGCTGTGCTTGCGGCCTCAATGTCGACCGTGATGTACCTCTTTGGTGTGGTGGGCAACATGGGCGGTGGTTTGATTGACCAGGTTTTACCGCAAAACTGGATCCCGATGTTCAGCAACCACGCGGATATGATGCTGACCCAAATCGCCATTGGGTTGTGCTTTACCCTGCTGTACTTCGTGGTTTTCCGCACCCTGATTCTGCAATTCAACATGTGCACGCCGGGACGTGAAGATGCGGAAGTGAAACTCTACTCAAAAGCCGAATACAAAGCCTCGCGAGGCCAAACCACCGCGGCAGAGCCAAAAAAAGAGCTGGATCAGGCTGCCGGTATCCTGCAAGCCCTGGGCGGGGTCGGCAATATCTCCAGCATTAACAATTGCGCGACGCGTCTACGGATTGCACTGCATGACATGTCACAAACGCTGGATGACGAAGTCTTTAAAAAGCTGGGAGCGCACGGCGTCTTCCGTAGTGGCGATGCCATTCAGGTGATCATTGGTCTGCATGTATCCCAGCTACGTGAACAGCTCGATAGCTTAATTAATTCTCATCAATCAGCAGAAAATGTTGCCATTACGGAGGCAGTATAATGACCAAATTCTCAGTGGTTGTCGCAGGCGGTGGAAGCACCTTTACGCCAGGCATCGTGTTGATGCTCCTGGCGAATCAGGACCGTTTCCCGCTTCGTGCACTGAAATTTTATGATAACGATGGTGCGCGGCAGGAAGTGATTGCTGAAGCCTGTAAAGTCATCCTTAAAGAGAGAGCGCCGGACATTGCGTTTAGTTACACCACCGATCCTGAAGTGGCGTTCAGCGACGTTGATTTTGTCATGGCGCACATCCGCGTCGGCAAATACCCGATGCGCGAACTGGATGAAAAAATCCCGCTGCGCCACGGCGTTGTTGGACAGGAAACTTGCGGACCCGGCGGAATAGCGTACGGCATGCGTTCCATTGGCGGCGTCCTGGAACTGGTGGATTATATGGAAAAATATTCACCAAATGCCTGGATGCTCAACTACTCCAACCCGGCAGCCATTGTCGCAGAAGCCACGCGTCGTCTGCGCCCGAATGCGAAAATCCTCAACATCTGTGACATGCCAATCGGTATTGAAAGCCGGATGGCGCAAATTGTTGGGCTGCAAGATCGCAAACAGATGCGCGTGCGCTACTACGGCCTGAACCACTTTGGCTGGTGGACATCAATTGAAGATTTGCAGGGCAACGACCTGATGCCCCAGCTGCGGCAATATGTCTCGAAGCACGGTTATGTTCCACCGCAGCAAGATACACATACTGAAGCGAGCTGGAACGACACCTATGCAAAAGCGCGGGATGTCCAGGCACTGGACCCGGATACATTGCCGAACACCTATCTGAAATATTATCTCTTCCCGGATTATGTCGTTCAGCATTCCAACCCTGAACATACCCGCGCGAATGAGGTGATGGAGCATCGCGAGAAACAGGTTTTCGATGCTTGCCGCGCCATTACGGCGGCAGGAAATTCAGCGGCGGGCAAGCTGGAAATTGACGAACATGCGTCATACATCGTCGATCTGGCGGCGGCAATTGCCTTCAACACTCAGGAGCGGATGTTGCTGATTGTGCCTAACAACGGGGCAATCCATAACTTTGATGATGAAGCGATGGTCGAGATCCCGTGTCTGGTCGGGCACAACGGACCAGAACCACTGGTGGTCGGCGATATCCCGCAGTTTCAGAAAGGGTTAATGAGTCAGCAAGTGGCGGTGGAAAAACTGGTCGTGGACGCCTGGGAACAGCGTTCATATCAGCACCTGTGGCAGGCGATTACTTTGTCGAAAACGGTACCGAGCGCCGCGGTCGCCAAAGCTATTCTGGATGATTTGCTGGAGGCCAACAAAGCGTACTGGCCAGAGTTACGTTAATTGTGTGGACTGGCATCCGTTGGGTGCTGGTCCGTATTCTTTAGCACGGCTGACGGCGCATAACCAAATTTATGTTTAAAGGCTTTGCTGAAATGAAAGGAGTCGAAGAAGTTGAGCGTATCAGCGACTTCGCCAACCGAGTTCCCTTGTTGCTTTAATAGCGATAGCGCCAGATCCAGACGTGCATCGAGGTAATATTCTTTCGGCGTCTTGCCGGTATAGCGTAAAAACAGACGACGCAACCAGGCTTCGCTACAGGGGATCGTGGCAGCCATATCAGCTACGCTCCAGCGTTGTTGCAGACTGGCATGTAAAGTGGCAATTAGTTTTTCAATTTGCCGCCGTTGTGGATCTTTTTTACCGTCTGAGTACATAAGACAAATCCACTGATAAATAATTTTCGTCAGAAAAGCGACTGCCAGATTATTTTTTATTGCTTCTGGTGAAGTAATTAACTCAGCAACTTCGGTGAGTTCCTGATTATAAATTTCGCCATTATAAATAACGCTTTGCTGACCGACGGGAATATCCATCATACTGGTGGGGGTAAATTCCATCCAGTACTGTTCCCAGACTAAACCTTCACAGTGATAAGAGTGAATATCCATTGGCTTTAAAAATATAATACAGTTGCCATGCAGAGTTATTTGTTCACCATTCTTTAAAAGAATTTTCCCACATCCTTGTACGGTATACACCGCAACCCATGAGTTGGCGATAAGCGGTTTCTTCTTGTCCCGCGGCCAGATCACCCGGTAATGCTCGTCGGCGTAGGTATGCCAGAGCGAGATCAGAGAAATTCCGCTGGAGATCACATTTTCGTTAATCAATAAGGGAATATTGTACGGAGTTTCGTTTTTTACATCTGAACTTTGCAATTTTCCATTCATTTTAATATCCCTCCGGCGAATTATGCTCACAACCTGAACTTAACAGAAAACAATCCGTTCAGGGATACGACGTTTGTATTTTAAGAATCTGACTGCCTGACCCGACGCATTTTACCTCTCCCTATATTCATGCGTCCGGGACATAAACATAAATAAGGGCTATGAGATGAATTCGTTACAAATCTTGAGTTTTGTCGGTTTTACGCTGCTGGTGGCGATCATCACCTGGTGGAAGGTTCGCAAAACAGATACCGGATCGCAACAAGGCTATTTTCTTGCCGGACGTTCACTAAAAGCGCCGGTTATTGCCGCTTCGTTAATGTTAACCAACCTTTCCACGGAACAACTGGTTGGACTTTCCGGGCAGGCCTACAAAAGCGGCATGTCGGTGATGGGCTGGGAAGTGACTTCAGCGGTGACGCTGATCTTCCTCGCGCTAATCTTTTTACCGCGCTATCTGAAGCGCGGCATTGCCACCATCCCCGATTTTCTGGAGGAACGTTATGATAAAACGACGCGTATTATCATCGACTTCTGCTTCCTCATTGCCACCGGCGTCTGCTTTCTGCCGATTGTTCTCTACTCCGGCGCGTTGGCGCTCAACAGCCTGTTTCACGTCGGGGAATCGCTACAGATTTCTCACGGTGCGGCTATCTGGCTATTGGTAATTTTGCTTGGTCTGGCGGGAATTTTGTATGCGGTGATCGGCGGACTGCGCGCAATGGCAGTGGCGGACTCCATCAACGGTATTGGTCTGGTTATCGGCGGGTTGATGGTGCCGATATTTGGCCTGATCGCGATGGGCAAGGGCAGCTTTATGCAGGGCATTGAGCAACTCACCACCGTTCACGCCGAGAAATTAAACTCAGTCGGCGGCCCGACCGATCCCTTGCCGATTGGCGCGGCATTTACCGGTTTAATTCTGGTGAACACCTTTTACTGGTGTACAAATCAGGGCATCGTGCAACGCACGCTGGCGTCAAAAAGCCTGGCGGAAGGGCAAAAGGGGGCGCTGTTAACGGCGGTGCTGAAAATGCTCGACCCGCTGGTACTGGTGCTGCCAGGGTTGATTGCGTTTCATCTGTATCAGGATCTACCGAAAGCCGACATGGCCTACCCGACGCTGGTCAATAACGTTCTGCCAGTGCCACTGGTGGGTTTCTTCGGCGCGGTGTTATTTGGTGCGGTGATCAGTACCTTCAACGGCTTTCTGAATAGCGCCAGTACGTTATTCAGTATGGGTATTTACCGTCGCATCATTAACCAGAATGCCGAGCCGCAACAGCTGGTCACCGTTGGGCGCAAATTTGGTTTCTTTATCGCCATCGTTTCGGTGCTGGTCGCGCCGTGGATTGCCAACGCGCCGCAGGGGTTGTATAGCTGGATGAAACAGCTCAACGGTATTTACAACGTGCCGCTGGTTACCATCATCATTATGGGCTTTTTCTTCCCGCGCATCCCGGCGCTGGCGGCAAAAGTGGCGATGGGGATTGGCATAATCAGCTACATCACCATCAACTATCTGGTGAAGTTCGACTTCCATTTCCTCTATGTGCTGGCCTGTACGTTCTGCATCAACGTGGTCGTGATGCTGGTGATCGGTTTTATCAAACCGCGCGCCACGCCGTTCACCTTCAAAGATGCGTTTTCAGTGGACATGAAACCGTGGAAAAACGTCAAGATCGCGTCAATTGGCATCCTGTTCGCGATGATTGGCGTCTATGCCGGGCTGGCTGAATTCGGCGGCTACGGTACGCGCTGGTTAGCGATGATCAGTTATTTCATTGCCGCCGTAGTGATTGTCTACCTGATTTTTGACAGCTGGCGGCATCGTCACGACCCAGCCGTAACCTTTACTCCCGACGCGAAGGATAGCCTATGAAACGCCCCAATTTTCTGTTCATCATGACCGATACCCAGGCCACCAATATGGTCGGTTGCTATAGCGGTAAGCCGCTGAATACGCAAAATATTGATAGTCTGGCGGCGGAAAGTATTCGCTTTAATTCCGCCTACACCTGTTCACCGGTTTGTACACCAGCGCGCGCCGGGCTGTTTACCGGTATCTACGCTAACCAGTCCGGCCCGTGGACCAACAACGTCGCGCCGGGCAAAAACATCTCCACTATGGGGCGCTACTTTAAGGATGCCGGCTATCACACCTGTTACATCGGCAAATGGCATCTCGACGGTCATGACTATTTCGGCACTGGCGAGTGTCCGCCGGAGTGGGACGCTGATTACTGGTTCGATGGGGCGAACTATCTTAGCGAACTGACGGAAAAAGAAATTAGCCTGTGGCGCAATGGCCTAAACAGCGTCGAAGATTTACAGGCGAACCATATTGACGAAACCTTCACCTGGGCGCACCGCATCAGCAATCGAGCAGTGGATTTTCTGCAACAGCCCGCGCGCGCCGAGGAACCCTTCCTGATGGTGGTTTCGTATGATGAGCCGCATCACCCGTTCACCTGTCCGGTGGAGTATTTAGAGAAATACGCTGATTTTTACTACGAGCTGGGCGAGAAAGCACAGGATGACCTGGCGAACAAACCGGAACATCACCGCTTATGGGCGCAGGCGATGCCATCGCCAGTCGGTGATGACGGGCTTTATCACCATCCGCTCTATTTTGCCTGCAATGACTTTGTTGATGACCAAATCGGACGTGTCATCAATGCCTTAACGCCAGAGCAACGTGAAAATACGTGGGTCATTTATACCTCCGATCACGGTGAAATGATGGGCGCACATAAGCTGATCAGTAAAGGAGCGGCGATGTATGACGACATCACCCGTATTCCGCTGATCATCCGTTCGCCGCAAGGGGAGCGGCGACAGGTCGATACGCCAGTCAGTCATATCGATTTACTGCCGACAATGATGGCGCTGGCAAATATTGAAAAACCAGAGATTCTGCCGGGGGAAAATATCCTTGCCGCGAAAGAGCCACGCGGCGTAATGGTGGAATTTAACCGCTACGAGATTGAGCATGACAGCTTTGGCGGTTTTATTCCGGTGCGTTGCTGGGTGACGGATGACTTTAAACTGGTACTCAACCTCTTCACCAGTGATGAACTTTACGATCGACGTAATGACCTAAATGAAATGCATAATCTGATCGATGATATCCGTTTTGCCGACGTTCGCCGCAAAATGCATGACGCCTTATTGGATTACATGGACAAAATTCGCGATCCGTTCCGCAGTTATCAATGGAGCCTGCGTCCGTGGCGTAAAGATGCACAGCCGCGCTGGATGGGGGCATTTCGTCCACGCCCACAAGATGGCTATTCGCCAGTGGTACGCGACTATGACACCGGCCTACCGACGCAAGGAGTGAAAGTGGAAGAGAAAAAACAGAAGTTCTGACGATAATGCCCGCTGATGATCACCCGGCGGGCATTATTCAGGCTGCTTAAGCCAGCGAACCGCCGGTCAGGAAAGAAAAAATCAGGAACATCAGCAGAAGGCCGCACACGATGCCGATACCAAAAAGCAAGGTATGGAAAGCCAGCGTCCCGCCGCCGAAAACCAGCGCGCCGCGAATGCCCCAGCGATTTTCCTTACGCATACCGCCAACAAATGCGCAAAGTAGCGCAGCAATGGCCAGTGCGATACCGCTTTGATCGAGGATTTTATCGACATCCACGTCCTCTTTTTTCTCCACGGTGGTAATTTTTTCGCCTTTTATTCCGGCGAGAAGACCTCTTTTAATTTCAGCCGTTTTGTCCGCCACGATGCTTTCAAGCGTTGGCGGTGGTGCGGAAAAAGGGCCGAATGAAAAGTGGATAATCCCCATTATTAAAGCGATGGCACCGAACAGCATGCCCAATGAACTGATTTTATTTTGCGCTATGATACCCATCTGACCTCCTTGTAGCGGATGGCAAAAGCATATCAGGAAACGGGTGGACGAAATTCTTAAAAAAACCGCTAAAGGTAGAGCGTTAGTGAAATTGCAAAGGAGCAACAATGAAAATTTCCCGCCTCGGAGAAGCGCCCGATTACCGCTTCTCGCTGGCTAATGAGCGTACTTTTCTGGCGTGGATCCGTACCGCACTAGGATTTCTGGCTGCGGGGGTTGGGCTTGACCAACTTGCGCCAGATTTCGCCACGCCCGTCATTCGCGAACTGCTGGCGTTGTTGTTGTGTCTGTTTTCCGGCGGGTTAGCGATGTATGGCTACTTGCGCTGGTTACGCAATGAAAAAGCGATGCGTCTGAAAGAGGACCTGCCTTACACCAACAGCTTATTAATCATCAGTTTAATATTGATGATCGTGGCGGTGATCGTCATGGGACTGGTGTTGTATGCCGGATAGCCGCAAAGCCAGACGCATTGCCGACCCAGGGCTGCAGCCGGAGCGCACATCACTGGCGTGGTTTCGTACCATGCTGGGCTACGGCGCGTTGATGGCGTTGGCTATCAAACACAACTGGCACCAGGCGGGCATGTTATTCTGGATTTCGATTGGCATCCTCGCCATCGTGGCGCTGATCCTCTGGCACTACACTCGTAATCGCAATTTAATGGATGTCACGAATAGCGATTTTTCCCAATTTCACGTAGTCCGTGACAAATTTTTGATCTCCCTCGCGGTGTTATCTCTCGCAATACTGTTTGCTGTAACGCATATACATCAACTTATCGTATTTATTGAGAGAGTCGCATGACAGGAAGTCAGGTCATTGATGCTGAAGAGGACAGGCATAAACTGGTTGTAGAGTATAAGGATGCTCTGCAACCTGCCGATTTTTATCACAATTTCAAACAGCGGGGCATCCGCTCCGTACAGCTCATTCCCCATCTTGAATTTGATGACCGGGGCGATCTGACGGCCGCTTCGGTGACAGCAGAGCTGTGGGGGAAATTTTTAATTGCCCTGTTTGAGTGTTGGGTGCGGGCAGATATCAGTCGTATCTCGATTGAGCTTTTTGACGCCACATTACAAAAATGGTGTGGCAGCGAAAACCCGCACTCGCGCCGTGGCTGCCAGGCGTGCGACTGGCATCGGCTGTGCCCGCACGCTCGGGAGGAGACGCCAGACAGCGTGCTATGTGCGGGCTATCAGGCGTTTTATTCTTACTCCGCACCGCATATGCGGGTGATGCGTGATCTGATAAAGCAGCATCGTTCTCCCATGGAGCTGATGACGATGCTGCGGTGACGTGAGCTTAAACAGGCTGCCCCTGATGCGACATCCGCGTCGCCAGCGGTAGCCAGCACAGCACGATCAACAATCCCATTAAGGTCATCAACAACCCCAGGCTGCCCTGACCGGTTTGCGGCAACATCGCAGAGAGCGACGCCAGCACGCCGGAACCAATGTTTTGCAGACCGCCGACCAGCGCGCCCGCGGTGCCCGCCAGGAAGGGGAACGGTTCCATTGCGCCGCTGGTCGCCAGCGGAAACAGCATCCCGGCACCGAAAAAGAACAGCGCGGCGGGAACGAGCAGCGTCCAGACATTCATCACGCCAAACCAGTCGGGGATCCACATCAGCAAGCCAGCCAGCAGGCAGCAGATAACCGACTGCCACATCAACGTTGAGAAGCGTTTATTAGGACGTCCGGCAAACCATGCCCCAAAAAATGCCGCCGGAATCGGCAGAATAAACAAAATACTGACCGTCATACTGCTCAGCCCTAATACCGCGCCCATCAGCACGCCGGAGCAGGCTTCAAAGGCGGCAATCCCGGCCAGACCGCCAATCAGCATCAGCAAATAACAGTTAAAACCGCTGTTACCGAAAAGCGTTTTATAACTGGTAAGCAGGCGTGTGCGCGGTGCGTCGACCGGACGCGTTTCCGGCATCCAGCGGGCCATACTGAAGGTCACACCGGCACAAAGTACCAACAAAAAGAGATAACAGGCGCGCCAGTTCCACATCGTATCCAGCAGACCGCCGATTAGCGGTGCGAGCAACGGACTGACAAGAATTCCCATGTTTAACAGGCTATTAGCATGGCGCAATTGTGTCCGTTCATATAAATCACGCGGCAAAGTACGCGCCATTACGCCGCCAACGCCGGTGCCCATCCCCTGCATCGCGCTGGCGGCAATCAATACTGTCAAACTGGAGGTCGTGACCGCGACCAGCGTTGCCAGCATAAAAATGGACATTCCGACGAGGATCACCGGTCGGCGACCCACACGGTCGGAAATCGGGCCATAAAACAGCTGTGAGACACCGTAAGTCAGCAGATAAGCGCCCATTACGCTCTGCACCGCCCCTTCACGGACGTTGAGATCGCGCGCCATATCGGCAATAGCTGGAATATAAATGGTTTGCGCCATCTGACCGACGGCCACGAGTAATACCAACATCAATAACAAATTGACGTTTCTATGCCTTTTCATTATCACGGATGCTTTTATAAAAATAATTAGAATAAGTCACTACGCATTCCCATAAATGCGGGAGAGGAATCTATCACATTGATAAATGTTAGCCAGATATACGCCAGGAATGGGGAATTGTTTAGCGGCAGAATATGTAAACAAAAGCGGCAATAAATGTTGCCGGGAGGGATGGTAGGGCGGATAAGATGCATCAGCATCGCATCCGACACCAACCCGCACGCTAAATATGAAAGGGGAGCGGTTACCCGCTCCCCTTTGGTGCGACTTGAATCTGAATTACTTCAGGTATTTCAGAACAGCATCAAGCAGTTGCAGTGCTGCAACAATGAGTTTGAGGATAAGAATGGCGATATCCACCAGGCTCATACGCGTCTCCTGTGGTTCAGGAGCACTGCCAGCTGACGTACCTTTCCGCTGCCTGTTGCCAGCTGTTGTGCACGCGGTATCTCAAGGAGAAACGTTGTGCTCGTTGACATAACACAGTGTGCTCACGCGGGGTTAAGGCGCTGACGGCACCACCCGTTTCAGCCAGGACTTAGTGCGCCGGGTAACGATGCGGCCCCCGCATAACACATTGCGTACAGTGATATTATAGAAGTTTACTGTATAAATAAACAGTAATATTTGGACAAAACGCAAACTGTGATCGATACTCAACTATGCACTAAATACGTCAAAATTCGTGCCGAAATTGCGCGTTTTGCGCGGAACACGTATACTTTCTGTGTTGACATAATACAGTGTGCTTTGCGGTTACCAGCCGCGGGCGGCTGACGAAACCTCGCTCCGGCGGGGTTTTTTGTTACCTGCAGTACAGTACAAAACGTGATCAACCCCTCAATTTTCCCTTGCTGAAAAATTTTCCATTGTCTCCCCTGTAAAGCTGTGCTTGTATAAATATTGTTAAACACAAAACCAACAAGGTCCCCAATGACTACTTCCATGCTCAACGCAAAACTACTACCAACTGCGCCATCCGCCGCAGTGGTCGTCGTGCGTGTGGTGGTGGTCGTCGGCAATGCGCCGTAGGGACTGGAACAACACACGATTCCAAAACCCCGCCGGCGCAAACCGGGCGGGGTTTTTCGTTTAATCACCTCCCGGAAAGTCGGCCCAGAAGAAAAGGACTGGAGCATGGCAAGTTCGGGCACAACATCGACGCATAAGCGCTTTACCGGCGCAGAATTTATCGTTCATTTCCTGGAACAGCAGGGCATTAAGATTGTGACGGGCATTCCGGGCGGTTCTATCCTCCCTGTTTACGACGCCTTAAGCCAAAGCACGCAAATCCGCCATATTCTGGCTCGCCATGAACAGGGCGCGGGGTTTATCGCTCAGGGAATGGCGCGCACCGACGGTAAACCGGCGGTCTGTATGGCCTGTAGCGGACCGGGGGCGACTAACCTGGTGACCGCCATTGCCGATGCGCGGCTGGACTCCATCCCGCTGATTTGCATCACTGGTCAGGTACCCGCCTCAATGATCGGCACCGACGCCTTCCAGGAAGTGGACACCTACGGCATCTCTATCCCCATCACCAAACACAACTATCTGGTCAGACATATCGAAGAACTCCCGCAGGTCATGAGCGATGCCTTCCGTATTGCGCAATCAGGCCGCCCTGGCCCGGTGTGGATAGACATTCCTAAGGATGTGCAAACGGCCGTTTTTGAGATTGAAGCACAGCCCGCGGTGGCAGAAAAAGCCGTCGCGCCCGCCTTTAGCGAAGAAAGCATTCATGACGCAGCGGCAATGATTAATGCTGCCAAACGCCCGGTGCTTTATCTGGGCGGTGGTGTGATCAATGCGCCTGCGCGAGTGCGTGAACTGGCGGAGAAAGCGCAGCTGCCTACCACCATGACTTTAATGGCGCTGGGTATGCTGCCAAAAGCGCATCCGCTGTCGCTGGGTATGCTGGGGATGCACGGTGTGCGCAGCACCAACTATATCTTGCAGGAGGCGGATCTGCTGATTGTTCTCGGCGCGCGTTTTGATGACCGGGCGATTGGCAAAACCGAGCAGTTCTGTCCGAATGCGAAAATTATTCATGTCGATATCGATCGCGCAGAGCTGGGTAAAATCAAGCAGCCGCACGTAGCGATTCAGGCGGATGTTGATGACGTGCTGGCGCAGCTGATCCCGCAGGTGGAAGCGCAACCGCGTGCAGAGTGGCACCAGTTGGTAGCGGATTTGCAGCGCGAATTCCCGTGTCCAATCCCGAAAGCGTGCGATCCATTAAGCCATTACGGCCTGATCAACGCCGTTGCCGCCTGTGTCGATGACAATGCGATTATCACCACCGATGTGGGTCAGCATCAGATGTGGACGGCGCAGGCTTATCCGCTCAATCGCCCACGCCAGTGGCTGACCTCCGGCGGGCTGGGCACGATGGGCTTTGGTCTGCCTGCGGCGATTGGCGCGGCGCTGGCGAACCCGGATCGCAAAGTGTTGTGCTTCTCCGGCGACGGCAGCCTGATGATGAATATTCAGGAGATGGCGACCGCCAGTGAAAATCAGCTGGATGTCAAAATCATTCTGATGAACAACGAAGCGCTGGGGCTGGTACATCAGCAACAGAGTCTGTTCTACAAGCAGGGCGTTTTTGCCGCTACCTATCCGGGAAAAATCAACTTTATGCAGATTGCCGCCGGATTCGGCCTCGAAACCTGTGATTTGAATAACGAAGCCGATCCGCAGGCTGCATTGCAGGAAATCATCAATCGCCCTGGTCCGGCGCTGATCCATGTGCGCATTGATGCCGAAGAAAAAGTGTACCCGATGGTGCCGCCAGGTGCGGCGAATACTGAAATGGTGGGGGAATAAGCCATGCAAAACACAACTCATGACAACGTGATTCTCGAACTCACCGTTCGCAACCATCCGGGCGTAATGACCCACGTTTGTGGCCTTTTTGCCCGTCGCGCTTTTAACGTCGAAGGCATTCTCTGCCTGCCGATTCAGGACAGCGACAAAAGCCATATCTGGCTACTGGTCAATGACGACCAGCGTCTGGAGCAGATGATAAGCCAAATCGATAAGCTGGAAGATGTGGTGAAAGTGCAGCGTAATCAGTCCGATCCGACAATGTTTAACAAGATTGCGGTGTTTTTTCAGTAAGGAGCGACATTAAACCGCTCGGGGGGTTTACTGATGAGCGATTTTTGATAGATCCGTTCAGATATATAGGGTGAAATTGTGCCAGAGACCATCTCAGGCACAATTTATTAGCCCAGGACGTTAATTTAAGTCGCTGCACCGATAACCAGGGGGTTGACAGTTAGGGCTAAAAATTTCCAGCGATGGTGTTAAATTCTGATTGCTGTCTATACCAGTGGTCATGACCAGCATTCTATTAATTAATGGTTCATCGTGAGGTATATTATGGCAAGCCCTATAAACAGCGGAACAATGATGTCAAATCCCTGCCCCTCCACCTTTTTGGATAAAAATAGAATTATTGCTGCTGAGCTTAATATCACAAATAACGAGAAAAAATATTCACCTGGCAGTAATTTCGCAAAATGGATGTTACAGGAAATAAAACGCTTAATAGCAAATATTATGTCCGGTTCTCGCAGTGTTAATACCGAAATACTTAACTATTTTCACCCTATGCCAGGCACTGAAAATAATGGCAATCGTACCTGGATGGCGGCAACTGGAGAGGATGAGTATATCGAAATCAAACAAACAGGTGATAAGTCATTTAATATTACTCTGGTTGGTAGAGATAAACGTTTACGAAAAGAAACTCCATATTCAGGAGTGGCTGTAGCGACTATTATCAAATCGTTGTCTGAAAAAACTGCTGCGTTAGAAACACATTCCGCTGACACGGTTTTGAGAAAGAAATTAGTTAATAGTATTGTTATCAATAATACAGACTTTAATTACGAAATTCCTGCGGGAATTTTAAGTAATATATATGATTTATTAAGCCTGCGAGTTCAAAAAGATGAAGGATATGTACCTGTTCAGGAAAGTTTTAAAAGAACAGATGTTTTTTTTGATTCCATAATTATGGATGCTCATAGAACTATAAAAGAACAAAATCAACAAAATGGTGCTACTAAAATAACTTGCTGCGGTGTTGAGTTAAGTAAAGATATTCTTAAAATATTTGCAGAGAAAATTGAAATAATTGAACAAGATACAAAGAATAGTCAAAACACACTTGAACAAATGGTTGAACTGGTTTACTTTAATGATAATGACTGTGCTCGGGCAAGGGAATTATTAAAGAAATCAAATGGTAACATTGCGGATGATAAGATTGATGAAATAATCGCTTGCTTATCCAGTCATCAGGGGATTACATGTTTTTATTATTCTTCCGTACAAGGCTATCAGAGCTATTTAAAAAATACATCTCAAGATGTTAGCGAGTTACTCTCAAAGAGTTTGGATGGTGCCATTTCATCAATATCGGGTTTAAAAAACTCAGGAAATACCTTTTTTGGGACTGGGAAATATATTAAAGAAATTGATTTTACTATAAATGGGTTTAGTCAGAAGATGTATTCGATGGCGGTTAATAATGTTGGAAATGAAGTTAAGCTTCAGTGTTCTCGTTATTTTACTACCGGTAGGGTCGACGAACAAAACTCCAAAATCGATAAAGTCACTTTTACATTTTTCGGTGCCGCAACAACTGCTGATTTATGATTTTTGCCTGATAAATCGCGTTTATCATTAAGGTGAACGCGTATTGTTAACCGTCTGTGTATAAACAGTCTTTTTGAAATAATGAGCGATTTTTGATAGTGAATAAGTAGAATTAGTGATGCAATTGCATTGGGAAAATCATTAAAAATTAACGACACATGGTCTTATTATTGAAATAAATGAAATATAGCGGTTAGCATTGACATATTTATCATGCTAACCATTGATGCTTCTAAAATGTCAAAATATGCAAAGTGTCATATTGCGAGGTTACTATGGTTAGTGTGACGAGTTATACATATCCAACGGAAACAGAGAATGATAATAGCCAGTTTCAGAGTCAAACTCAGAGTCAGGGCCTGAGCCAGAGTCTAAGAGATAGTATCGAGGGTAATATTGCTGCATTTGATGCGATGGAGCAAAGCGGCCTGCTCGATAATTGTAGAACATTGTCTAAAAATGCCTCTTTTCGTGAAATTTTCCGAAGTTTATTGTTATACATCTTAGATTCCTTACATATCTATCGACATGATATTAGTGATAAATTGGTTTCTTATTTTCATGTTACGCCTGAATCAGCGAATGCGAATTATAAAACATGGATCGCTACCACAGGCATGGATAGCTATATAAAAATTGAGCAGACCGGCAGTGATAAATTTAAAGTCACTGATGTGTATCGTGAGTTAAATGGCAAGAGTTTGGAAAAAAAGAGTAGGGATAGGGATTTTAGTGGTCGAAATGTGAAAGAGTTTATAGGGTTATTATCAGAGCACGATGTATTGGAAAAGTATCAACTCTCAAAAGTAACAGTTGCTGCAAATGCTCTTAAGTTAGAAGTTGTTAATAATAATTTTAAAAATGAACTCAGCAGTGGAGTTACTGATGCTGAGCACCAATTAAAAAAAGCGTTATATGAACAAACTCAATCAACTCCAGATAAATCAATCCAATATGAATTGATTCCAGATAAATTAATTCCAGATGATTGTAGTTATAAATCAGACATAAAAAAACTATATGTTCGGGAGGGAGAGTTTAGTGCACTTCTTGCTGATGCATCAAGACATGTTGGAGAGGCTAGCTCATTTATTGCATGTTGTGGAGTTAAAATAAATAGCACTATCCATGAATTACTGAGGAGTAAAACCATGGCTTTGTCTGGTCATGGAGGTGTTAGAAAATATAAAGATTTCGAAAAACTTTTTAGTGAAATTGTATTTACGCCAGATGAATGTAATATTGTGAGAAACTCTCTACAGAAAGATGGTGTTGAGAAAAAAACCAGAGAAAATATTATTTCTTGCCTCTCCAGTATTTCAGGAATAGGTAACCTGTATTATGCTTGTTCACAGGCATTTCCTGTCGCGCTTGATAGGGGGGATATTAATGCAATACAGGCAAGTAATTCTATTTCTGCCGGGTTTAATAGTAACCCAGGGTTTTGTGCTTTGATGGGAAAAACAAATTTTCTTTTTGCTGACTTTTCACTGCATACATTTACACAAACTCATTATATTGTAAAAGCCGAAATAAATGAAGCTGGTAACGATTTTAATATTGCTAATTTCATTTATCGAACATACGGTGAGGATTATATTCATAACGACTCAGTGGATGACTCTCTTAATGAGCGTTCCACTGAAGATTATAGGTTTCTGGATGACTCTTTGTTACCTGAAAACGATTTCCGCAACAGGAGGAGAAATTTTTCAGGCAATATTGCAATCGCAACCTACAAATAATTCGCTTTTTCTCAATAATACGTACCAAACGCTTACCTTTCAGGTAAGCGTTTTGACGATAAGCCCAACATCATTAAGCCAATACATACCCCATATCCAACTTGAACAACATCGCGCTTATCGTTAAGGTATGCGCGTTTTTTATCCGCCAGGACCCAATTATGATCACCGTTGCCCTTATAGACGATCACCTCATCGTCCGCTCCGGCTTTGCGCAGTTGCTGGGGCTGGAACCTGATTTGCAAGTAGTTGCCGAGTTTGGTTCGGGGCGCGAGGCGCTGGCGGGGTTGCCGGGGCGCGGTGTGCAGGTGTGTATTTGCGATATCTCCATGCCTGATATCTCCGGTCTGGAGCTGCTAAGCCAGCTGCCGAAAGGTATGGCGACGATTATGCTCTCTGTTCATGACAGTCCGGCGCTGGTTGAGCAGGCGCTTAACGCGGGGGCGCGCGGCTTTCTCTCCAAACGCTGTAGCCCGGATGAACTGATTGCTGCGGTGCATACGGTTGCCACGGGCGGCTGTTATCTGACGCCGGATATTGCCATTAAACTGGCATCCGGTCGCCAGGACCCGCTAACCAAACGTGAACGCCAGGTGGCGGAAAAACTGGCGCAAGGAATGGCGGTGAAAGAGATTGCCGCCGAACTGGGCTTGTCACCGAAAACGGTACACGTCCATCGCGCCAATCTGATGGAAAAACTGGGCGTCAGTAACGACGTTGAACTGGCGCGCCGCATGTTTGATGGCTGGTGATGAAGACGTTGTTCTCCCGCTTAATTACCGTTATTGCCTGCTTTTTTATCTTCTCTGCCGCATGGTTTTGCCTGTGGAGTATCAGCCTGCACCTGGTTGAGCGCCCTGATATGGCGGTGCTGTTATTTCCGTTTGGTCTGCGTCTGGGGCTAATGCTGCAATGCCCGCGCGGATACTGGCCCGTATTGCTGGGCGCGGAATGGCTGCTGATTTACTGGCTAACGCAGGCGGTCGGTTTAACCCATTTCTCCTTATTGATGATCGGTAGTTTACTGACGTTATTGCCCGTGGCGCTGATCTCGCGCTATCGCCATCAACGTGACTGGCGCACCTTGCTGTTACAGGGTGCGGCGCTGACGGCGGCGGCGTTGTTGCAGTCGCTGCCCTGGCTTTGGCACGGCAAAGAGTCGTGGAATGCGCTGTTGCTGACTTTAACTGGCGGCTTGACGCTGGCCCCGATATGTCTGGTGTTCTGGCACTATCTCGCCAATAACATCTGGCTGCCGCTCGGGCCGTCGTTAGTTTCTCAACCGATCAACTGGCGCGGGCGGCATCTGGTCTGGTACTTGCTGCTGTTTGTTATTAGTCTCTGGCTCCAGTTGGGATTGCCGGACGAACTGTCGCGCTTTACGCCATTCTGCCTGGCGCTGCCGATTATCGCGCTGGCCTGGCACTATGGCTGGCAAGGGGCGCTGATTGCGACGTTGATGAACGCCATCGCGCTGATCGCCAGTCAAACCTGGCGCGATCATTCGGTGGATTTATTGCTCTCGCTGCTGGTGCAAAGTCTGACAGGGTTGTTACTGGGCGCAGGCATCCAGCGGTTGCGTGAACTTAACCAGTCGCTGCAAAAGGAACTGGCGCGCAATCAGCATCTGGCTGAACGTTTGTTAGAAACTGAAGAGAGCGTGCGCCGCGACGTGGCGCGTGAGCTGCACGATGATATCGGTCAGACCATCACTGCTATTCGTACTCAAGCGGGCATTGTCCAGCGACTTGCGGCAGATAACGCCAGTGTGAAGCAGAGCGGGCAGCTCATCGAACAACTGTCGCTGGGCGTTTACGATGCGGTGCGCCGTTTGTTAGGTCGGTTACGTCCGCGCCAGTTGGATGATCTCACCCTGGAGCAGGCCATCCGCTCACTGATGCGGGAAATGGAGCTGGAAGGGCGCGGCATTGTCAGCCATCTCGAATGGCGAATCGATGAATCAGCGTTAAGTGAAAACCAGCGAGTGACGCTGTTTCGCGTCTGCCAGGAAGGGCTGAACAACATTGTGAAACATGCCGATGCCAGCGCGGTCACCCTGCAAGGCTGGCAGCAGGATGAACGGTTGATGCTGGTGATTGAAGACGATGGCAGCGGTTTGCCGCCGGGTTCCGGGCAACAAGGTTTTGGCCTCACCGGAATGCGCGAGCGCGTAACGGCGCTGGGCGGCACCTTGACCATTTCCTGTCTGCACGGCACGCGTGTCAGCGTTTCTCTACCTCAACGCTATGTCTAAGGTTTGATGATGTTGCCGTTTCTGAAAGCGCCTGCCGATGCGCCATTAATGACTGATAAACATGAAATTGATGCCCGTTATCGCTACTGGCGTCGGCATATTCTGCTGACCATCTGGCTGGGTTACGCGCTGTTTTACTTCACGCGGAAAAGTTTTAACGCCGCCGTACCAGAAATCCTTGCTAATGGCGTGCTCAGCCGTAGCGATATCGGCCTGTTAGCGACCCTGTTTTACATTACCTACGGCGTGTCGAAGTTTGTCTCCGGCATTGTCAGCGATCGCTCAAATGCCCGTTATTTTATGGGGATAGGGCTTATCGCCACGGGCATCATCAACATTCTGTTTGGCTTCTCGACGTCGCTATGGGCGTTTGCCGTGCTCTGGGTGCTGAACGCCTTTTTCCAGGGCTGGGGTTCACCGGTGTGTGCGCGTCTGTTAACGGCCTGGTATTCTCGTACCGAGCGCGGTGGTTGGTGGGCATTATGGAACACGGCGCATAACGTTGGTGGTGCGCTCATTCCCATTGTGATGGCAGCTGCTGCGCTGCATTACGGCTGGCGTGCCGGGATGATGATTGCTGGTTGTATGGCGATCGTCGTGGGGATTTTTCTCTGCTGGCGGCTGCGCGATCGCCCGCAGGCGTTAGGTTTACCTGCGGTTGGTGAATGGCGACACGACGCGCTGGAGATTGCTCAACAACAAGAAGGGGCAGGGCTGACGCGTAAAGAGATCCTCACCAAGTATGTGTTGTTGAATCCGTATATCTGGCTGCTTTCGTTTTGCTATGTGCTGGTCTATGTGGTCCGGGCGGCAATCAACGACTGGGGCAATTTGTATATGTCCGAGACGCTGGGCGTCGATCTGGTCACGGCGAATACGGCAGTGACAATGTTTGAACTGGGCGGATTTATCGGTGCGCTGGTAGCGGGTTGGGGCTCGGACAAATTGTTTAACGGCAACCGCGGGCCGATGAATTTGATTTTCGCCGCCGGAATTTTGCTTTCAGTCGGCTCGCTGTGGCTGATGCCATTTGCCAGCTACGTGATGCAGGCAACCTGCTTCTTCACCATTGGTTTTTTTGTTTTTGGCCCGCAGATGTTAATCGGCATGGCGGCGGCAGAATGTTCCCACAAAGAGGCGGCAGGGGCGGCGACGGGGTTTGTCGGCTTGTTTGCTTATCTGGGGGCGTCGCTTGCTGGTTGGCCACTGGCGAAAGTACTCGATACCTGGCACTGGAGCGGATTTTTTGTGGTTATCTCTATCGCCGCCGGGATTTCCGCACTGCTGTTACTGCCCTTTTTGAACGCCCAGACACCGCGAGAAGCGTGATGCATCTCACCTTTTCACTTCATACCCGGCAAAACTAAGAAATTTTCCAGGTTTTGCCTGGACGCTATCTCAGGCCTGATTTGCTGCTGATTTTTACAATGCCATCATTCATTAATTCTTTCCCAAAATAATTCAAGTTGCAGGAACGCAGCAAACGCGTGAGTCCCGGGAGCATAGTGAACTATGTGACCGGGAGGAATGCGTGCAGCTAAGGCACCTGCGGCTTGAAGTATGAAGGGAAATCAGGAGTAACCCATGCTGGCTTTCTTAAACCAGGTCCGCAAGCCGACCCTGGACCTTCCGCTCGAAGTGCGGCGCAAAATGTGGTTCAAACCGTTCATGCAATCCTACCTGGTGGTCTTTATCGGCTACCTGACGATGTACCTGATTCGCAAGAACTTTAACATCGCGCAGAACGATATGATTTCGACCTACGGGTTGAGCATGACGCAGCTGGGGATGATCGGCCTGGGTTTCTCCATCACTTATGGCGTGGGTAAAACGCTGGTTTCCTACTACGCCGACGGCAAAAACACCAAACAATTCCTGCCGTTCATGCTGATCCTGTCTGCCATTTGTATGCTGGGCTTTAGCGCCAGTATGGGCAGCGGCTCGGTTAGCCTGTTCCTGATGATTGCCTTCTACGCCTTAAGTGGCTTTTTCCAGAGTACCGGGGGTTCGTGCAGTTACTCCACCATCACCAAATGGACGCCGCGTCGTAAACGCGGGACGTTCCTCGGTTTCTGGAACATTTCTCACAACCTTGGCGGTGCAGGCGCAGCAGGTGTGGCGCTGTTCGGCGCAAATTACCTGTTCGATGGTCATGTTATCGGCATGTTTATCTTCCCGTCGATTATCGCGCTGATTGTTGGTTTTATCGGCCTGCGTTACGGCAGCGACTCCCCGGAATCTTATGGCCTCGGCAAAGCTGAAGAGCTGTTTGGCGAGGAGATCAGTGAAGAGGATAAAGAGACAGAATCTACCGATATGACCAAGTGGCAGATCTTTGTTGAGTATGTGCTGAAAAACAAAGTGATCTGGCTGCTGTGCTTCGCCAACATTTTCCTCTATGTGGTGCGTATTGGTATCGACCAGTGGTCAACCGTGTATGCGTTCCAGGAACTGAAACTCTCTAAAGCGGTGGCGATTCAGGGCTTTACGCTGTTTGAAGCTGGTGCGCTGGTCGGTACGCTGCTGTGGGGCTGGCTCTCTGACCTGGCGAACGGTCGCCGTGGCCTGGTGGCCTGCATCGCGCTGGCGCTGATTATCGCCACGCTCGGTGTGTATCAACATGCCAGCAACGAATATATCTACCTGGCTTCTCTCTTTGCGTTGGGTTTCCTGGTCTTTGGCCCGCAATTGTTGATTGGTGTGGCTGCTGTTGGCTTTGTACCTAAAAAAGCGATTGGCGCTGCCGATGGTATTAAAGGCACCTTCGCTTACCTGATTGGTGACAGCTTTGCCAAGTTAGGTCTGGGAATGATTGCCGATGGGACGCCGGTATTCGGCCTTACCGGCTGGGCAGGCACCTTCGCCGCACTTGATATCGCCGCGATTGGTTGTATCTGCCTGATGGCGATAGTGGCGGTGATGGAAGAACGCAAAATCCGCCGCGAGAAAAAAATTCAGCAGTTGACAGTGGCATAAACGTAACTGGTGACTTTTGCCCGGCATGACGCCGGGCTTTTTTTTATTATTCAGTGACTTCCAGCGTGGTGAAGGCAAACTTCTCGCCATCAAATAGCCCCTGACTGGTTAGTTTCAGCGCGGGGATCACTGGCAGAGAAAGAAACGCCATCTGAATAAACGGCTCATCGGGTAACGGACCGCATTCACGGGCGGCAGCTTTCAAGGCGTCAATTTGTTCCGCCAGCGACTGCGCCGTGTCGGTGCTCATCAGCCCGGCAATGGGTAACGGCAGATGGCTTTGGACCTGGCAGTTACGTACCACGCACAACCCGCCGCCATCCTGAATCACCTGATTGACCGCCAGCGCCATCTCTTCGGCACTGCGACCGATCACCACAATATTATGGCTGTCATGGCTGACCGTCGCAGCCAGCGCACCTTCATTCAGGCCAAAGCCGCCGAGCAAACCACAGGCCGGAGCCAGCCGTTGCCCGTAACGCTCAAGTACGGCAATAAAGCACACATCATCGCGATCAAAACCATTTTCGCTGTAGACGCTGGAGCGGGAGTGGGTAATCAATTCGTTATGGATGACGTCAATTACCCGATAGCGTTTTCCGGGCGTGAATTGCAGGGCAAAGTCGCTGGCGGAAACTGGCTGGCGGGCAATGGTATTGCCATATGGCGGAGCGGATTGTGCCAGTCTCGCCGACTCTTCCGCTTGTAAGGTTTGCGCATCAATCGGTTCGCCTTTCACCAGTACCTGCTGCACCGTGACCTTACGCGCATCGCTCAACAGGACGATATCGGCCTGCTTGCCGGGTGCCAGTAAGCCCAGGTGATTCAGACCAAAGTGGCGCGCCGTCGACCAGCTGGCGACGCGATATGCCACATGCAGCGGCACATTGTGTTGTTCGATCAGGCGGCGAATTAAGGCATCGATGTGTCCTTCATGGGCGATCTCCCACGGGTTACGGTCATCAGTACAGAGCATGCATTGCGGGCTGTTAAATTCGTTGATCAACGGTGCCAGTGCGTTGAGATTGCGGGCAGCGGACCCTTCGCGGATCATCAACGACATGCCGAGTTGTAATTTCCGGCGTCCTTCTTCCAGCTGATAACTTTCGTGGCAGTTTTCAATACCCGCAGCAATATAGGCGTTAAGTTCTTTACCACCCAAACCCGGGCAGTGACCGTCCAGCGTCAGGTGGCGAAATGCATCCAGTTTATCGAGCAGCGCATTCTGCCCGCTAATTACGCCAGGGTAGTCCATCATTTCTGCAAGGCCGGTAACCTGCGGATGGTCCCGCCAGGCGAGCATCTGTTCAAGGGTAAAACTGGCACCGTTAACATCGCAGCCTTCCAGGGCGGGTACGCAAGAGCTGACCTGTAAGTACTGGTTTTGCCTTGCCTGTTCGGCACAGCGGGCAAACCAGGCGAATCCGGCTTCGCCCATCACGTTGACGATTTCATGAGGGTCGCAAATAACAGTTGTCAGGCCGCGCGGCAGGGTAGCGGTTTCAAAGGTGACCGGCGTCATCATGCTGGATTCAATATGCAGGTGAGCATCAATAAACCCTGGCACCGCCGTTGCGCCGCGGGCATCAATCCGCTGCAAAGCCGGAGCATCAGTGTATTCTGCGCCAACACCAGCAATGTAACGTCCTTTAATCACAATTGGGCCGGAAATTTCTCCGCCATTGATCAGGTCGAGAATAGAGACATTATCAATAATATAATCGGCAACAGCGTCGCCACGGGAAACGGCTAACAATTCCTGGTATTCCGCCCGGCTAATGTGATGAAATTTATGGTTAATAGAATTATTCATATTTTTCTCATTTTGATTTTATCAATTTGATTATTATTTATCATAAAGAAACGTCGCGAGATTATTAAAGAATATCCATTAATGTGCAATTGAAATGTGATAATTATCACTGAACCGTTGTTGTCATTTGTTTTACAAAAGCAAGGGATTAAATCTCCTCCAATGGACAAAAAAATGAATAATGACAATACCGATTACTTGAGTAATGAATCAGGGACGCTTTCGCGATTATTTAAACTACCTCAGCATGGGACCACCGTCCGCACAGAATTGATTGCGGGGATGACCACTTTTTTAACCATGGTGTACATCGTTTTTGTGAACCCGCAAATCCTCGGCGCGGCACAAATGGACCCGAAAGTGGTGTTTGTTACCACCTGTTTGATTGCCGGTATCGGCAGTATTGCGATGGGGATATTTGCTAACTTACCCGTGGCGCTGGCTCCGGCAATGGGGCTGAACGCCTTCTTTGCGTTCGTGGTCGTGGGGGCGATGGGTATCTCCTGGCAGACCGGGATGGGCGCGATATTCTGGGGCGCAATTGGGCTATTTTTGCTCACGCTGTTTCGTATCCGTTACTGGATGATCTCCAACATTCCATTAAGTTTACGTATTGGCATCACCAGCGGAATCGGATTATTTATTGCCTTAATGGGATTAAAAAACACTGGCGTTATTGTCGCCAATAAAGACACCCTGGTGATGATTGGCGATTTAAGTTCTCACGGCGTGTTGTTAGGTATTTTAGGGTTTTTTATTATAACCGTGTTGTCATCACGTCATTTTCATGCCGCGGTGCTTGTTTCTATTGTGGTGACGTCTTGCTGTGGATTATTTTTCGGTGATGTTCATTTTAGCGGTGTCTATTCCATTCCGCCTGATATTAGCGGCGTCATTGGTGAAGTAGATTTGAGCGGCGCGTTAACACTTGAACTCGCCGGTATCATTTTCTCCTTTATGCTGATCAACCTATTTGATTCATCAGGAACATTAATTGGTGTAACTGATAAAGCTGGCTTAATAGATAGTAACGGTCAATTCCCCAATATGAATAAAGCGCTGTATGTTGATAGCGTCAGTTCGGTGGCAGGCGCATTTATTGGTACCTCATCTGTTACTGCCTATATTGAAAGTACTTCTGGTGTGGCGGTCGGTGGTCGCACGGGGCTGACGGCTGTCGTGGTCGGCGTTATGTTCCTGTTAGTTATGTTCTTCTCACCGCTGGTGGCGATGGTTCCTCCTTACGCAACCGCCGGAGCGTTAATCTTTGTTGGCGTGCTGATGACTTCGAGCCTGGCGCGCGTTAACTGGGATGATTTTACCGAATCGGTGCCTGCGTTTATTACCACGGTGATGATGCCCTTTACTTTCTCGATCACCGAAGGGATTGCACTTGGCTTTATGTCGTACTGCATCATGAAAGTATGCACCGGGCGCTGGCGCGATCTGAACCTGTGTGTGGTGGTGGTCGCAGCTCTGTTTGCACTGAAGATTATTTTGGTGGATTAGTAACTGGCGAGGGTTTCCAGATATCATGAGTTCTGATTACGCAGGAGAACTCATGATCTGGATAATGCTCGCCACGCTGGCGGTAGTGTTTGTGGTTGGTTTTCGGGTGCTGACATCCGGGGCCAGAAAAGCGATTCGCCGTCTCAGCGATCGGCTGAATATCGATGTCGTACCCGTGGAGTCGATGGTCGATCAAATGGGAAAGTCAGCCGGTGACGAATTTTTACGTTATTTGCATCGCCCGGATGAGTCGCACCTGCAAAACGCCGCGCAGGTATTGCTCATCTGGCAAATTGTCATTGTCGATGGTAGCGAACAGAACCTGCTGCAATGGCATCGGATTTTACAAAAAGCCCGCCTTGCCGCGCCGATTACCGATGCTCAGGTCAGGCTGGCGCTGGGTTTTCTGCGCGAAACCGAACCTGAAATGCAGGATATTAATGCTTTTCAGATGCGCTATAACGCGTTCTTTCAGCCTGCCGAGGGCGTTCACTGGCTGCATTAAAACCGCTTCGTCTTATCAGCCTACAGACCGCGCCTGACCTGTAGGGTGGATAAGGCGTTCACGCCGCATCCGGTATCGGAACTGACAGTTGGTGAACGCATTATCTACGTTCTATTTACAGCAGCACCTCCAGCCCGTGTTTTTGCACAATGCTGAGCAGTTTTAATGAAATGCCATTGGGGCGTTTAGCGCCACTTTCCCATTTTTGTACAGTTGAAACGCTGGTATTGAGATAGTGAGCGAAGACGGGCTGACTCACTTTTAATTTTTCCCGCAGTGCTTTTATCTCAACAGGTTGTAAGTCTTGCACGCTGGTCAGGCAGGCTTTGTCAAAAGTACGCATCGTTTCGGCAGAAATCGCATCGACGCTGGACAATCCAGCCGCTGCGCTGTGAATAGCCTCAAATGCAGGACTTTTAAATTTAGTTTTTGCAGTCATAGCAGATCTCTGTCAGTTCTTTAGTGTTAATCATTGCTGTCAGTTGGGCTTTCGTCAGGAAGGCATAATGCTTTGCAAGTTCACGAAACCCAGCCAGTTCCTGACTATTAATGTTCGACATATCCTGTTTTGCATATAAAAACGTGTAAAACCAATTGATTCCCCCTTTCGCCAGAATAATTGCACGCTCACGATTTTGGTGAAGGCGCTTTTTAAAAACGCCACCGCCAAGTGCATCAGCTTTACCTTGTTCCGTTTCTAAAATGGCCCGGCACAACTCTTCATCTGTTATTGCATGAGACCTGGCTTCCCTTGCAAACCATTTGGTTTTAAACACGCGCATATCGTTGAGATCCTGTTATTAAAGTATATCACCAAGTGCAATACTTTATCCCTTGTTCCCAACACAATCGCGAAAATACATATCACCTTGCCCTATGATTTTTATTTCTTCGAGCAGCCTCGAACTTTCCCACAACACCGTAAAAGTTGCAAAAACGTTAAATGCGTCACACATTTCAATGTTAAAGTGGTCGGCTTTTCCCCTGAAACATGCCACGGGTAACACCATGAGTGAATTTATTGCCGAAAACCGCGGCGCGGATGTCATCACCCGACCGAACTGGTCAGCCGTTTTCTCGGTGGCGTTTTGCGTCGCCTGTCTGATTATCGTTGAGTTTTTGCCCGTCAGTTTGTTGACGCCAATGGCCCAGGATTTAGGCATTTCGGAGGGGGTTGCCGGGCAATCGGTGACCGTGACCGCCTTTGTGGCAATGTTTGCCAGTTTGTTTATTACCCAGACAATTCAGGCCACTGACCGCCGCTACGTTGTTATTTTGTTTGCCGTTTTGCTGACGCTCTCCTGTTTGCTGGTTTCCTTTGCCAACTCATTCAGTTTGCTTTTAATCGGTCGTGCCTGTCTGGGGCTGGCGCTGGGCGGGTTCTGGGCGATGTCGGCGTCGCTGACCATGCGTCTGGTACCGCCGCGTACGGTGCCGAAGGCGCTGTCGGTGATCTTCGGCGCGGTTTCTATTGCGCTGGTGATTGCCGCGCCGTTGGGCAGTTTTTTAGGCGAGCTTATCGGTTGGCGCAATGTCTTTAATGCGGCGGCGGTGATGGGCGTGCTGTGTATTTTCTGGATTATCAAATCATTGCCTTCACTGCCAGGCGAACCCTCGCATCAGAAACAAAATACTTTCCGCTTATTACAACGTCCGGGTGTGATGGCAGGGATGATCGCCATCTTCATGTCTTTCGCCGGGCAGTTTGCTTTCTTCACGTATATTCGCCCGGTGTATATGAACCTGGCGGGATTCGGCGTGGATGGCTTAACGCTGGTGCTGTTGAGTTTTGGCATTGCCAGCTTTATTGGTACGTCGCTTTCGTCGTTCATTCTTAAACGTTCGGTAAAACTGGCCTTAGCAGGCGCGCCGTTAATACTGGCTGTGAGTGCGTTGGTGCTGACGTTGTGGGGAAGCGATAAAATCGTTGCTACCGGCGTGGCAATTATCTGGGGGCTAACTTTTGCATTGGTTCCGGTCGGCTGGTCAACGTGGATCACCCGCTCACTGGCCGATCAGGCAGAAAAAGCCGGGTCAATTCAGGTGGCGGTTATTCAGCTTGCTAATACCTGTGGCGCGGCAATCGGCGGTTATGCGCTGGATAATATTGGTCTGACTTCGCCGTTGATGTTGTCCGGCACATTGATGTTGCTGACGGCGTTATTGGTCACCGCAAAGGTGAAAATGAAGTAACGTATTTACAGGAGGGGTTACTGCTCTGGCGGGAAGCTCTCCTGTTCTTCCCCTGATAACCATTGATCAGGTATTGTTCTTATCTTGTTGTTATTTCCATTATTCCGCCTGTATTCATCATTTGCTAATCATGAATCATCATTTTCTCTCATGTTAAAGAAAGGTCATTTAATCTGAACGCATAGCGACAGGGATGACAAATGGCAGGGAAAGCGCATGGGAATGGCGATCGTCGGGGCGATAACACCATATGTGGATTGGGGGATCGTTTACGTCGTCTGACCGCAGGTATTTGCCTGATAACACAAACTATTTTCCCTGTTATGGCTGCTGCCCCTACGCATATTAATCCTGCGCACTCGGATACTGCCGCGTCACTGATCCTGCCGAACGTTAAAACTATTCCATATACCCTGGGTGCGTTGGAATCGCCACCAACGGTCGCGGCACGCTTTGGTATCACCGTTGATGAATTACGTCGCCTGAATCAGTTCCGTACCTTTGCGCGGGGCTTTGACAATGTGCGTCAGGGCGATGAAATAGATGTGCCCCTCATTAACAGTAATAGCCCCGAAGCGCGCAACCTGAAAGCAATGCAGATGGAGCGCGACGGCAAAGATCCGCAAATGCAGGTCGCGGAAATGGCGCAGCAAAGCGGAACACTTTTAGCTCGCGATATGGACAGCGAACAGGCGGCGAGTATGGCGCGTGGCTGGGTGGCTTCTTCTGCATCTGCGCAGGCAACGGACTGGCTCAGTCGTTGGGGAACTGCCCGGGTATCTCTTGGTGTGGATGAAGATTTCAGCCTTAAAAGCTCGTCATTTGAATTTCTCCATCCCTGGTACGAAACGCCGGATAACCTGGTCTTCAGCCAGCACACACTTCACCGTACGGATAATCGCACTCAAACCAACCACGGTATCGGCTGGCGTTATTTCACATCGAGCTGGATGTCTGGCGTCAATATGTTTATCGATCATGACCTGACCCGCTATCACACCCGAACCGGGATGGGCGTTGAATACTGGCGCGATTACCTGAAACTGAGCGGCAACGGTTATCTGCGCCTGAGTAACTGGCGTAGTGCACCGGAACTCGACAATGACTATGAAGCACGTCCGGCGAACGGTTGGGATCTTCGCGCCGAAGGCTGGTTACCGGCCTGGCCGCAGCTGGGCGGCAAGGTGGTCTATGAACAATATTATGGCGATGAAGTGGCGCTGTTTGGTAAAGACGAGCGTCAAAATGATCCTCACGCGATTACCGCAGGTTTGAGTTATACCCCTGTTCCTCTGATCTCCTTTAGTGCCGAGCAACGGCAGGGCAAACAGGGAGAAAACGACACCCGAATTGGTATGGAGTTGACGTTGCAACCCGGCCATTCACTGCAAAAACAGCTCGATCCGGCTGAAGTTGCAGCACGACGTAGCCTTGTGGGCAGTCGCTATGACCTGGTCGATCGTAATAACAATATTGTCCTCGAATATCGCAAGAAAGAGCTGGTGCGGCTGACGCTGACCGATCCGTTGAAAGGCAAGCCGGGTGAGGTTAAATCGCTGGTTTCTTCCTTACAAACCAAATATGCGCTGAAAGGTTATGACATTGAAGCCGCCTCCCTGCAATCAGCGGGCGGAAAAGTAGCTGTTTCCGGCAAGGATATTCAGGTCACTATTCCTCCCTACCGATTCACGGCAATGCCTGAAACCGACAACACTTACCCGATAGCGGTTACAGCGGAAGATTCGAAAGGAAATTTCTCCCGGCGTGAAGAAAGTATGGTGGTCGTGGAAAAACCCACATTAAGCCTCGCCGGTTCAACGCTTTCTGTCGATCTGCAAATCCTGCTTGCTGATGGAAAATCAACCTCAACGCTGACCTATACCGCGCGAGATTCCAGCGGCAAGCCAATCCCAGGTATGACGTTAAAAACACAGGTGAAAGGTTTGCAGGATTTCGCCTTAAGCGAATGGAAAGACAACGGTAACGGAACCTATACCCAAATAGTTACCGCCGGGAAGACGTCTGGCGCGTTATCGCTGATGCCGCAATTTAACGGCGATGATATCGCTAAGACGCCAGCACTGATTGCTATCGTGGCGAATACAGCATCCCGCGCTGACTCCACGATTGAGACAGACCAGGATAATTACGTCGCGGGTAAGCCGATAGTCGTTAAAGTGACCCTGAGAGATGATAACGGCAACGGGGTTACCGGACGAAAAGAACTTCTCAAACAAACCGTTAAAGTTGACAACACGAAGGCTGATGCCGTTAGTGCCTGGACGGAAGAAAGTGAGGGAATTTACAAAGCAAGCTATACGGCCCATCTCATTGGCGACAAATTAACGGCCCAGCTGACGATGCCCGGCTGGCAAACCAAACATTCGGATGCGTTCAGTATTGCGGGTGATAAAGATACCGCCAAAATCGCTGCGATGCAGATCACCGCGAATAACGCAGTTGCCAGACGCGATCACAATACCGTCGCTGTGACGGTCAGGGATGTGCATCAAAATTTACTGCAGGGACAAAATGTTACCTTCACGGTCGTGAATGGTGCGGCGGTTTTTGCCGATCCAAATGGCGGTATTGTGACGACAGATAAAGACGGGATTGCCAGCGTTAACCTTGCCAGTGACCAGGCGGTAAACAGTCTTATCAAGGCCGAGACCAATGGCAGTAGTCAGTCTGTGGAAGTGAGCTTTATTACTGGCGATATCTCTCAGCTGACCTCCACCATCAAGACAGACGATGTGTCATACACCGCGGGTGGCAAGATAAAAGTGTCAGTTACCCTTATGGATGAGCAGAAAAACCTGGTGAAAGGGATGGCTTCGCTGCTGGCGGGTAGCGGTGTGGTCGAGGTGAGCGGTACAGATAAAAATGAAACGGGTAACTGGAGCGAAGAGTCTGATGGCGTTTACACCACCACCCGAACCGCGAAGATTGCTGGCGATCGCCATTACGCCACGCTGAAACTATCGACATGGAGTAGCGCGCAGCAATCCGATGCGTATGCCATCCGCGAAAGCGGAGCTGTGTTGGCTTATTCCTCCATCGTTACCGACAAAACGACCTACACCGCGGGCGGCGCGATAAAAGTTACGGTAACACTCAAGGATAGCTATGAAAACCTGGTCGGGGGGCAACGAGACGCTATCAACCTGGCTATCCAGCTGCCAAATACAAAAGCGGAAAGCATCGCCTGGAATGAAGATCAAAAAGGAATTTATACCGCAACGTATACCGCCTTACTCCCTGGCACCGGTTTAAAAGCACAGCTACAGATGTCCGGCTGGGCGAACGCTCTGACTTCAAATGATTACAGTATTAGTGGCGATGCCGCCAGCGCACAAATTGTCGCGATGCAAGTGACAACGGGTAACCCGGATGTGCTGGCGAATGGCAGCGATCGACATACAGTGAATGTCCGGGTGGAAGATCAGTTTGGCAATGTGCTGCCGGAGCAGACCGTCACCTTTACGGTGACGAAGGGGGCGGCTGTATTTGCCAATGCAGGGCAGAGCGCAGGTATCAGGACGGATGCGCATGGCATGGCAGAGGTTGATCTGAGCAGTACCGTAGCGGATGCCAGCACTGTTGAGGCTAAGATCAATCAAAGCAGCGATAGTAAAACGGTGAACTTTGTTGCTGATGTTAGCACGGCGCAGGTCGCGGAGCTGGTGGTCATTAAGGATGGTTCAGAGGCGGACGGTTCGACGGCGAACACGCTGCGGGTGAAGGTCACCGATGCGTTCGGTAATACGCTTGCCGGGCAGACGGTCAGCGTGTTGGCGGACAACGGTGCAACGGTCGCTCCGACGGTGATTACAGAGCCGGACGGCACGGTGGAGATCTCAGTCACCAGCCAGACCGCCGGAACCAGTGTGGTCACCGCCAGCGTCAACAACAGCAGCCAGAGCCGGAACGTGACGTTTGTCGCCGATGTCAGGACGGCGAAGATCGCTGATCTGGTAGTCACCCGGGATAACTCAGTGGCAGACGGTGCAATGGCGAACACGCTGCGGGTGAGGGTCACAGATGCGTTCGGGAATACGCTTGCCGGGCAGACGGTCAGCGTGATGGCAGACAACAGCGCAACGGTGTCTCCGACGGTCACTACAGAGCCGGACGGCACGGTGGAGATCAGTATCACCAGCCAGACAGCCGGAACCAGTACAGGCACTGCCAGCATCAACAACAGCAGCCTGAGCCGGAACGTGACGTTTATTGCGGATGTCAGGACGGCGAAGATCGCTGATCTGGTGGTCATTAAGGACGACTCAGTGGCAGATGGTGTAATGGCGAATATGCTGCGGGCGAGGGTCACCGATGCGTTCGGGAATGTACTTGCCGGCCAGACGGTTAGCGTGACGGCGGACAACGGCGCAACGGTTGCTCCGGTGGTCATCACAGGGCCGGACGGCACGGTGGAGATCTCAGTCACCAGCCAGACCGCCGGAACCAGTGCGATCACCGCCAGTATCAACAACAGCAGCCTGAGCCGGAACGTGACGTTTGTCGCCGATGTCAGGACGGCGAAGATCGCTGATCTGGTAGTCACCCGGGATAACTCAGTGGCAGACGGTGCAATGGCGAACACGCTGCGGGTGAGGGTCACAGATGCGTTCGGGAATACGCTGAATGGGCAGACGGTCAGCGTGTTGGCAGACAACGGTGCCACGACTGCTCCGACGGTCACCACGCAGCCGGACGGCACGGTGGAAATCAGTGTCACCAGCCAGACGGCGGGAGTCAGTACTGTCACTGCCAGCATTAACAGCAGCAGCCTGATCCGGAACGTAACGTTTGTCGCGGATGTCAGGACGGCGCAGATAGCGAGTCTGGAGGTTACCCGGGATAACTCAGTGGCTGACGGCGCAATGGCGAACACGCTGCGGGTGAAGGTCACCGATGCGTTCGGGAATGCGCTGAATGGACAGACGGTCAGCGTGATGGCGGACAACGGCGCAACGGTTGCCCCGACGGTGATCACCGAGCCGGACGGCACGGTGGAAATCAGTGTCACCAGCCAGACGGCGGGAGTCAGTGCAGTCACTGCAACCATCAACAGCAGTAGTCAGAGTCAGAACGTGACATTTATCGCCGATGTCAGCACGGCGAAGATCGCTGATCTGGTGGTCATTAAGGATGGTTCAGAGGCAGACGGTTCGACGGCGAACACGCTGCAGGTGAAGGTGACCGATGCGTTCGGGAATGCACTTGCCGGACAGACGGTCAGCGTGATGGCAGGCAACGGTGCCACGACTGCTCCGACGGTCACCACGCAGCCGGACGGCACGGTGGAGATCAGTGTCACCAGTCAGACCGCCGGAGCCAGTACAGTCACCGCCAGCATTAACAACAGCAGCCTGAGCCAGAACGTGACGTTTGTCGCCGATGTCAGCACGGCGAAGATCGCTGATCTGGTGGTCATTAAGGATGGTTCAGAGGCAGACGGTTCGACGGCGAACACGCTGCGGGCGAGGGTAACCGATGCATTCGGTAATGCACTTGCCGGACAGACGGTCAGCGTGATGGCAGGCAACGGCGCAACGGTTGCCCCGACGGTGATCACCGAGCCGGACGGCACGGTGGAAATCAGTGTCACCAGTCAGACGGCGGGAATCAGTGCAGTCACAGCCAGCATCAACAGCAGCAGTCAGAGCCGGGACGTGACATTTATCGCCGATGTCAGGACGGCGAAGATCGCTGAACTGGAGGTCATCCGGGATAACGCGGTGGCAGACGGTTCGACGGCGAATACGCTGCAGGTGAAGGTCACCGATGCTAACGGTAATACGCTTGCCGGACAGGCGGTCAGCGTGTTGGCAGGCAACAGCGCAACGGTTGCTTCGACGGTGACCACAAAGCCGGATGGCACGGTGGAGATCAGTGTCACCAGTCAGACGGCAGGCACCAGTACAGTCACTGCCAGCATCAACAGCAGCAGCCTGAGCCGGAACGTGACGTTTGTCGCCGATGTCAGCACGGCAAAAATAGCGGATCTGGTCGTTATCCAGGATAACTCAGTGGCTGACGGCGCAATGGCGAACACGCTGCGGATGAGGGTCACGGATGCATTCGGTAATACGCTTGGCGGACAGACGGTCAGCGTGACGGCAGACAACAGTGCAATGGTCGCTTCGACTGTCATCACAGGGCCGGACGGTACGGTGGAGATCAGTGTCACCAGCCAGACGGCGGGGATCAGTATTGTCACTGCATCCATCAACAACAGCAGCCTGAGCCGGGACGTGACGTTTGTTGCCGATGTCAGGACGGCGAAGATCGCTGATCTGGTGGTCATTAAGGATGGTTCAGAGGCGGACGGTTCGACGGCGAACACGCTGCAGGTGAGGGTCACCGATGCGTTCGGTAATGCGCTTGCCGGGCAGACGGTCAGCGTGTTGGCGGACAACGGCGCAACGGTCGCCCCGACGGTCACCACGCAGCCGGACGGTACGGTGGAGATCTCTGTTACCAGCCAGACGGCGGGAGTCAGTGCAGTCACTGCAACCATCAACAGCAGTACTCAGAGTCAGAACGTGACATTTATCGCCGATGTCAGGACGGCGAAGATCGCGGATCTGGTGGTCATTAAGGATGGTTCAGAGGCGGACGGTTCGACGGCGAACACGCTGCGGGCGAGGGTGACCGATGCGTTCGGCAATGCACTTGCCGGGCAGGCGGTCAGCGTGATGGCAGGCAACAGCGCAACGGTCACTCCGACGGTCACCACGCAGTCGGACGGTACGGTGGAGTTCAGTGTCACCAGCCAGACGGCAGGAACCAGTACAGTCACCGCCAGTATCAACAGCAGCAGCCTGAGCCGGGACGTGACGTTTATTGCGGATGTCAGGACGGCGCAGATCGCGGTGCTGGAAGTGACGCAGGATTACGCCGTGGCAGATGGTTCGACGGCGAACACGCTGCGGGCGAGGGTGACCGATGCGTTCGGTAATGCGCTTGCCGGGCAGACGGTCAGCGTGTTGGGAGGCAACGGCGCAACGGTGTCTCCGACGGTCATCACAGGGCCGGACGGCACGGTGGAGATCAGTGTCACCAGTCAGACGGCGGGAGCCAGTACTGTCACTGCCAGCATCAACAGCAGCAGCCTGAGCCGGAACGTGACGTTTGTCGCGGATGTCAGGACGGCGCAGATCGCGGTGCTGGAAGTGACGCAGGATTACGCCGTGGCAGATGGTTCGACGGCGAACACGCTGCGGGCGAGGGTGACCGATGCGTTCGGGAATGCACTTGCCGGGCAGACGGTCAGCGTGACGGCAGGCAACGGCGCAACGGTGTCTCCGACGGTCATCACAGGGCCGGACGGCACGGTGGAAATCAGTGTCACCAGCCAGACGGCGGGAGTCAGTGCAGTCACTGCAACCATCAACAACAGCACCGCGAGCCAGAACGTGATGTTTATCGCCGATGTCAGGACGGCGAAGATCGCGGATCTGGTGGTCACCCGGGATAACTCAGTGGCTGACGGCGCAATGGCGAACACGCTGCAAGTGAAGGTTACCGATGCTAACGGTAATACGCTTGCCGGGCAGACGGTCAGCGTGTTGGCGGACAACAGCGCAACGACTGCCCCGACGGTAATCACAGAGCCGGACGGGACGGTGGAGATCTCAGTCACCAGCCAGACCGCCGGAACCAGTACTGTCACTGCAACCATCAACAGCAGTAGTCAGAGTCAGAACGTGACGTTTATCGCCGATATCAGGACGGCGCAGATCGCTGATCTGGTGGTCATTAAGGACGGCTCAGTGGCAGACGGTTCGACGGCGAACATGCTGCGGGTGAGGGTGACGGATGCGTTCGGTAATGCGCTTGGCGGCCAGACGGTCAGCGTGTTGGCGGACAACGGCGTAACGACTGCCCCAACGGTGATCACCGAGCCGGACGGCACGGTGGAAATCAGTGTCACCAGCCAGACGGCGGGAGTCAGTGCAGTCACTGCAACCATCAACAGCAGTAGTCAGAGTCAGAACGTGACATTTATCGCCGATGTCAGCACGGCGAAGATCGCTGATCTGGTGGTTATTAAGGATGGTTCAGAGGCGGACGGTTCGACGGCGAACACGCTGCGGGTGAGGGTGACCGATGCGTTCGGGAACACGCTAGCCGGGCAGACGGTCAGCGTGTTGGCGGACAACGGCGCAACGACTGCCCCGACGGTCATCACAGAGCCGGACGGTACGGTGGAGATCTCAGTCACCAGCCAGACGGCGGGAGTCAGTGCAGTCACTGCCAGCATCAACAGCAGCAGCCAGAGCCGGAACGTGACGTTTGTCGCCGATGTCAGGACGGCGCAGATCGCGGATCTGGTGGTTATTAAGGACGGTTCAGAGGCGGACGGTGCGACGGCGAACACGCTGCGGGCGAGGGTGACCGATGCATTCGGTAATGCGCTTGCCGGGCAGACGGTCAGCGTGTTGGCGGACAACGGCGCAACGGTCGCCCCGACGGTCACCACGCAGCCGGACGGTACAGTGGAGATCTCTGTTACCAGCCAGACGGCGGGGATCAGTGCGGTCACAGCCAGCATCAACAACAGCAGTCTGAGCCGGAACGTGACATTTATCGCCGATGTCAGCACGGCGAAGATCGCTGATCTGGTGGTCATTAAGGATGGTTCAGAGGCAGACGGTTCGACGGCGAATACGCTGCAGGTGAAGGTCACCGATGCTAACGGTAATACGCTTGCCGGACAGACGGTCAGCGTGTTGGCAGGCAACAGCGCAACGGTCACTCCGACGGTGACCACCAAGCCGGACGGCACGGTGGAGATATCTGTAACCAGCCAGACGGCGGGAATCAGTGCAGTCACTGCCAGCATCAACAGCAGCAGTCAGAGCCGGAACGTGACGTTTATCGCCGATGTCAGGACAGCGAAGATCGCGGACCTGGTGGTCATTAAGGACGACTCAGTGGCAGACGGTGCAATGGCGAATATGCTGCGGGCGAGAGTCACCGATGCGTTCGGTAATGCGCTTGCCGGGCAGACGGTCAGCGTGTTGGCGGGCAACAGCGCAACGGTTGCTCCGACGATGACCACAAAGCCGGATGGCACGGTGGAGATCAGTGTCACCAGCCAGACGGCGGGCACCAGTACAGTCACCGCCAGCATCAACAACAGCAGCCAGAGCCAGAACGTCACCTTTGTACCTGGTGATGCATCGCAACTCACTTCAATCGTTGAAACAAATAAGTCGAACTATACGGTTGGAGAGACAATCACCATCACGGTAACGCTCCGGGATGCGTTCGATAATCTGGTAACCGGTGCAGCTTCACAGTTAGCCGCTGATGGTGTGCTGACGGTGGCTGGCACTGACCCGTCAGAAATGGGAAGCTGGGTTGAATCAGGTGGCGTGTATACCACAACCCGAATGGCGACGATTGCCAGTACCAATCAGCACGCCAACCTGCAATTGCAGACGTGGAGTGATGGCGTAACGTCAGATCGCTATGACATCCAGTCCGGTTCTCCGGCGCAAGCCACATCAACTATCGCTACGGATAAAAACGCCTACACCGCTGGCGACACTATTACCGTCGCCGTGACGCTGAAAGACGCGCACGGTAACCTGGTTGAAGGGGGCGAGTCCTTACTGTCTGGTGATAACGTAATAGTGGAAGGAGCCGTACGTTCAGGAGGATGGTCTGAAAACGCCGGTGTTTATACTGCTACATGGTCGGCGCAAATGGCGGGAGACTCTCACCACGCGACGCTGAAGTTGTCTGAATGGGGCAGCAGTAAACAATCAGAGAGTTATTCCATCCACAGCGGTGCTCCGGTGCAGGCAAATTCTGCTATCAGGACAGATAAATCGGCATATATCGCCGGGGAGCCATTAACCGTCACAATAACGTTGCGGGATGAGTTTGGTAACCCTGCTTTAGGGCTGACATCAGAAGTCATCGAGTCTTATATTGATAGTTTCGCGGTAGGCGGCGCAACTCCCGATTCTATGCGGTGGGTCGAGCAGAATAATGGTGAATATACCATTGTCTGGACAGCATGGGTTGCCGACGAAAATCTGGTTGCCAGTCTGAAATTAAAAACATGGGCAACGGAGATTAAGTCCTCGCTATACGGGATACAACCAGGTGCAGCGGCAAAAACTCAATCAACGATTGTCGCGGACAAAACGATATATATCGCTGGGGATAGCATAACGGTGACCGTTGTTCTTAAAGATGCCCAGGGTAACTTTATTACTGATGGTGTTGTTCAGCTTAATGAGGAAAACGTACAAGTCAGGAATGCGGATCCTATCCAGGGCAATAATTGGGTTTACAACGGCAATGGGCAATATCAAAGACAGTATATGGCGCATTTTGCGGAAGCGAATTTGAATGCGCAACTGAAGATGGCTGGTTGGAGCGATGCCAATTATTCAAACAATTACACTATTAAACCAGGTGAAGTGAGTCCGCTTGGTTCACAGCTTCGTATACGAGAAGTTTTAGTAGTGGAAGGGGCGGATTTACCTGTCAGTGCTTTATTAGTTGATGATTTTGGAAATCCGGTGGATAACGGTCTGGATTTGCTGGATGATGCAGTGTACTTACAAAATGTAGAAAAAAAAGAAGGGGAAAAATGGAGATATGTGGGTGATGGAATATATGAACGTACATATATGGCCTACCAAGAAGGAGAAAATTTAACTTCATTTATGGAGATTAAAGGTTGGCGTATATACGGACAACCATCCTATACCATCCTTCCTTTTGTGGAAGTCGAGTTACTGAGTGTTAATGGTGTAAAATTCAGGGCGACAGATGGTTTTCCAGAAACAGGGTTTGATGGTGCAAAATTCACGCTGTTACTAACCCATAATATGAAAAATACGGATTATAATTGGACGGCTGGGATTTATGGAATTAATGTTGACAGTAATGGAGAAGTAACATTATCTGTGCTGATAAGAAGTGAAGTTACTATTACTGGGAAACCCAAGAATGGTAAAGGGAATGATGTTGTATTTAAATTCAAGATTAAAAAATGGTTTACTAGTTTAGGTGCTACCAGTAGTAATACCTGGGATATCATAAATACTTCATGTAGTTATGGTCAAATGCCGTCATCTTTAGAATTAGCGCAGCGGCCAAGCGGTGGGGTAGTACCGCGAAAAGTAGGTACGTTGTGGGGCGAATATGGTAATTTAAAAACTTATGGGAACGCTTTTAGCGGTACGGATTATTGGACAAGCACTCAGCTCATGGGAGTACACGAGAAATTTAATCCTGAAACTGGTATATCAGAGCTTGGGACAGGAAAGTCTTCTGGCTTGTGCGTAGAGTATTATTAACGAAGTAATTACTAAATTGCCCTGCATCAGCAGGGCAATTTATATTCGTTATTACGCAGAAGTACGCATCACACCGATAGTATTAAATTCATTTTTTACACTGAGCAAACGGGGGTCATGAAGCAAAACATTTGACCATAAATCATTGTCTTTAATTAATTGTTGCCAGCGCTTTTCATATTCTTTTTTACCATACACAGTGTAAATCAACGGCAAAATCACACCATTGATTTTGTTGGTGTTAATATTTGCCAGTAACTTCATAATGTCATTTTTTATAGATGCGCCATAGATCAGAAATTTCGTATAAAGCGAGTTAACACAGGTGTAATCAAGACCATGTTCAGGCTCAAGTTTAAGCAATAAACTTTTGGCTTTGTCATTATGTCCTTTCAGTGCCATGAACATAGCCAGAATAGAGGTAATAATTGGATTATTACAGGTGTTTTGACTGTTAAGATTTAATGCAAAAGATATCGCGTTATCGAGGGGGGATGTGTAATAAAGTATAATTAATTTAAGAATGCTTATACCCATTTTATTGGGTTCAAGAGCAATACTTTTTTCTATTAGATTAAATGCTCTTGCAAGGTCACCGTTCAAAAAACATAGCAGAGACTGATAATAATAAACGTCTGGCGAATTAGGTTTGAGTAAATGTGCTTGCTTAAATAGCACATTAGACACTGAATGTTCATCTTTTAGCCCACTGATTAAACCCAGTAAACCCAATGCCTGAGAATTTGAAGGGTTAATTTCAAGAGCCTTTTCAATGGAGGTTACTGCCGTAGTTATTGCTTGTTTTTGTTCACTGAGTCCAAGGAGGGCTAATGATATATGGCATTCCGCCAGGCAACAGTAGGGCAAGGTATTTTGCGGTTGCGTACTCACACAATCTCTAAATATTACTAATGCTCGTTTCAAACTCTCTGGTGTATAACGATACATTTCCATTCTGCCATTCATATACATAACAGCAGAATCCAGAGATGGCATTTGTTGTGTATTAATAGATTTAAAATTAATATTGGGTATTTTTTCAATAAGAATATTAATTACTTGTGATAATAATACGGAAAGAGGATTATCGGGGTTGAAATCAATACTTTGATGATCAATCAATTTATGTGTTCTGGCATGAATTAACTCAATAAATAAACGCCAGTTTTTACCATAGTGAACGACCTGACCCATAATATAATATTCTGGACCTGTTTTATTGATAAACTGATGGATAGTGGAAAAATCACTGGCCTCATTTGTTACCGAAGCGGGTAAAATATCTAAACCACAAAAAGCATATTTTGAAAGGCCCTGGACAAGTTCGTAATGGAGTTTTAGAACATTGATCGAACCTTCAGTACGAAAGGGAAAAACGGCAAGAGTAGTGGTCGACTTTACCGGTTCATTATCGGTCACAATCACAATAGGTACAGTAAAACGGTATCCACGACCATAGACCGTTTCGATATACTTACACTGTTTATTCTCATGCAAAAGTTTGCGCAATGCATAAATACATCGTGTTAGAGATTCATCACTGGCAACACTCGCGCTCCAGACCTTATCGATAATCTCTTCTTTGCTAACAATTTCACCGTCAGCATTAAGCAATAGAATAATAACGCCAAGTTCTTTCGGGGGAATATGATATTCTTTGTTTTTGAATAATAATATTCCATTGTTTTTTAATACAAAGTCGCCAAATATATATTGTTGTGTATTATTTTTTCCATGTTGCAGTTGCATAGAACGCTCCTTCCGTTTTCTCTATTCATAGTATTAATTTGATCAATATAAAATAAAGTATTGGCAGAATTGCTCTATCAAAAAACGCTCATTTTGTAAGATTGTGATGAAGAAATGAATGAAAGCTGATGCTTAATAATATGAAACGCTGGTCCCATTTTTCGGGACCAGATAGTGGGCGATAATTGTGGATGTTACTTAATCAGAAACGTAAATAATCTTTTGCTGAATCAAACAACGCAGTAATGGTTGAAGATAATAATTTGATAATTGTATCGTAGGTGGAGTTGGCTGTACTGTATTTAGTCGTGATAACCTGCACGTCGGTTTTCATGTTTTCTGCCTGGCTGTTATAACCCGCCAGCCATGCCTGGTATTCAGCCGTGCTTATTTCGTAGCCGGTGAATTCTTTAGATATATTTTTTTCCTTCCCTTTATCGTCCCTATGCACCATTGAGTCTGAAGACTGACTCATACTGTCTATAATCTGAGGGTTGGGAATAATAACATACAGACCGCTACCTTGCGGTTCAACTTCGACAATCGGAGAAGGTGTGCGGTGTTTGGGATCGGGTGGAATTACCGGAAGTCCTAAAGCGGCGCACCATTTTTCTGCTTCTTCCAGTGGAACGCCAATTTTGTCCGCAGGTGCCGGAGGGTATAAAACATAGTCTGGATTGTAATGATAGTGGAAATCACCATTAGGATATTTATCGATATAATAAAAATGCATCAAGGCTTTTTGGAATGCATTGACGTCAAAAACTATCGCATCGCCTTTTTTATTAGAGTGAGTCCATTTTCCCATATTGCTTTGGATATGTTCACTGAAGTCCTGCCAGTATGCGCTCATTATCTCAACGCTATTCGCATAAATTTCGAGGTAGTCGCTACCGAGCACACTCATCAAATCAGCAATATCACTGCATATATATTTATCACTTTTAAATTCGTTTGAACTACTGGCCGTTAAAGTACTGCTGGTTGCTGAACTTCTCACTTCAGGTGCAGAACTATCTAAAGAAGCGATAGCGTGATTTAAGGTACCTTTGGTCGATGCCATTGCACTTGACCCGGTTGTGTTGTCAGCAACGTTAGCCAGGGTTTTTCTCACAGAGTTATGCAAGGTCAATATTTTAGCGGGATCCTTTAATTTTCCGTCAATAGTATTAACATTTTCTGTAAGCTGCAGAACGTTTTTTATCAGCGAATAACTTTCGTGTAAGAGCGCAGATCCCTTCTCTGACAGGTTCTCAGTTGGGAAATTTCTGAGCATGTTTTTAACGAAGTTGAGTTGTATGTCATGCTGGCATTTCCAGTCTTCATTTCGCGGGCTACGTTCACTGACTAAAGTTGATAGTTTTTCAACATCTTTCTTGAGCATAGCGCCAATATTATTATCCATACTGGCGCTGTTATACAAATTACCCTCGCTTTTGCTGTTTTCCAGTTGATGAGGCTCCTCACTTTGTGAGGATGCCTCTTTAAGAGGAATGTTTGTATTCTGCTGACGTAAAATATCTATATTTAGATTATTATCTTTATTAATCATGTGCCATTCCTCCTTAAATATAACTAACTATTATTGCAATAATTTATGAGCGAATGCCTTGAACGATTGCACTATCAGTATCAATAATGGTTTGTATTATTTGCTGTAATAAATTGAGTGCTTGATCTCTTCCTTGAACATCACGATTAATTTGATCCAGATAGCTACTCATAACTGAATGCATAACATTTTTAGCTTGCTCAGCCAAGTCTTTTTCTGCACGAGTATGTTCTGCTGCCACTGTTCCGCCGTATTGAGATAGATTTGCAATAGACTGAAATAGATTATTGGTATGAGAAATAGAACTGGTAATACCATATCTTAGATTGTGACTATTAATTTTTTCTTTGTCTTTAATTTTATTAGTGATACTTTCTTTTTCTTTTTGTAACTTACTTGATTGCTCTTGTTTGTCATTATCCTCAATATTCTTGTTATTTGATAAATCTTTTTGTTGATTTTCTATTTCGGCAAGTCTGGCTTTCGCATTTGCCATATCTTCTTTTGATTTTATCCGAGTTTGGCTATCTGGTTTGTCTGTATTTTGTTCCTGGTTTTCTGCGATATCATCTATCTTTCCCGCGGGCTTCGCAAGTTCTGCACCTGCCATAAATACAGCTCCCGTAGCATTAATAGCTGAGCCTGCTAATGCACCTGCAAAATTTGCCCAAGAAGCATTTTTTGTTTCGCTACTCTGAAGATGGACAAGCTGTTCAAAAACGATGCTCATGCTAGCATCAGCCTTGGCAGAGGCATTGTACATTGATGTAAAGACTCTTAGAAAGGCCTCCATAATGTTCTGTTGTCTCATCGTCAAATTATCTAACATATCGAGAATATTAAATGTTATGGTTTTCTCTATTGACTCGGTAGACTGACAGGATGATTTTGTTGCTATGGCAGAATTTTGATTTATATTATGTAGTGTATTCTTAGCATAATTAAGACCATCTAGTACCTTACATTGTAATTCAGGAGAGAGAGCACGGACAGACTCTATCAGACTAATAAATTTAGTATTTGTATCAACTTTAATATCATTTGGCGCAAAACTTTGCAGTATTTTTTTAGCTTGTGATACTCTTGTTTCATAAGCAGGTTGTTCATCGAATGTTGTTTTATCGAGATTCTTATTATGAGCTGTATTGTTTATATTGCTAATATTATTGGTCATTTTTGAATCCTCTTATACGATAGAATGAGAAGCAAATTTCAAAGCTTCAGTTCGGTGTTGTAATACACGCACCATCTGAGCTACCTCTTGTTCGACGGTTTTATCTATCCTTTGCATCACTGTAAGCATTTGTTCGCGCGTTTTTGATAGATTGCTTATATCTTGTTGTAGAATTTCGATATCTGCAGACTTACTGGCAGCGTATTGATTCATGCTCGATGTAATTATTGTACAAACGCCCGAGGCAATTTTTTCAAGAAGAATAGTTATTTTTGCAAATATCATTATAAATTGTGATGATGCTTTTATTTTGTCACCGAGAAAATTTAATGCTGACATGATTTTTTTTGATACTGACTTGATCATAGATTCCACGGTGGATTTTATACTGTCAGTTATTTCTTTTGTGATTTCTTCGGCGGCAGTTTTTGAGAGTGCCTTTACAAGTTCACTTATTGCTACTGAACAAATTAATGTTGCACCAATCATTAATGTTACCATAACAATAGAAGCGGCTGCAGATGAGTAAATATCTTGTACTAAATCAATAGTCGTTTGTTGGACACCCAAGGCGTCCAGAAGAGCGCAGATTGCGAGTAGTGTGGGGTCATATTTAGAAATAATACCCGCAAGACCTTCAGTTAGTTTTCCCAAAATCCAACCGGTAGCCGTGGTACCCAGAGTGATTTGACAAATAATATCAACACCTAATACTACTGCCCCCGCGATTCCTCCAATTAGTGCCAGCGCTCCAGCAAAGCTTGCCCCAGCACTTGGAACTGCTGCGACAATACCAATCACAATTAAGGCTGCACTTACGGCAAATGTAACTACAGTAACGACCTCATTAATAATGTTTAAAACTTTTGTCCATGTAGTATAGCTACGCGCTGTTTCATTGAGTTTATTTTCCCTGACATGGTTAATCTCTTTCATTACCTCAGATTGATTTTTAATAGAGTCGCAATTGGTATCACCAATAACTTCCATTACTGAGGTAATCAAAAGGATAAATGTGGCTGTCGCGTTTCTGTTTTTCTGGTTTTCTTGCGTCAGGCAAATATTGGTGGTGAAGTTATTAATCTGTTCTTGCTGTTGAATTTCGTCAAAAATTTCCATACTTTGGCCGATCGCAGCATCAGCATCCATAATGGCTGTATTTAACGATTTCTCAGCTAACGATTTTTTTTGTAATGACAGCGTGAGTGTTTTTTCAGCCGCACTTTTTTGCGTCACTACTTTATTATATTGCGGATCGCCAGGTTGCAGTTGCGAGAGCTCTTGATTCAATGTGTTGACTTTTTTCTCCAGCGATTGCACCTTTTTATCGACCGCATTGTAATTATTATTGGCCTGATGCATGATGTCGTCGGCTTTTTGCGCGGAATCTAATGACGATGAGTAAGCGTCACTTAATTCACGAAACTTATTATGTGCCATTTCGTGTCGAAGCAGGGTGCTGTCAAGGTTATTATGCAAACGTGTTGTAATATCCTGATCGGCAATGCCTGTTAGATTACCCAAAATCATTGTCAGGCGGGCATCGTTCGTCTTTGCTGTAGTGGCGTTGTCGGAATCTGAAACCTGCATTGCAGGCGGAGCAAGCATCGGTTTGTTTTCAAGACGAGCGCGAATATCATTATCAAGGGATTTCGGGTTTTTATTAAGCCGCATGGGATCAACTTGCGTTTTGTTGCTGTCCTGCAGTCTTTTTTCCGCATCGCTATACTGTGTGCGCAATGTTTCGCTGATTTGTTCAAACGTGATCGTTTGTCCCGTAATCGGTGCCGACATAATTCACCTCCTTTTTAAGCTATCATCGGGTGTAATTAATTCTTTTTTATTTAACTCATGGCAGATGTTTATTCCCATCTAAAATGGCATCAACGGGAAAGTAAGTAATGTGTTTATTGTTATTCTTCTCATTTATTTTATCGCCATGGTTATTTTTTAAATCAACCGGGGCTTCCTCATGATATTTCCTGATTAACTCTTCAGGCGTAAAAGAAGCGTTTTTTCCGTTTATGTTCATTTTGCCGACTCACTCTGTTTGAACTTCCTCTTCGGTATTGGCTGTCAAGAGTTCAAGATAAGCAGTAGCCATCTCTTTAACTTTTTCATTTTGGCTGTAGGTTACGACTGTATTAAATAACTCAGTGGCCATTTTAATGTTTTTTAAGCCCATCTGGCATTGGCCCATATAATAAACCAAAGAGAAATCGTTATCGGGAGATAGCATTAAACAGATATGATACATGTCGAATGCCTTTTGATAATCTTTCTTCAACTGACAAACGGCGGCATATCCTTTTAAATAGTTATAATTTTGGAAATCATAAATACAGAGAAATTTAAAAAAGAGCTCAGCTTCGTCAAGTCTTCCTTTTTCATAAAAGTTATAAGCGTAAGCATAAACGCCTTCAAGGGTATCCGGAGTAATGCCATGCAGCTCTGCAAGTGTTGCTCCCATACCTAATGCACGTTCGAACTTACTGGCAATTTCTTTATTTTCTTCTAAATCCAGATTTGCGCTTTCCATCTCTACTCTCTCCTTTCGAACATTCTTTGTTCAGACTTCACCATTTTTTAGAGGGGGGTGATATCAAAATTCGCTCATTTTTATGCCCATCCGTTGGGCTTCCTTTTCTGCATTAAAAACAAGTATTGTTTCAATGAGATAAGATTTTCTATGTGATGAAATGAAAACAATGTAGAGGGAAATTTATCCACAATCCTGATGAACTGGTGCAATTTTGATTGGAATTTGAAAAAGCAGGTGATTTACTGATGTGCGAGCTTAAGTCAGCGGCTGCTGGCCTGAGCGCGGAGGTGTGCGAAATTCACATATCCGGGCATTCCACCTTACCCAGCGCTTCCCAGTAGTTATTCTGATTATTACGCTCCATCGCCACAATAGCTTCGCGGATATGTTGTTTGTTACTCTCATCAGACAACATTAATTTTTCCCACGCTTCGTCTGATAATGACGCCTGTGGCGTGCAAATTTTACGTAAATCTTGCAATACCGTGGTCTTTTCTTTTGCCGACTGTAGAGAACTGAATGGCGATTCGGCCTGAGAAATGGCTGGGAAAGTCAGGAATACGGTAATCATGAGTAGCATCGTTGGCTTCATAGCGGCAACCTTCTGCAAATGTGCATCGAATGAAGCATAAGTGTAGTTTGCTTTTGCCGCTCTCATCATGCTGTACGAAAGGTGTTTGCGTGGTCAGTAAGAAGTGCCAGTTTTATATACCTTTTTCTTCTATTCGATAGCTTTTCGTTTTTTAAATCGGAGTGATCTTGCCATTATAGTCAGTTAACGATTAAAAAAAGGATAAAAAAGTGAAACTGACAACACATCATCTACGGGCGGGGGCCGCATTATTACTGGCAGGAATTCTGCTGGCAGGTTGCGACCAGAGCAGCAGCGATGAAAAGCACATTAAAGTGGGCGTTATTAATGGCGCAGAACAAGATGTCGCGGAAGTCGCTAAAAAGGTGGCAAAAGAGAAATATGGCCTCGATGTTGAATTGGTAGGATTTAGCGGTTCGTTGCTACCGAACGATGCGACAAATCATGGCGAGCTTGATGCGAACGTCTTCCAGCATCGACCCTTTCTTGAACAAGATAATCAGGCGCATGGTTATAAACTGGTAGCGGTGGGAAATACGTTTGTCTTCCCCATGGCGGGTTATTCCAAAAAAATCAAAACCGTGGCGCAAATAAAAGAAGGCGCGACAGTGGCGATCCCCAACGACCCGACCAACCTTGGTCGCGCGCTTTTACTGTTGCAAAAAGAGAAGCTAATTACTCTGAAAGAGGGAAAAGGGTTACTACCTACCGCGCTGGATATAACCGAGAATCCTCGTCATTTGCAGATTATGGAACTCGAGGGGGCGCAGCTCCCGCGCGTACTGGATGATCCCAAAGTTGATGTGGCGATTATCAGCACCACTTACATTCAGCAGACCGGGCTTTCTCCGGTGCACGACAGCGTATTTATTGAAGATAAGAATTCGCCGTATGTGAATATTCTGGTAGCACGGGAAGATAATAAGAATGCAGAAAACGTGAAGGAATTTCTGCAATCTTATCAATCATCCGAAGTCGCTAAAGCGGCAGAAACCATCTTTAACGGTGGCGCGGTGCCTGGCTGGTAATTCTCACTCATCCCGCGCCGGACGATTTATTTTTCTGGCGCGGCGACGGGAATCCATTGAAATCAAAATCACCGATGACAGAATCAGCAGTGTGCCCAGCCAGTCCGGTAATGTGAATGTGATCCCCAGCAACAGCAAAGAGAGCAGCGCGCTACTTAATGGCTCTGCACAGCTCAAAATGCTGGCTTTTGGCCCGCCAATTAATTGTGCTCCTTTCAGGTACAGACTAAATGTCAGGGACGTACCAATGACCACCAAATAAAAAAACGCCAGAATCAAACTGCCGTTAACGACAAAGTTTGTCCCTTGTCTGGCATAAAAAGGCAACAGAATTAGACCGCCGATCAGCATACTCCAGCCGACGACAGGCAACGTGCCATAGCGGGCAATTAGCGTTGAGGGATAGGTGGTATAGAATGCCGCAGCAAATGCCGAGGCAATGCCCCAGAATAACGCGGCAGGAGAGATCGATAATGACGTCGGATTACCGTGTGTCACCAATAAAAAAGTCCCGATCAGCGATGTCAAAATAGCGCAGAAAACCAGAATGCCCGGGCGAGATTTACGCACCAGTGAGAACCAGGCGACGATAATCGTCGGTGAGAGGAATTGCAGCACCGTTGCCGTGGCAGCATTCGATTTTTCAATGGTTAGCAAAAAAGTGAGCTGTACGGTTAGCGCGCCAACCACGGAAAAAATCAGCAGACTAATGGCATCTTTGTGATTGTTAATAATAGAAAAGATTTTATCGCCATGAACAAATGACAGCGTCAGCAGAATCAAACCGGCGAATATCAAACGCGTCATAGTCAAAAACTGCGACGACATCTGGCTTTGCTCCATGATGTATTGCGCGCAGACCCCTGAACTTCCCCACAACACGGCGGCAATCAGAACGTTCAGCATCCCCTTTCTGGTGGAACCCATTTTTCCCTCTGCATACTGTTTTGTCGTTTATGTATGCAGGCATGATAGCAAAAATGGCGAGGATGGCTCTGTTTGCGCCACTCCGATTTTTCTTAGCCCAGACAGGTGAGCTAAATATCTTTAATAAACAGCAGGCAAATCATCGCAATACCCAACATCCCTATCGCCAGCCAGAACAACGCGTGGTAGCTCCAGATTTCAACCATAATTCCGTCAACAGAGCCGGCGATAATCCAGCCGACGCGTGAAGTATTTGCATATAACGTTGTCGCAGAGCCTATTTTTTCAGGCATCAGGTCCTGAAAATAAAGCATGCCGATACCACAGAGAATACCAAGGAAGATGGCATTTAGAATTTGCAATTCCAGCTCAACTGCCGGAGTCGTCGCCATGAGTACGCTGGCGTAAAAACACATTCCACTCACGATAGCAATGAGCATTAATAGCCGCTTGCCAATACGTTTCATGTAATAGCCTGCGATTAACATCATCGGAATTTCCAGACCGGCAGCAATACCAATCATTTCTCCAGCCAGTTTATCGGTTAGATGCAGTTCATCAATAATAAATAGCGGCATATTTATCATGTAGAGATTATTCGCCGCCCACATCATTGAACAAACCACGAAAAGTAGCCGTGTATCCCGCTTCCTATGGGTGGAGGGTAAAATTTCTACGGGTTGGGTAACGACAGGAATATTTCTTTGTATTGATGGCAAAAACAACCAGACTATCAGCCCGCAAACAACAAATGCGATGGCTGCGGTGAGATACATCACTTTAAAACTAAATCCCATTGCCAGCTCATAAGCGAGCGGTGGCCCGATAACCCAGGCAAGCGAGATCTGAGCACGTAAAAATGTACTGAACATTACCGTCTCACGGCCTGTTCTGTCGGCGTGTTCACGGGCGAGGGCGAACATTTGCGGGTTTGCGGTGGAAGCAAAACTACTCAGAAGTACGCCCGTAGAGAGGAGAATGAAGTAGTTGCGATTCCACGCAAAAAGCGTGCAGGCCAGCACTCCAAATAAGCAACATAGCAGGATCAGTAATTTACGGTCGCCTTGTTTATCGGAGTGTCTTGCCAGAAATTGACTGACAAGAATTCCCATAATAGCGCTACCGGTGAAGAAAAAACCTACCATTATAGGACGGGCTTTCAGTTCATCTGCGAGGAATATACTTAGGGTAGGAGTCTGGAGAGCGCCCGCAATACCCGTCAGAAAGGCGACAAGTAAAAATGCCGCGGCAGTGAGATCAAGTATTTTTGATGGAGTGGTAGCCGTTTTTTGCATTCTTCTGAATCACCGGGCGACAAAATATAACTGAGTTACAAATAAGTACCAGTCGAATGAGTATTGTATTAAGAATTTTTGAGTATCGCTGATACAACCAGAAAGCAATGCTAGCGCAATATTATAGGGCCAGCAATTGAGATTATTAGCAAAAGCATGTTAAGAATTAATCACCGAATTTATATATTAATTATAGTAAGGCAATGAGCTATTTTTGATAGTAAAAATAAAACAAGTTGATTTGATATATTAAATGAAAAAATTAATCTTGATGACAGTCTGATTATTGGTGAAGTTTACAGGTCAGTTTTTTTCGCCAGCTGTTAAAGGAATAGAATCGTCGTATAAAAAAGGTGTTCTGGGGCGTATGAAACAACATCTTCACCTTAATGGCGATACAGTTGGCTGAGAGCCAGCAGGGGGTAAATCACCTGCAAATAAACACGGCACATGCTGGCGCGCATATCGCGGATGCGTTGAGGACAGAAGAACCGACAGGCGGATTCTTCAGCCGCTCATCGTCCATCACAAAACCTTTGACCAGGTATTCCTGAAGCCGATTGAATATTGAGCAGTAGAAAATATCTGGATTGACAGTATTACAAGGGATTGGAGAACGTCAGAAGAGGTATTTTGGCGGAAGATCACAGGAGTCGAACCTGCCCGGGACCGCTGGCGGCCCCAACTGGATTTGAAGTCCAGCCGCCTCACCGGAGACGACGATCTTCCGCGCCTCGATTGCTACATGGAGGCGGGGCGCATTATAGCTACTTCCTTGAGTTTCTACATCCCCCAGATCAGTTTTTTCCGCCTAATACACGCAGCGTATTATCACGGAAGCATTATAATTCATATAAAACCCATATTTTACAATGATATATGAGCGGAATTAACGCTACCACGATCACATAAAACAAGAATCATAAATTAATAACCAGATATCGGAATATTCGCTCTCACAGGGATGGTTTACAAAATGCGTTATCGGTCTCAGCACCCCTATAGCATCAAGGAAAAGCAGATGAAGAGTGAAGTGTTGTCCGTTAAAGAGAAAATTGGTTATGGCATGGGAGACGCCGCCAGCCACATTATTTTCGATAACGTAATGTTATATATGATGTTCTTTTATACCGATATTTTTGGCATTCCTGCCGGATTTGTCGGAACTATGTTTTTGGTCGCTCGTGCACTGGATGCGATTTCCGATCCTTGCATGGGGTTGTTGGCCGATCGAACGCGCTCTCGCTGGGGTAAATTTCGTCCGTGGGTACTGTTTGGCGCACTGCCATTTGGGATCGTCTGTGTACTGGCCTATAGCACGCCAGATCTCAGTATGAACGGAAAAATGATTTATGCAGCAATTACTTACACCCTACTTACCTTACTTTATACCATCGTTAATATCCCTTACTGCGCATTGGGTGGTGTAATCACCAATGACCCGACTCAGCGTATCTCGCTGCAATCCTGGCGTTTTGTGCTGGCGACCGCGGGAGGCATGCTCTCTACTGTGCTGATGATGCCGCTGGTTAATTTAATTGGTGGTGATAATAAACCACTCGGTTTCCTGGGCGGTATCGCGGTCCTTTCCGTGGTGGCATTCATGATGCTGGCATTTTGTTTCTTTACCACTAAAGAACGCGTTGAAGCACCACCTACAACGACGTCTATGCGGGAAGATTTACGTGATATCTGGCAAAACGATCAGTGGCGGATTGTCGGTTTACTGACCATTTTCAATATTCTGGCGGTGTGCGTACGCGGCGGGGCGATGATGTATTACGTCACATGGATTTTGGGTACGCCGGAAGTGTTTGTCGCTTTTCTTACCACTTATTGCGTGGGTAACCTGATTGGTTCCGCACTGGCGAAACCGCTGACCGACTGGAAATGTAAAGTCACTATCTTCTGGTGGACGAACGCCCTGCTGGCAGTGATTAGCCTCGCGATGTTCTTTGTTCCTATGCAGGCCAGCATCACTATGTTTGTCTTCATCTTCGTGATTGGTGTGTTGCATCAACTGGTGACACCTATCCAGTGGGTAATGATGTCCGATACCGTCGACTACGGCGAGTGGTGCAATGGTAAACGCCTGACCGGGATCAGTTTTGCTGGCACGCTGTTTGTGCTCAAGCTGGGGTTGGCCTTCGGCGGCGCTCTTATCGGCTGGATGCTGGCTTATGGCGGATATGATGCGGCAGAAAAAGCGCAGAACAGCGCCACGATTAGCATCATTATCGCGCTATTCACGATTGTTCCGGCGATCTGTTATTTGCTGAGCGCGATTATCGCTAAACGCTACTACTCACTCACGACGCACAATCTGAAAACCGTTATGGAACAGCTGGCTCAGGGCAAACGCCGTTGCCAGCAACAATTCACCTCTCAAAATGTGCAGAACTAAGGAACGGCAATGAAAATTAGCGACGGAAACTGGTTGATTCAACCTGGCCTCAATTTGATTCACCCGCTTCAGGTGTTCGAGGTTGAACAGCAGGGTAATGAAATGGTGGTCTATGCTGCCCCTCGTGATGTGCGTGAACGTACCTGGCAGCTTGATACGCCTTTATTTACGCTGCGCTTTTTCTCCCCACAGGAAGGTATTGTCGGTGTACGGATTGAGCATTTTCAGGGGGCGCTGAATAACGGTCCTCATTACCCGCTCAATATTTTGCAGGACGTGAAGGTCACAATCGAAAACACAGAACGTTACGCTGAGTTTAAAAGTGGCAACTTAAGTGCGCGTGTCAGCAAAGGTGAGTTCTGGTCACTGGATTTTCTGCGTAACGGCGAACGTATTACCGGTAGTCAGGTGAAAAATAATGGCTACGTGCAGGACACGAATAATCAACGAAATTATATGTTTGAGCGGCTGGATCTTGGCGTTGGCGAAACAGTTTACGGTCTGGGAGAGCGCTTTACTGCGCTGGTGCGCAATGGCCAGACGGTAGAGACCTGGAACCGGGACGGCGGCACAAGTACTGAACAGGCGTATAAAAATATCCCGTTCTATATGACTAACCGTGGCTATGGGGTACTGGTCAATCATCCTCAATGCGTCTCTTTTGAAGTGGGATCGGAGAAAGTCTCCAAAGTGCAGTTCAGCGTTGAGAGTGAATATCTCGAATACTTTGTTATCGACGGCCCGACGCCGAAAGCGGTACTTGATCGTTATACCCGTTTTACTGGTCGTCCGGCGCTGCCGCCCGCGTGGTCCTTCGGCCTGTGGCTAACCACTTCATTTACCACCAACTACGACGAAGCGACGGTAAACAGTTTTATCGATGGTATGGCGGAACGCAATCTGCCACTGCATGTTTTCCACTTTGACTGTTTCTGGATGAAAGCCTTCCAGTGGTGCGATTTTGAGTGGGACCCGCTGACTTTCCCGGACCCGGAAGGGATGATCCGCCGCCTGAAAGCGAAAGGGCTAAAAATCTGCGTCTGGATTAACCCCTATATCGGGCAAAAATCCCCTGTCTTTAAAGAGTTACAAGAGAAAGGCTATTTACTCAAACGCCCGGACGGTTCGTTATGGCAGTGGGATAAATGGCAGCCAGGTCTGGCGATTTATGACTTTACCAATCCGGATGCCTGCAAATGGTACGCCGACAAACTGAAAGGTCTGGTCGCGATGGGCGTTGATTGCTTTAAGACCGACTTTGGCGAACGTATTCCAACCGATGTTCAGTGGTTTGACGGTTCCGATCCGCAGAAAATGCATAACCATTATGCGTACATCTACAACGAACTGGTGTGGAAAGTGCTCAAGGAAACCGTTGGCGAGGAAGAAGCCGTCTTGTTTGCTCGCTCGGCCTCCGTTGGTGCGCAGAAATTCCCGGTACACTGGGGTGGTGACTGTTACGCTAACTACGAATCAATGGCGGAAAGCCTGCGCGGTGGTTTGTCTATTGGCCTTTCAGGTTTTGGTTTCTGGAGCCACGATATCGGCGGCTTTGAGAATACCGCGCCGGCGCACGTTTACAAACGCTGGTGCGCGTTTGGTTTGCTCTCCAGCCATAGCCGTTTACACGGCAGCAAATCTTATCGTGTGCCGTGGGCCTACGATGATGAGTCCTGTGATGTGGTGCGCTTCTTCACGCAACTGAAATGCCGCATGATGCCGTATCTGTATCGTGAAGCTGCTCGTGCGAACGCGCGGGGTACGCCGATGATGCGGGCCATGATGATGGAGTTTCCGGACGATCCGGCTTGTGATTACCTTGACCGTCAATACATGTTAGGCGACAACGTGATGGTTGCGCCTGTGTTCACTGAATCGGGCGATGTGCAGTTCTACTTGCCTGAAGGTCGCTGGACACACCTGTGGCACAACGATGAACTCGATGGTAGTCGCTGGCATAAACAGCAGCACAGCTTCCTGAGTCTGCCCGTTTATGTGCGTGATAACACCCTACTGGCGCTGGGCAACAACGAGCAACGTCCCGATTACGCGTGGCACGAAGGCACGGCATTCCAGCTCTTTAATCTACAAGACGGGCATGAAGCCATCTGTGAAGTGCCCGCTGCTGACGGTTCCGTTCTTTTCACCCTGAAAGCGGCGCGTACTGGCAACACGATTACTGTGACTGGTGCGGGCGAGGCGAAGAACTGGACACTGTGCTTGCGCAATATTGTGAAAGTAAATGGTCTGCAAGGCGGTTCGCAGGCTGAAAGTGAGCAGGGACTGGTGGTGACTCCTCAAGGGAATGCGCTGACAATTACGTTGTAATCTATTGAAGAATGCCGGATACGAATGGTTTTGTGTCGTATCCGGTAAATAATCTCACATCTGGTAATAAATATTTCTTCCATCGTATTTGCGAGCATGATCACGATTATTCATCACGAAAATGTGATCTGTGCCGAAAAATATCTATTAACCGCCCCGTTTTGTTTTATACATGTCCGGACTACGGACAGATTTTAGTATTGTTGTGAAATTATTCTGCTTTATATTTACCCTCAGAGATGGCAACTGAAGCTCTTCCACATGGGGCTTCTTAATCTGTGATAAGGGTAAAAAATGCAAATGATTACCTCGCGACAAAACAGATTATTACGATTCCTTTTACCACGAAGGGAATATACGACTATTGTTACGATTGCCGGCTATTTAAATGTTTCGGAAAAAACCATTCAACGTGATTTACGTTTACTTGAGCAATGGCTGGAACAATGGCGAATAACCGTTGAGAAGCGTGCTGGCGCGGGTGTGATGTTAGACTCGAAGAATATTACTGATTTGCTGCATCTTGATCATTTGTTGGGAGCAGAATGTGAAGAGATTGATGGTGTAATGAATAATGCCAGGCGCGTTAAAATAGCGTCGCAGTTATTAAGTGAAACACCGAATGAAACGTCGATCAGTAAATTGTCAGAGCGCTATTTTATCAGTGGAGCCTCTATTGTTAATGACCTGAGAGTGATTGAGTCCTGGCTTGCGCCGTTGGGGTTATCATTGATCCGCAGCCCAAGTGGTACGCATATTGAAGGTAGTGAAGGGCAAGTCCGACAGGCAATGGCATTACTGATTAACGGCATTATTAACCATAATGAGCCGCAAGGTGTCGTGTATTCACGTCTGGATCCCGGAAGTTATAAAGCATTAGTCCATTATTTTGGAGAAGAAGAGGTGTTATTTGTCCAGTCATTGTTACTGGATATGGAAAATGAATTAAGTTGGTCTTTGGGAGAGCCTTATTACGTTAACATTTTTACTCACATCCTTATTATGATGTATCGCAACACGCACGGGAATGCGTTATCCAGAGAAGAAGATCAAACCAGGCAATATGATGAAAATATCTTTAATGTTGCCAGTCAGATGATTCATAAGATAGAACAACGAATTGCACATACATTGCCCGATGATGAAGTCTGGTTTATTTATCAATATATCATTTCATCAGGTGTGGCGATTGATGGACAAAAAGATGTGAGCATTATTTCACATATGCAGGCCAGCAATGAAGCGCGTCTGATTACCTGGCGTTTAATTACGGTATTCAGTGACATCGTGGACTGCGATTTTAGTGAAGACAGCGCATTATATGATGGCTTGTTGGTTCATATTAAGCCGCTGATTAACCGACTAAATTATCGCATTCATATCCGTAATCCATTGCTGGAAGATATTAAAGCAGAATTAGCGGATGTCTGGCGGTTGACGCAATATGTGGTGAATCAGGTATTTAAAACCTGGGGTGAGAATGCAGTGAGCGAGGATGAAGTAGGTTACCTGACCGTTCATTTTCAGGCTGCGATGGAGCGGCAAATTGCCCGTAAACGTGTATTACTGGTCTGTTCAACCGGAATCGGAACTTCGCATCTACTGAAAAGCCGTATTCTGCGAGCATTTCCTGAATGGACGATTGTTGATGTTATTTCAGCAGCGAATTTATCACAGGTTTTGCCTGACAATATCGAACTGATTATTTCGACCATTAATTTGCCTACAGTCACTATGCCGGTCGCTTATGTTACCGCTTTTTTTAATGATGCCGATATTAAGCGGGTCACTGAAATGGTGATTACGGAAAAATTACATCATGCGACATCTCGGGTCGTTGAAATTTAATGTCAGAATTTTATGAGGTATGACGAATGGACATAACAAAAATCCTGAATACGAATCGCGTTATTTTAGATATGCAAGCGACGAATAAAGCGGAGGCGATTGAAGAATTAACTAATCTTCTCAAAAAAGATGGTGCGATCGATTGTCGGGAAACCTTTATTAAAGATGTCTGGCAGCGCGAAGCGGAAGGCTCGACTGGTTTTGAAAATCATATTGCGATCCCGCATGGTAAATCTTCTGCGGTAATTAATACCACGCTGGCTATCGGGCGTACCCGGCAGGATATTCCCTGGGAAACACTGGATGGCAGTAGCGTACGCTGTATTATTTTATTTGCGGTACGTCTTGAAGATCAAAATACCACTCATATCCGTTTACTTTCCCAGGTCGCGGGCGCGCTTGCAGATGATGACATCATAGCGCAATTGCTGGTTGAGACGAGCCCGCAAAAAATCATTGATCTCTTTAGTCAGTATGCACAATCCGATGTCTACTAAATAACAGGGAGTATATCATGAATATTGTCTGTGTTGCCGCCTGCACGGCGGGTATTGCTCACACCTATATTGCTCGTGAAAAGTTAATTAAAGGGGCAAAAGCACTGGGCCACACCATTAAAGTTGAAACCCAGGGAACCATTGGTACAGAAAACGAATTACAGGCGGCAGAGATCTCTGCTGCTGACGTCGTGATTCTTGCTGTGGATGTGAAAATAAAAGGAGAAGAACGTTTTACCAATAAACGCATTGTGCGAGTAAAGACAGAGATCGTCATTAAATCGCCCGTTCAATTTCTTGAAAAGGTCGAAAAATCACTGGGAAATAAATGATCCTTATACTGGAGGGATCTTAATATGAAAGAAAATAAAATTCCGGTTTCACAGGAAATTAAAAAACATTTATTAACCGGCATCTCGTGGATGATACCCCTTATTGTGGCCGCCGGGATATGTATTGCGTTGGGGCAAGTTCTTGGCGGTACAGATGTTGGTGAAAAAACAGGAACAATCCCGTGGATGCTTAATCAGATTGGCGGCTGGGGAATGGGGCTGATTGTGCCGCTGATTAGCGCGGCAATTGCCTATTCTATTGCCGATCGTCCCGGATTTGCCCCGGGCCTGATTGTCGGCTTTCTCTGTGGGCAAATCCATACCGGATTTATTGGCGGTATGTTGGGTGGTTTCCTGGTGGGCTACACCATTTTGCTACTTAAACGCTATATTCGCCTGCCGCAGTCGATGCAAGGACTCATGCCAATCATGGTGTTACCGGTATTGAGCACCATTATTGGTGGTCTGTTAATGATGACGCTGATTGGTAAACCCATCGCCTGGTTACAAGAAGCACTGATTCATTTGCTCGAGTCGATGCAGGGCGGATCGCGCTTCCTGATGGGGGCCATACTTGGCGCGATGGCAACCTTCGATTTCGGTGGTCCGGTCAACAAAACCATGTCGCTGTTTTCCGATGGCTTGCTGGTCAGTGGCGTCTACGGACCAGAAGCCGTGAAATTTGTCGGCTCAATCATCCCTCCGTTTGGCATCACACTTTCGTTCTTACTGACACGCCATAAATACACCCGTGCGGAGCGCGAGGCGCTGAAAGCCGCGTTTCCGATGGGGATCTGCATGATCACTGAAGGAGTCATTCCGATCGCCGCGCGTGACCTGTTGCGAGTAGTGGGATCTTGTGTGGTGGCATCGGCGGTCGCGGGCGGCTTAATCATGGTGTGGGGCGTGGAGAGTCCGGTTCCACATGGCGGCATGTTTGTTGTGCCTCTGTTCACCCATCCTCTGCTGTTTTGCCTGGCGCTGGGTATAGGCACGGTGATTTGTGGCGTGATGCTTTCACTCTGGAAGAAACCGGTAACGGAACGCGACGAAGAGTTTGACGAACTGAGCGATCAAAAGCTGAAAGATGAAGAGATCACTTTCACCCTCGAATAACCGGAGGCCCTATGTTTGCCGATATGAAAAGTATGGTGATGAAAGCCTGGCATGAACATTACGCCTTGCTGGCGATCAACTGTATGAATCTGGAAAGTGCTCACGCAGCTATCCGCGTGGCGGAGAAGAATCGCGCTCCGATCATTCTCAATCTCTATCAGGGGCATCTGGCGCATTTTCCTGCACCCGTCGCGGCGGCAGTGGTTAAAACGCTCGCGGAATCTGCCTCAGTACCGGTCGCTCTGGCGCTTGATCATGGCAAAAATCCGGACTGTATTCGTCAGGCGTTTCGTGCTGGTTTCAGCGGATTAATGATTGATGCTTCTGCTTTTCCCCTGGAGGAAAACGTGCGCCAGACCAGGGCGGTGGTGGAACTCGCCGCCAGCGCGCAGCTCTGCGTGGAAGGCGAACTGGGCCATCTGGCAGATGCGCCGCGTTACGACCAGGCCGCCAATGCAGACCTGATGACGCAACCCACTGATGTGGAACCGTTTATCGCGCAGACAGGCATTGATCTACTGGCCGTCTCGGTAGGCACGGCGCACGGCATGTACGCGCCTGGTGTTGTACCTGCTATTGATTTTCAGCGTCTGGCGGAGATTTTCCACTGCTCGAGCGTGCCTCTGGCATTACATGGCGGTAGCGGTACGCCGTTCGATCAGCTCCAGCTCTGTACGACGCTGGGGGTAGCAAAAATCAACGTGGGGGCGGCCATTTTTGAACGGGGGAAATCCGCGCTCCTGCATACCCTCTGTCACGATATATCCATTGAACTGGTGGACGCGCTGAAAGCTATGGAACTGGCCTTCGAAGAAGCGATTACACCGTATTTACAGGCGAGCGGCTCTATAGGCAAAGCCTGATTCATTTTCTGTCATGGCCTTTATGCCAGTGCAATAACGCACCGGCAGGGCGGACTACACGCTGAAACTGGAGATTTAACATGTTAGTTTCGATGAAAGAATTACTGCAACCTACCCGCCAGCACGGCTTTGCCATTGGCGCATTTAATGTGGCGGATAACTGTTTCCTTCGCGCAGTCGTGGATGAAGCAGAAGCGACAAATACTCCGACGATTATTGCCATCCATCCCAGCGAACATGATTTTGTGGGCGATGCCTTTTTCGCTCACGTTCGCGAAATTACCCAGCGTAGTCCGGTCCCGTTTGTACTGCACCTCGATCATGGTGCCTCTGTAGAGCATGTTTTGCGTGCGATTCGCTGCGGATTTACCTCAGTAATGATCGACGGTTCGCTGCTGCCGTATGAAGAAAACGTGGCGCTGACCGCAGAAGTGGTTCGCCTCGCTCACGCGGTTGGAGTGTCGGTTGAGGGTGAACTGGGAACCATCGGACAAACAGGAACGTCGGTAGAAGGTGGTGTTTCACAAGTGACCTACACAGATCCGGCGCAGGCCGCCGATTTTATTGCTCGTACAGGTGCCGACACACTGGCTGTGGCGATTGGTACAGCGCATGGCATCTATCCAAAAGGGATGCAGCCGAAGCTGCAAATGGACATTTTGCGCGACATTGCCGGGCGCATTGATATTCCATTGGTGTTGCACGGTGGTTCGGCAAATCCGGACGCGGAGATTGCTGAATCAGTTACGCTCGGCGTTGGCAAAATCAATATCTCCAGCGATATGAAATACGCCTATTTCCAGAAAGTGCGTGAAATTCTCGCCAAAGAGAGCTGGTGGGATCCGAACGTCATCTATCCGGATGCGATTAACGCGGCGCGGGAAGTCATTCGCCACAAAATGAAACTGTTCGGTTCGCTCGGTAAAGCATCACTGTACTAAGCCAGAAGGGCGGGATGACCCGCCTTTTACGCAACAAGGAACGAGATATGCACTATCTGGGGTTGGATATTGGTGGGACCAAAATCGCCGCCGTCGTCATGGATGCGCATGGCTGGGAGATTCGCCGTTACCGCTGCCCGACGCAAAAGTCGACATATCAACAATTTGTCTCATGCGTTGTGGCGCTTATCGAGCAGATTAGGCGGGACGTTCAACGACCGATGCTGACAGGGGTCGCCTTACCCGGCAGTATCTCGCCACTCACTGGCCTGATTAAAAACGCGAATATTCAGGTGATTAACGGTCATGCGTTACAGGCTGATTTGCAGCAATTGCTTGGGCAACCGGTGGTGATAGCCAATGATGGTAACTGTTTCGCGCTATCAGAAGCTTGCGACGGTGCCGGGCAAGATTATGACGTAGTATTTGGTATTACGCTTGGTACAGGCTGCGGCGGTGGCATTGCCATCAAGCAACGACCGTTTATAGGGGCCTGGGGAAATGCTGCCGAATGCGGTCATATCACGTTGCCAGGCTATATGGAGCAGGAAGATGGTCCATCAGTCAGTTGCTATTGCGGCAAACACAACTGCGTGGAGTCGTTTGTTTCCGGCAGCGGTTTTAGTGAACGCTATCAACAGATGACTGGTAACTTGCTCACTCCTGCGGCGATTGTCACCCTGGCACAACGTGGTGATGCTTGTGCCATGCAGCAGGTGGCACGTTTTCGCCAACAGCTTGCCCGCACGCTGGCAACCATCGTTAACGTTGTTGACCCTGGCGTGATTGTCATCGGCGGCGGGCTTTCGAATGTGGAACTGCTTATCACCGATCTGAACGCAGAAGTCGCTCCACTGGTTTTCACCGATCAATTCACCACTCCCATTGTAAAAGCACAGCACGGCGACAGTAGCGGAATGCGTGGCGCTGCCTGGCTTGCTATGCGCAACGGAGAAGCCAATGAAACGTTCACAAATTAATTATGTTATTGATAAAGCACATGCCATTGCGCAGACCTTCCGCGTTTGTTTGCCAGAGTTCGCCTATTTTACGGTGGATGACTGGCTGCAGCGGGAACGGGATAACTGGCAAGAAGTGGTCGACTTACAGCTCGGTTGGGATATCACCGATTTTGGTCGTGGTGATTTCAACCAAACGGGACTAACACTGCTAACGATGCGCAACGGCGCGCTGGGGGCGGCGGCATATCCAAAACCGTATGCTGAGAAAATGTTGCAGATCCAACAAGATCAGCAGACTCCCTGGCATTTTCACACCCACAAAATGGAAGATATCCTCAATCGGGGCGGTGGAGACTTATGCATGCAGTTGGCCTGGGCCAACGAAGCCAATCTCTGTGATGATCAGCGGGTTATTACCGTGAGTGTTGATGGTCAGCGGCGTGCCGTGAAACCTGGTGAAACGCTGGTGCTAAAGCCGGGGCAGGGCATTTGCCTGCCGCCGCGTCTGTATCATCGCTTCTGGGCGGAAAAAGCGTTTGTTCTCGGCTGGGAAATTTCGATGGTAAATGATGACCAACATGATAACCATTTTCTTGAGCCGGGAGGACGTTTTCCGGCGATAGAAGAAGATGAACCGGTGAAATGGTTATTGTGTAGTGAGTATGCTGTTTTGCGGTAATAGCGGGGACGCTAACGTTGATATCCGTTAGCGCCCGCGTATTTACTGCACCGGCTCCGTCGATGTAACTTCGCCACTGGAAACGACGCCTGCATTCATGGTTTGAGTCACTTGCTGCTTTGTGGCGTTCACGGCATGCAATTGCCCGCTAACCGTAGGTTTCAGCGGGATATTGGCCTGAATATCGCCGCTGGCGGTAAGCTGAATATTGCCGTCGCCAGTCAACGGTAATTCAGGCCATCCCCACTGTTGCAAAATATTCACCGGCACACCGCGTCCATTCAGGCTGATATGGGTCTGACGTTGTGGCGTTTGTGAAACACTGGCGGTGGCTTCCAGAATGCCTTTTTCAGTAAATGCACTCAGTTCGCTGATATTCACCGTGCTGCTGTTGGCGGTCAGCGCCAGCGATGGGCGACGAACATCAACACGATTAAATGTCGCGGCGGCGGCATTCAGATTCGCCGAACCACTCCAGACGCCCCATTTATGATCGGTAACCAGCGTCAGGTTGGCACCGTAACCATCGAGCGCGGTGAGCTGCCACGGGAAGTCAGGGTCGATATCAATGATCAGATTGCGGCTGGCGCTAAATCTCTTCAGTTGCAGGCTGTTTAACCAACCGGGTGTTGTTTCCATCCACAACTGTTGCCAGTTTTTTGGCAAGGTATATTCCAGTCCGGCAATTGCCGCATCATCGAGGATCAGCGTTTTCCCGTCGCGTTGCCAGTTTCCTGACGTTCTGACCATACCCCCTTCCCAGCGGCTGGTGAACTGGCGCAGCGCTACGCCCTGCGGGGAAAATTCCGCGTTTATAATCGGGTCAAATAAATGCAGCGAACCATAAATGAACTCGCTGGCGTTCATCGACAGTTTGCCTTCCTGTGTCTGCCAGTCATCTTTACTGAAGGTCATGTTGCGCAAGCTGAGATCGAGGTCGGTCACCGCCCAGTCCGGACCTTGCAAACGAGCATCGATCACTTCCAGGCGACCAATCTGCAACGACGGGACAGAGCGTAATGGCGCAAAGAAGTCGGTTAGCGATTTTTCGCTTTGTAGACGGATATCCGCCATGCGCAGATTTTCCACTTGCCAGCTGCCGTCGGCGTTACGCTGCGCGTTTCCGGTTAATGTCCCGCGGGCGATGTCGGCACCCAGGTTAGTCAGCGTAACGCGATCGTTATCAATACTGCCTTCAATCAGTACATTGGTGGCAGGAACATCATTGAGCGAAAGCGATCCGGCACTAAACTGAATCTGCGCCTTCGTACCCAGCACTTTACCGGCTTCTGGTGACCACGGAACCACGCCGCCATTTACCCGCTGCGCGCTCAGTTTCCATTCGCTATTCGGGCTATTAAACGCCATATCACGCAGTTGCAGACGATCGGCTTTGAACGGTAGCGGCGCGGTCTGGTCGGTGAGATTCAGCGTCCCGTTTTCCAGCAGGATGGTATCGACATGGCGTGGTTCGGTCAGTTGCCGACTGCTTAGCGCAATGTCGACACTTTTTGCCACCAGGGTCGCGGGCTGGCCATCACGGCCGAACGTGACGTTCTCCAGCACGATATGAGATGGCGCGGAAAAACGGTGATCCATCGCCCCGAAGGCCAGATGATAGTCGCTATTCTCGGAAACCCATGCGCTGATATGTTCTGCTCCCCAGCGGGTTTGCAGAAGAAAATAGAGGCCAGCGATCACCACTAACAGAGCGATGAAAATGTAGAGAAGCAGCTTCCCAATAAATTTCATGGTCTTCCATCCCGTGAAATGCACATAAGGGAGTTATGCACGATTTACGCGCAATCCTCAAGGCGGGAATGGTGAAAGAGGTGAGACTGCGGCGGTAATTATCTTACCGCCGCCAGTGAATTACTGTTTTTCTGGTGGGAAAATCAGATTCAGCACGATGGCAGTAATACCGCCCGCGGCGATCCCGGAGGAGAGCAGGTTTTTCAGCCACTCAGGGGCAAACTGCAAAATCAGCGGCTGCTGAGAGACGCCCAGACCAACCGCCAGCGACAGCGCGATAATCAGAATCGCCCGACGGTTCAGCGGCTCACGAGACACAATGCGCACACCGGAGGCGGCGATGGTGCCAAACATTACAAGTGTTGCGCCGCCCAGAACCGGTTCTGGAATATGTTGTACAAAACCGCTCACTGCCGGGAACAGACCCAGCACGATCAACATCAGCGCGACGACAAAACCGACATAGCGGCTGGCAACCCCGGTCAACTGGATCACTCCGTTGTTCTGCCCGAAGCAGGAGTTCGGGAAGGTGTTAAACACCGCCGAAACAAACGAGTTCAGGCCGTTTGCCAGCACGCCGCCTTTCAGGCGTTTCATGTACAGTGGACCGGACACTGGCTGTTCGGAAACGTCAGAGGTCGCCGTGATATCGCCAATGGTTTCCAGTGAAGTGATCATAAAGACCAGCATCAGCGGCAGCAGCAGACTCCATTCAATGCCAAGACCGTAATAGAGCGGCGTTGGCACCATAATCAGTTCTTGCGTCATCGGTTCGTTGCTTTCTGGCAACATGCCCATAAACCACGCCAGCGCATATCCGGCCGCCATCGCAATCACCAGTGAGGCCACGCGTAAGTAAGGGTTACGTTGACGGTTAAGCAGGATAATTAAGGCTAAGACCACGCCTGCCAGCAGCAGATTTTTCGGTGCGCCGAAGGTGTTATCGCTCATGGCTGCGTAACCGCCGCCAATGGAAGTCAGCCCAACCTGAATTAGCGACAGGCCGATAATCATCACCACAACGCCAGAAACCAGCGGCGTAATAATGCGGCGCGCCAGATGCAGAACGCGGGAGATCACCATCTCGGTGCAACTTGCCAGCATCAACGTGCCGAACAAAGCCGCCATCATGGTAGGAACATCAGCACCACCGGTCTTCAGCGCTGTGCCGCCCATAATCAGCGGGGCAACAAAGTTGAAGCTGGTGCCCTGAATAGACAACAACCCGGAGCCAACCGGACCCCAGGCCTTAATTTGAATAATCGATGCCACACCGGAGGCAAACAGCGACATACTAATAATGTGTTGCGTGTCTTGTGCCGGTAAACCCAGCGCCTGGCAGATTAATAGCGCTGGCGTGATCACCGCAACGAACATCGCCAGCAGATGCTGACAGGCGGCAAACAGAGTTTGAGGAAGCGGCGGACGATCTTCAAGACGGTAAATCAGTTCGCTGTTTTGAGTCTGCGCAACCGGTTGCGCATTTTCTGACTCGAGGGTGGAAACAGACATCGAAAACAATCCCGTGGTAGCAAAGCGGGCATTTTAGCTGACCGAAAGAGAAAAGCAAACGTTTGCCACATCCTCATCTAAATATTTAAATGAGATAAATGCACTTTTTTATATAACTTTTGGTATTTTTCTGCTTAAAATCCATGCCATTTGTTCATTAACAGCTGAGAATTTGACCCAGGAAAGCATAACTCGATACCCGTCATAGTTCATGAAGTTGCCACTGCGCGATGAAGTATGACGAGTATGAAAGAGTGATGCGGATACAAAGGAGTAACTATGTTTCATCTCGATACTTTAGCAACGCTTGTTGCCGCAACGCTGACGTTGCTGCTCGGGCGTAAGTTGGTCCATTCCGTCTCCTTTTTGAAGAAATACACCATACCGGAACCTGTTGCGGGTGGTTTGTTGGTGGCGCTGGCGCTACTAGTACTGAAAAAAAGCATGGGCTGGGAAGTCAACTTTGATATGTCCCTGCGCGATCCGTTAATGCTGGCTTTCTTCGCCACCATTGGCCTGAACGCCAACATTGCCAGTTTGCGTGCCGGTGGGCGTGTGGTTGGCATCTTCTTGATTGTGGTTGTTGGTCTGTTGGTGATGCAAAATGCCATTGGCATTGGTATGGCTAGCCTGTTAGGGCTTGATCCGCTGATGGGGCTGTTGGCCGGTTCTATTACGCTTTCCGGCGGTCACGGTACGGGCGCTGCGTGGAGTAAATTGTTCATTGAACGTTATGGCTTCACCAATGCGACGGAAGTGGCGATGGCCTGTGCAACGTTCGGTCTGGTGCTGGGCGGCTTGATTGGCGGTCCGGTGGCGCGCTATCTGGTGAAACACTCCACCACGCCGAACGGTATTCCGGATGACCAGGAAGTCCCGACGGCGTTTGAAAAGCCGGATGTGGGACGCATGATCACCTCGTTGGTGCTGATTGAAACTATCGCGCTGATTGCTATCTGCCTGACGGTGGGGAAAATTGTTGCGCAACTTTTGGCTGGCACTGCTTTTGAACTGCCGACCTTCGTCTGTGTCCTGTTTGTTGGCGTGATTCTGAGCAACGGTCTGTCAATGATGGGCTTTTACCGCGTCTTTGAGCGTGCGGTATCCGTGCTGGGTAACGTAAGCCTGTCGTTGTTCCTGGCGATGGCGCTGATGGGGCTGAAACTGTGGGAGCTGGCTTCGCTGGCGCTGCCGATGCTGGCGATTCTGGTGGTACAGACCATCTTCATGGCGTTGTATGCCATCTTCGTTACCTGGCGCATGATGGGCAAAAACTACGATGCGGCAGTGCTGGCTGCGGGTCATTGTGGTTTTGGCCTCGGTGCAACGCCAACGGCAATCGCCAACATGCAGGCGATCACTGAACGTTTTGGCCCGTCGCACATGGCGTTCCTGGTAGTGCCGATGGTCGGTGCGTTCTTTATTGATATCGTTAACGCGCTGGTGATTAAGCTGTATTTAATGTTGCCGATTTTTGCGGGCTAACCGATGAAGCGGCGGTCTTCTCACCGCCGCCTTTTACGCATTCGAGTAACGTTCCGTCTCCGGCATCCAGCGTTCTATCAGGGCTTTTGCTTGTTGTGGGTAACGTTCGTGAATATGTCGCGCCAGGCGCTGAACTTCCGGGATCATCGCCTGATCGCGCAGTAAATCCGCCACTTTAAACTCAGCATTACCCGTCTGACGCGTACCTAACAGTTCACCCGGTCCGCGAATCTCTAAGTCTTTCTGTGCAATCACAAAACCGTCGTTGCTGTCGCGCAGCACTTGCAGCCGAATTTGCGCGGTTTTGGAGAGCGGCGTTTTGTAGAGCAGCACGCAGTGAGAAGCCACCGCACCACGACCTACACGCCCGCGAAGCTGGTGCAACTGCGCCAGACCCAGACGCTCCGGGTTTTCGATAATCATCAGGCTGGCGTTAGGCACATCAACGCCGACTTCAATAACGGTAGTGGCAACCAGCAGGTGTAACTCGCCTTGTTTAAATGATGCCATGACGGCCTGCTTCTCGGCTGGTTTCATCCGTCCGTGTACCAGACCAACATTCAACTCTGGTAGCGCCAGTTTCAACTCTTCCCAGGTAGCTTCCGCCGCCTGCGCTTCCAGTAACTCTGACTCTTCAATGAGTGTGCACACCCAGTACGCCTGACGCCCTTCAGTCATACAGGCGTGGCGCACGCGGTCGATAATGTCGTTACGACGCGTATCCGGGATTGCCACTGTCGTCACTGGCGTGCGGCCTGGCGGCAGCTCATCTATCACCGAGGTATCGAGATCGGCATACGCGGTCATCGCCAGCGTGCGGGGGATCGGCGTCGCGGTCATGATCAACTGATGCGGATGGAAGCCCTGCTGCTGGCCTTTCTCCCATAACGCCAGACGCTGATGCACGCCAAAACGATGCTGTTCGTCGATAATCACCAGCGCCAGACCGTTAAACTGCACCTGTTCCTGGAAGATGGCGTGTGTACCGACAATCATCTGCACCTGACCGCTGGCGATGGCTTCCTGCTGTGCCAGTCGCGCTTTACCTTTCTGCTTACCGGCGAGCCAGCCCACTTCGATACCGAGCGGTGCAAACCAGTTGCGGAAGTTATTCGCGTGCTGCTCGGCGAGTAATTCGGTTGGTGCCATCAATGCCACCTGTTTGCCGTGGGCAATCGCACGCAACGCGGCGAGGGCGGCGACCAGCGTTTTACCGGAACCTACATCGCCCTGCACCAGGCGCATCATCGGCGCATCCAGCGCCATATCGCGCTCGATCTCCGCCACCACGCGTGCCTGTGCGCCCGTTGGCTTGAACGGTAAGGCTGCGAGGAGTTTATTTTTCAGCGCGTCATTGGCGCTAAGCGGCTGGGCATGGAAACGTTGTGCACCAGCGCGTAACGCCAACATGCTGAGGTTGTGCGCAAGCAGTTCTTCCAGAATCAGACGGCGTTGTGCTGGATGCTGCCCGGTTTCGAGATCGCTAAGCTGTAGCGTCGGCGGCGGGCGGTGCAAAGTGCGCAACGCTTCCGGTAGCGTCATCATTCCTTGTGACAGTTCCGGCGGCAGGAGTTCTTCAATGGCGCAGGTGTCGAGCAGATCCAGCGCCTGGTCGGTTAATTTACGCAGCGTGGCCTGCTTTACGCCTTCGGTTGTTGGGTAAACCGGCGTAAGCGTTTCCTGCAACTCTGGCGTACTGAGATCGCCCTGCACGCGGTATTCCGGGTGGATCATCTCCGCGCCATATTTACCGCGCTTTGCTTCTCCATAGGCCAGCACGCGGCGGCCCGTCGCCAGGCTATTTTTCATTGCCGCGTTGAAGTTGAAAAAGCGCATGGTGAGAATGCCGGAACCGTCGCTGATCTGGCAGGTCATCATCCGCCGACCGCCGAAGGAGATATTGCAGTTCAGCACTTCGCCTTCCACCGTGGCATAAACGCCCGGTAGTAGTTCTCCGATGGGGTAGAGATGGGTGCGATCTTCGTAGCGCAGGGGAAGGTGTAAGAGTAGATCCTGCACGGTATGCAGGTTGATTTTCGCCAGCTTGTTACTAAGCGCTGCACCAACGCCCGTTAGGGAACTGAGCGGGACAGCATCTAACAGGCGACCTTTCATGGTACTTACCCTGCAGCTTGCATAGTGGCCCACCAGTCGGCATCGGCTTCAATTTCGCCCTGCTGATTGACGTGGGGGTAAGGCAGGCCTTTGCGTTTTGCGACTTTCGCCAGCACCGGATAGCCGCCTTCAAACAGCAGGCGTTGTTGCTCTGCTTCCGGCAACATGCTGTTTTCACGCAGGTACATGCCCGCATTTTGCCGCTGGCGCTGGGCTTCGTAAAGAATGAGGGCTGAGGCAACGGAAACATTCAGCGATTGCACCATGCCAATCATCGGAATGATGATGTCCCGATCCGCCAGGGCCAACGCTTCCTGCGTGATGCCTGTTTTCTCCTGTCCCATCAAAATACAGGTCGGGCGAGTGTAATCAATTTCGCGGAAATCGACAGCGTTATCAGAAAGATGGGTTGCCAGAATCTGCATGCCCTGGCCTTTCAGATGAGCGACGGCATCGCCAATGGTGCGGTGCGTTTTCACCTGTACCCAGCTGTTACTACCCGCAGCTGCCGAAGCCATGGTGCGCATCCGGCTACCAGGCCAGACAGCATGAACTTCATGTACACCAACGGCATCTGCGGTACGAATAATCGCAGAAACGTTATGAGGTTTGTGGACCTGCTCCATGCAGACGGTCAGATCAGGCTGCCGCCTGGCGAGCATTTCGCAGATACGTGCATAACGTGTTGGGTTCATAAAACATTAATTTCGGTTTCGGGTGACTTTAATCACGTCTGGCATCACGCGGATTTTGCGCATGATATTCGCCAGATGCACACGGTCACGGGCGGTCAGACGAATAAAGGCGCTGTAGACGCGACCATCTTTCTCTTCCGTATTCAAACTTTGAATATTCGAGGTGGTGGTGTTAATTGCCGCTGTCAGGTTTGCCAGCGCGCCCTGATGATTGAACATCTCCACCTTGATTTCGGTGATGAACTCCTGCGCCGTCTCTTTATCCCATTCCACAGCCATAAACTTCTCTGGCTCTTTCTGGTAGCCACGGATGTTACGGCAGGATTCATGGTGGATCACCAGACCTTTACCGGGGCTGACGTGGGCGATAATCGGGTCGCCAGGAATAGGGCGGCAGCATTTCGCAAAGGTGATCAGCACGCCATCGGCACCTTTAATGGGCAGATGTCCGTGACTTTGGGTTGCCGGTGGAATGGAGGCGTCCCCATGTTGCAGATTTTTCGCGACCACCACGCTCATTGCGTTACCAAGGCCGATTTCAGCCAGCAGATCGTCAAGCGTTGCCAGCTTCATGCGGTCCAGCTCGCGCTGAATATTTTCCTGCGGGATTTCATTGAGCTTGCGGCTGCCACCCAACGCATGGTTGAGCAGACGACGGCCCAGGCTTACAGAATCATCACGCTTGAGGTTTTTCAGCAATTGACGAATTTTGGCGCGCGCTTTCGAGCTAACGACAAAGTTCAGCCACGCGGCATTCGGGCGAGCGCCCGGTGCGGTAATAATTTCAACGGTTTGACCGCTGGTCAGCGGCTGCGACAGCGGGTAAGGCTGGCGGTCGACACGCGCGCCCACGCAGGCATGACCGATATCGGTATGCACCGCATAAGCGAAGTCGACGGGCGTTGCACCGGCAGGCAGCTCTACAATGCGCCCTTCCGGTGTGAAAACGTAAATTTCATCCGGGAAGAGATCGGATTTAACGCTCTCGATAAATTCAAACGAGCTACCGGCACTCTGTTGCAGCTCCAGCAGGCTTTGCATCCAGCGCTGGGCGCGGATTTGTGCGGTAGTACTGGTTTCGCCGTGCTCTTTATAAGCCCAGTGCGCGGCAACACCCATCTCTGCCATCTGATCCATATCTTCGGTACGGATCTGGACCTCAACCGGCACGCCGTGCGGGCCAATCATCGAGGTGTGCAAAGACTGATAGCCGTTCGCTTTTGGAATGGCGATGTAGTCTTTCACGCGACCCGGACGCGGCTTGTACAGGCTATGCATTTGCCCGAGCACGCGATAACAGGTGTCGGAATCATTGACGATCACGCGGAAGGCGTAGATGTCCATGATTGAGTGAAAACGCTGCTCTTTGAGCACCATTTTGCAGTAGATCGAATAAAGATGCTTTTCGCGACCACTGACGCGGCACGGTATTCCCGCTTCCTGCAAACGCCCTTCGATTTCAGAAAGAATCTTCTGGATCATCTCTTTACGGTTGCCGCGCGCGGCTTTCACCACTTCTTTGATTACGCGATAACGGTTGGGATACAGCGCCTCAAAACCCAGCTCTTCGAGTTCGGTTTTAATGTGGTGGATACCTAAACGGTGCGCCAGCGGGCTGTAAATTTCGAGTGTTTCACGGGCGATGCGGCGACGTTTGTCCGGGCGAAGTGAGCCCAGCGTGCGCATGTTGTGGGTACGGTCGGCAAGTTTGATGAGAATGACGCGGATATCCTGCACCATCGCCATAATCATCTTGCGAAAGTTTTCGGCCTGCGCCTCTTTCTTATCGCGGAACTTGAGCTTATCAAGTTTCGACACCCCCTCTACCAGCTCGGCGACGCTTTTACCAAAAAGCTGTTCCATATCCTGATAGGTGGCGGGTGTATCTTCAATCACGTCATGCAGCAGCGCCGCCATTAGCGTTTCATAGTCGAGTTTCATCTCGGCCAGAATGCAGGCAACCGCTACCGGGTGCGTGATATAGGGTTCACCGCTTGAACGTGTTTGCCCCTCGTGAGCATCACGTGCAACGAGATACGCCTGCCGCAGACGCTTGATTTGGTCTTCCGGCAGGTAGGTTTGAATCAGTTGATTCAGGCTTTCAAACAGATACAAGGGCGACCCGCTTTGTGATTAACGACGACCTTCAGCAATAGCGGTAACGGCTTGTAATTCAGCGGCTTCCTGCTCTTGCTGTTCCTGGCGTTCGCGAACGTCGAGGATCTGGTTGTTGATCAGACCTTCTTCGATTTCGCGCAGCGCGATTACAGTGGTTTTATCGTTTTCTTCCGGTACCAGCGGATCCTTTCCGCCTACCTGCATCTGACGAGCGCGACGCGCGGCGACCAGTACCAGGTCAAAACGGTTACCAATTTTCTCTACAGCGTCCTGAACAGTTACGCGTGCCATACTTAAAAAGCTCCACAGGTGAAGAAATGACTGGGCATGATACTGAAATCAGGTTCAGTCTGCCAACAATTTGCTGATTAAAGCGTCATGACGCTGCTTTTGGCGGCTCATGCGCAGACGTTCGGCGCGAATAATGGTCTTCAAATCGGTCAACGCGGTATCGAAGTCATCATTCACAATCAGGTAATCATATTCGGCGTAATGGCTCATTTCTGCAACAGCTTGCGCCATACGCTTTGCAATGACCTCTTCGCTGTCCTGACCGCGACCGCGTAGACGGCGGTCCAGTTCAATTTTGGACGGCGGTAAAATAAAGATACTCCGCGCGTGCGGCATCTTCTGGCGAATTTGCTGCGCACCCTGCCAGTCGATATCGAGAAAAACATCGACACCGGTCGCCAGGACTTGCTCAATGGCCTCACGCGAAGTGCCATAGTAATTACCAAAAACTTCTGCGTGTTCGAGGAACGCATCTCTGCTAATCATTTCTTTAAATTCATCATGATTAACAAAGAAATAATGTTCACCGTGGACTTCACCAGGACGCGGTTGGCGTGTGGTGTGTGAAACAGAAACCTGGGTGTCATACAACGGTTGGGTTTTTAATAAAGCCTGAATCAGGCTGGATTTACCCGCGCCACTGGGGGCAGAAACAATATAAAGCGTGCCTTGAGCCATGAGTATCTTTCGTATGTGATTAGCGAAATAAAGCCTACATACGAGCTTATTATACACGGCGCGGGCATGTGACGTAGCCCTTGCTCACACTTTTTGCGCAAAGTTGTTGCGTTTTGCGTAGCTGCTTCCGCATTTGCCTGTCATTCACTGCAATAAAGACGATTCTCAGGAAGCGTCCTCGCAGACTCCGTTTTTGCCACTCGGCTTTGCTTTCATCACGTTGTATATCTGCCTGACTATCTACAGCGGAGGTGATGATGAAAGTATGGATGGCGATATTAATAAGTATCTTGTGCTGGCAATCATCGGCGTGGGCAGTCTGTCCGGCCTGGTCGCCAGCCAGAGCACAGGAAGAAATTTCCCGCCTGCAACAGCAAATAAAACAGTGGGACGATGACTACTGGAAAGAAGGGAAAAGTGAGGTGGAAGACGGTATTTACGATCAGTTAAGCGCCCGTCTTACGCAATGGCAACGCTGTTTTGGGAACGAGACCCGCGATGTGATGATGCCGCCTTTAAACGGTGCGGTTATACATCCGGTTGCCCATACGGGTGTACGCAAAATGGCGGATAAAATCGCATTAAGTCTGTGGATGCGCGAACGTAGCGATCTTTGGGTGCAGCCAAAAGTTGATGGCGTTGCGGTAACCCTGGTTTATCGGGACGGGAAACTGAACAAAGCAATCAGTCGCGGCAATGGCCTGAAAGGCGAGGACTGGACGCAGAAAGTTCGCTTAATTTCCGCTGTGCCGCAAACCGCTAGCGGGCCTTTAGCCAACAGTACGCTTCAGGGGGAAATATTTCTCAAACGCGAGGGGCATATCCAACAACAAATGGGGGGAATAAATGCCCGCGCAAAAGTTGCTGGTCTGATGATGCGCCAGGACGATAGCGACACGCTGAATTCTCTGGGCGTTTTTGTCTGGGCATGGCCGGATGGACCGCAGTTAATGACCGATCGTTTAAAAGAGCTGACTACCGCTGGTTTTACTCTAACGCAGACGTATACCCGTGCGGTGAAAAATGCTGATGAAGTTGCGCGCGTACGCAATGCGTGGTGGAAAGCGAAATTACCCTTCGTCACCGATGGCGTGGTTGTGCGAGCGGCGAAAGAACCCGAATCCCGCTATTGGCTACCAGGCCAGGCAGAATGGTTGGTGGCCTGGAAATATCAACCGGTAGCTCAGGTTGCCGAAGTGAAGGCGATTCAGTTTGCGGTGGGTAAGAGCGGTAAAATATCGGTGGTTGCGTCACTCGCACCTGTCATGCTTGATGATAAAAAAGTCCAGCGGGTGAATATTGGTTCCGTCAGGCGCTGGCAGGAGTGGGATATTGCGCCTGGTGATCAGATCCTCGTCAGCCTTGCCGGTCAGGGTATTCCTCGCATTGATGATGTGGTGTGGCGCGGTGCAGAACGCACAAAACCGACACCGCCAGAAAACCGCTTTAACTCGTTGACCTGCTACTTTGCTTCTGATGTTTGTCAGGAACAGTTCATTTCACGCTTAGTCTGGCTGGGGTCAAAACAGGTTCTTGGGCTGGATGGCATTGGTGAGGCCGGCTGGCGCGCGCTGCATCAGACTCATCGCTTTGAGCATATCTTTTCCTGGCTTTTATTAACGCCAGAGCAATTACAGAACACGCCGGGGATCGCGAAAAGTAAAAGTGCGCAGTTATGGCATCAGTTTAATCTGGCTCGTAAGCAGCCTTTTACTCGCTGGGTGATGGCAATGGGAATACCGCTAACCCGGGTGGCGCTTAATGCCAGTGATGAACGGTCCTGGTCGCAACTTTTATTGAGCACGGAGCAGTTCTGGCAGCAGCTGCCGGGGACTGGATCGGGGCGCGCCAGACAGGTTATTGAATGGAAGGAAAATGCGCAAATCAAGAAGCTGGGCAGTTGGCTGGCTGCCCAGCAGATCACAGGTTTTGAACCTTAGTGTCCTTCGTGGCTGTAGTAAAAGACCGGTAATCCCAGCTTAAGGCGTAGCGCCAGTAAACGGGCAAAAAAGCCGAATACCAGGGTGGAGATAATTACCACATCATGATTAGAAACATAGTGTTGCAGCGCGATGTACAGCACGGCGGAGGCAAATGAGACACCGGCATACAATTCTTTCTGGAATACCAGCGGGATGCGTTTACAGAACATATCGCGCAAAACGCCGCCAAATACGCCGGTCGTCACAGCTGCGACAACGGCAATGATCGGGCCGTGTCCCATATCCAGTGCAACCTGTGCGCCAATGATAGAAAAGACCACCAGTCCGAGCGCATCGAGCACCAGAAACACTTTGCGCAGGTAAGGCATTACAGGAGCAACGATAGTGGTGAGTACTGCGGCGGTAGCGACAATAATCACATATTCCGGGTGTTTGACCCAGCCGAGCGGATAGTGGCCCAGCAGAATATCGCGCACTGACCCTCCGCCAATTGCCGTGGCGGTCGCAATAATAATTACGCCAAATGTATCCATGCGCCGTCGTCCGGCCGCCAGCGCCCCCGTCATGGCTTCGGCAGTAATGCCAACCAAATACAAAATGTGTAACAGCATGGTTATCTCCCTAAAAATCTGTCTGGCAGGGTAGCGATTTGTACGCATTGTCACGATTGAGATTTTTTAAGGTGAGAGGAAATTGATAATTTTTAGTTATGTGAAATCGTTGTTTTCTGTAGCGTAGATGCATTCTTCTGACTTCTTGTCTGAGAAAATACATAAGAAAAAGTAGGTTAAAACTGAGGGGTGGAAAAGAAAGGTGCAATGTTAGCCATTGTGTTCACCGCACATGGACTTTGGCTTACGCATCGGGTATCTCAATCAACAAAAAGAGTTTTTAGTTTCGGCTATTTTTTCTCTGTAATTTTTACACTGTTTTCCAACTGCTTGATGCTGATCTGCGGGGTCGGCAACTCCTCAGGCATGGTTCCGCCAAGTTCCTGAATGGTTTGCCTCACCTTGCGACCCACGTCAAAGTGTGTGGTGTTAGCTTGCTGTTTTGAATTCACGCCATCCCGCTTGAGTTTTTCTTCTGTTTGGGTAGCTCGAAAGAGATTAGCCGCCAGTTCTGTTGAACCCATATGATCCAGGATCTTCTGACTCTTTTTCAGCCCCTTCCGCTGATGGATGGCTTTCTGATCTAATCCACCATACAGCCCCCGGTAACCATGATTCTGAAATATGGCGAAATCGATAGCTGTCGCTACCCCAGCTTGCTGCGCTGCCTCAACTAATTGTTTGTTATGTTCTTTCAACTCATTTCTCAGAAAAAGACGCTTTTCGTCTTCACGAAGTTGCCTGAAAGCTTCATCGTCAGCCAGCTCCTGTCGTCGGGTCTGGATAGCAAAATAAGTTTGCCCTGCCGCAATAACCGGTTTCGCAGGGTCGCCGTTTTGTACTACCAGGTAACAGGCATAGCGGGAGAGTACGATGTCTTTTAATGCTCTTTTGGCATTTGAGCCAATTTTGACCATATCGAGGATCTCCTCGAAATGGTCATCAATTGTGTGACCACTATTCAGACAAGCTTCTTTGGCGCGCGTTAATACAGGTATAAAGTGACGATACTCTGAATAACCCAGTAGTTTCCCAAGTTGTCTTGCTGACCATTGTTCTGCTCCGTTTGCATTAATCAGCTTTATCTCTTCAAAAGGTTGATGATGTTCGTTCATTGCCCACTCCATGTGATATCGATTGCAAGGAAAGTAAGTCTACAACTGTGTTTATATACAGTTGTGAGTATCTCACGTTCTCACTGCGCTGGGCAAAAAAACATCGCAAAATCTGGAGCAGGCACGCAAAACAGAATTGAATGTTGCGGGGAAGAAAAATGCCGCTCTGTTTTAGTGGCGGCATTTGTGAAGGCGGAAAAGTAAGAATTGGCGTTACGAGTTACTCGATATTCTGGATCTGCTCGCGCATCTGCTCAATCAACACTTTCAGCTCAATCGCGGAGTTTGTCACTTCGGCATTGATAGACTTCGACGCAAGAGTGTTCGACTCGCGGTTGAATTCCTGCATCATAAAGTCCAGACGACGACCAACGGCTTCTTTTTTCTTCAGAATGTTGTAGGTCTCTTTGACATGCGCTTCTAGGCGGTCCAGTTCTTCGGCAACGTCAATTCGTTGTGCCAGCAGAACCAACTCCTGCTCCAGACGGTTGTTTTCCAACTGAACCTGAGCATCTTCCAGCTTCGCGACCAGACGCTCACGCTGCCATTGCAGGATTTCCGGCATATGGGCGCGGACTTTGACCACTTCGGCGGTGACGCCTTCCAGACGCTGCTCGATCAATGCTTTCAGCGCCTGACCTTCGGTTTCGCGCGCGACGATAAAGTCGTCCAGCGTACCATCCAACGCCGCGAGAATTTCAGCGGCAATCGCGTCGAGATCCTGCTCCTGGGCTGCCATCACGCCCGGCCAGCGTAGAATATCAACCGGGTTGATTTCCCCTTCGTCACTCTGCATTTTTACCCAGTTCGCGGCAGTTACCAGCTGTTTAGCCAGTTTTTCGTTGAGGATCAGCTCACCTTGTGCGCTAACATCTGGTTCATAGCGCAGGGTACATTCCACTTTACCGCGCGTCAGGCGAGAACGAATACGCTCGCGAACGACAGGTTCAAGGCTACGGAACTGCTCCGGCAGACGAAAGTAAGTTTCCAGATAACGCTGGTTTACCGAGCGCATTTCCCAGGTTGCGCTCCCCCATTCACCCTTGATTTCACGCCGGGCGTAGGCGGTCATACTGCGGATCATAGACGTTCCTGTTTATAAAAGGAGAGGTGGAAGGATTATAGCCATCGATGCCTTGTCAGGATAGGAATAACCGCCGGAAGTCCGTATAATGCGCAGCCACATTTGTTTCAAGCCGGAGATTTCAATATGCGTCCAGCAGGCCGTAGCAATAATCAGGTGCGTCCCGTTACCCTGACTCGTAACTATACAAAACATGCAGAAGGCTCGGTGCTGGTCGAATTTGGCGATACCAAAGTATTGTGTACCGCCTCTATTGAAGAAGGCGTGCCGCGCTTCCTGAAAGGTCAGGGCCAGGGCTGGATCACCGCAGAGTACGGCATGCTGCCACGTTCTACCCACACCCGTAACGCGCGTGAAGCGGCGAAAGGTAAGCAGGGTGGACGCACCATGGAAATCCAGCGTCTGATCGCCCGTGCTCTTCGTGCGGCAGTAGATTTGAAAGCGCTGGGTGAGTTCACTATTACGCTGGACTGCGACGTGCTTCAGGCTGATGGTGGCACGCGTACCGCTTCGATTACGGGTGCCTGCGTGGCGCTGGCAGATGCGCTACAGAAGCTGGTGGAAAACGGCAAGCTGAAAACCAACCCGATGAAAGGGATGGTAGCCGCAGTTTCTGTCGGGATTGTGAACGGCGAAGCGGTTTGCGATCTGGAATACGTTGAAGACTCTGCCGCTGAAACGGACATGAACGTGGTGATGACTGAAGACGGGCGCATCATTGAAGTGCAGGGGACGGCAGAAGGCGAGCCGTTCACCCATGAAGAGCTTCTCACCTTGTTGGCGCTGGCCCGAGGGGGAATCGAATCCATTGTAGCGACGCAGAAGGCGGCGCTGGCAAACTGATTTTTAAGGCGACTGATGAGTCGCCTTTTTTTTGTCTGTAGAAAAGTAAGATGAGGAGCGAAGGCATGAAACCATATCAGCGCCAGTTTATTGAATTTGCGCTTAGCAAGCAGGTGTTAAAGTTTGGCGAGTTTACGCTGAAATCCGGGCGCAAAAGCCCCTATTTCTTCAACGCCGGGCTGTTTAATACCGGGCGCGATCTGGCACTGTTAGGCCGTTTTTACGCTGAAGCATTGGTGGATTCCGGCATTGAGTTCGATCTGCTGTTTGGCCCTGCTTACAAAGGGATCCCGATTGCCACCACAACTGCCGTGGCGCTGGCGGAGCATCATGACCTGGACCTGCCGTACTGCTTTAACCGCAAAGAAGCAAAAGACCACGGTGAAGGCGGCAATCTGGTCGGTAGCGCGTTACAAGGACGCGTAATGCTGGTGGATGATGTGATCACCGCCGGAACGGCGATCCGCGAGTCGATGGAAATTATTCAGGCCAATGGCGCGACGCTTGCTGGCGTATTGATTTCGCTCGATCGTCAGGAACGGGGGCGCGGCGAGATTTCGGCAATTCAGGAAGTTGAGCGTGATTACAACTGCAAAGTGATCTCTATCATCACCCTGAAAGACCTGATTGCTTACCTGGAAGAGAAGCCGGAAATGGCGGAACATCTGGCGGCGGTTAAGGCCTATCGCGAAGAGTTCGGCGTTTAAAGAAACTCGCCGGATGAAAAGTCATCCGGCGTCATATTACTGCAACTGTGCGGCAATTAGCGGCCAGCGGGCGTCAAAATCATCCGTCGGGCGGTATTTAAACTCGCTGCGGACAAAGCGTGACAGCATACCTTCACAGAAGGCCAGGATCTGGCTTGCCAGCAGGGTTTCATCGGTGGTGTAACCTTCACCCTCACGCATTCTCTTTTCGCGCAATACCTGACGCAACTGCGCTTCAATACGCTCGAACAGCTGGTTGATGCGCCCTTGCAGGCGATCCTGTTCAAACATTAGTGCATGACCAGTGAGGATGCGGGTCAGGCCAGGATTACGCTCACCAAAACCGAGAAGCAGCAACACAATCAGACGCAGGCGCGCTGTGGTGTCCTTCTCATCTTTCAGAATCAGATTGATGCGAGTAATCAGGCTATCTTCGATAAACTCAATCAGGCTATCGAACATGCGGGTCTTACTGGGGAAGTGGCGATACAGTGCCGCTTCGGAAACGCCGACAGAGGCGGCCAGTTTTGCCGTCGTGATACGTTGGCTTCCATCGCTGGATTCCAGCATCAGCGCCAGAGACTGAAGTATTTCCTCGCGACGGTTCCTTTTCGCAGTTTGTTTTTCTGCCATGTTACAAAATACCCCTGAAAATAAGCACTTGCCAGGCGGCACCCACGCTATGACCGCAAACGAAATGTTTGCGGCTATGTTATGACGTTATTCGGATGCGTATGTGTTACTGACGACCAGAGTGACCAAAGCCGCCTTCACCGCGGTCGGTGGCGTCGAAATCTTCCACCAGATTAAATTCAGCCTGTACTACCGGAACAAAAATCATCTGGGCGATGCGTTCGCCAGGTTGAATGGTGAAGCTGTCCTGACCACGGTTCCACACGGAAATCATCAACTGGCCCTGATAGTCAGAATCGATCAATCCTACCAGGTTACCAAGCACGATACCGTGCTTATGTCCCAATCCGGAGCGCGGCAGCATCATTGCCGCCAGTGAAGGATCGGCAATATGAATCGCCAGCCCGGTCGGAACCAGCGTAGTGTCACCCGGAGCCAGTTCTACGGCGTCGTCGAGACAGGCACGCAGGTCAAGTCCGGCAGAGCCAGAGGTGGCATAAGTCGGGAGCGGAAATTCCTTCCCAACGCGCGGGTCCAGAATCTTAACGTCGATTTTTTTCATCATAACGGGTCACGATCTCGTCGAGTAATAATTGGCCAAGGAGCTCTTTGCGCTCAAGCGGTAAGACTTTATCTCCGTCCTGCCAGAAAAGGTGTAATGCGTTGTTGTCGCTGTTAAATCCTTGAGTTGGCTGGGAAACATCGTTCGCGCAGATCAGATCAAGGTTTTTACGGATACGTTTTTGCCGGGCGTATTCTTCCACATTATTTGTTTCGGCGGCAAATCCAACGACGTAGGGTCGATGGTCTTTTAGTGCGGCAACGCCTGCGACGATATCGGGGTTTTTAACCATTTTTATTGTTAATTCATCACCCTGCGTGGCCTGCTTTTTGATTTTCTCTGGGGCCACGGTAGCTGCGCGATAATCCGCCACGGCGGCGCAACCGATAAAAATATTTTGCTGCTGTACAGAAGCATTCACGGCCGCTTCCATTTCCAGCGCAGTCATCACATCAACACGTTTAACAAACGGTGGCGTCGGTAGTGAAACCGGACCTGATACCAGCGTGACGTTCGCGCCACGACGGGCAGCGGCGGCGGCGATAGCAAAACCCATCTTGCCGGAGCTGTGATTAGAGATATAACGCACGGGATCGAGCGGTTCACGCGTCGGGCCGGCGGTAATCATAATGTTCAGATGTTTCAGGTCGTTGACGGGCGAAAAATGCGCCACCGCCATATCCACAATGGTTAACGGATCGAGCATTCGCCCAGGACCGATATCACCACAAGCCTGACTGCCACTGTCTGGCCCCCAGATGAGCAAACCACGGGAAGCAAGCACCTCTAAATTATGCTGCGTGGCAGCGGCACGGTACATCTGCTGGTTCATGGCGGGGAGCACGGCTACAGGCGCAGGTGTAGCCAGACAAATCGTCGATACCAGGTCATTCGCCATTCCGGCAGCAACACGGGCAATCAAATCTGCCGTGGCAGGGGCGAGAATCACTAAATCAGCCCATTTACCCAGCTCAATATGGCCCATAGCGGCTTCGGCTGCTGGGTCCAGCAGACTGTCGGAAACGGGATAACCAGAAACCGCCTGCAAGCTAAGTGGGGTGATAAAGGCTTTTGCCGCTTCGGTCATGGCTACGCGGACGTCGGCCCCGCGCTCGCGCAAACGACGCACCAGTTCAGGGGTTTTATAGGCAGCAATACCGCCGCTGACGCCGAGAACGATTTTTTTACCGGCCAGGCTCATGATGATTTTTCCTGTTGGGTGACACCAGAAGTTGGCGATTTTATCACAATACTTTTGTTGTCGTGCCTTCACCTGAGAATCACTTTGCGAGGCGTTTTCCAGGATTGAAAACTGGCCGTCGATTTAACGGAACGGCTATGACAGGATGCGAGCACCACAAAGGAGGTGAAGGTGAAAAACAATGCACAGCTGTTGATGCCGCGCGAAAAAATGCTGAAGTTTGGTATTAGCGCCTTAACGGATGTCGAGCTGCTGGCGCTATTTCTGCGTACCGGAACGCGCGGTAAAGATGTATTAACCCTGGCAAAAGAGATGCTGGAGAATTTCGGCTCTCTTTATGGCTTGTTAACCTCTGAATATGAACAATTTAGTGGTGTTCATGGAATTGGCGTGGCGAAATTTGCCCAGTTAAAGGGGATTGCTGAACTAGCGCGGCGTTACTACAACGTGCGGATGCGTGAAGAAAGCCCTTTACTCAGCCCGGAGATGACGCGGGAATTTTTACAAAGCCAGCTCACGGGGGAGGAGCGGGAGATCTTTATGGTGATCTTTCTCGACTCACAACACCGGGTTATAACGCATAGCCGTCTTTTTTCCGGCACGCTAAACCATGTTGAAGTCCATCCTCGGGAAATTATCCGCGAAGCGATAAAAATAAATGCCTCGGCGCTGATCCTTGCACATAATCACCCTTCGGGTTGTGCTGAACCCAGTAAAGCGGATAAACTCATTACTGAACGGATAATAAAGAGTTGTCAGTTCATGGATTTACGCGTGCTCGACCATATCGTGATTGGGCGTGGAGAGTATGTTTCTTTTGCCGAACGCGGCTGGATTTAACCCGCTATGCGCGATCCTTCGGGATCTTTGTCTGTTCGGGACTTGAGCACATCGCTGAGTCAGCGTATACTACGCCACCTTTGAGAATCTCGGGTTTGGCATTTGGGCCTGGCAATCGAGAGTTCACATAGAACTGCGATGACCGGGCTGTAAAGCCTGACGAGGCGCCAATACCCCATACGAAGCTCGAGCTAATTTGATTTTTGGAGAATAGACATGTCCCGAGTCTGCCAAGTTACTGGCAAGCGTCCGGTGACCGGTAACAACCGTTCCCACGCACTGAACGCGACTAAACGCCGTTTCCTGCCGAACCTGCACTCTCACCGTTTCTGGGTTGAGAGCGAGAAGCGTTTTGTCACCCTGCGCGTATCTGCTAAAGGTATGCGTGTAATCGATAAAAAAGGCATCGATACAGTTCTGGCTGAACTGCGTGCCCGTGGCGAAAAGTACTAAGTACTTAGAGGAAATAAATCATGGCTAAAGGTATTCGTGAGAAAATCAAGCTGGTTTCTTCTGCTGGTACTGGTCACTTCTATACCACTACGAAGAACAAACGTACTAAGCCGGAAAAACTGGAACTGAAAAAATTCGATCCAGTTGTTCGCCAGCACGTGATCTACAAAGAAGCGAAAATCAAATAATTTCCGCTTTGATGTAACAAAAAACCTCGCTCCGGCGGGGTTTTTTGTTATCTGCTTGCCCCCATATTGACTGCATCTGTTCATTCCTGGAGATGCTATGCCTGAATTACCCGAAGTTGAAACCAGCCGTCGCGGCATAGAACCGCATCTCGTTGGTGCAACCATTCTTCATGCGGTGGTGCGCAACGGACGCTTGCGCTGGCCGGTTTCAGAAGAGATCTACCGTTTAAGCGACCAACCAGTGCTTAGCGTGCAGCGGCGGGCTAAATATCTGCTGCTGGAGCTGCCTGAGGGCTGGATTATCATTCATTTGGGGATGTCTGGCAGCCTGCGCATCCTTCCAGAAGAACTTCCCCCTGAAAAGCATGACCATGTTGATTTGGTGATGAGCAACGGTAAAGTGCTGCGCTACACCGATCCGCGCCGCTTTGGTGCCTGGCTGTGGACCAAAGAGCTGGAAGGGCACAACGTGCTGGCCCATCTTGGACCGGAGCCGCTTAGCGACGATTTCAACGGTGAGTACCTGCATCAGAAGTGCGAGAAGAAAAAAACGGCGATTAAACCGTGGCTGATGGATAACAAGCTGGTGGTAGGGGTAGGGAATATCTATGCCAGCGAATCTCTGTTTGCGGCGGGGATCCATCCGGATCGGCTGGCGTCATCACTGTCGCTGGCAGAGTGTGAATTGCTGGCTCGGGTGATTAAAGCGGTGTTGCTGCGTTCGATTGAGCAGGGCGGTACAACGCTGAAAGATTTTCTGCAAAGCGACGGTAAACCGGGCTATTTCGCTCAAGAATTGCAGGTTTACGGGCGAAAAGGCGAGCCGTGTCGTGTGTGCGGTACGCCGATTGTGGCGACTAAACATGCGCAGCGGGCAACGTTTTATTGTCGGCAGTGCCAGAAGTAATTGATGCGCGCCGGATGGCATACCATCCGGCATAAACGCTACGCTAACTTCGCCATCAGCGCCTGATGGACATTCTCCGGCAGGAAATGGGTGACATCGCCCTGATGGCGCGCCACCTCTTTCACCAACGATGAAGAGATAAACGACCACTCTTTCGACGGCATCAGAAACACACTTTCCAGTTCCGGCATTAAGTGGCGATTCATATGCGCCAGCTGCATTTCATATTCAAAATCCGCCACCGCACGCAGGCCACGAATCAGCACCGTAGCGTGTTGATTACGGGCGAAGTTCGCCATCAAATCACTAAACCCGACCACTTCCACGTTCCCCAGATGCGCGGTTGCCTGCTGTGCCAGCGCCACACGCTCTTCCAGAGTAAACATCGGTTTTTTACTGGGGCTGGCGGCAATCGCCAGAATAACGTGATCGAACATTTGCGTGGCGCGCGTCACGATATCGATATGACCATTGGTAATGGGATCGAAAGTACCCGGATAAATCGCCCGTTTTTGCATAACAACCTCAATGCGTTTTCGGTGGCAGGTAAGGTTCCAGCAGTTGAAGCAGGCGCTGTAGCGCGCCCTGGTTTTGATACAGTACTTCAACGGCATGACGGCCATAGAAACTACGGTAATCGGCATCGGTGAGTAAAGAGGAAACCTCTTTTGCAAGCGTAGTGGCATCGGTAACGGTAATCAGCCCGCTTGCCTGTTCCAGCCGCGCGCAAATGTCTTTAAAGTTAAAAGTATGCGGCCCCATCAATACCGGAATAGCGTGTGCGGCAGCTTCCAGCGGATTATGCCCACCACGTTCAACCAGTGAACCGCCAACAAAGGCGAGATCGGCAATGCCGTACAGTAACATCAGCTCGCCCATCGTATCGCCAACCACAACCTGCGTGCTGGTGGAAGGGACTTCCCCTGAAGAGCGTGTGATATAGCTTAGTCCAGCCTGGCGGACAAGGTTAATCGCATCCGGGAAGCGTTCCGGATGACGGGGTACCAGGATGAGCAATAAATTAGGGAATTGCTGTAACAATGCCTGATGTGCGGCGATCACCACACTCTCTTCGCCTTCGTGAGTGCTGGTGGCAATCCATACCGGGCGGTGTGGTGCCCACTGGCGGCGCAGCGTCACGGCTTTAGCAGCCAGTTGCGGCGTTACAGAAATATCAAATTTCAGGCTACCGGTAACGGTCACCTGATTATTTTTTGCGCCCAGCGCCACAAAACGCGCGCCATCTTCTTCATTTTGCGCAGCAATCAGTGTAATACGACGCAGCAAGCGGCGGACGAATTTACCCAGTTTGGCGTAACCTGCGGCCGAGCGGGCAGAGAGTCGCGCGTTAGCGATCACCAGCGGAATTTTACGTTTATGTAGCGCCGCAATCAGGTTAGGCCATAGTTCGGTTTCCATAATCAACACCAGTTTAGGGTCGACTTTATTCAGGAAACGATTAAGTGCATCGGGCAGGTCATACGGCAGATAAACGTGCTGAACATCCTTCCCGAAAGCCGATTGTACGCGCTCCGAACCGGTTGGCGTCATGGTTGTAACGGTAATCGGTAAATCAGGATAACGATGACGCAGCGCGCGCACCAACGGGATTGCCGCCAGAGTTTCACCGACGGAGACGGAGTGCAGCATAATGCCGCCTGGTTTTAGCGGATGGCGGTAAAAACCGTAACGTTCACCCCAGCGTTTTCGATAGGCCGGAGCCTTACGTCCGCGCACCCAGAGCCGTATCCAGATCAGCGGCTGAATAAGGTAGAGAAGGGCGGTGTAAAGCAATTCGAGCATAGTAAATAGCTGACTTATGGATGTGCTGGGGATTCTATGTATTTAGCTGTGGCTTTACCATTACTTTTCCCGTTTTTGACTTAAATAGCAATTTACCCGCCAATTCTTGCTGAACATCTATACTTTTTTTGTATTTTTATGCGATTCATTGATTTCTGCAGTACGTGCAGGAAGGAATCGCAGAGCAACAGTGAAAGAATATGGTTGCTAATGATTTTATTTGATTGATTTCTTTATTGAAAATCAACAATGTGCTTAAAAATCATTCGGGTCGGATTGCCGCGAAAGAAGTGATACACTAGCGCGTCAATATCAGTGCGGTATCAGTATTCAGGTAGCTGTTGAGCCTGGGGCGGTAGCGTGCTTTTTCTGCTTCACCTTAATCGGATAATCTCAACAAAAAGAGTTACTTGTGGATAAGCCATTTCGAAGAATTTTGCTCATTAAGATGCGTTTTCATGGGGATATGTTATTAACTACTCCCGTCATTAGTTCGCTGAAAAAAAATTACCCTGACGCAAAAATCGATGTGCTGCTTTATCAGGACACCATCCCGATCCTGTCTGAAAATCCAGAGATTAACGCGCTCTACGGCATAAAAAATAAAAAAGCAAAAGCCTCAGAAAAAATCGCCAACTTTTTTCATCTCATCAAGGTATTACGTGCCAATAAGTATGACCTTATCGTCAATCTTACCGATCAATGGATGGTTGCTATACTGGTTCGCTTATTAAATGCCCGTGTGAAAATTTCCCAGGATTATCATCATCGGCAGTCTGCTTTTTGGCGTAAAAGTTTCACCCATTTGGTGCCGTTGCAGGGTGGAAATGTGGTGGAAAGTAACTTATCCGTGCTGACACCATTGGGACTTGATTCGTTGGTGAAGCAGACAACCATGAGTTACCCGCCTGCAAGCTGGAAACGTATGCGTCGCGAACTTGATCACGCTGGTGTTGGACAAAATTATGTGGTTATCCAACCTACGGCGCGGCAAATCTTCAAATGCTGGGACAACGCCAAGTTTTCCGCTGTGATTGATGCCTTACATGCTCGTGGTTATGAAGTCGTTCTGACGTCCGGCCCAGATAAAGACGATCTGGTCTGCGTCAATGAAATTGCGCAAGGATGCCAGACGCCACCAGTAACGGCGCTGGCCGGAAAGGTGACCTTCCCGGAACTTGGTGCGTTAATCGATCATGCGCAGCTGTTTATTGGCGTTGATTCCGCACCGGCGCATATTGCCGCAGCAGTTAATACGCCGCTGATATCGCTGTTTGGTGCGACAGACCATATTTTCTGGCGTCCCTGGTCAAATAACATGATTCAATTCTGGGCGGGAGATTACCGGGAAATGCCAACGCGCGATCAGCGTGACCGAAATGAGATGTATCTTTCGGTTATTCCGGCGGCAGATGTCATTGCTGCTGTCGATAAATTACTGCCCTCCTCCACGACAGGTACGTCGTTATGATCGTTGCTTTTTGTTTATATAAATATTTTCCCTTTGGCGGTTTGCAGCGCGATTTTATGCGTATTGCTCAGACAGTCGCCGCCCGAGGTCATCATGTTCGGGTTTATACCCAGTCGTGGGAAGGCGAATGTCCTGATGTATTTGAACTGATCAAAGTGCCGGTTAAATCGCATACCAATCACGGGCGCAATGCGGAGTATTTTGCCTGGGTGCAAAAACATTTACGCGAACATCCCGTCGATAAAGTCGTTGGATTCAACAAAATGCCGGGGCTGGACGTTTATTATGCCGCTGATGTTTGTTATGCCGAGAAAGTAGCGCAGGAAAAAGGCTTTTTCTATCGCCTGACGTCACGTTATCGCCATTATGCCGCCTTTGAGCGGGCAACCTTCGAACAGGGCAAGCCGACACAGCTGCTGATGCTGACAGATAAGCAAATCGCCGATTTCCAGAAACATTATCAGACTGAAGTGGAGCGTTTTCATATTCTGCCACCGGGGATTTATCCTGATCGTAAATATAGCCAGCAGCCAGCCAATAGCCGTGAAATCTTCCGTAAGAAGAATGGAATAACCGAACAACAATATTTATTGTTGCAGGTTGGTTCAGACTTCACGCGTAAAGGTGTCGATCGTTCCATTGAAGCACTTGCTTCGTTACCGGATTCGCTGCGCCACAACACATTGCTATATGTTGTTGGGCAGGATAAACCGCGAAAATTTGAGGCGCTGGCAGAAAAACGCGGCGTGCGCAGTAATGTTCACTTCTTCTCGGGGCGCAACGATGTCTCGGAATTAATGGCGGCGGCGGATTTATTACTGCATCCTGCCTACCAGGAAGCCGCGGGAATTGTACTGCTGGAAGCGATAACTGCAGGATTACCGGTACTAACAACAGCCGTTTGTGGCTATGCGCATTATATTGTCGACGCCAATTGCGGCGAGGCTATTGCTGAGCCATTCCGCCAGGAAACATTGAATGAGATTTTACGCAAAGCGTTAACGCAATCTTCATTGCGCCAGGCCTGGGCGGAAAATGCGCGACATTATGCTGATACACAAGATTTATACAGTCTGCCAGAGAAAGCGGCGGACATCATAACGGGTGGTCTGGATGGTTGAACTTAAAGAGCCGTTTGCCACGTTATGGCGCGGTAAAGATCCTTTTGAGGAAGTTAAAACCTTGCAGGGTGAGGTATTTCGTGAACTGGAAACTCGCCGCACTCTGCGCTTTGAAATGGCGGGCAAAAGCTATTTTCTCAAATGGCATCGCGGCACGACCCTGAAAGAGATAATCAAAAATTTACTCTCATTGCGGATGCCAGTATTAGGCGCAGACCGCGAATGGAATGCGATTCATCGACTGCGGGATGTCGGCGTTGATACTATGTATGGGGTGGCATTCGGCGAAAAAGGCATTAATCCGCTCACCAGAACCTCGTTTATTATAACCGAAGATCTGACACCAACCATCAGTCTGGAAGATTACTGTGCTGACTGGGCGACTAACCCACCAGATGTTCGCGTAAAGCGTATGCTTATTAAGCGTGTCGCGACGATGGTGCGCGATATGCATGCTGCGGGCATTAACCACCGTGACTGTTATATCTGTCATTTCCTGCTGCACTTGCCTTTTTCCGGTAAGGAAGAGGAGTTAAAAATTTCAGTAATTGACCTGCACCGGGCGCAGCTTCGCACGCGCGTTCCACGTCGTTGGCGCGATAAAGATCTTATTGGACTTTATTTTTCTTCGATGAATATTGGCCTGACTCAGCGGGATATCTGGCGGTTTATGAAAGTGTATTTTGTCGCCCCGCTTAAAGACATTATCAAGCAGGAACAAGGGCTGCTGTCGCAAGCAGAAGCAAAAGCCACAAAAATCAGGGAAAGAACGATTAGAAAATCGTTGTAATTTCCGGAGAGAAATATGAGTGCCCACTATTTTAATCCACAAGAGATGATCAATAAGACAATCATCTTCGATGAAAGGCCAGCGGCGTCAGTGGCATCATCATTCCATGTTTCTTATGGCATTGATAAAAACTTTCTTTTTGGTTGTGGTGTTTCAATCACGTCAGTTTTGTTACATAACAACGACGTGAGTTTTGTTTTCCACGTTTTTATTGATGCTATCCCTGAAGCCGATATCCAGCGTTTAGCCCAATTGGCGAAAAGCTATCGTACCTGTATCCAGATCCATCTAGTAAATTGTGAACGGCTTAAGGCATTACCGACGACCAAAAATTGGTCTATTGCCATGTATTTCCGTTTTGTAATTGCAGATTACTTTATTGATCAACAAGATAAGATCCTTTACCTGGATGCTGATATCGCCTGTCAGGGAAACTTAAAGCCGCTGATAACAATGGATCTTGCCAATAACGTTGCTGCTGTTGTTACTGAACGCGATGCTAACTGGTGGTCGTTACGGGGTCAAAGTCTGCAGTGTAATGAACTTGAAAAGGGTTACTTTAATTCAGGTGTCCTGTTAATTAATACACTAGCGTGGGCGCAGGAGTCCGTTTCTGCTAAAGCGATGTCGATGCTTGCTGATAAAGCCATCGTTTCCCGTTTAACCTATATGGATCAAGATATCCTTAATCTTATCCTGTTAGGGAAAGTTAAATTCATTGATGCTAAATACAATACGCAATTTAGTTTAAATTATGAATTAAAAAAATCATTTGTTTGTCCAATTAATGATGAAACCGTATTAATTCATTATGTCGGCCCGACAAAACCCTGGCATTACTGGGCCGGTTATCCAAGTGCGCAACCTTTTATCAAAGCCAAAGAAGCATCGCCCTGGAAAAATGAACCGTTAATGCGGCCAGTTAACTCAAACTATGCTCGTTATTGCGCCAAGCATAATTTTAAACAAAATAAACCAATTAACGGGATAATGAATTATATTTATTATTTTTATTTAAAGATAATAAAATGAAATTGAGAAAAGTTAAATGAATGAATTTATAAAAGAACGGTTTTCGTATTTAGCAGATAATAAAAAAGAAGACGCCCCAGAGCTAAATGTTTCCTACGGTATCGATAAGAATTTTTTGTATGGTGCTGGCGTTTCAATTTCTTCCGTTTTGATTAATAATTCAGATATTAATTTTGTCTTTCATGTTTTCACTGATTATGTGGATGATGATTATTTAAAGTCATTTAATGAAACAGCAAAACAATTTAATACCTCAATTATTGTATATTTAATTGACCCCAAATACTTTGCTGATCTGCCGACGTCACAGTTTTGGTCGTACGCGACATACTTCAGGGTATTGTCTTTTGAATATCTGAGTGAAAGTATTTCCACACTGCTGTATCTGGATGCCGATGTTGTTTGTAAAGGAAGCCTGAAACCTCTCACAGAAATTATATTTAAAGATGAGTTTGCTGCGGTCATTCCTGACAATGATAGTACTCAGGCGGCATGTGCAAAACGCCTCAACATTCCCGAAATGAATGGACGTTATTTCAATGCAGGCGTTATCTATGTCAATCTTAAAAAATGGCATGAAGCAAATTTGACACCGTATTTACTCAAACTTTTACGAGGGGAAACTAAATATGGCTCTCTTAAATATTTAGATCAGGATGCGTTGAATATCGCATTTAATATGAATAATATCTACCTTGCGAAGGATTTTGATACTATTTATACCCTGAAAAACGAACTTTATGATCGTAGTCATCGAAAGTATCAGCAAACCATTACCGATAAAACAGTGTTGATTCACTATACAGGGATAACTAAACCATGGCATAGCTGGGCTGGATATCCGTCTGCATCATACTTTAATATCGCGCGTGAACAATCTCCCTGGAAGAAATATCCTCTTAAAGAGGCGCGGACTGTTGCAGAAATGCAGAAACAATATAAGCATCTGTTTGCCCATGGTGAGTATATAAAAGGCATAACTTCATTAATTAAGTACAAGCTTAAGAAATAAATTACTCTTATGATTACAAGTATACGTTATCGCGGCTTCTCATTTTATTACAAAGATAATGATAATAAATATAAAGAAATCTTTGATGAAATACTGGCCTATAATTTTAAAACAGTAAAAGTATTACGTAATATTGATGATACCAAAGTATCGTTGATTGATACGAAATATGGTCGCTATGTTTTTAAAGTCTTTGCTCCGAAAACGAAAAGGAATGAACGTTTTTTTAAATCTTTTGTAAAAGGTGACTACTATCAGAATTTGATCGTTGAAACCGATCGTGTCAGAAGTGCAGGTCTTACTTTTCCTAATGATTTTTATTTTCTGGCTGAGCGTAAATTTTTCAACTATGCCAGTGTTTTTATCATGCTTATCGAGTATGTCGAGGGCGTAGAGCTCAATGATATGCCGATTATTCCAGAAAATGTTAAAGCAGAAATTAAGGCTTCAATGGAAAAATTGCATGCCTTAAATATGCTATCGGGCGACCCACACCGGGGTAACTTTATCGTTAGTAAAGATGGTGTCAGGATAATTGACCTATCCGGTAAAAGCTGTACGGCAGAGCGTAAAGCTCGTGATCGTCTGGCCATGGAACGTCACCTGGGTATTGCCAACGAAATAAAAGATTATGGCTACTATTCAGTAATCTACAGAACCAAACTACGCAAATTTATTAAAAAATTAAAAGGCAAAGCGTAAACCACACAGTCAAAACGGAACCAACATGGATTTATTAGCTGAGAGTATTACTGAAGTCACTGTCTCTGGGAAAATTACTAACACCGATCGTGTGTTAAATATCGCTTACGGTATTGACCGCAACTTTTTATTTGGTGCGGCAGTATCTATGCAATCAGTTATTATGCATAACCCGGACCTTGCGGTTAAGTTTCATCTCTTTACCGACTACATTGATGAAGATTATCTACAACGTGTTAACGCTTTTACCAGCAAAAATGCTAACGTTGAAGTAAGAATTTATAAAGTCTCCAGTGCCTTTATTGATATCTTCCCCAGCCTGAAACAGTGGTCTTATGCAACATTCTTCCGTTTAGTTGCGTTCCAGTATCTGAGTGAAGTTATTGAAAATCTGTTATATATCGATGCTGATGTCATCTGTAAAGGCTCATTAGCTGGATTGCTTGATATTAATTTTGATGGCGATAAGTTCGCAGCTGTTATTAAAGATGTGCCTTTTATGCAGGAAAAACCAGCGAAGCGTCTGGCTATAGAGGGACTTCCAGGTAATTATTTCAACGCCGGTGTAGTATATCTGCAGCTTGAAGCATGGGCGAAAAATGATTTTATGAATAAAGCCATTGCTATGCTGGCAAGTGACCCGCAGCATACGAAGTATAAATGCCTTGATCAGGATATTTTAAATATTCTGTTCTTTGGTCATTGTATTTTTATTAGCGGCGATTATGATTGCTTTTATGGCATTGACTATGAGTTAAAAAATAAAAGCGATGAAGATTATAAAAAGACCATTACCGATGATACTAAGCTGATTCATTATGTTGGCGTAACGAAGCCCTGGAACGACTGGACGAATTATCCCTGCCAGAAGTATTTTAATGAGGCTTATCAGGCTTCTTGCTGGAATGATGTGGCGTTTATTCCAGCCACGAATGAAAAGCAGTATCAAGTGAAATCCAGACATTTGAAAAGAAATGGTAATATTGCATCTTCATTTTACTATTTCATGCTCTATTATAGTAAGAAAATAGCGCGTAAGCATTTTTCCAAATAATTATTAAGATTAATCACCCAGAGATTTTTTAATGAACTTGCCCATTTATATTGTCTCACTTAAAAGAGATATTGAGCGAAGAAATAAAATAAATGATGTTTTTCATCGATTAAATATTAATTTTGATTTTTTTGATGCCATAGATGCTAAAGACCCTCAAAATAAAGAAATTATTGATAAAATGAGATTAAGTGGTGTCGGCGCAGAAATGACTGATGGAGAAATTGCTTGTACATTAAGTCATCAGCTTATATATAAGGATATGATAGATAAAAATATAGAATGGGCAGTCATTCTCGAGGATGATGTTATCGTCAATGAGAAATTTAAAAAATTTCTGCAATATTTTAATCTTCCTGAAAAAGACAAGTTAAAACATAATAATTTGTATTTGCTTGGAGGACAGAAAGGATTACATGATTATCCGGTATTGGGGCAAAGCCTTTTTAGTAAAGTTAAGGTAAGTACTTGTACTTTTCGGCGTGTTAATTTCAATAAAAATAAAATTCGTCGTACATGTTCATATTTGATGAATAAAGATATGGCACAAAAGTTGCTCAAATTGACAAAGGATTATGGCACCTATCGAGCTGATAGCTGGAAGTTAATGCATCAACATAATATTATAAAAGAGTTTTATTTAGACGAAATAATATTACATCCTATTTTAAATGAGTTTAATAGTCATCTTGAAAGTGAAAGGCTATTAACATCGGAAAAAAAACAACCTAGAACAAGGCTTCAGAAAAGAATGAAGTTTATACGCTCCTGGATAAAGGTGGCTTTTTTTTCTCTTTTGAAATGAGATTGTTAATTTCAATTTGTTGTGAGATATTAACGTGGAAGTAAAAATTGAGCAATTTCGAAATAATAGCTGTAATTTTATTTTTTTATTGTATTTAATCGGTTTGTTGTTTGTGCCAATTGATCTTAATATCACCACTAAAATAATTAATGCGACAGGTGCATTTTCTCTTTTCTTATTAATTGTAAATAAAAAGCACAATTATAATAAAAATGTCATTATATTAATTCTTGGTTTACTTCTTTTGGGTGCAATGAACCTTATATGGTATGAATTTTATAAAACAGAAGATGTAGTATATAGAAATGCTTATCGAGGCTACCTTGAGTCTGGAAAACTATTAGTATTTAGCTCGTTGACATTTTTATTACTAAGTAAAAATAAATTCAGGCAAAATGAAAAACTACATTTTATTTCAGCTATCTTAGTTCAAATAATCATGCTATGTAGAGCATATTATCAAGGGATATATTTGCATGCAGACCGCATTCCCCTCTCCGCCATGAATGGGAATATTGGTCAGATGGGGGCAGCGACTATTGCGGCTTATGTGATTACATTTACAACTTTATATTCTTCAATTGTATTCATAAAAATGCAATCGAAATATAAATGGTTTCTATTTTATGCTAACTTTGCTTTAAGCTTTGCAGCAGTAATGATGACAGGAACGCGTGCGGCAATTTTCACATTCCCACTTATGATTATGGTCATATTATTTCTTCAGCATCGTGATCAAAAAGTGTTTTTATTTAAAGGATTGAGTGGTGTTTTTATATTGCTACTTGCTTGTGGTTTGATATTTAATAAGGAAATTGATAGGCGAATTAATTCATTAAAAGCTGATGTTATTTCATATGCTACAAAAAATAACAGTCAATCCTCGGTCGGAGCACGTTTTGCAATGGTTAATGCAGGAATTAAAGGAAGTCCTGATGGTTTTAATTGGCAATCTCTTGAGCAGCGTGCTGAAAAGATAAAAGCATTAAGTGCAGAAAATAATATTTATAGTGGAGCTTTATTATTCCTTGATGTACATATGCATAACGAAATTGTGGAATCTCTTTCCACGAAAGGAAAAATTGGTCTTCTTGTTCTTATTATGTTCTATGTTGCAATGATCTATTACTGTATACGAGAGAAAAAATATATACTCTTGGTTTTCCCTGCTTCTATTATGTTATTTGGCATTAGTGATGTCATTACACATGCTAAACCAATACCGGCATCGTGGATTGTGTGCCTCTTCCTGTCTATATCGTTTTTGAGTAAAAATGAACCACAATAATAAAAGCGTTGACTAAGTAAGTGGGTATAATGCCCACTTACTATTTATTAAATTAATGTGATTTTTTTATAAACAGCCGCTGCTTCTAAATTATTTAAATTCATTAGCGGAGCCCTACAAACCACCTGATTCTTCCCATATCCGCCAATTAATCCCGGATCGGTTGGTCCATAAACCGTGATATTCGGTCTATCCAGTGCCGCCGTTAAATGGCTTAACCCCGTATCCACCGACACTACAAATTTAGCCCCGGCCAGTACGCGGGCAACGCCTTCCAGACTCATCTTCGGCAATACTTCAACATAAGCAAATCCTTCCGCCAGTCGTTTCGCCCGTTCTTCCTCATGCGGCGCGCCCCACGGAAGTTTAATCCGTATTCCTGAATCAGCCAGTAAACCAATCAATTCTCGCCAGTGTTCTTCCGGCCAGTGTTTATCATCACGGGTCGTCGCATGAAGAAATACGGCATATTCGCCAGCATCTGTAGGCAGGTTCGTCAGGAAATGTTGTGCGATAGCATAATCACCCTGGGTTTGCGGTTTGCTATAGCCCAAACTTTTGGCAAACAGTTCGCGGGTGCGTTCTACGGCGTGCTGCTGTTTTGCAATATGATGCTTACGATTGTAAAACAGGCTGGCTAACGGTTCTCGAACGGTTTGCCAGTCCATGCCATGCTTTACGCCATGCGCCAGACGCGTCACCAGCGCCGCGCTTTTTACCAGCCCCTGAGCGTCGATAACTGCGTCATAGTTCTCTGCTTGTAGCGCTTCACGAAACGCTTTGCGTTCAGCTTTTATGGGGGCCGAGAACCAGGCTTTACGCCAGCGACGTATTGCCACAGGAATAACTCGCTCAACGGCGGCGTGCCAGGAAGGAATCTGTGCGAACCCTTCTTCCACCACCCAGTCAAACTTAATCCCTGGGATTGCCTGCTGGGCATCAGTGAGTGCGGGCAGCGTATGGAGAACATCGCCCATCGACGATGTTTTAACGATCAAAACCCGCATCCGTCAGGCTTCCTCTTGTAACAACAGCGCGTTGAGTTCTTCCAGTACGCGCTGGGGAGTAATGTCGATCAAGCTCTGGTGATAACCCTCCGCAGCGTCACCTTTACGCACTTTGTGATAGCCGGTAATCAGACGGATCACGCGCGCTTTATGGGATAGCGGTGGTGTGAAGTCCGGGCTACTCGGACCATACAGGGCAACCAGCGGACGATTGAGCGCCGCCGCAACGTGCATCAGACCAGAATCGTTAGTAACAATGGCTTTACAGGCTGCAATCAGGATAACCGCTTGATCAAGCTGTGTTTCCCCCGCCAGGTTCCGGCACCATGCCTGCTGCTCGGTATTCAAAGCGGCAAGAATCTCATTGCCCGCTTCATGATCTTTCGCCGAGCCAAACAGAACCACCTGATAACCTTCATCAATCAGCTGCTTTGCCAGCTCCGCATAGTGGTAGTGTGGCCAGCGTTTTGCCGGACCAAACTCCGCACCCGGGCAAAAGCCAATCATCGGACGTTCTGATGAAAGCGAAAATTGATTACAGGTATATGATTTTTCACCTTCGCTCACCTGCAACTGCGGCCATAACAATGGCTGCGGCAGATCTTGTGCTGTACGCATAATGCCTTTGTCATAGGCCAGCGCGACATAGCGTTCCACCATTAGCGGCCAGGCTTCTTTATCGAGCACGCGTACATCGTTAAGTAAACCGTAGCGCATCTCGCCGCGCCAGCCGGTGCGATGAGGAATACCCGCGAAGAAAGGCACTAATGCGGATTTGAAGGAGTTGGGTAAGACGTAGGCGCGGTCGTAGCGCTTTTCACGCAGACTATGACCCAGTTTGCGGCGTTCGCCGATTTCCAGCGCTCCGTGACCGAGAGGCATAGGAATAGCTTCGTTAACTTCCGGCATCCGCGATAATAATGGACGGCACCATGCCGGTGCCATCACGTCGATTATCGCCTGGGGATAGCGCGCCTGGAGCGTGCGATAGAGACTTTGCGACATCATCATGTCGCCAACCCAAGACGGGCCGATCACCAGTATTTTCATGCAGAGCTCTTATGCGTCGCGATTCAGCCAAGCCATGTATTCCGTTACACCTTCGGCAACGGTTTTGAACGGTTTGTCGTAACCCGCCGCGCGCAGATTTGTCAGATCTGCCTGCGTGAACGCCTGGTAGCGGCCTTTCAGTTTATCCGGGAACGGAATGTATTCGATTTGGCCTTTCTTGTGATAAGCAAGCGTAGCATCTGCTACCGCCTGGAAGGATTCCGCACGACCAGTACCGAGGTTGAAGATGCCGGAAACGCCATTTTCCAGGAACCACAGGTTTACATCTGCCACGTCGCCTACGTAAACGAAGTCGCGTTTGAAGTTCTCGCTACCTTCGAACAGCTTCGGCGATTCACCGTTGTTAAGCTGAGTGTTGAGATGGAAAGCGACGCTCGCCATGCTGCCTTTATGGCCTTCACGCGGTCCATAAACGTTGAAATAGCGGAAGCCAACAATCTGCGAGTTCGCTTCTGGCAGGATTTGACGAACATATTCATCAAACAGGAATTTTGAGTAACCGTAGACATTCAACGGTTTTTCGTACTCGCGGGATTCAATAAAGTCGGAGGTGCGTCCGCCGTAGGTGGCTGCGGAAGAGGCATACAGGAACGGGATTTCGCGCTCCAGACAGTAGTGCAGCAGCTCTTTGGAGTATTGATAGTTGTTATCCATCATATACTTGCCGTCCCACTCGGTGGTGGAAGAGCACGCACCTTCGTGGAAAATCGCTTCGACATCGCCGAACTCTTCGCCAGCCATAATCTGGATCAGGAAGTCTTCCTTATCCATATAGTCCGCGATATCCAGATCCACCAGGTTCACAAACTTGGTGCCGTCTTTCAGGTTGTCCACCACCAGAATATCGGTGATGCCTTTATCATTCAGGGCTTTAACGATGTTGCTGCCGATAAAGCCCGCGCCGCCGGTAACGATGATCATAACTGTAACCTTCGAATTATGGAGTCAGAGACAATCTCAGACACGAATACTTCTATCATATCACTACACGGCGTTGGCTTCAGCCATTCGCCAAAAGTGAGATTGATGGACGTTATTTATCCTGAATTTTGCAGAAGTGTTAACGCGTCATCTCGTCGCGACCTATAAGTTTGGGTAATATGTGCTGGAATTTGCCCTGTCTGGAGAATCGCAATGCGTGGAGAATTTTATCAGCAGTTAACCAACGATCTGGAAACCGCACGGGCGGAAGGGTTGTTTAAAGAAGAGCGCATTATAACGTCTGCGCAGCAAGCAGATATCACTGTGGCTGATGGAAGCCACGTCATTAACTTTTGTGCCAATAACTATCTCGGACTGGCGAATCATCCGGATCTGATTGCGGCGGCAAAGGCGGGAATGGATTCTCACGGTTTCGGCATGGCTTCGGTGCGTTTTATTTGCGGCACTCAGGACAGCCATAAAGAGCTTGAACAAAAACTGGCGGCCTTCCTGGGGATGGAAGATGCGATTCTCTACTCTTCCTGCTTTGATGCTAACGGTGGCCTGTTCGAAACGCTGTTGGGCGCGGAAGACGCCATTATCTCCGACGCACTGAACCACGCGTCTATTATTGATGGTGTGCGTCTGTGCAAAGCTAAACGCTATCGTTATGCCAACAACGATATGCAGGAGCTGGAAGCACGTCTGAAAGAAGCGCGTGAAGCCGGTGCGCGTCATGTGCTGATTGCCACCGATGGTGTGTTCTCGATGGACGGCGTGATTGCCAACCTGAAAGGCGTTTGCGATCTGGCGGATAAATATGATGCCCTGGTGATGGTAGATGACTCACACGCGGTAGGTTTTGTCGGTGAAAACGGTCGTGGTTCCCATGAATACTGCGATGTGATGGGCCGGGTCGATATTATCACCGGCACGCTCGGTAAAGCGCTGGGTGGCGCTTCTGGCGGCTACACGGCGGCGCGCAAAGAAGTGGTTGAGTGGCTGCGCCAGCGTTCTCGTCCGTACCTGTTCTCCAACTCGCTGGCACCGGCCATTGTTGCCGCGTCTATCAAAGTGCTGGAGATGGTCGAAGCGGGCAGCGAACTGCGTGACCGCCTGTGGGCGAACGCGCGTCAGTTCCGTGAGCAAATGTCGGCGGCGGGCTTTACCCTGGCGGGAGCCGATCACGCCATTATTCCGGTCATGCTTGGCGATGCGGTAGTAGCGCAGAAATTTGCTCGTGAGCTGCAAAAAGAGGGGATTTACGTCACCGGTTTCTTCTATCCGGTCGTTCCGAAAGGTCAGGCGCGTATTCGTACCCAGATGTCTGCGGCGCATACCCCTGAGCAAATTACGCGTGCAGTAGAAGCATTCACGCGTATTGGTAAACAACTGGGCGTTATCGCCTGAGGATGTGAGATGAAAGCGTTATCCAAACTGAAAGCGGAAGAGGGCATCTGGATGACCGACGTTCCTGTACCGGAACTCGGGCATAACGATCTGCTGATTAAAATCCGTAAAACAGCCATCTGCGGGACTGACGTTCACATCTATAACTGGGATGAGTGGTCGCAAAAAACCATCCCGGTGCCGATGGTCGTGGGCCATGAATATGTCGGTGAAGTGGTAGGTATTGGTCAGGAAGTGAAAGGTTTCAAGATTGGCGATCGCGTTTCTGGCGAAGGCCATATCACCTGCGGTCACTGTCGCAACTGTCGTGGCGGTCGTACCCATCTGTGCCGCAACACGATCGGCGTCGGCGTTAACCGTCCGGGCTGCTTTGCCGAGTATCTGGTGATTCCGGCGTTCAACGCTTTCAAAATCCCCGACAATATTTCCGATGATCTGGCTTCCATTTTTGATCCCTTCGGTAACGCCGTGCATACCGCGCTGTCGTTTGATCTGGTGGGCGAGGATGTGCTGGTCTCTGGTGCAGGCCCGATTGGTATTATGGCGGCGGCGGTGGCGAAACACGTTGGTGCACGTAACGTGGTGATTACTGATGTTAACGAATACCGCCTTGAGTTGGCGCGTAAAATGGGTATCACCCGTGCGGTTAACGTCGCTAAAGAGAACCTCAATGATGTGATGGCAGAACTGGGCATGACCGAAGGCTTTGATGTCGGTCTGGAAATGTCCGGTGCGCCGCCAGCGTTTCGTACCATGCTCGACACCATGAACCACGGCGGTCGTATTGCGATGCTGGGTATTCCACCGTCTGATATGTCTATCGACTGGACCAAAGTGATCTTTAAAGGCTTGTTCATTAAAGGTATTTACGGTCGTGAGATGTTTGAAACCTGGTACAAGATGGCGGCGCTGATTCAGTCTGGCCTCGATCTTTCGCCGATCATTACTCATCGTTTCTCTATCGATGATTTCCAGAAGGGCTTTGACGCCATGCGTTCGGGCCAGTCCGGGAAAGTTATCCTGAGCTGGGATTAACACAAAAAAGGGCTGGTATTCCAGCCCTTTTTCCTGAGGATAATCCGTTAAATATGTAAAATCCTGTCAGTGTAATAAAGAGTTCGTAATTGCGCTGATCTCTTATATAGCTGTTCTCATTATCTCTCTACCCTGAAGTGACTCTCTCACCTGTAAAAATAATATCTCACAGGCTTAATAGTTTCTTAATACAAAGCCTGTAAAACGTCAGGATAACTTCAGAGGTCGTCGGTAATTTATGATGAACAGCACCAATAAACTTAGTGTTATTATTCCGTTATATAATGCGGGCGATGATTTCCGCACTTGTATGGAATCTTTAATTACGCAAACCTGGACTGCTCTGGAAATCATTATTATTAACGATGGTTCAACGGATAATTCTGTTGAAATAGCAAAGCATTACGCAGAAAACTATCCGCACGTTCGTTTGTTGCATCAGGCGAATGCTGGCGCATCGGTGGCGCGTAATCGTGGGATCGAGGCGGCGACGGGCAAATATGTCGCTTTTGTCGATGCTGACGATGAGGTGTATCCCACCATGTACGAAACGCTGATGACCATGGCGTTAGAGGACGACCTCGACGTGGCGCAGTGCAACGCTGACTGGTGTTTTCGTGAAACGGGAGAAACCTGGCAATCCATCCCCAGCGATCGCCTTCGCTCAACCGGTGTATTAACCGGCCCGGACTGGCTGCGGATGGGGCTTTCTTCCCGCCGTTGGACTCACGTTGTCTGGATGGGGGTTTATCGCCGCGATGTTATTGTTAAAAATAACATTAAATTTATTGCCGGATTACATCATCAGGATATTGTCTGGACAACAGAATTCATGTTTAATGCGCTGCGTGCGCGATATACCGAGCAATCATTATATAAATATTATCTGCATAATACGTCAGTGAGTCGGTTGCATAGACAAGGGAATAAAAACCTTAATTATCAACGTCACTATATTAAGATTACCCGCCTGCTGGAGAAATTAAATCGAAATTATGCCGACAAAATTACGATTTATCCGGAATTTCATCAGCAAATAACTTACGAAGCATTGCGTGTTTGCCATGCGGTGCGCAAAGAGCCGGATATTCTTACCCGCCAACGGATGATTGCCGAGATATTTACTTCCGGTATGTATAAGCGCCTGATTACTAATGTGCGCAGCGTGAAGGTGGGTTACCAGGCGTTACTGTGGTCTTTCCGCTTATGGCAATGGCGCGACAAAACGCGGTCGCACCATCGCATTACGCGTAGCGCCTTTAATTTGCGCTAGCGTTAAGTTTTGCCGCTTCGGGCTGTTTGCCCCAGCCTTGCCACTGATGCTGGAAGTAAACGATCAGCGTGCTCTGGCTGATGCTTTCGCTTAATACTTCAAAGAAGCGATTAGCATAAACAGGTTCTATCGGTTTCTTCGGTTTGCAGAGCTTCACGCCACGGAACGGATTACGCGGTGTGTCGGGCACAGTATTTTTCGGCGGTGTAGACATATCAACCTGCGGTTCATTCAGCAAGCTGCTGGCTTTCACCAGCGTAATGTCTGGCGGCAGGTTATAAACCATCTGTTGTAGCACGCGTACCGTTGAAGGGTGAGGATGCCCAATGGCAATGGTTGAACCGTTGCGACGCGCGAGGTCAATTGCGCGATTGAACTGCACACGGATGTCCGCTTCATTTTGCGAATCGTCGAGGAACACTTTCCGTTTGATCACCTTCACGCCAGTGCCTTGTGCGGCGCGCATCGCTTGGGTATTACCGATGGTTACGCTGTCGAGGAAGTAAAGATTGTAACGCTCCAGCGCCTGCATCACTTTCTGCATACCAAACAGGTTAGAGGTCATCTTGCTGCCCATGTGGTTGTTGATCCCCACGGCATAGGGCACGTTATTGACCGCACTACGAATAATGCGCTCAATTTCGTCGCTGCTCATCTCCGGGCGTAGCGTATTTTTCTCCAGCGGCTGTTTACTCAGTGGTGCCATCGGTAGATGAATCAACACTTCGTGACCGCTGTTATGCGCTTTGGTCGCCATCTCTCTGGCGTGTGGTGAATCGGGTAATACAGCGACGGAGATAGCGGAAGGCATCGCCAGCACCTGGTTTTCGTTGTGCGGGCGATACCCAAAATCATCAATGACGATGGCAAGTTTGCCAGCAATTACGGGGGAGGAGAGCGCCAACAGAGCGGCAAATGCAAGAACGTTACGACGAAATGGAAACAAAACTTATCTTCCCAACCACGGCTGTGGATTGACCGCCTGACCCTGGCGGCGAATTTCGAAATAGAGTGAAGGCCGACCCTGACCGCCACTGCTGCCCACCAGTGCAATCGGCTGGCCCGCGCGAACCTGCGAACCAACGCTCACCAGTGCGCTCTGATTATAGCCGTAAAGACTCATGTCGCCTTTACCATGCTCAACCACCACCACCAGACCGTAGCCTTGCAGCCAGTCAGCCAGAATCACCCGACCGTCGGCAATTGCTTTAACTTCAGTACCTTCAGAGGCACCGATAACCATTCCTTTCCAGCGTAATTCACCCTGTAGCTGCTCGCCATAGCGATGCAGCGTCGGCCCGCGAACTGGCCAGAATGCCTGACCACGCGGCGCACCCAGGCCACCAGTTCGGGACATCAGCGATTTTTCGCTTTCGGTCGGTTTGTAGGTGGTGCCTTTGCGCGTCGCTTCTTTCTGGCGGTCGCGAACCGCCTGGGCCTCACGCGCTTCTCGTTCAGCACGCGCTTTCGCCGCGGCTTCCGCACGGGCAATGCTGTTACGCAGACGGGATTCGTTGGCGCGCAGCTCGCTCAACTGTTGCTGACCTTGCTGGATGGAAGACTCCAGCCCTGCCAGCGTCTTTTTACGTTCGTTCAGCGCCTGGGTCAGCTTCGCCTGTTGGGCGCGCTGCTCATACAACAGCGTTTGTTGCTCGCTCTGTTTCTCTTCCAGCTCGGCGCGTTGCATAGCGACTTCTTCACGCGTTTGTTTCAACTGAGCAATGGTTTCTTGTCGCGCCTGGTTGAGATAGCCGAAATAAGCCTGTAAACGCTGTCCACGCTGGCTTTCTTCACCGCTGAGAATCAGCTGAATACCGGTATGCTCGCCCTGACGGAATGCGGCATCCAGTTGTGCGGCGAGGCTGCGCTCCTGGGCGGCTTTTTGCTGCTCCAGTTTGGCAATCGACGCGTTCATCTCATCAATCTGTTTATTCAGTTGATTGAGCGTGTTTTGCGTTTCGCGCAGCTTACGGGTGGCTTCCGAGATCGCTTCTTCCTGCTTTTTCAACTGAGCAAGCAGGCTGGAGCGTTGTTGTTGCTTTTGGCGTACCGCGCGCTCTTTCGCGGCGATATCTGCCTGAATAGATTTGAGTTGGTCACGCTCATCCGCGTGGGCGGAAAAGGCGCACAACAATACGCCAGCGCTAAGAACGCTGGCGTAGATGATGGGCCTGATTGCAAACCTGCGCGGTTTCACGGCCCGTGTCATGGTATTAATCGCCTTTCCCCTCATGGGGAGGGATTATTCCACGATGAACAGCGGCTTACCAGTCATCTCTTGCGGGATTTCCATACCCATCAGCGACAACATGGTCGGCGCGATGTCAGAAAGTTTGCCGCCTTCAACCGCTTTCACGTTCTTATCACCAACGTAAATCAGCGGAACTGGCAGGTTGGTGTGTGCCGTGTGTGCCTGACCCGTTGCCGGATCGCGCATCTGTTCAGCGTTACCGTGGTCAGCGGTGATCAGCAGTTGTCCACCCACGGACTCAACCGCTTTCGCGACTTCTTCCACGCAGTGATCCAGCGCTTCAACCGCTTTAACCGCCGCTTCCATCACCCCGGTGTGACCTACCATGTCGCCGTTCGGATAGTTACAGATAATGGTGTCGTATTTGCCACTCTTGATTGCCGCAACCAGTTTTTCGGTCAGCTCTGCGGAGCTCATTTCCGGTTGCAGATCGTAGGTAGCCACTTTCGGTGAGTTGATCAGAATGCGATCTTCGCCTTTGAACGACTCTTCTACGCCACCGTTGAAGAAGAAAGTAACGTGGGCATATTTTTCGGTTTCGGAAATACGCAACTGAGTTTTGTCGTTTTTCGCCATCCACTCGCCGAAGGTGTTAACCAGGGAAGCTGGTGGGTAAGCAACCGCAGTTTTGATGTCAGCGGCGTATTCGGTCAGCATCACGAAATCGACGTTAACCACTTTCTTACGCGCGAAGCCATCGAAATCAGCGTTCACGAATGCACGAGTGATTTCACGTGCGCGGTCAGCACGGAAGTTCATGAAAATCAGCGCATCGCCGTCTTCCATTGCCGCGTCTGGCTGACCTTCTGCACGGATAACGGTCGCTTTCACGAATTCGTCGTTTTCGTCGCGAGCATAAGCAGCCTGCAAACCAGCAACGGCGGTATCGGCCTGGAACTCACCCTGCGCCAGAGTTAGCAGGTCATAAGCTTTTTCAACGCGATCCCAACGGTTATCGCGGTCCATGGCGTAGTAACGACCAATGATGGACGCTACGCGGCCTTTACCCAGCGCGGCAAATTTCTCTTCGAATTTTTTCAGCGAGGATTCAGCACTGCGCGGCGGAGTGTCGCGACCGTCAAGGAATGCGTGCAGGTAGATTTTTTCTGCGCCGCGTTCAGCTGCCAGTTCTACCATCGCCATGATGTGATCTTCGTGGCTGTGTACGCCGCCTGCGGACAGCAGACCCATAATGTGAACTGCTTTGCCTGCGTTTTTCGCTTTATCTACCGCGCCAGTCAGTACCGGGTTAGCGAAGAAAGCGCGATCTTTGATTTCAACGTCCAGACGAGTCAGGTCCTGATACACGATGCGGCCGGCACCCAGGTTAACGTGACCTACTTCGGAGTTACCCATCTGACGGTCAGGCAGACCGACTTCCAGACCGGAAGCGTCGATCAGGGTATGCGGACGATTGGCCCACAGTGCATCCATTACCGGGGTTTTAGCACTAAAAATGGCGTTATCCTGCTGTTCTTCACGATAGCCATAGCCATCCAGAATCACCAGTACCATAGGTTTTTTAGAAACCGACATTGCGACAACCTCATACTCAAGAGTCAAAATTTGCGTAATTTTACTACAGCTGAATCGATAAAATAGCCTCTGAAGATCAAAATATACGACCGCTCGCGGCAAGCCGATGCCAGATTTGCGCTTTTTTTTCGTCGCGCCCCGCAAAATTGCATTCCAGTTAACGCGCTGGCTGTATTTGCCGCACCGCGCAGGTATACTCCTTTCCTGGTTTTTTTAATCACTACGTCGGGAGTTGTTACCCCCCATGCAAGAAATTATGCAATTTGTTGGCCGTCATCCCATACTGAGTATCGCCTGGATCGCGTTACTGGTGGCGGTTATTGTGACTACGTTTAAGAGCCTGACCTCGAAAGTGAAGGTGATTACTCGTGGTGAAGCTACGCGTCTGATCAACAAAGAAGATGCTGTGGTTGTGGATTTACGTCAGCGTGATGACTTCCGTAAAGGCCATATCGCAGGTTCTATCAACCTGTTGCCGAGCGAAATCAAAGCCAACAATGTTGGTGAGCTTGAGAAGCACAAAGACAAACCGGTTATCGTGGTAGACGGTTCTGGCATGCAGTGCCAGGAGCCTGCAAACGCGCTGACGAAAGCTGGTTTTGCGCAAGTATTCGTGCTGAAAGAGGGCGTTGCTGGCTGGGCTGGCGAAAACTTACCTCTGGTGCGCGGCAAATAATTTACCTGTCGTCTTTCATGATGCAGGCCGTTAGCTGCAATTAGGCCCCCAGCGACTTATTGTTATAAGCTTCTGGGGACACTCCATTTTGCATCCGCCCTGCAACATGAAATTTCAGGGTAAAAAAACAGGAGCTAAGTTATGGCCAATGTTGAAATCTATACCAAAGAAACCTGCCCGTATTGCCATCGTGCGAAAGCACTGCTGAGCAGCAAGGGCGTGAGTTTTCAGGAGTTGCCGATCGATGGCAACGCCGCTAAGCGTGAAGAGATGATCAAACGCAGCGGTCGCACCACGGTTCCCCAGATTTTTATTGACGCACAGCACATTGGCGGCTGTGATGACTTGTATGCATTGGATGCACGTGGTGGACTGGATCCCCTGCTGAAATAACGTGTGAACGTTGGCATTACATTGCGCAGTATTTAAGGACAACACTTAAGGGTTTTCTACACATGTCAGAACAAAACAACACCGAAATGACTTTCCAGATCCAACGTATTTATACCAAGGATATTTCTTTCGAAGCGCCGAACGCGCCGCACGTTTTCCAGAAAGATTGGCAGCCAGAAGTTAAACTTGATCTGGATACGGCATCTTCTCAACTGGCAGATGACGTTTACGAAGTGGTACTGCGTGTTACCGTAACGGCCTCCCTGGGCGAAGAAACCGCGTTCCTGTGTGAAGTTCAGCAGGGCGGTATTTTCTCCATCGCGGGTATCGAAGGCACCCAGATGGCACATTGCCTGGGTGCATACTGCCCGAACATTCTGTTCCCGTATGCTCGTGAGTGCATCACCAGCATGGTATCCCGCGGTACATTCCCGCAACTGAACCTTGCGCCGGTTAACTTCGATGCGCTGTTCATGAACTATTTGCAGCAGCAGGCTGGCGAAGGTACTGAAGAACATCAGGATGCCTGATGAACCAACGTAATGCTTCAATGACTGTGATCGGTGCCGGCTCGTACGGCACCGCTCTTGCCATCACCCTGGCAAGAAATGGCCACGAGGTTGTCCTCTGGGGCCATGACCCTGAACATATCGCAACGCTTGAACGCGACCGCTGTAACGCCGCGTTTCTCCCCGATGTGCCTTTTCCCGATACGCTCCATCTTGAAAGCGATCTCGCCACTGCGCTGGCAGCCAGCCGTAATATTCTCGTCGTCGTACCCAGCCATGTCTTTGGTGAAGTGCTGCGTCAGATTAAACCGCTGATGCGTCCTGATGCGCGTCTGGTGTGGGCGACCAAAGGGCTGGAAGCGGAAACCGGGCGTCTGTTGCAGGACGTGGCGCGTGAGGCGTTAGGCGATCAAATTCCGCTGGCGGTTATCTCTGGCCCAACGTTTGCGAAAGAACTGGCGGCAGGTTTACCGACGGCCATTTCGCTGGCCTCTACCGACCAGACCTTTGCCGATGATCTCCAGCAGCTGCTGCACTGCGGCAAAAGTTTCCGCGTTTACAGCAACCCGGATTTCATTGGCGTGCAGCTTGGCGGCGCGGTGAAAAACGTCATTGCCATTGGCGCGGGGATGTCCGACGGTATCGGTTTTGGTGCGAATGCGCGTACGGCGCTGATCACCCGTGGGCTGGCTGAAATGTCGCGTCTTGGCGCGGCGCTGGGGGCCGATCCTGCCACCTTTATGGGCATGGCGGGGCTGGGCGATCTGGTGCTTACCTGTACCGACAACCAGTCGCGTAACCGCCGTTTTGGCATGATGCTCGGTCAGGGCATGGATGTACAAAGCGCGCAGGAGAAGATTGGTCAGGTGGTGGAAGGCTACCGCAATACGAAAGAAGTCCGCGAACTGGCGCATCGCTTCGGCGTTGAAATGCCAATAACCGAGGAAATTTATCAAGTATTATATTGCGGAAAAAACGCGCGCGAGGCAGCATTGACATTATTAGGTCGTGCACGCAAGGACGAGCGCAGCAGCCACTAATCCCAGGGAACTTTGTTACCGCTATGACCCGGCCCGCGCAGAACGGGCCGGTCATTATCTCATCGTGTGGAGTAAGCAATGTCGTGTGAAGAACTGGAAATTGTCTGGAACAATATTAAAGCCGAAGCCAGAACGCTGGCGGATTGTGAGCCAATGCTGGCCAGTTTTTACCACGCGACGCTACTCAAGCACGAAAACCTGGGCAGTGCACTGAGCTACATGCTGGCGAACAAGCTGTCATCGCCAATTATGCCTGCCATTGCTATCCGCGAAGTGGTGGAAGAGGCCTACGCCGCCGACCCGGAAATGATCGCTTCTGCGGCCTGTGATATTCAGGCAGTACGTACCCGCGACCCGGCGGTGGATAAATACTCGACTCCATTGTTATATCTGAAAGGTTTTCATGCCTTGCAGGCCTATCGTATCGGTCACTGGCTGTGGAATCAGGGCCGCCGCGCACTGGCAATATTTCTGCAAAACCAGGTTTCTGTAACGTTCCAGGTTGATATTCACCCGGCAGCAAAAATTGGCCGCGGTATCATGCTTGACCACGCCACGGGCATCGTTGTGGGTGAAACGGCGGTGATTGAAAACGACGTATCGATTCTGCAATCTGTGACGCTTGGCGGTACGGGTAAATCTGGTGGCGACCGTCATCCGAAAATTCGTGAAGGTGTGATGATTGGCGCGGGCGCGAAAATTCTCGGCAATATTGAAGTTGGGCGCGGCGCGAAGATTGGCGCAGGTTCCGTGGTGCTGCAACCGGTGCCGCCGCATACCACCGCCGCTGGCGTTCCGGCACGCATTGTCGGTAAACCAGACAGCGATAAACCGTCAATGGACATGGATCAGCATTTCAACGGTATTAACCATACGTTTGAATATGGGGATGGGATCTGACGTCCTGTGATTGTGCCGGATGCGATGTAATCATCTATCCGGCATACAGTAACTAATCTCTCAATACCGCTCCCGGATACCCCAGCTGCCGCCAGGCTTCATACACCACGACCGACACCGCATTGGACAGGTTCATGCTGCGGCTGTCCGGCACCATTGGAATGCGAATTTTTTGTTCAGCGGGCAGGGCATCAAGAATGCTTGCTGGCAGGCCGCGTGTTTCCGGGCCGAACATCAGATAATCGCCATCCTGATAGCTTACGGCGCTGTGAGCAGGCGTACCTTTCGTGGTGAGGGCAAACAGGCGCTGGGGATTTTCTGCTTCGAGGAACGCGCGATAGTCATGATGACGCGTAACGGCGGTAAACTCGTGATAGTCCAGCCCCGCGCGGCGCAGGCGCTTATCGTCCCAGGCAAATCCCATTGGTTCGATGATATGCAGACGAAAGCCGGTATTAGCGCAAAGACGGATGATGTTGCCAGTATTTGGCGGAATTTCTGGTTCGTAAAGTACGATGTTTAGCATACTGCCCCCTTAGTGCGGGGGCAGGATAGCAGATATTCGTCTAACCCTTAAGCTGCATTCCCTTTCGCTATCGGAGCTAGTGCCGCAGGCAACTCTTTACCCAGCTCTTGCACCAGCGAATCTTGCGTAATTTCGCTGATCGATTTCGCGCCAGTCAGCGTCATCGCCACTTTCATCTCTTTTTCGATCAGATTTAGCAGGTTAGCTACACCCGCCTGGCCCGCTGTTGCCAGCGCATACAGGAAAGCACGACCCAGCAGTACGGTGTCGGCACCGAGCGCAATCATACGCACGACATCAAGCCCGTTACGAATTCCGCTATCCGCCAGAATGGCTATATCACCTTTCACCGCATCTGCAATAGCGGGCAACGCACGAGCGGAAGAGAGTACACCGTCCAGCTGGCGGCCACCGTGGTTAGAAACCACAATCCCATCAGCACCAAAACGTACTGCATCGCGCGCATCTTCCGGATCGAGGATCCCTTTGATCACCATCGGACCATCCCAGAAATCGCGGATCCACTCAAGGTCTTTCCATGAGATGGACGGATCGAAGTTATTCCCCAGCCAGCCGATGTAATCTTCCAGTCCGGTCGGTTTGCCGAGGTAAGCCGAGATATTACCTAAATCATGTGGACGACCGTTCAGGCCCACATCCCACGCCCATTGCGGATGCGTCACCGCCTGCAAGTAACGGCGCATTGCCGCATTTGGGCCGCTCATACCAGAATGCGCATCACGATAACGCGCGCCCGGTGTCGGCATATCCACGGTGAAAACCAGCGTCGAGCAGCCTGCCGCTTTTGCTCGCTCCAGCGCGTTACGCATAAAGCCGCGATCGCGCAGCACATAAAGCTGGAACCACATCGGACGTTTAATGGCTGGAGCGACTTCTTCAATCGGGCAAACGGAAACCGTCGAGAGAGTAAACGGAATGCCATGCGCATCCGCCGCTTTGGCAGCCTGAACTTCGCCACGACGCGCATACATGCCACACAAACCCACCGGAGCCAGCGCCACCGGCATCGACAATTTCTCATTAAACAGCGTCGTTTCCAGGCTTAAGTCAGACATGTTTTTCAGAATACGCTGGCGCAGCGCCACTTCTGACAAATCTTCCACGTTGCGGCGCAGCGTGTATTCAGAATATGCACCCCCATCCATATAGTGGAACAGGAACGGCGGCAGAATGCGTTGTGCTGCGGCGCGATAATCGCTGGCTGCGGAAATAATCATGCGTTTTTCTCCCTCGAATGCTCATTATGGTCACCAGGCAGGCGGGTAATGCGTGCATGGCGAGCTTGATCTTCATCGAATCGTTTCATGGTGGTGTGAACAAAGCTAAGGTGCGCCATCATTGCTTTACGCGCCCCGTCAGCATCACCGGCAAAAATGGCGTCAATGACTGCCTGATGTTGTTCGGTCAGCTGTGAAAAAACCGGGGGTACCAGATACATCCGCTGGCGGCTATGCTTCACAGAGGATTGCAGGACATCGAAGAAACCGCGCATGGTTTGCAGCAGCACGATGTTATGTGAGGCTTCGGCAATCGCCAGATGAAAACGAACGTCCGCTTGTGAGGCGAGATCCGGGTCTTCACTTAGCGTTGCTTCAAAGCAAAGCTGAATTTTCTCTTTTTCGCCTGGTGTGGCGCGCATTGCTGCATGCCATGCGGTGCTGGCTTCAATGGCGTAGCGGGCTTCCAGAATATCGAAACTGTAATCCGGATCATCGGCCATCAGCGTTTTCAGCGGCTGGACGATGTTTTGCTCCGACCATGTGTCATGACGCCAGCGAATAAACGTCCCGCCGCCGCGTCGACTAAGCAGCACGCCTTCGCTCACCAGTTTTGCCAGCGCCTCGCGCAGTGAATTACGCGATACGCCGAGTTGCATCGCCAGTTGACGTTCAGCGGGCAACTTCATGCCCGCCTCCAGGTTTTTTTCATCAATCAGCGCCCGCACACGATCGGCAACCTCGTCTGACAGGCGTCTGGGTAAAACAATCATTAAGGAATCATCCACGTTAAGACATAAGCCTGAAGCGTGGTGATCACGCCCACCATACAGGTGAAGATCAGGCTGTGTTTGACAGTAAAGCGGAACAGATCTGACTCTTTGCCTACCAGGCCTACCGCCGCACAGGCGATAGCGATAGATTGCGGAGAGATCATCTTACCGGTGACACCACCGGTGGTGTTGGCGGCAACCAACAACAGGTCAGAAACGCCAATTTGTTGTGCTGCAGTGGCTTGCAGCGCGGCGAACAGGGCGTTAGATGAGGTATCCGATCCGGTCAGGAAGACACCAAGCCAGCCGAGGAACGGCGAGAAGAAGGTGAATGCATGGCCGGTGTGCGCCAGTGCCAGCGCCAGCGTTGATGATAGTCCGGAATAGTTCGAGATAAAGGCGAACGCCAGCACCATACCGATGGAGTAGATAGGCAGAGCCAGTTCTTTCAGCGTGCTGCCGAAGGTGCTGATAGCGTCAGATGGTTTCATCTTCAGCCAGACAATCGAGAGCAGGGCAGCAAAAAGAATGGCGGTACCGGTGGCAGAGAACCAGTCGAACTTAAACACGGCGGTATACGCTGTCGCTTCGCTGACCACTGGCGGCATACGGGCAACCAGTTTATCGAGGTACGGCACCGGAATATTGATCACCCATTCATACAGCGCACCACCCGAAGCGAACAGGGCTTTAAACGGTGGAATACTCCACAGCGTTACGGTGGCGGTCAGGAACAGGAACGGTGTCCAGGCGCGAAGCACCTGACCTGCGGTGTAACCGGTGTGAGCCAGCGTCATATCAACCTGTGACGCCCCCAAGTCACCGAAGCGGAATACGCGCACTGGTTGCCAGCGTTTGAGGAACAGCGTCAGGCAGAGCAGTGATACCAGCGAAGAGATAATGTCTGGCAGTTCCGGCCCAATGAAGTTAGAGCTGAGGTATTGAGCAATGGCAAACGAACCACCTGCAACCACGACCGCAGGCCACGTCTCTTTGATACCGCGCCAACCGTCCATAATCGCCATGATCCAGAACAGCACGATAATGGTCATAAACGGCAGCTGACGCCCCACCATCTGACCAATCTCAAAGCTGTCGATGCCTGTTACCTGCCCGGCGACCAGAATCGGAATACCCATCGCGCCAAATGCCACTGGCGCGGTGTTAACAATCAGGCACAGTCCGGCGGCGTACAGTGGTTTAAAGCCCAGACCGACCAGTAATGCGGCGGTAATTGCTACCGGAGCGCCAAAGCCTGCGGCTCCCTCAAGGAAAGCGCCGAAACAGAAACCGACGATCAGCATTTGCAGGCGCTGGTCAGGGGTTATCGAAAGAATAGACGAGCGGATGATGTCAAACTGCCCGGTTTTCACCGAGATCTTATAGACGAACACTGCCGCAATAATGATCCACGCGATGGGCCACAAACCGTAGAAGAAGCCATAAATCACCGAGGCCAGCGCGTTAGCGACCGGCATTTTATAGAACAGCAAAGCCACGGCAAGGGCGATTGCCACCGTCCATGAGGCGGCGACATAACCTTTGAGTTTGAGCTTAATCAGCGCAAAGAAGAAAAACAGGATGGGAAGCGATGCTATCAGGCTGGAAAGCCAGATATTCCCGGCGGGATCGTAGTTTTGTTGCCAGAGATTCATTGCAGGTCTCCTGGAGTCCACGCACATCGTGTAATGAGTCTGATGCTCATCTCCTTGTCACACGTTGTGTAAAAGTGGCACTGCCAATTGTGTTGTGTAGGGATAATGACAATGAATGGTTAACTAAATGTTATGCATTGGCAACATTGATGTGAGTTTTAATTGGGGAATTGTGAACCAGAGGTCAGATAAGCGAATAATTGGTAGGGCCAATTCTTGGTGGAGGGAGATGTCTGGTAAAGAAAAGGGCAATCCTCATCAGAGAATTGCCCTTAGTCACACTAAGTTAATGGATGATTACCACTGAATACCGGCACCGAGCGCGGCGGAGTATTCACCCTGGCTATTGGTACTACCTTGTAATTTGTAGACCCAACGACCATTGGCGCTCACCATCGACACACCTAAAGCAACAGCCGATTCACCATTGTAAGTACCGCCACCAATAGAGGCCATGCTGGCACCTGGAGTGTAAGCCTGCGGCAGACCGGTCATTGCCATTGCAGAAGCGATACCACCGCTCAACTTGCTTTCGGTTTTGGACAGTTTGTTATCCATCTCAACCATCCGCTGATCGGTGTATTGCTTCGTTTCCTGCACGCTTTGCTTCAACTGCGCATAGTTCACTGCGTCGTTGTTGTTGACGCCAGCGGAGACGTTGCTGATGCGAGTCGTACCGCCATTACCACCACCGAGAGTGATGTTGCTGTAGTCTATAGAACCATCAGCTTTGGTGTCGTAACGAACGCCGCCTGCCTCAGAAGACTTCAGCTGCGAAACGTTAACCGCATCGGTGGCATTAACACCTGCAGCAACGTTGGTGATACGACGCTGGTTGGTAGAAGAACCCACAGAGATGGTGTTTTCTTCGTTGGCCACGGAACCGGTACCCAGCGCGACGCTGTTGTCAGCGGCAGCAATGGAACCAGAACCAATTGCAACACTGTCTTTACCCTGCGCGTTGGCATCTACGCCATCGGTGTTGGTCTTGAAGTATTTGGTGCTACCGGTGGTTACGATATCGCCAATGCCGTTTTCGATATTGGTAACGCGAGTATCCAGATTCGTCACCTGATTGTTCAGGTTAGTAATGCTCTGGGTATTCTGGGAAACCTGCGCGTCCGTTACTTTCAACTGACCCACGTTAACCGCATCGGTATCAGCCGAACCAGCCGCGACGTTGGTGATCTGACGTTGACCGTCTTCACTGCCGACAGAGAACTCACCCACAGAGTTCTGTGGTGCGTCCATGTTGTAGGCGGTGTAGCCAGTTTGAGCACCACGAGTCGTCTGTGAGCCATTACCCATAGCAATGCTGTTTGCATGGTTTGCACGCGCGTTGCTACCGATAGCAATGCCATTAAGTGCATTCGCGTCCACGTAGGCACCATAACCGATACCAATACCCGCATTACTATTAACGATAGTTTTCGCGCCCATTGCTAGCGAGTCTTCACCTACTGCCAGTGAATCTTCTTCCGTTGAGTTGGCGTGGAAGTATTTGGTCGGCGTGGTAGCGACTGCACCAATGGCATTTTGCAACTGGCGAACCGTAACGGCGTCATGGGCTTCGGAACCATCGGCTACGTTGATGATTTGACGATATTTACCGTCATCACCAATAGACAACGCACCAAGTAGTTCGCCATCCGTGGTGTCATAACCAATCACAACACCTTCTTCCGACACGCTGGTGTCACGAGAACCTTTAACTATTACACGGCTGGAAACGGAACTGCTACCCAGGGCAATACCGGTATCAACGGTGCTGCTGCTACCTTGACCAATGGCTACGCTGCTTTCGCCTGAGGCGACAGCGTTATAACCCACAGCCGTAGCGCCAATACCTGAAGCGCTGGCATCGTTGAACGCTAAGCCGTTGTCGTTGGTACGTACATAGTTAATGCCCGCACCGTTATCTTCGATGTAGGTTTCGCTGGTGTTACCGGCAAGCTGATTGATGATTTCGCTGTTCTGCTGGATCAGCATATTGGTGTTAAACAGCTGAGAACCGTTGATGGCGTCAGTGCTGCCTTCGCCAATGTTACCATCAGCAACGTTTGTGATGATGCTGGCCTTGCCATCATGGCTGGCGTTGTAGGCACCTGCGCCGTCATTGGCCGTTGCATCCCACAGCAGAGCGTTATCGTCGAGCGCATCCAGGGCGTCACCGACGTTGTTGTACTCGGCATTTGCAATGGTGTAACTCGGCGCAGTAATAGAACCATCAGCGTTGACTTCTGCGTCACCACCCAGCGCATCAGCGATGTACTTGTTGGTGGTATACAGTTGTGAGCCGTTAATAGCATCGCTGCTGGTGGAGGAAATTGCACCGTCTGCGACGTTAGTAATGACGCTGGCCGTTTTATCTACTCCGCGACCGGCGCTAAATGCACCATTACCGCCATTGGCTGTTGCATCCCACAACAGAGCGTCATCCAGCGTGGTATCGATCGCTTCCAGCGCGTCACCGACGTTGCTGTAACTGCCGCCAGCGATGGCATAAGTCGGTGCGGTGATTGTGCCGTCAGCATTGACTTCTGCGTCACCACCCAGAGTATCGGCAATGTACTTACTGGTGTCATAGAGCTGTGAGCCGTTAATAGCGTCGCTGCTGGTAGAGGAAATTGCACCGTCTGCAACATTAGTAATGATGCTGGCCGTGTTATCTTTTCCGCGACCGGCGCTAAACGCACCGTCACCGCCCTTGGCGGTCGCATCCCAGAGTAGGGCGTCACCGAGTGATGTGCTAAATGACGTGTTAATGGCAGCCAGAGCATCACCGACGTTATTGTAGTCAGTACCACCAATAGTGTAGGTTGGCCCGGTTAATACACCCGCATCACTGATATCAGCACCACCGCCAAGGTATGACGTAAATGAATCAGCTAAGCCATAAAGTTGTGAGCCATTAATGGCGTCAGTGCTATCAGAGGATACCGTGCCTGCCAGTAAGTTGGTGATTTTGCTATCAGTACCGTTGGTACCGTGTTTGGCACTGAATGCACCCGCCGTAGCGTTCCACAGCAGAGAGTCATCACCGAGACTGTCAACAGCGTCAGTCAGGTTGGTGATGTTGGTGGTATTCGTGGCGATATTGGTGGTGTTGGCTGCCACGGCATCGTTAGTGGTTTTCAGCTGAGAGCCGTTTACCGCGTCAGTGCTGCCAGCCGTCAGGTCACCGTCTTTGACGTTGGTGATTTTGCTGGTGGCTTCGGTACCGTGCGCGGCGCTGAATGCCCCCGCCGTAGCGTTCCACAGCAGGGAATCGTCACCGAGGCTGTCAACAGCGTCAGTCAGGTTGGTGATGTTAGTGGTGTTCGTGGCGATATTGGTGGTGTTGGCTGCCACGGCATCGTTAGTGGTTTTGAGCTGAGAGCCGTTAACCGCGTCAGTGCTGCCAGCCGTCAGGTCACCGTCTTTGACGTTAGTGATTTTGCTGGTGGCATCAGTACCGTGTGCGGCGCTGAATGCCCCCGCAGTAGCGTTCCACAGCAGAGAGTCATCACCGAGACTGTCAACAGCGTCAGTCAGGTTGGTGATGTTAGTGGTGTTCGTGGCGATATTGGTGGTGTTGGCTGCCACGGCATCGTTAGTGGTTTTGAGCTGAGAGCCGTTAACCGCGTCGGTGCTGCCAGCCGTCAGGTCGCCAGCGGTGACGTTGGTGATTTTGCTGGTGGCATCAGTACCGTGTGCGGCGCTGAATGCCCCCGCTGTAGCGTTCCACAGCAGGGAATCGTCACCGAGGCTGTCAACTGCGTCAGTCAGGTTGGTGATGTTGGTGGTATTCGTGGCGATATTGGTGGTGTTGGCTGCCACGGCATCGTTAGTGGTTTTCAGCTGAGAGCCGTTTACCGCGTCAGTGCTACCAGCCGTCAGGTCACCGTCTTTGACGTTGGTGATTTTGCTGGTGGCATCGGTACCGTGCGCGGCGCTGAACGCGGTGCCATTCCACAGCAGGGCATCGTCTTTAAGGTCGCCAACGGAATCCGTCAGGTTGGTGATGTTGGTGGTGTTGGTTGCCACATTATCGTTAGTAGTTTTGAGCTGAGAGCCGTTAACCGCGTCGGTGCTGCCAGCCGTCAGGTCACCGTCTTTGACGTTGGTGATTTTGCTGGTGGCTTCGGTGCCGTGCGCGGCGCTGAACGCGGTGCCATTCCACAGCAGGGCATCGTCTTTAAGGTCGCCAACGGAATCCGTCAGGGTATTGATACTGTTAGTGTTGGTGGTGATATTGGCAGTATTGGTCGCTACGTTATCGTTGGTGGTTTTCAGCTGAGAACCGTTAACCGCATCCTTACTGGTATCAGAAATAGCGCCGTCTTTAACGTTGGTGATGGTACTGGTAGTATCTGTACCATGTGCCGCACTATATGCCTTTTTAAGGGAGTCCCATTGTAACGTATTATTGTCCAGGCCCGTTAAGGCGTCGCCAACAGTGCCGAAAATACCACTTTTCAGCCTGTAATTTGGGGAAGTAACGACGCCTTGCGCATTGACGGTAGCCCCCCCACCAAGATTGTCCGCTACTGACTTACTGATAGCATAAAGCTGTGATCCATTGATGGCATCAGTACTGGTAGTGCTGATATCACCTGCTGCCATATTGACAATTTGTCGCTGAGCTGTTGTGTTACCCACAGAAACAGTATCCGCGTCAGTCGCTACAGAACCAGCACCCAGAGCAACTGAATTTTTCCCTTGAGCACTGGCTTGAGCACCAATTGCAGTGCCATTTTCTAAACCGGCATAACTGCCTTGTCCAAGAGCAATAGCATTTACACCACCTGTAATACTACCATTACCCAGCGCGATAGCATTTGCGCCGTCAGCTTTATTCCCTTGACCGATGGCAATTGCGCCAGCCGCTACTGCCTGACTTTGATTGCCCAGAGCAATCGTGTTGTCGACATCTGCAATACTGCCGGAGCCCAACGCGATACTATTAAGTCCATTTGCCTCCGCGTTAGTACCAACTGCCGTCGCATTTTCAGCAGCTTTGCTCTCTGCACCCATAGCAATCGCGTTTGCGGCGTTGGCGGCGGATAGTCTACCGAATGCGAGGCTGTCTACGCCAGCTGCAGCACTGTTGCGGCCTACTGCAATCGCGTTAGCTGCAGATGCGGCGCTACTTGCACCCAGCGCCATTGCATATTCTTTCGACGCATTAGCCGTGGCTCCGAGGGCGATACTCATAATTCCTAAGGCCTTGCTTTCACGTCCAAATGCGATGGCGTCATCAGCACCAGTCTCTGCGTGATCCCCTTGTGCAATAGAAAATTCACCTACTGAGTTCGCATAACGACCAAGTGCGATTGAAAATCCACCCGTTGACGTTGCCGATGCACCTATAGCGAGGCTTCGCTCACCTGCTGAGGTAGTGTTAATCCCTAACGCCACTGATGCTTCGCCAAGCGAATGGGTCTTAGCACCGAGGGCTGTTGACCACCTTCCGTCAGCAGTTGAGTGATAACCTACTGCGGTGCTGGAGCCACCCCCGGTGTCTGTAAAACTATTTGCTTTTGCATCTTCACCGATAGCAACCCAGCCTGTTCCTGTTCCCTGGCCATAATTGACGCCCTGACCGTTGTCCCTTCCTGCCTGAGCCTGTACCCCAAACGACGACAACATTCCCCCAGCAACCAGGGCAGAAATTAACAGCTTACTGCGCCCGGATTTCTTGCCACGGCTTTTTGCCGTTTCACTGGCAACGGTGTAACTGCCTGTTGCCGGATTCCAGATAACTTTAAAAATTTTGTTCATTATTGATGCTCTCTATTCCTTGATATAAGCGCAGAAGCTGCATTTATTTTTTGTTTTTTCGCTGCCGAGTTTCAGCAGGTTGAACAGTGTCGAACTGGAGATTGGCCATATTGATGGACAACTTCAGATACTTCAGGTTATTAGGCGAAACGCCTTTTAATGTCAGATTAATGTCTTGCCATTGACCAGGCATTAATTGCAGAGTGGAATTCATGGTGGTGTTGAAAAGTAATTGTTGCCACTTTGCCAGAGCTTTGGCATCGGTGGGTCTTTCATTGCCCCATGTCGCATGAAAGCCAATATTTGATACGGGAACGCTTAAAAGGTTAACCAGCGAAATACGAATAACACTGCCATTTTCAACCGCATCAATAGCCAGCACCCGGCCTGCCAAACCGACCGATCCGTTATTTAAAATGAAATATTGTGTTTGTGCTGGGTTAAATTCTGTAAAGACAAATTCGTCCTGCTTGTCTTTAACCGCTTTCACCACGCCAGCGAGCGTCTTGGTACTATTTATGACAGTAGTTTGTTGTTTTTCAAGATGTTCTATCTTTCGCTTATCGAGTTCCTGCTGTTTCTCAAGCGCCTCAATTTTGCTTTTTTGCAACTCTTGCTGTGTAACGAGGTCGTCGACCTTACTCGCTTTTTCAATATAGTCACACCCTGCCAATAAGCAGAGAGGCACTATTATTAACACGCTTAACAGTGTTTTCTTTAGGTTCATAGGATGAATTCCTTTTCATAATCCCGATACGTTGATAATTACAGTACAATCATTTTTTTTATGAATGATTAGAGTGGGGCATATCCGCCAAATAAATTTGTTAGAGAATTTTTGTATTAATGGGTTGTGCGAATATGTTTTTAAGTGTCAAACAATTTTAGTTTGTAGCCAATAAATAAATTGATCGCGCGGATTTTAATGATCGGTGTCAATCAATGTCAAATGTTTCACCGGATAAAGGCCCGGGGCAGGGAAAGATAAATATTCAGTTGAGTGATGTTTTATTGCGAATTTTGCGATGCTGATAGAAAAATTTAAATAATTAATTATGTTTCAAGCATTGATATGCGGCAATTCATTGTTAATATTGATACATCATTCTTTAATTTGTACCTGATTTTCAGAATTTAGCCTGCTCCGGGCGCTCAGAAGTGTAGGTGGAGTTAAATATATAATGTTAAGAACGTTATAAATATTCGATCTCTACAACAGGCTCCTGCATGTGCCAGCAGGAGCGAGTAAATCGTGAGTGGCTGTAATTACAGCGACGAGAAAGGAACTTAAAACGCAGTCTTAGAGAACCCTGTCATCTCTTGTAGGCCCATTTCGCGGCCCAGCGCGGTCATTGGGTGCACAACGACCAGTCCGCGAACGCTCTTCTTCAGTTTGCCCATATCAGCTTGCTCTTTTTTAGTAATCGCGCGCTGGAACGGCATCTTCATCAGCTTCTGTGCTTCCTTACTGAGTTTCTGGCTGTGAACTTCGCGCAGGCGAGCAATTTCTGCTTCCAGAGTGGCTTTCTCTTTTTCCAGTTCGGCATATTTGTCTGCGGCTTCAACCAGCGACAGATCGGCCTGCTGGTGGCGGATGGCGTCCAGACGATCGCTGAGACGTTTGATTTCGTTTTTTTCGACTTCTTTCATGTGATGGCTTCTGATAAAGATAAATTTATAGCCCCTAGTATGCGCGACCAGGTGCTTTGTTCACAACTGATGACATTGCAATAGTTCTATAACGTAAACATTAACATGCTTAAAAACTACGCAATTTATTGATTAATTAAGAAATTTAAAGAAAAAAGATAGTTAACAAAAGCGGATGATTATTGAGGATTGAGCACGTTTTCCTTAATGTCATTTATACCGGGATCTAAACTAAAATTGGCGGCCGCGCATTCCCGGCGCGGGGTAATACGGAGATATCATCATGGGCAAATTAGGTGAAAACGTTCCGCTTCTTATCGATAAAGCCGTAGATTTCATGGCATCGAGCCAGGCGTTCCGGGAGTATCTGAAAAAACTACCTCCCCGTAACGCGATTCCGTCCGGAATACCTGATGAAAGCGTGCCGTTATATCTACAACGTCTGGAGTATTATCGTCGGCTTTATCGGCCGAAGCAGGTAGAGGGGCAGTAAGCAGGCGTTGCTTACTTTTGGAAGGCTTTTTTTAAGCTGATTTTGGAAATCAGCTCTGTCAGTGAAAGGACCATTGTTGATCGCACAGCCTGTTGGTAACGCTGAATTTGCATTGCATACAAACTGGAGTCTGCAGGTTCAAACTGTGGCGGCGGTGGTAACGCCGCCACGCAATGCAGTTCACCAAAGGGTCCAAGGATTTCGTCGTCGGTAAACGCGTACTCGTTGCCGTCGTGATTTAGCTCTTCACGCAATGCCATCAGCAGTTCCGCATCTTCGTATTCCTGGCGGTTAATGACACCCAACCCGTAAATGAGTTTTAAACGCACAGAAAGATCGCCCAGCGGACCGTCGCCGTCGAGTAACGGTTCTACAGCATACTTCACCGCGTAATCGTCTTTGCGGAATACCTGAAGCACCAGAAGATTTACCGCCTCGGTCAAAAGCTCGACGGCGGTGATCAGAAAGCTTCGCACGGTTTTGCCAGCATTCAGACGCTCAAGCACACGGTTTTCAAAGGCCTGGGTTTGTTCCATTGTTGCCTGCATATCTGACAATCTGTTATTCGGGCGCAGGGTATCCTGCGCCTGGTCCACCATTATTGCATTGCTTTATAAGCGGTTACTGCCTCGGATACAACCTCGCTGTTGGCATCAAGACCGGAAATCTGTGCCAGCGCGGCTTGTGGGCCTTTGTCGGCAATCAGCGCTGCCAGTTCCTGAGCCTGCGGATCATCTTCACTGCGGAAGTGCATTGCAGCGGCAATACCTTCAATCAGGTTTTTATGTGGCAGACCATATTCCAGCGTTCCGAGCAGTGGCTTGATCAGACGGTCGCCAGCACTCAGTTTACGCAGCGGCTGACGGCCTACGCGCTCTACATCATCTTTCAGATACGGGTTCTCGAAACGACCGAGGATTTTCTGGATGTACGCCGCATGTTTGTCCGCGTCAAAGCCGTAGCGCTTGATCAGTACCGCACCGCTTTCTTCCATCGCACCTTTTACCACCGCGCGGATTTTCTCGTCGAGAATCGCATCACGAATGGTCTGATGACCGGCCAGTTTTCCGAGGTACGCGGTTATAGCATGACCCGTGTTCAGGGTGAAGAGTTTACGTTCGACAAATGCCATTAGGTTGTCGGTTAACTCCATGCCTGGGATGTTCGGCAGCGCGCCTTTGAACTGCGTTTTATCAACAATCCATTCGCTGAATGTTTCTACCGTCACTTCCAGCGGATCGTTGGTTGCAGAAGCCGAAGGCGGCACGATGCGGTCAACGGCGGAATCGACAAAGCCAACGTGTTCTTCTACCCACGCTTTGGCATCTTCCGGCAGGGCGTTCATCACATGGCCTTTCAGCTGCGTGGTGCCGCGTACCATGTTTTCACAAGCGATGATGTTCAGCGGGGATTCATTACCTTGTTCTTTACGTTTCACCAGCCCTTTGGCGATTGCCGGGGCAATACGTTCCAGCACAACCGGACCAACGGCGGTAGTGACTAAATCAACCTGAGCAATCAGATCAACGACATCATCACCAATGCTGCTGACGGCATTGACGCCGGAAACGGTATCTACCTGCTCGGTTTCACCGACCACATGAACCTGATAGCTATGACGGGCATTCAGGGCATCAAGTACCACCTGATTGACATCGGCAAACGTCAGTTGGATACCCGCGTCTGCCAGCAGTTTACCGATAAAGCCACGACCGATATTACCTGCGCCAAAATGTAATGCTTTCATAGTATTAACCTTCATCAATGTTTTTACCCGAGAGGGCTGGGGTGAGGCTTTTCCCTCACCCAAACCCTCTCCATGTGGAGAGGGGCCGCGCCGGATGCGGCGTAAACGCCTTATCCGGCCTACAAGAACGTGCAAATTCAACAAACTACGCTTTGTTTTGTAGGCCTGATAAGCGTAGCGCATCAGGCAATAAGCCCCACCTTCTCCATGTGGAGAGGTGGGATTGGATTACTTACGACCTGCCAGCAGTTCCAGCACTTCATCCACGCTGGTGGTGTGTGCCAGACGCTCGATGACAGACTCATCATCCAGTGCATTGGTCAGGCTGGTGATAACCTGAATGTGCTCGTTGTTACGGGCAGCAATACCAATCACCAGACGGGCAATGTCATCTTCTTCTTCACCGAAGCGCACGCCTTCCGGGTACTGGCAGAACACCACGCCCGTTTTCAGTACGCGATCTTTCGCTTCAACCGTACCGTGCGGTACCGCGATGGACTCACCCAGATAAGTCGGGGTCAGTTTTTCACGATCCAGCATCGCCTGAACGTATTCCGGCTCAACGTAACCGCCTTTCACCAGCTGCTCGCCAGCAAAACGAATCGCTTCTTCTTTGGTGGCCGCTTTACGACCGAGGAAGATGTTCTCCGCGCCTAGCTTGAACAGGTTAGCACTGGAATCATCAAAGCTGTCTTTCAGACTGTCTTTCACTTTCACTTCGTTTTCAGTATGGCGCTGGGCAGCAACCAGACGTTCGGTCAGGCTGGTGTACAGGCCGCTGTCGAGGAAGTTGGTCAGCGAAATATGCTGTGCCTGCGGAACCTGGCGCATAGCGCGTTCGGTCAGGTCACGGTGAGTGATGACCAGGTCCACATCTGGCGGCAGGTTGTTGATCGCGCTGTTAGTGACCGAAATCTGCGACAGACCTGCATCCTGAATTTTCTTACGCAGCACACCTGCGCCCATCGCACTGGAACCCATACCGGCATCACAGGCAACGATGATTTTACGTACGTGGCTCAGGTCGTTAGTCACATCGCCCGCAGACAGCGGAGACGCGCCTTTAGACTCAGCTTTCATGTCCTGCATACGACGAGTTGCTGCTTCAATATCATCTTCTTCTTTCACTTTGCTGGTTTTCAGCAGAATGGCAGAGACAACGAAGGAGACAGCCATCGCCGCACACACACCCGCGATGTTAGCGAAGTATGCACCTTTTGGTGTCATCGCCAGTACAGCAAGGATAGAACCCGGAGATGCCGGAGAAACCAGACCACCGCCCAGGATAGTCAGCGTGAACACGCCAGTCATACCACCGAGGATAACGGCCAGAATCAGACGCGGATTCATCAGCACATACGGGAAGTAGATTTCGTGGATACCGCCCAGGAAGTGGATGATTGCCGCACCGCCCGCAGACTGTTTAGCGCTACCACGACCAAAGAACATGTACGCCAGCAGCACGCCCATACCCGGACCTGGGTTAGCTTCAATCAGGAAGAAGATGGATTTACCCAGTTCATGGGACTGCTGAATGCCCAGCGGCGAGAAGATACCGTGGTTAATGGCGTTGTTGAGGAACAGGATTTTCGCCGGTTCAACAAAGATAGACGCCAGCGGCAGCATGTCATGGACAACCATGAAGTTAACGCCCGCAGCCAGCATTTTGGACAGGGCTTCAACAATCGGGCCAATGCCGAGGAATGCCAGAATAGCGAGGATCATCCCGATGATGCCTGCGGAGAAGTTATTCACCAGCATCTCAAAACCGGATTTGATCTTACCGTCTACCCAGCGGTCGAAGTGCTTAATGCACCAGCCGCCCAGCGGACCTGCAATCATAGAACCTAGGAACATCGGCATGTCTGCGCCGACGATAACGCCCATGGTGGTAATGGCACCGACTACGCCGCCACGTTCGCCGCCTACCAGCTTACCACCGGTATAACCGATCAGCAGCGGCAGGAGATAAGTGATCATCGGCCCGACCAGCTTCGCCAGCGTCTCGTTCGGTAACCACCCTGTTGGAATAAATAACGCGGTGATGATACCCCACGCGATAAACGCGCCGATATTTGGCATCACCATGTTGCTGAGGAAACGACCAAAGCTTTGCACTTTGATCTTAATATCGGATGACATAAAAACACCCCTTCTTATGTTTGCTGTCGCGCAGGCTGGAAGCCCGAGGTTTTTTGTTAATGTGGCGGCAGAGGTAGCCGGACCTTGTAGATACTGCGAAATCTGGCACTGAATCGGTTAACTGTCCAGTCGACGGCCTTTTGTGTGATATCAGTCACATAAATATAGGGGGTAGAGAGGTAATTGACGTGATGCTCATCACAAAACTCTTGTGTAAAAAAGCAACAAGGCGGCGATTTTCGCTAAAAATGGCATTTAAATGTGAGTGATGTCACATTTTTATTTTGATGGTTTGTTGAATCTTTGTGATCTGAATCACAAGATATTTTCTTACGGCGTTCACCTGATGTGATCTACAGCATGTTATGCCTTCGTCATGAAATCGTTATGTAACTAAGCAACTCATCACCTCTTAAAATTATTCTTTGGTGTTATGGCGAGAATCGCGAACCCGGATTATTGTCAAAATATCAGCCTGACTCCCTTCTGGCTGCCAGCCAAAAAACAACACTGATAAACGTGAATCCGAGGCAGATATGTTTCTAAACTATTTCGCGTTGGGAGTGCTGATCTTCGTCTTTCTGGTGATTTTTTATGGAATCATCGCGATACATGACATCCCTTATCTGATTGCCAAAAAGCGCAACCATCCCCATGCCGACGCTATTCATACGGCGGGCTGGGTGAGCCTGTTTACTCTACATGTTATCTGGCCGTTCCTGTGGATCTGGGCGACGCTCTATCAACCGGAGCGCGGCTGGGGCATGCAGTCACATGTTGCGTCGCAAGAGAAAGCGACTGACCCGGAAATCGCCGCACTTTCTGACCGAATTTCCCGGCTGGAGCATCAACTCGCCGCCGAGAAAAAGACTGACTATTCCACGTTCCCGGAGATCTAAATATGGATCTATTGATTGTTTTAACTTACGTGGCGCTGGCGTGGGCGGTCTTTAAAATCTTCCGCATTCCGGTGAATCAGTGGACGCTGGCGACGGCGGCGCTGGGAGGCGTGTTTCTGGTGAGTGGTTTGATTTTGTTGATGAACTACAACCACCCTTACACTTTTACCGCGCAAAAGGCAGTGATAGCGATCCCCATCACGCCACAGGTGACGGGAATTGTTACTGAAGTCACTGACAAGAATAATCAGCTTATTCAAAAGGGCGAGGTGCTTTTTAAACTCGACCCGGTTCGTTACCAGGCGCGAGTTGACAGACTTCAGGCTGACCTGATGACGGCGACGCATAATATAAAGACGCTGCGCGCGCAGCTCTCTGAAGCGCAGGCCAACACCACCCAGGTTTCAGCGGAGCGCGACCGTCTGTTTAAAAATTATCAACGTTATCTGAAAGGCAGCCAGGCGGCGGTGAATCCGTTCTCGGAACGTGACATCGACGATGCGCGGCAAAACTTCCTCGCGCAGGACGCGCTGGTGAAAGGCTCGGTGGCGGAGCAGGCGCAGATCCAGAGCCAGCTCGACAGTATGGTTAACGGCGAGCAATCGCAGATTGTGAGCTTAAGAGCGCAACTTACTGAAGCAAAATATAACCTTGAGCAGACTGTCATTCGCGCGCCGAGCAATGGCTACGTTACTCAGGTACTGATCCGCCCAGGTACATACGCAGCTGCCTTGCCGTTGCGTCCGGTGATGGTTTTCATCCCCGAGCAAAAACGGCAAATTGTCGCCCAATTTCGGCAAAACTCGCTGTTACGTCTGAAACCCGGCGATGATGCGGAAGTGGTGTTTAACGCGCTACCTGGGCAGGTGTTCCACGGCAAACTGACTAGCATTTTACCTGTCGTGCCAGGCGGTTCTTATCAGGCGCAGGGGGTATTGCAATCATTAACGGTCGTGCCCGGCACGGACGGTGTGCTGGGAACCATTGAACTGGACCCTAACGATGATATCGATGCCTTACCCGACGGCATCTACGCCCAGGTGGCGGTTTACTCCGACCATTTCAGCCATGTTTCGGTGATGCGGAAAGTGCTGCTAAGAATGACCAGCTGGATGCATTATCTTTATTTGGATCATTGAGGGGGGCGGGGGAGATTATGGAACTTTGCTCCCTGCAAGGACTAATTATTTTTGCATATTATTTCATCGGCTGTGATGATTTTTCGTTAATATCCATTATGTTAAGAAGTTCGGGATGAGTGTGAACTCATTGGATTTTTTATCCGTCTTGATCTGCCGAAGGATCAGACTATACATTGTCGAGATCGCAATGATGATATGAGTTGTTCCTCTGCCACGGCTCTAATCAAAAAAGAGCAGGAGTGCTTTTCCATCTATTGCGATGATGGCTTTATTATCTGAAGGATGACAGTCACATTTAAAAATATTTAATTTATAGATCACAATGTAGGTTCATGTAATATATGTATACAACTATTTTTCTCTTCACTTTTAATTATCGTATTCATTATAACACTAAGTTAAAAAAACTCCTGGAGAGTGAGTTATTAATATGTTTTTAAATATAATTAAGTTATTATTCATCGATGCATTTTATAGAATCATCAATGGCTACAATAGTACTATTAACTCTCCAATTTATATTTTTATTATCATTGCAAATATTAACTGAATCTATATCAATGATTTTTTTATTTTTATCTTTTATTTTGTTTACAGTTTCAATGCAATCAGCGACAAGTTGGTGTGGATTTAGATTCTTCAGATATGGTCTTATGATCTTTCCCTTGCTTAATAAATAGCATGTATAGGATTCGGAAAGTCCAGCATCTATTTTGTACATCATTATTCTAGATAAGGATGTGAGAAATGCCTTGTTATTATTAGCAGCCATATATGCCAGTCCGAGTTCAGCCTCTGCGGCTTTACATGAAAAATAGCTAAGTGAACACGCTTTTCGTCCCTCTTGGGTACTGGCTGATATTAGTGCCCATAATATTGCCTTGTCTGCCAAATCCAACTCTCTCTGAAATTGGTTTACAGTAACTGCATTCGCAGAAATAGAGAAGAAAAGCACAATTGTTAATAACCTTGTCATATTTCTAGTCCGTCACTGTTAATGTGCTATCTGGCTCTGAAAATATTAGCTCATTTAATTTTTGCATGTCATTAGATGAACCAGTTATACAACCCTCGGAACAGAATCGAGGTCCTAAAGATGGACCAAAAGCGTTTAAACAACTATGTGTTAAAAATCCATCACGATTATACGTTTCTGTATTTGCTGACGGTACTAAACGTATACCATTAGGTTTTCTATTGGTTGCTCCAGGACTGTTAAGCAAGCCTCGTCCGGTTTGCTTCATTGAGTTCTCCACTTTAGACTATTGGACTATCTTTCAACATGGCATCGCCTTAGTATACCGCTGGTTTTCCGCTCATTGTTAATTTTCTCTTTCGTTCATTTCACTTAATTTTCAGTTTTTTCCAAAAGTCAATATTCCCTTCTAATAAAATTTTTTCTATGGAATCTTCATTAATTTTATTATTAGAGCATATGACATTATCTTGAACGCCATATGACACCACCCCGTTTTTATCAATATAATATCTGTCTTTACCATCAATAATATAAATCCTAACATTTTTATCATCAAAATGGTAACACTCATTACTAGACCTGTTCAGTAACATTAATAACTTCTCACGATTTATCTGTAATAATTTTTGTGCACCATCTTTTATTGCAAAATTTTCAATTTTACTTTTAGTGACAGGGGAATATGTTTGGATGCGAAAAGGCATCCTATAATGGAAAACATCAGCTATACAGCAAGATGAAAAAAATACGGAAATAAAATACAGACATACTTTCATACCATCTCCTAAACTGGTGATATATTAAAAACATACCCAAAAGCAATATAAAAATGTTTAATATTTCATTCTTGCTGGCAAGCCCAACTCTTTACGAAATGGGTTTTCATATTTATCAACATTAGCCATCGAGTCAGTTCCATCGTCTTTCATTCCCTTTGCATGCCCCATTTCATGCGCAAGAACCACACTCAACAGAGTGGGTTTCATGGCACATGCTTTGTTTTTTCCTTGATATACACATGAGCTATGGTCGTTATCAATATCAATGTAAAAACTATATTCAGTATCATCGTAGCATGTTTGGTTTATGCCTTTTCTTAATCCTCTAAATATATATTCATGCTCTGATGACTCTAATTCTTCTGTTATTTTATGTCCAAACTTTGTTTCTGCTACAGCTTTATATGCTTCTTTTAAAGTTTTTTGTGTACTTTCATCTCCCTGAAAAGACACTTTTAACCCTAATGGATCGAAACCAGATACCGGATTCAACGGATACTGATAAAAATTCCATCCCCCCTTAAGCCCAATCGGATCCTGAGTGATATACCGCCCCTGCAGCGGGTCATAATAGCGGTGGCGGTTGTAATAGAGGCCGGACTCCTCATCATACTGCTGACCCGGCAGGCGGATGAGCTGCTGCAGCTGGTGCGGGTTCTCTTCATTCAGCAGGTTGCCCCATTCATCGTATTCTGCGCACCAT
>NZ_JBJQJI010000006.1:0-204976 GCF_046487485.1 Escherichia sp. WS1368
GGGGGATGAGAAGCCCCGACCGGGGTTCGACAACTGGCGCAGCCAGTTGGACAGACCACGAACACAGTGAGTGGGCTGCCCGCAGGGCGAGCGAAGCGAGTCAATCCCCCCTCACCGCCATATTTAAAGAAAAGCTCGTACGAAAGTACGAGTTTTTTTTCGCATTTTATCTGCCTGTACGGCAGTGAACGGTATAAAAATCGAGTTTTTCTTTCGGTTGGCTTTCTAAGCTGCCTGTACGGCAGTGAACTCAAATACTACACGTTTAGTCCGTTATTAATAAAGCAAAACCATCTCATTTTCCTGCTGCCACCCTTTTTTATTCTTACCTTCCAGCACCATTAATTATCAACAACTTACCTTCACCTCCAAAAATAGGGTTTTCACCGCCCCAGCCTACAAACAAAAAGTCCGTAACCTCTTTCGAGATTACGGACTTCACCAACCTACCTGACAATCAGATTAATGCGCTGCTTCCGCCTTGTGCTTTTGTGCACTCTGGAATCCATAAGTCAGCTCATTTTTCTCTTTATCCAGCGCAACCGTCACCTGACCGCCGTCCACCAGCGAACCAAACAACAGTTCGTTGGCGAGCGGTTTTTTCAGGTTGTCCTGGATGACACGCGCCATCGGACGTGCGCCCATTGCCCGGTCGTAACCTTTCTCGGCCAGCCAGTTACGCGCTTCCTGGCTCACTTCCAGAGAAACACCTTTCTGATCCAACTGAACCTGCAACTCGACGATGAATTTATCCACTACCTGATGGATCACGTCGGTGGAGAGATGATCGAACCAGATAATGTTGTCGAGACGGTTACGAAACTCCGGCGTAAAGATCTTCTTGATCTCTTCCATCGCATCGGTGCTGTTGTCCTGGTGGATAAGACCAATCGATTTGCGCTCAGTTTCTCGTACCCCAGCGTTGGTGGTCATCACCAATACCACGTTACGGAAGTCCGCTTTGCGTCCGTTGTTATCGGTCAGCGTACCGTTGTCCATCACCTGCAACAGAATATTGAACACGTCCGGGTGCGCTTTCTCGATTTCGTCCAGCAGCAGCACCGCATGTGGATGCTTGATGACCGCATCAGTCAGCAAACCGCCCTGATCAAAACCAACGTATCCCGGAGGCGCACCAATCAGACGGCTGACGGTATGGCGTTCCATATACTCGGACATATCAAAGCGCAGAAGCTCAATGCCCAAAGCTTTCGAAAGCTGTACCGTCACCTCTGTTTTCCCGACCCCGGTAGGGCCGGCAAACAGGAACGAACCGACCGGTTTATGTTCGTGACCTAAACCTGCACGCGCCATCTTAATGGCTTCAGTCAGCGCCTCAATGGCTTTATCCTGACCGAAGACCAGCATTTTCAGGCGATCGCCGAGGTTTTTCAGGGTATCGCGGTCACTCTGAGAAACACTCTTCTCTGGAATGCGTGCAATACGGGCCACCACGGACTCAATATCCGCCACATTAACGGTTTTCTTGCGTTTGCTTACCGGCATCAGGCGTGCGCGAGCGCCCGCTTCGTCGATGACGTCAATGGCTTTATCCGGCAGATGACGATCGTTAATGTATTTCACCGCCAGCTCTACCGCTGCACGCACCGCTTTTGCGGTATAACGCACATCGTGGTGCGCTTCATACTTCGGTTTCAGGCCGTTGATGATTTGAACAGTTTCTTCGATCGACGGTTCAGTAATATCAATTTTCTGGAAGCGACGCGCCAAAGCACGGTCTTTCTCGAAAATGTTGCTGAACTCCTGATAGGTTGTCGAACCAATTACGCGAATTTTACCGCTGGAGAGCAACGGTTTGATCAGGTTAGCCGCATCGACCTGACCACCAGACGCTGCACCCGCACCGATAATGGTGTGGATCTCATCAATAAACAGGATGCTGTTAGTGTCCTGCTCCAGCTGCTTGAGCAACGCTTTAAAACGTTTTTCAAAGTCGCCGCGATATTTTGTGCCCGCTAACAGAGAACCGATATCGAGAGAGTAAATCGTACAGTCAGCCATCACTTCCGGCACATCACCCTGAACAATTCGCCAGGCAAGACCTTCCGCAATCGCGGTTTTACCGACACCAGATTCCCCCACCAGCAGCGGGTTGTTTTTACGGCGACGGCAGAGAACCTGAATAGCACGCTCCAGCTCCTTCTCACGACCAATCAGTGGGTCGATTCCGCCCACGCGCGCAAGCTGATTCAGGTTCGTCGTGAAATTCTCCATACGTTCCTCCCCACCAGCTTGTTCTTCGCTGTTTGGCTGGCTGCCAGGATCAGAAGACTGTGTCGGCTCGTCTTTACGCGTGCCATGAGAGATAAAGTTCACCACATCGAGACGGCTGACTTCATGTTTACGCAACAGATATGCCGCCTGCGACTCCTGTTCGCTAAAGATAGCGACCAGAACGTTTGCACCGGTAACCTCATTGCGACCGGAGGACTGGACATGGAAGACCGCACGTTGCAGCACACGCTGAAAACTCAGCGTCGGCTGTGTGTCGCGCTCCTCTTCACTGGCAGGCAGAACGGGTGTGGTTTGTTCAATAAAGGCTTCCAGTTCCTGACGGAGCGCAACCAAATCCACAGAACACGCTTCCAGCGCCTCCCGGGCAGATGGGTTACTGAGCAGCGCCAGTAACAAGTGCTCGACGGTCATAAACTCATGACGGTGCTCGCGCGCTCTGGCGAAAGCCATATTTAAACTGAGTTCCAGTTCTTGATTGAGCATAGGCACCTCCCCCAATTTTTATGCCTGCATTCAGGCTTTTTCTAGCGTACACAGCAATGGATGCTCATTCTCCCTCGCGTACTTGTTCACCATCGCCACTTTGGTTTCTGCAACCTCGGCGGTAAAGACTCCGCAAATGGCCTTCCCCTGGTAGTGAACAGCGAGCATCAATTGCGTTGCACGTTCTACATCATAAGAAAAGAATTTTTGTAACACGTCAATAACAAACTCCATCGGAGTGTAATCATCATTGACTAATATCACTTTATACATAGATGGCGGTTTTAGCGCGTCGCGAACTTTTTCTTCCGCCAGTTGATCAAAGTCCAGCCAGTCGTTCGTTTTACCCATTGTCAGTTATCATCTTCGGTTACGGTTATCGGCAGAACGCCCTGCCGCTGACAAGAGCTTATTTGCCTGACCAATCTACTCCACATGATAGATAACTATCATCTATCGTTGGCATCAGCGACATCTGTCACATTCCTGTCAATAGCGTTAACTGCTTCAAATTTTTGATTCATACCTGCCCCCTGGCCCCTGTCAAATGCTTGACGGCTCGCCCTAATTCTCTAAATTGTATTTCTAGAGTTGGCGAGGTTTTGAACAGCCCCCTCTCTGACCCCGGTTTATTCCATCTTACTTGTATAAGATTTGCTAAGGATGTCGAAGCATGGAAAAGGGTACTGTTAAGTGGTTCAACAATGCCAAAGGGTTTGGTTTCATCTGCCCTGAAGGCGGCGGCGAAGATATTTTCGCTCATTATTCCACCATTCAGATGGATGGTTACAGAACGCTAAAAGCTGGACAATCCGTTCAGTTTGATGTCCACCAGGGGCCAAAAGGCAATCACGCCAGTGTTATTGTGCCCGTCGAAGTAGAAGCGGCAGTCGCATAGCTCTTCTGTCTCATTGTGTACATCCTAAAGGCAAAATGCCAGCCCGATCGGCTGGCATTTTTATCTCAAAAATTACTCTCGTGCCAGAGCATCTACTGGATCCAGTCGTGCCGCATTTCGTGCGGGTAACCAGCCAAATAAAATCCCGGTGACCGTCGAGCAGAGAAACGCCAGCAGCAGCGCCAACGGTGAAAAACCAATCTCCCAGCCGGGTAAGAAAAGCTGTAAGGTGAAAGCAATTAACAGTGACAGTGTTATTCCCAACGCGCCACCGACCAGGCAAACCAGTACTGCTTCGATCAGGAACTGTTGCAACACATCACTTGCTCGCGCACCTACAGCCATGCGAATGCCAATTTCCCGCGTCCGCTCGGTCACTGACACCAGCATAATATTCATTACACCAATACCGCCCACCACTAGCGAAATCACCGCCACCAGCGTCAGAAACAGTTGTAAAGTACGTGTGGTCTTTTCAACGGTTTTCAAGACGCCGTCCATGTTCCAGGTAAAGAAATCCTTCTTACCGTGGCGCAGTGAAAGTAAACGCGTGAGTTGCTGTTCCGCCTCGGCGCTGTCAAATCCTTCTTTCACCCTGACAGTAATGGAGTTCAGCCACGACTGGCCCATAACTCGCCCGGACATCGTGCTGTAAGGTAGCCAGACACGCAGCACTTTACTGCTACCAAACATCGACTGTTTTTCTTCCGCCACACCAATGACTCTGGCGGGCATATTGCCGACCAGAATCACCTCGCCAACCACATCTGCTTTATGGGGGAAAAGCTGGCGGCGAGTATTACTGTCGAGCACCACCACCTGCGCACGACCGTTCAGCTGCTCCTGATTAAAGGTGTTCCCTTCACTGAAGGTCATGCCATAGACATTAAAATAATCGCCGCTCACGCCATTGGCACTGGCAGCAACATCAACATTGTTATAACGCAGGCGCAGGTTTTGCGAGACGGCAGGTGTGGCTGAGGCGACCCACGGTTGTTTTTGGATGGCGATTAAGTCGTCGTACTTCAGCGCCTGCTGATATTGCGGATCGTCATCGCCAAAATCTTTCCCGGGATAGACATCAATAGTATTCGTACCAATAGAACGAATATCCGCCAGCACCATTTGTTTGGCGGCGTCGCCCACCACGACAATTGAAACCACCGACGCAATACCGATAATAATCCCCAGCATGGTCAGTAAAGTACGCATTTTATTCGCTGCCAGCGCCCGCCATGCCATCGTCAGCGCTTCGTTAAAACCGCTGACAAATTGCCGCCAGCCAGAGGCCGTGTTGACAACAGGTTCCGTCCCGCCAGCAACATTCACTTTTTCAACGGCGGGAGGATTGCGCACAATTTCGCCGTCGCGAATTTCGATCACCCGCTCGGCCTGAGCAGCGACCTGCGGATCGTGGGTAACGATAATCACCGTATGCCCGCGATCGCGCAGCTGATGCAGGATCGCCATCACCTCTTCGCCAGAATGGCTGTCCAGTGCGCCGGTTGGTTCATCGGCAAGAATTACCTGACCGCCGTTCATCAATGCCCGCGCGATGCTGACGCGCTGTTGCTGCCCCCCCGAAAGCTGTGCCGGGTAATACTCTGTACGGTCTTCCAGCCCCAGTCGTTGCAGTAACTCCTGGGCGCGAAGCAGCCGCTGTTTCCGCTCAAGACCGGCATAGACGGCGGGTACTTCAACGTTCTGCTCGGCGGTTAAATGCGAAAGCAAATGGTAACGCTGGAAAATAAAGCCGAAGTGTTCGCGACGCAGTTGCGCCAGCGCATCGGCGTCCAGCGTGGCAACATCCTGACCGGCTACGCGATAGGTGCCGCTGGTGGCCTTATCCAGGCAGCCGAGAATATTCATCAGGGTCGATTTACCGGAACCCGAAGCGCCGACAATCGCCACCATCTCACCAGCATAAATATCGAGGGTGATGCCCTTCAGCACCTCAACCTGCTCATCACCGGCAGGATAGCTGCGACGAATATCCTTTAATTCGAGCAAGGGCGTCATTGTGCAGCTCCTGGTTTGGCCTCACCAATCACCACTTCATCGCCCGCTTCCAGCCCTTTGACAATCTCAACATCGGTATCGTTACGTGCGCCAATCGTCACTTCACGCTCGCGTGTTTCACCATTACGCAACAATTTGACTTTATAACGATTATCGCCAACCGGATCGCCTAACGCCGACAGAGGGATCGTCAGCACATTTTTCACATCGGTGAGCTGAATATGCACTTGCGCGGTCATATCCAGCCGCAGCAAACCATTGGGGTTGGGGACTTCAAAACGGGCGTAATAGAAAATAGCGTCGTTAACCTTTTCCGGCGTCGGTAGCACATCCTTGATTTGCCCCTCGTAGCGCGTCAGCGGATCGCCAAGCACCGTAAACCAGGCTTTTTGCCCCGACTTCAGGTGGATTACATCCGCTTCAGAAACCTGCGCTTTTACCAGCATGGTGCTCATATCTGCCAGCGTCAGAATGTTCGGTGCTTGTTGTGCGGCAATCACCGTCTGGCCTTGCAGAGTGGTGATTTGCGTGACTTCCCCGGCCATCGGGGCAACGATGCGGGTGTAATCGAGATTGGTTTTAGCCGTATCGAGTGAGGCCTGATTGCGCTTGATTTGCGCGTCAATGGTGCCAATTTGCGCCTGTTTCACAGCCATCTCCGTCGCGGCGGTATCAAGATCCTGCTGTGAAACCGCTTGCGTTTGTGCAAGACGTTGCTGACGGGAATACGTCACCCGCGCCAGTTTCAGCTCCGCTTCCGCCTGCTGCCGCTGCGCGCGTAGCTCCATCAGCGTTGCTTCCACCTCCTTAATCTGGTTTTCAGCCTGTTCAGGATCAATAACCCCTAAAAGCTGGTCTTTTTTTACTTTATCGCCAATCGCCACCGACAGCGTTTTCAACTGACCGCTGACCTGCGCGCCCACATCAACCTTACGCAGCGCGTCCAGCTTTCCGGTCGCCAGCACGCTTTGCTGTAAATCACCGGGGCGCACAATCAGCGTCTGATAAGTCGGCACGGGTGCGTTAAGAATTCTCCATAACGTAATCAGCCCGGCAATGACTATCACCAGCGCAATAACGTAACGCTTCTTCACGGTTTTCCGCTTTTTCATAAATATTCTGAATACTCCATATGCCAATCCGGGTCATTAACTTCAACGAAATATCAACAAAACCCTAAAATTTACGTTAGTAATCACACTATTGATGTTTGGTTAAGATACGCAATGGTGAAATCGACGTCATGTATAACCATTGATTTCATGAATATGTCGCAGCTAACTGAACGGACCTTTACGCCATCTGAATCTCTCAGCAGCCTGTCACTTTTTCTTAGTCTGGCACGTGGACAGTGTCGGCCGGGTAAATTCTGGCATCGCCGTAGTTTTCGCCAGAAATTTTTGCTGCGCTCGTTGATTATGCCGCGTTTAAGCGTTGAGTGGATGAACGAACTTTCCCACTGGCCTAATCTCAATGTGTTGTTAACGCGCCAGCCGCGACTGCCTGTGCGTCTGCATCGCCCTTACCTTGCGGCGAATCTTAGCCGTAAGCAATTGCTGGAGGCGTTACGTTACCATTATGCGTTACTCCGCGGGTGTATGTCGGCGGAAGAATTCAGCTTATATTTGAATACCCCCGGGCTGCAACTGGCGAAGCTGGAAGGCAAAAACGGCGAGCAGTTCACACTTGAGCTGACCATGATGATCTCAATGGATAAAGAAGGTGACAGCACAATCCTGTTCCGCAACAGCGAAGGTATTCCTCTGGCAGAGATCACGTTTACCCTGTGTGAATATCAGGGGAAAAGAACAATGTTTATTGGCGGACTGCAAGGCGCAAAATGGGAAATTCCACATCAGGAAATCCAGAATGCGACGAAAGCCTGCCACGGGCTATTTCCCAAACGCCTTGTGATGGAAGCAGCCTGTCTGTTTGCCCAACGTTTGCAGGTAGAGCAGATTATTGCCGTCAGCAATGAAACGCATATTTACCGCAGCCTGCGTTATCGCGATAAAGAAGGCAAGATCCATGCCGATTACAACGCTTTCTGGGAGTCGGTTGGCGGCGTATGTGATGCTGAACGCCATTACCGCCTTCCGGCACAGATAGCACGAAAAGAGATTGCCGAAATCGCCAGTAAAAAACGGGCTGAATACCGTCGGCGCTATGAGATGCTCGACGCTATTCAGCCACAAATGGCCACGATGTTTCGCGGTTAATCCGCGCGACCGCGCGCCAGCCACAGCACGCGTGAGAACATTTTTTTCAGCAGCGTCGGTACGGAATCCACACCACGACGTCCTGCCTCCATTGCCACTTCAATGGCAAGATCGGGTTTGGAAGAGCGATGGATCGCTTTCGAGATAATTTTGCGCAGATTCATCGGTACATTTTCCGGGATTTGCGCCACGCGGTGGAACACATCGGAAAATCCCTGGCGATACATAAAATGTTCCATATCCAGCGCCGGTAACGCCGTTAAATGTTCTCGTTCGGCTTCCCGATCGTTATTCAACAGGCTGCGTACCGTAGCGGCATATTTCTTCCCTGCTTCATCGCCATCGACCAGTACATGCCATTCAATCCCCATTCGCCGGGCAAATTTAACCAGTGGCTTTAGCCCGGACTGGGCAAACTCAATGACCTTGATCCCTTCGGCATCAAAATGATGTCCGCACTGACGCGCCAGTTCATTGATAACCCAAGTTTCCGTTTCCCCTTCCACCAGCAGCCAGCAGCGTGCAAACAGCGATGACGGACGGTTAAAACGAATGTGAAAGGATATGCGTCGGCTATCTTCGGTACTCAAGCCACTCGGCCCCAGACGCCAGGCGGCAACGCGCGAGGACTCACGTACCAGTCGGCAAACATGCTCTACCGGCGTTAACGAAAGCAACTCACCCGAGTTGGTGGTGGCAATGCGCTGCAATGGCAGAAGATTCAACAGATGCCAGGCAACTGAAAGCATAATGGGGTGTAAACGGGTTTCTGGATCTTCGATCAGCAACAATGGACGGGCGTCTTTATCCAGTCGCAATGTGCCTTTTGCCTGCAATAAAGTAGCAAACAGGCCGAGCAAAATAACCCGATACGAGCGCCCACCAGGTCGGTCAATCATCCGGTTGATGATATCCAGATAGCGCCAGCTTCGTTGCTCATTGCTGGCCCGCCGCCGCATTAAACGATATCGCGCCTGTCCGGCCCCCTGCTCAGAGAAATAATGCTCAAGCAGTTGCACCATTGCGGAAAGTCCCTGACGAATCTGCCCATCAGAGAGATTTTGCGGATGTGAGGATAACTCACGGGCGAGGAAATCGAGCTGGCGCGCGGTGACTTCCACATTAGGGACATTTGGCACCGTGCCGTTACGAATACGGCGCATAAAACGGGCATCACGCAAGCGCAGCACCGGCATTAAACGCACCAGATGGCGTGCCTGGTCGTTAATATCCTCGACATCAATCGGATGTCCGTCTTTATCGAGAAAACTGCGCAGTGTCATCACGCTGCCGTCTTCCGCACTCTCCCCTTCCAGACGATAAAAAATACGGTGATAGCCATCGGTGCATGGCGTCCAGCACGCTTCCAGCGGCCGATAGCGGCGAACCCGATGTCGGCCTGGCAGCGATTCGCGGAAGGTCAAAATAATATGCAGATGATGTTCTCGCCCGTTGATATCTCCCGGCGGGAACCAGAAATCGTCGCGCTCAAAATGGTAGAGATCTGATTCTGGCGATAGCAGCAGGGTTAAGGCGTCCAGCAAGCTGGATTTACCCCACGCGTTCTCCCCAATCAGGACGTTGTTTTGTTCCAGCATCAACGACAAACGGTTGATACCGCGAAAACCCACAATTTCAACGCGCTCAAGAATCATATCCCCTCCAGAAATATGTGACTTATCCTTTACGCTGGCAGTATAACGGGAAAGACCATGCTAATACGTGATGACATCACATTTAAGCATGGCAAATGTCTGAAAAATGAGCGAATAATCGCGTTATACTCCCTCTTGCTGATAAGCCTGCAAAAACAACAAAATCAAATAATTAGCATGATAAATTATTTTTTATTACGCCTAAAGGATTAAATCTTTTGCTTGCACTACACTGTCAATCAGACAAATGACTATATGGGGCAACCCGCTGTTGCCCTAAATCAAATTTACTGGATTTATTTATCTGGTGAATGACTCGCCTTCGTTTTTAAAATAGCCGCGCATTATTTCCGTCGTCACTTTTTTACGACGACCCTATAAAACGACCATATTTTTCACAGGGTCAATTTTTAATTGAGGTGGATATGTTCAGAAAATTAGCAGCTGAATGTTTTGGTACTTTCTGGCTTGTTTTTGGTGGCTGTGGTAGTGCCGTACTGGCCGCAGGCTTCCCGGAATTAGGCATTGGTTTTGCCGGCGTGGCGCTGGCATTCGGTCTGACCGTTCTGACGATGGCCTTTGCTGTTGGTCATATTTCTGGTGGTCATTTTAACCCGGCGGTCACTATTGGTTTATGGGCTGGCGGACGTTTCCCGGCAAAAGAAGTCGTTGGCTACGTAATTGCCCAGGTTGTCGGCGGTATTGTTGCGGCGGCGCTGCTGTATTTAATTGCCAGTGGTAAAACGGGTTTTGACGCGGCAGCCAGCGGTTTTGCTTCTAACGGTTATGGCGAGCATTCGCCAGGCGATTATTCCATTCTTTCCGCGCTGGTAGTTGAACTGGTATTGAGTGCAGGTTTCCTGCTGGTGATCCACGGCGCAACCGACAAATTCGCTCCTGCTGGTTTTGCGCCGATCGCTATTGGTCTGGCCTTAACCCTGATTCACTTAATCAGTATTCCGGTGACTAACACTTCTGTTAACCCGGCGCGCAGCACCGCGGTTGCTATCTTCCAGGGCGGCTGGGCGTTAGAACAACTGTGGTTCTTCTGGGTGGTGCCAATTGTCGGCGGTATTATCGGTGGTCTGATTTACCGGACTCTACTGGAAAAGCGTAATTAATTAACGCAGAAGGCCTGGCGCAATGTCAGGCCTTTTTTAAATATATTGATTCATCTTCCTGTTGCGCTCCTTGATGTGTTAAGCCACATATAGTCACTGGCGCAGGGAGCGCGCAGGGGGCGGCCAATCGCCGCCGCCCCCTGCACCCCCGGGCTCTGGCGAACAAAATCGCCGCTGCGCGGTGCCCTCGACTTATCCCTTACGGCTACCGGGTCGGGCGCGAGGTAACATCCCTGTAAAACGCGCCCTCAGCCCACATCCATGTGGGCTGCCCCGGCCTTCAGGGAACGCCTCGGCGATTTTGACGCCACCAACACCGGTGCGGTTTGTAATTAAAGCGCAAGAATATCTTTAAATGAAAATGAATACCCTACCGATCCTTATGCATAACATTTCCTTTTAATTGCAACTTTACTCGTCCTTCCGCTTTCAGTAGTGTGTCATCGCGCATTTCGACTTCATCTTTGCAAGGACTGGGTTTTCATGTTTTCTGGGCTGTTAATCATTCTGGTTCCCCTGATTGTGGGTTACCTCATTCCTCTTCGCCAAAAAGCTGCATTAAGAGTTATTAATCAGCTATTAAGCTGGATGGTTTACCTCATTCTCTTTTTTATGGGTATCAGTCTGGCGTTTCTCGATAACCTCGCCAGTAACCTGTTGGCGATTCTGCATTATTCCGCCGTCAGCATTACCATTATTTTACTCTGCAATATTATTGCGTTGTTGTGGCTGGAGCGCGGTCTGCCGTGGCGCAACCACCACCAGCAAGAAAAACTCCCGTCGCGTATTGCGATGGCGCTGGAGTCGCTAAAACTGTGCGGCGTAGTAGTGATTGGTTTTGCCATTGGCCTGAGTGGACTGGCTTTCTTACAACATGCGACCGAAGCCAGTGAATACACCTTAATTCTGCTACTTTTCCTCGTCGGTATTCAGTTGCGCAATAATGGCATGACCTTAAAGCAGATTGTCCTTAATCGCCGGGGAATGATTGTCGCCGTGGTGGTGGTTGCCAGTTCATTAATTGGTGGTTTAATTAACGCCTTTATTCTTGATCTTCCCATCAATACCGCGCTGGCAATGGCCTCTGGTTTCGGCTGGTATTCTCTTTCCGGTATTTTATTGACTGAATCTTTTGGTCCGGTAATCGGGAGCGCGGCGTTTTTTAATGATCTGGCCCGTGAGCTGATTGCAATTATGTTGATCCCTGGGCTGATTCGCCGCAGCCGCTCTACCGCACTGGGCTTATGCGGTGCGACGTCGATGGATTTCACCCTGCCCGTTCTTCAACGTACTGGCGGGCTGGATATGGTCCCGGCGGCAATTGTTCACGGTTTTATTCTTAGCCTGTTAGTGCCGATCCTCATCGCCTTTTTCTCTGCGTAATACCTCTCTGGCGGTAGATCCCTGCCGCCAAAATTGCGCTAAATCAATCTCCCTTAAAGTTGCATGAAAAATCCCTTTTATCCCTGCGTTAAGCGTCTTAACCTTAAACATGTATATTAAATATAACTTTAAAAGGTGTGATCATGTTTTGTGTGCAATGTGAACAAACTATCCGTACTCCGGCAGGAAACGGCTGCTCATACGCGCAGGGGATGTGTGGTAAAACGGCGGAAACCTCTGACCTTCAGGATTTACTCATCGCGGCGCTGCAAGGGCTTTCGGCCTGGGCGGTAAAAGCGCGTGAATACGGCATCATCAACCACGATGTAGACAGCTTTGCGCCACGCGCATTTTTCTCAACCCTGACCAACGTTAACTTCGATTCTCCGCGTATAGTCGGCTACGCTCGTGAAGCGATTGCCCTGCGCGAGGCGCTGAAAGCACAATGCCTGGCTGTAGATGCCAACGCCCGCGTCGATAACCCGATGGCTGACCTGCAACTGGTGAGCGATGATCTCGGCGAGCTGCAACGTCAGGCAGCAGAATTTACCCCTAACAAAGATAAAGCGGCGATTGGCGAAAACATTCTCGGCCTGCGTCTGCTGTGCCTGTATGGCCTGAAAGGTGCGGCGGCCTATATGGAACACGCGCATGTTCTCGGTCAATACGACAACGATATTTACGCCCAGTACCATAAAATCATGGCGTGGCTGGGAACCTGGCCTGCCGATATGAACGCGCTTCTTGAGTGTTCAATGGAAATCGGCCAGATGAACTTCAAAGTGATGAGCATTCTGGACGCAGGCGAAACCGGTAAATACGGTCACCCGACCCCAACCCAGGTCAACGTCAAAGCGACGGCAGGTAAATGCATTCTGATTTCCGGTCACGATCTCAAAGATCTCTACAACCTGCTGGAACAGACCGAAGGCACGGGCGTTAATGTCTACACCCACGGCGAAATGCTGCCTGCGCATGGCTACCCGGAGCTGCGTAAATTCAAGCATCTGGTCGGTAACTACGGCAGCGGCTGGCAGAATCAGCAAGTGGAGTTCGCTCGTTTCCCTGGCCCCATCGTGATGACCTCGAACTGCATCATCGACCCAACCGTAGGCGCTTATGACGATCGTATCTGGACCCGCAGCATCGTTGGCTGGCCGGGTGTGCGTCATCTGGATGGCGAAGATTTCTCTGCGGTCATCGCCCAGGCGCAACAAATGGCGGGCTTCCCGTACAGCGAAATTCCGCACCTGATCACCGTGGGCTTTGGTCGCCAGACACTGCTTGGCGCAGCGGATACGCTGATTGATCTGGTAAGTCGTGAAAAACTGCGTCATATCTTCCTGCTTGGCGGCTGTGACGGCGCACGCGGCGAGCGTCACTACTTCACCGATTTCGCCACCAGCGTGCCGGATGACTGTCTGATCCTGACTCTCGCCTGTGGTAAATATCGCTTTAACAAACTCGAGTTTGGCGATATCGAAGGTCTGCCGCGTCTGGTAGATGCTGGTCAGTGTAACGATGCTTACTCAGCGATTATTCTGGCGGTAACGCTGGCAGAGAAACTGGGCTGCGGAGTCAACGATCTGCCGCTGTCGCTGGTGCTCTCGTGGTTTGAACAGAAAGCGATTGTCATTCTGCTGACACTGCTTTCTCTGGGTGTGAAAAATATCGTCACCGGCCCGACTGCACCTGGTTTCCTGACACCAGACCTGCTGGCGGTGCTGAACGAGAAATTCGGCCTGCGTTCTATCACCACTGTTGAAGAAGACATGAAGCAACTGTTGAGCGCGTAAGGAGTTTGTCGATGACGATGCCAACGAATCAATGCCCGTGGCGGATGCAGGTTCATCACATTAAGCAAGAAACGCCGGATGTGTGGACGATTTCCCTGATTTGCCACGATTACTACCCATATCGCGCCGGGCAATATGCACTGGTCAGCGTGCGTAACTCAGCCGAAACGCTGCGTGCTTACACCATTTCCTCCACGCCAGGCGTGAGTGAATACATCACCCTGACTGTGCGGCGGATTGATGACGGTGTCGGCTCCCAGTGGCTGACGCGCGATGTAAAACGCGGTGATTATCTCTGGCTTTCGGACGCGATGGGGGAATTTACCTGCGACGATAAAGCAGAAGATAAATTCCTGTTGCTGGCGGCAGGCTGCGGCGTCACGCCGATTATGTCGATGCGTCGCTGGCTGGCGAAGAACCGTCCGCAGGCCGATGTGCAGGTGATCTACAACGTGCGTTCGCCGCAGGATGTTATTTTCGCCGATGAGTGGCGTAACTATCCGGTGACGCTGGTGGCAGAAAATAACGTTACCGAAGGCTTTATCGCTGGTCGTCTCACTCGCGAACTGCTGTCTCGCGTTCCTGACTTAGCTTCACGTACCGTGATGACCTGCGGCCCGGCTCCGTATATGGATTGGGTAGAGCAGGAAGTGAAAGCGCTCGGCGTGACGCGTTTCTTTAAAGAGAAATTCTTCACCCCAGTAGCGGAAGCGGCGACCAGCGGTCTGAAATTCACCAAACTGCAACCGGCACGAGAATTTTACGCCCCGGTTGGCACCACGCTACTGGAGGCGCTGGAAAGCAATAACGTTCCGGTTGTCGCTGCCTGCCGTGCGGGTGTTTGCGGCTGCTGTAAGACGAAAGTGGTTTCCGGTGAATATACGGTGAGCAGCACAATGACGCTGACCGACGCCGAAATCGCTGAAGGTTACGTGCTGGCCTGCTCCTGCCATCCGCAGGGAGATTTGGTTCTCGCATAATCGCCTTATGCCCGATGATATTCCTTTCATCGGGCTATTTAACCGTTAGTGCCTCCTTTTTCTCCCATCCCTTCCCCCTCCGTCAGATGAACTAAACTTGTAACCGTTATCACATTCAGGAGATGGAGAACCATGAAACAAACGGTTGCAGCTTATATCGCCAAAACACTCGAATCGGCAGGCGTGAAACGCATCTGGGGAGTCACGGGCGACTCTCTGAACGGTCTTAGCGACAGTCTTAATCGCATGGGCACCATCGAGTGGATGTCCACCCGCCATGAAGAAGTGGCGGCCTTTGCCGCTGGTGCTGAAGCACAACTTTCAGGAGAACTGGCGGTCTGTGCCGGATCGTGCGGCCCCGGCAACCTGCACTTAATCAACGGCCTGTTCGATTGCCACCGCAATCACGTTCCGGTACTGGCGATTGCCGCTCATATTCCCTCCAGCGAAATTGGCAGCGGCTATTTCCAGGAAACCCACCCACAAGAGTTATTCCGCGAATGTAGTCACTATTGCGAGCTGGTTTCCAGCCCGGAGCAAATCCCACAAGTGCTGGCGATTGCCATGCGCAAAGCGGTGCTAAACCGTGGCGTTTCCGTTGTCGTGTTACCGGGCGACGTGGCGTTAAAACCTGCGCCAGAAGGGGCAACCTCGCACTGGTATCATGCGCCACAGCCAGTCGTGACGCCGGAAGAAGAAGAGTTACGCAAACTGGCGCAACTGCTGCGTTATTCCAGCAATATCGCTCTGATGTGTGGCAGCGGCTGCGCGGGGGCGCATAAAGAGTTAGTTGAGTTTGCCGGGAAAATTAAAGCGCCTATTGTTCATGCCCTGCGCGGTAAAGAACATGTCGAATACGATAATCCGTATGATGTCGGAATGACGGGATTAATTGGCTTCTCGTCAGGTTTCCATACCATGATGAACGCCGACACGTTAGTGCTACTCGGTACTCAGTTCCCCTACCGCGCCTTCTACCCGACCGATGCCAAAATCATTCAGATTGATATCAACCCAGCCAGCATCGGCGCTCACAGCAAGGTGGATATGGCACTGGTCGGCGATATCAAGTCAACTCTGCGTGCATTGCTGCCATTGGTGGAAGAAAAAGCCGATCGCAAGTTTCTGGATAAAGCGCTGGAAGATTACCGCGACGCCCGCAAAGGGCTGGACGATTTAGCTAAACCGAGCGAGAAAGCCATTCACCCGCAATATCTGGCGCAGCAAATTAGTCATTTTGCCGCCGATGACGCCATCTTTACCTGTGACGTTGGTACGCCAACGGTGTGGGCGGCACGTTATCTGAAAATGAACGGCAAGCGTCGTCTCTTAGGTTCGTTTAACCACGGTTCGATGGCTAACGCCATGCCGCAGGCGCTGGGTGCTCAGGCAACCGAGCCGGAACGTCAGGTGGTCGCCATGTGCGGCGATGGCGGTTTTAGCATGTTGATGGGCGATTTCCTCTCAGTAGTGCAGATGAAACTGCCGGTGAAAATTATCGTCTTTAATAACAGCGTGCTGGGCTTTGTGGCGATGGAGATGAAAGCTGGTGGCTATTTGACTGACGGCACCGAACTACATGACACCAACTTTGCCCGCATTGCCGAAGCGTGCGGAATTACGGGTATTCGCGTGGAAAAAGCCTCTGAAGTCGATGAAGCCCTGCAACGCGCCTTTTCCATCGACGGTCCGGTGCTGGTGGATGTGGTGGTCGCCAAAGAAGAATTAGCCATTCCACCGCAGATCAAACTCGAACAGGCCAAAGGTTTTAGCCTGTATATGTTGCGCGCAATCATCAGCGGACGCGGTGATGAAGTGATCGAACTGGCGAAAACAAACTGGCTAAGGTAAAAAGGGTGGCATTTCCCGTCATAATAAGGACATGCCATGATTGATTTACGCAGTGATACCGTTACCCGACCGAGCCGCGCCATGCTCGAAGCGATGATGGCCGCCCCGGTTGGGGACGACGTTTACGGAGACGACCCTACCGTTAATGCTCTGCAGGACTATGCAGCAGAGCTTTCCGGTAAAGAAGCCGCCATTTTTCTGCCTACCGGCACTCAGGCCAACCTGGTCGCTCTGCTCAGTCACTGTGAACGCGGCGAAGAGTATATTGTCGGTCAGGCCGCGCATAACTATCTGTTTGAAGCCGGTGGCGCGGCGGTGCTGGGCAGTATTCAACCGCAACCCATCGACGCGGCTGCCGACGGCACGCTACCGCTGGATAAAGTGGCGATGAAAATCAAACCCGACGATATCCATTTCGCCCGCACCAAATTACTCAGTCTGGAAAACACCCACAACGGCAAAGTGCTGCCGCGGGAATACCTGAAAGAAGCATGGGAATTTACTCGCGAGCGCAATCTGGCGCTGCATGTTGACGGTGCGCGCATCTTTAATGCCGTGGTGGCTTACGGCTGCGAACTGAAAGAGATCACGCAATATTGTGATTCGTTCACCATTTGCCTGTCGAAAGGACTTGGGACGCCAGTCGGCTCGTTACTGGTCGGTAATCGTGATTACATTAAACGTGCCATCCGCTGGCGGAAAATGACCGGTGGCGGGATGCGCCAGTCCGGCATTCTGGCTGCCGCCGGGATGTATGCCCTGAAAAATAACGTCGCGCGCTTACAGGAAGACCACGACAACGCCGCCTGGATGGCGGAGCAGTTGCGTGAAGCAGGCGCGGATGTGATGCGTCAGGACACCAATATGCTGTTTGTTCGCGTCGGGGAAGAAAATGCTGCCGCGTTAGGCGAATACATGAAAGCGAGAAACGTGCTGATTAACGCCTCGCCGATTGTCCGCCTGGTGACGCATCTCGACGTCTCGCGCGAGCAACTGGCTGAAGTCGCCGCCCACTGGCGCGCATTCCTGGCGCGTTAAGGAGGGAGACGTGCCGCAACGCATTTTAGTTCTCGGTGCCAGTGGCTACATTGGTCAGCATCTGGTGCGAACACTCAGCCAGCAGGGGCATCAGATCCTGGCGGCGGCACGTCATGTCGACAGGCTTGCAAAGCTGCAACTGGCAAATGTCAGTTGCCATAAAGTCGATCTCAGCTGGCCGGATAACCTTCCGGCCCTGTTGCAGGATATCGATACGGTCTATTTTCTGGTGCACAGCATGGGCGAAGGCGGCGATTTTATCGCTCAGGAGCGCCAGGTGGCTCTCAACGTCCGCGATGCGCTACGTGAAGTCCCAGTTAAGCAATTAATCTTTCTCAGTTCGTTGCAGGCCCCGCCACATGAGCAATCGGACCATCTGCGTGCCCGTCAGGCTACGGCGGATATTCTTCGTGAAGCGGGTGTCCCGGTGACCGAATTGCGTGCCGGAATAATCGTTGGTGCAGGTTCAGCGGCGTTCGAAGTCATGCGCGATATGGTCTACAACCTGCCAGTCTTAACGCCGCCACGCTGGGTACGTTCACGCACCACGCCCATCGCGCTGGAAAACTTGCTGCACTATCTGGTGGCGCTGTTAGATCATCCGGCCTGCGAACATCGCATCTTCGAAGCCGCCGGACCAGAAGTGCTCAGTTATCAGCAACAGTTTGAACATTTTATGGCGGTGAGCGGTAAGCGTCGCTGGTTGATCCCCATCCCTCTCCCCACCCGCTGGATTTCGGTGTGGTTTCTCAATGTGATTACTTCCGTACCACCCACCACCGCCAGGGCGTTGATTCAGGGGCTGAAACACGATCTGCTGGCGGATGACACCGAGCTACGTGCGCTCATCCCACAACGGCTGATCGCTTTCGATGACGCGGTACGTCGCACCCTGAAAGAGGAAGAAAAGCTGGTCAACTCCAGCGACTGGGGCTACGACGCTCAGGCCTTTGCCCGCTGGCGACCGGAGTACGGTTATTTCGCCAAACAGGCGGGGTTTACCGTTAAAACGTCCGCCAGCCTTGCGGCTTTATGGCAGGTGGTGAATCAAATCGGCGGTAAAGAGCGTTATTTCTTTGGCAATATTTTGTGGCAAACCCGGGCGTTGATGGACCGCGCGATCGGTCATAAGCTGGCGAAAGGCCGCCCGGAGCGTGAATATTTGCAGACCGGCGATGCGGTGGATAGCTGGAAAGTGATTGTCGTTGAACCGGAAAAACAACTTACGCTGTTATTTGGCATGAAAGCGCCGGGGCTGGGACGACTGTGTTTTACCCTGGAAGATAAAGGCGACTATCGTACTATCGATGTTCGCGCATTCTGGCATCCGCACGGTATGCCGGGGCTGTTTTACTGGTTATTGATGATCCCCGCGCATCTGTTTATTTTTCGCGGAATGGCAAAACGAATCGCCAGACTGGCAGAACAAAGCACAGATTAATCGACAAAACCTGCGTTATTCTTTCATGTTTCCCATTGCATCATGGGGGAAATCACGGAAGAATGCGCACGTCATTTTCTCAACAACAGTGGATTGATATGAAGGTACTGGTTACCGGCGCCACCAGCGGCTTAGGTCGAAACGCGGTAGAGTTTTTATGCCAGAAAGGCATCAGCGTGCGAGCGACCGGTCGCAACGAGGCAATGGGTAAATTGCTGGAAAAAATGGGCGCAGAGTTTGTTCCGGCGGATCTGACCGAGCTGGTCTCATCACAAGCTAAAGTGATGCTCGCGGGCATTGATACGCTGTGGCACTGCTCCAGCTTTACCTCGCCCTGGGGGACACAACAGGCTTTCGATCTGGCTAACGTTCGCGCCACTCGCCGCCTGGGTGAATGGGCTGTCGCCTGGGGTGTGCGTAACTTTATTCATATCTCTTCCCCCTCCCTGTACTTCGATTATCACCACCATCGCGATATTAAAGAAGATTTTCGCCCTCACCGCTTTGCCAACGAGTTTGCCCGCAGCAAAGCAGCCAGCGAAGAAGTGATCAATATGCTTTCGCAGGCGAATCCACAAACGCGCTTTACTATTCTGCGCCCACAAAGTCTGTTCGGACCGCACGATAAAGTCTTTATCCCCCGTCTGGCGCATATGATGCACCACTACGGCAGCATTCTGTTACCGCACGGCGGCAGTGCGCTGGTCGATATGACCTACTATGAAAATGCCGTGCACGCCATGTGGCTGGCAAGCCAGGAAGCCTGCGATAAGCTACCTTCCGGGCGTGTGTACAACATCACCAACGGCGAGCATCGCACACTGCGCAGCATCGTGCAGAAGCTGATCGACGAGTTGAATATTGACTGTCGTATTCGTTCCGTCCCCTACCCGATGCTGGATATGATCGCCCGCAGCATGGAGCGTTTAGGCCGCAAGTCAGCAAAAGAGCCGTCGCTGACCCACTACGGCGTCTCCAAGTTGAATTTTGACTTTACGCTGGATATTACGCGTGCGCAGGAAGAGTTAGGTTATCAACCAGTCCTCACCCTGGATGAAGGTATCGAGAAAACTGCCGCCTGGCTACGCGACCACGGAAAACTGCCGCGCTAATCCTGCCCGTATTTCTCCAGCAACGCTTCGGCAATCGCCTGAGTTTCTGCATCCGCTTCGCCGTTGTATAACGTCGGGCGGAAATGCATCTGGAACGCCATAATCACGCGCCGCTGCTCGCGCGGTGTCATATCAGGTTTAACGTCATAACCGTAGCGCGCCAAAAGCTCCAGCAATGATGCGGTATCTACCGGTGTGTGCGGCGCGCGCCCGGCAAGGTAAAAGTTCACCCGTTGCGCATCCGGCCAGGCACCAATCCCCTGCTGCGCCAGTTGTTGCCAGGGGAATAACGGCCCCGGATCGTCTTTGCGCTGCGGCGCAATATCCGCATGCGCCACTACGTTTTCCGGCTTGATGTGATAACGGGCAATAATATCTTTCGCCAGCGGAATAAGCGCCTGAATCTGTGCCTGTTCAAACGGGGCAAAATATTTCACTCCGGATGATTTCTGCCAGCCACGGTTTTCCAGCTCAATGCCAATAGAGGTGTCGTTAAGGCGCGTTGCCCCGCGCCAGGCGCTAATCCCCGCATGCCAGGCCAGCTCCTGTTCCGGCACCAGTTGCCAGATGCGCGGTTTACCGTTGTATCGCGGTGGCACAGCAGGCACCAGATAATGCGAACTGACCTGCTTATCGGTCAGTGTCGCCAGCGAGCTATCAAAATCATCTGCGGTGTAGTGGATAACCAGCACTTTAATGCGCGGATACGCCGCCTGCGCCTGGCGTCGGGTATCAAGCTGATATCCCTCTTTCTCGACAATGCCCTTTTCGCCGGCACACCCTGCCAGTAACAGAGCGGCGGCGACCAGCCAGAAGACTCTTCTCATCGACGCGTTTTCACCGCCGTACCGCTGACGCTAACCATCAGCATACTGCCATTTTGCCCGACCGTTTCGTAGTCGATATCAATACCGACTACGGCATCAGCCCCCAGCGCCCGGGCCTGATCGCCGAGCTCCTCAAAGGCAATCTCCCGCGCTTTACGCAATTCTTTTTCATAAGCCCCGGAGCGTCCGCCAACGATATCGCGGATACCGGCAAAGAAATCACGGAAAATATTGGCACCTAAAATCGCTTCGCCGGTCACCACACCGCAATATTCGACGATGGTCTGGCCTTCCAGAGTTGGGGTTGTAGAAAATTGCATGATCGATCTCCTTGTTTGTTAAGCCTTCGATCTCTAAAGCATTATCGGACTGATATGCCATGTTGGGAAGAAGGTTTTGATCAGTTTAGGAAATCATCTCATTGTGTCAAAAACAGGTACATAAGCCTGTACAATTATCCGTTGCATAACCCGATATTAGTTTTATTATGGAGCACCGCTTACCTGTCGTATTATGTAGTACCAGCAACATTAATGAGTGGGAAGAGTCAACTTATATTGTAAATGATTCCTAAAGTCTTCCCCATCTTGCGCCTGAGGTATATATCTCTGGATTGCTTTTTGGTCAGCCGCCGCAAAACAAGAAAGTAATAAGATCTCAATACTTTTGTCATTAATATAAGCGAAGATCATTCTTGCAAATTCGTATATAAACGCCCGATCCTGAGCGCTTAATAGTTTAATACAATATTTATTTTTAAGAGAATAAAGTATTTCAAGGAAAGCATCCGCAGCAACCTTCACGTTATTCCCGGCGCTCATATTATATATATCCCTTGCACAGATAGAGTACAGAGATAGTAAACAGCCATACAAATAATCATTTATTAACTCTTTTGTCCATTTTACTGGCAACCATGGTTTTATCTTGACACCATGCATACTACAGTCATGAAAAAGACATTTGCTGAAATTAACTCTTATCATATCAACATTAAAAAAATGGCAATTAATAAATTTTAAAGAATGAGTATTCACATTGTTAATTTTAACAGTTCTAAACGAAACGTTTTTGAATACATTGTTTACTATATTGCTATTTGTTATTTTAACATCACCTAAACTGCCGTTTTCAAAACAACATTTTTTCAATATGCTTTCATTCACAACAGTGTGTGATAAATAGAGATTACTTATGTTTTGCTTTATTAATGCCACGTCATTAAAATGACTATATTTAATAAAGCAACCATCATTGAGTAGTGTTTTAAGATTGACTAAATTAGTTGCATCTTCACGTACCATCGTGGCAACTGGAACAGGCAACGACATGAAAACTTCTTCATTCACCATCAAGTGGATCATGCATTGCGTTCCCTTTGTCATATCCACACTTACGCTACAAATATCGTTGTAATGCGAAGAGTGCATTTCAGGAAACAAATTAAACACGGTATCTTGAAAGGCACTAAATCGTGTTAATAAATCCTGATAATGAACAGGTTTTGTTTCAAAATTATCATCAGCAAATCCAAGCACTATTGCATGCTCTACATCTAACGCAGTTTCAAATGACTCTTCTTCTGTAAAATCATTATTTAAAACCTCACCTGACGTATTATCACTGTCATAAAAAGTGCTCATCAATGCGATATTGTTTGTTACAGCGTCTTTTGCGATATTCTCACTAATTGCATATCGCCTGCTATAATCATAAAAATGAATAAACGCATCCTTTATAAAGGATATATATTGCTCTTTGTTAAAGTCAATACGACTGTATAATTTTTCAAAAATCACATTCGCAATCTTACTACCCATAGTATGCCTGTATAATAATGGGTGCGATTCAATCGTAAAATACTTGTCTAATTGATGTTGTAATTTATTCTCATAGTCCAGTGGGAAAAGAAATTTTTGTCTTTCAAGTTTCCCATTCGATATATTACGTATTCCAATGGTAATTCTTTCATTACCCACTTTTATTTCAACTTCGTTATCTTCTGATTTGCCAAGATATTTTTTAACATCAATCTCGAAAGCATTACTAAAAAATATATTAAATTGATAATTCGCTGATGGAATATTTTCCGCTAGCAACTCATCATTTTTTATGAGATCACTATCAGCATTTATTGCTAATATCAGATGCAAGTAGATGGTGTCCCATGTAGACAACTCACCCTTACGACTGGAATTTAATATCGCGAAAAATTCCCTCAGTGAATCGAGGAAATTATCACTTTGATTCAGTTGTGTGCCTGGAAATGATGATGCTTGATCAGATATATTGTTTATCATATTAAAAATCACCCAAGGGAAAAGATATTCCACTGAACTCCTCGTGCTTTATTATTATAAAAGCACAACGCATTTATACTCATATTAATTAACGAAACACTGATACAGCTTGATTTATTCTTCGCTCAAACTCATTAGCTTAAATTCTTTACCCACAACTGTAGCATATATAATATTATCAAAAGTCAAAGCTGGGACTATCAAATTTCGCTCATTTTCAAAAATACAATGTAATTTTAGCAATCATCTTAATCGCAGGATCTCTTATTACATGTGAAAAATTCTGTAATGATTAGACAATAACCGCGTTCATTTATCACGCGTTATAAATGTGAAACTGGCTTCTTGCAGATGCTCTTAACCTCTACAGGAGGATTTATCCCGCCATTTCAGAACTATCATATTTACCTTAAATGATCATTTCAGCCATATAACACGCTCAACCTCACAAATGGTTTACACTGTCTATTGTTTGGGTAATTTAAGTAAGTCAGCTACGAGCAACCTTGAGTGGGTAGCCAGCAATGGACTCAAACCTAATCAGGTGTTCAGATTGTTTCAGAATTGTACTAAAAACAATGTATTAAATAATCTGATAGTGTTTGGTCGTAGTGTGACACAGACAGCAAGCTAATAAGGAAATGATTATGCGCTACCGTTCACTATCTCTACTTATTCCATGTGCACTGCTGCTGAGTGCCTGTACCACCGTCACGCCAGCTTATAAAGATAACGGCCCCCGCACCGGTTCCTGTGTCCAGGGTGGCCCTGACAGCGTGGCTCAACAATTCTATGACTACCGCATTCAACATCGCAGCAATGACATTACCGCCCTGCGCCCCTATTTGAGTGACAAACTGGCAACCCTACTTAGCGATGCCAGCCGCGATAATAGTCATCGTGAATTGTTAAGCAGCGATCCGTTCTCCAGTCGAACCACCTTGCCAGACAGCGCCCACGTTGCCAGTGCATCGACTATCCCTAATCGTGATGCCCGTAACATTCCATTGCGCGTGGATCTCGAACAGGGTGACCAGGGATGGCAGGATGAAGTGTTAATGATTCAGGAAGGCCAGTGTTGGGTCATCGACGATGTGCGCTACTTAGGCGGTAGCGTTCACGCCACAGCGGGTACGCTCCGTCAGTCCATCGAGAATCGCTAAAGCCTTGATCAACCAATAAACCCCGTAAATTGTCCGGCATTTCGTGAGGAATGCCGACATTTATGCTCGCCGACCACCGCCCCCGTTATTTTGTGCTATGTTTATTGAATAATGCGCTTTGCTTTTAACTTTTAAAGCAGAAATATTGCATAATTATTCTGTCAAAGGTACTATCTTCGACCTCAATAGCTATCAGACTGCCAGTATACGAGTGTCAATGAGTATTCAATTAAACGGCATTAATTGCTTCTACGGCGCGCATCAGGCGCTGTTCGATATCACGCTGGATTGCCCACAGGGCGAAACGCTGGTGTTACTTGGCCCCAGCGGCGCGGGTAAAAGCTCGCTGCTGCGTGTACTCAATCTGCTTGAGATGCCGCGCTCCGGTACGCTCAACATTGCAGGCAACCATTTCGATTTCACCAAAACACCCTCTGACAAAGCGATTCGCGATTTGCGTCGTAACGTTGGCATGGTGTTTCAGCAATACAACCTGTGGCCGCATCTGACCGTGCAGCAAAACCTGATTGAAGCGCCCTGCCGTGTACTGGGGTTGAGCAAAGATCAGGCGCTGGCCCGTGCAGAAAAACTGCTGGAACGTCTGCGTCTCAAACCTTATAGCGATCGTTACCCGCTGCATCTTTCTGGTGGTCAGCAGCAGCGTGTTGCTATTGCCCGTGCGTTGATGATGGAACCGCAGGTACTGCTGTTCGATGAACCGACCGCCGCACTGGACCCGGAAATTACGGCACAAATCGTCAGCATCATTCGTGAGTTGGCAGAAACGAATATTACCCAGGTGATCGTCACCCACGAAGTTGAAGTGGCGCGTAAAACCGCCAGCCGAGTGGTGTATATGGAAAACGGTCATATCGTAGAACAAGGCGACGCGAGCTGCTTTACCGAGCCGCAAACCGAAGCATTTAAAAACTATCTCTCTCACTAATATTCGGGATAACAACAATGAAAAAAGTTCTGATTGCCGCGTTAATTGCAGGTTTTAGTCTTTCCGCCACAGCTGCCGAAACTATTCGTTTTGCTACCGAAGCCTCCTATCCTCCGTTTGAATCGATTGATGCAAACAACCAGATCGTTGGTTTTGACGTCGACCTGGCACAGGCACTGTGTAAAGAGATTGATGCAACCTGTACTTTCTCTAACCAGGCGTTTGACAGCCTGATCCCAAGCCTGAAATTCCGTCGCGTAGAAGCAGTGATGGCGGGCATGGATATCACTCCGGAGCGTGAAAAGCAGGTGCTGTTTACCACCCCTTACTATGACAACTCTGCCCTGTTTGTGGGTCAGCAAGGCAAATACACCAGTGTTGATCAGCTGAAAGGCAAAAAAGTCGGCGTTCAGAACGGGACGACACACCAGAAGTTCATTATGGATAAGCACCCGGAAATCACCACCGTTCCGTATGACAGCTACCAGAACGCAAAACTGGATCTGCAAAATGGTCGTATCGACAGCGTATTTGGTGACACCGCAGTGGTAACCGAATGGCTGAAAGACAACCCGAAACTGGCGGCAGTGGGCGATAAAGTGACCGATAAAGATTATTTCGGTACTGGCCTCGGCATCGCGGTACGTCAGGGCAACACTGAACTGCAGCAGAAACTCAACACTGCGCTGGAAAAAGTGAAGAAAGATGGCACTTACGAAACCATCTACAACAAATGGTTCCAGAAGTAATTCCTGATGAATGAATTTTTTCCTTTAGCAAGCGCCGCCGGGATGACCGTCGGCCTTGCCGTTTGTGCATTGATTGTCGGGCTGGCGCTGGCGATGTTCTTTGCGGTATGGGAGTCTGCAAAATGGCGTCCTGTCGCGTGGGCAGGTTCAGCGCTGGTAACCATTCTGCGTGGCCTGCCAGAAATTCTGGTGGTGCTGTTTATCTATTTTGGCTCCTCGCAGCTGCTGCTGACGCTTTCGGATGGTTTCACTATCAATCTTGGGTTCGTGCAGATCCCGGTGCAGATGGACATTGAGAACTTCGACGTTAGCCCGTTCCTTTGTGGTGTCATCGCTCTGTCGCTGCTGTATGCCGCCTATGCCTCGCAAACGCTGCGCGGCGCGTTGAAAGCGGTGCCGATGGGTCAGTGGGAATCCGGCCAGGCGCTGGGGCTGTCGAAATCGGCTATCTTTTTCCGTCTGGTGATGCCGCAGATGTGGCGTCATGCGCTGCCTGGTCTCGGTAACCAGTGGCTGGTGCTGCTGAAAGATACCGCGCTGGTCAGTTTGATTAGTGTGAATGATTTAATGCTACAAACCAAAAGCATCGCTACCCGTACCCAGGAACCATTTACCTGGTACATTGTGGCGGCGGCGATTTACCTGGTGATCACCCTGCTCAGTCAGTACATTCTCAAACGCATTGACCTGCGCGCGACACGTTTTGAGCGGAGGCCTGGCTAATGTTTGAGTATTTACCCGAACTGATGAAAGGGCTGCACACCAGCCTGACGCTAACCGTTGCCTCGCTGATTGTGGCACTGATTCTGGCATTGATTTTTACCATCATCCTGACGCTGAAAACGCCGGTACTGGTGTGGCTGGTGCGGGGTTATATTACGCTGTTTACCGGTACGCCGCTGCTGGTGCAGATTTTCCTGATTTATTACGGGCCGGGCCAGTTCCCGACGTTGCAGGAGTATCCGGCACTGTGGCATTTGCTGTCAGAACCGTGGCTGTGTGCGCTGATTGCGTTGTCGCTGAACAGTGCAGCGTATACCACGCAGCTGTTTTACGGTGCCATTCGTGCGATCCCGGAAGGTCAGTGGCAGTCCTGTAGCGCCCTGGGAATGAGCAAAAAAGATACGCTGGCGATCCTGCTGCCGTATGCCTTTAAACGCTCGCTCTCTTCTTATTCCAACGAAGTGGTGCTGGTGTTCAAAAGTACCTCTCTGGCTTACACCATTACGCTGATGGAAGTGATGGGATACAGCCAGTTGTTGTACGGACGCACCTACGATGTCATGGTGTTCGGTGCGGCAGGGATTATTTACCTGGCCGTCAACGGCCTGCTGACGCTGATGATGCGTCTGATCGAGCGCAAAGCACTGGCATTCGAACGGCGGAATTAATGTGGCTGCGTGCTGATGCCGGATGCGGCGTGAACGCCTTATCCGGCCTACATAGTGCATAAATTCTTATAATGAAGACGGACAACCCACTAAGTTGTCCGTCTTTTTTTATTCCATGTAAATTATTTAATCATATTTATTGCATATAAATTCACTTGATGGCATTGTTATCCCATGCCGCAGACACGGCCAAAAATCATAAGATTGACAGACGGGAGTTCCATCATGAAAAAGTTAGTTCTTGCCGCTTTACTTGCTTCCTTTACTTTCGGTGCTTCTGCCGCAGAGAAAATCAATTTTGGCGTTTCAGCCACCTATCCACCCTTTGAATCTATAGGTGCTAATAATGAGATTGTCGGCTTTGATATCGATCTGGCAAAAGCCTTGTGCAAACAAATGCAGGCAGAATGTACTTTTACGAATCACGCGTTCGACAGCCTGATCCCGTCACTGAAATTCAGAAAATATGACGCCGTAATCTCCGGTATGGATATCACCCCGGAGCGTAGCAAACAGGTATCGTTTACCACGCCCTACTATGAAAACTCAGCCGTCGTGATTGCCAAAAAAGATACCTACAAAACGTTTGCCGATCTGAAAGGCAAACGTATTGGGATGGAAAACGGCACCACGCACCAGAAATATATTCAGGAGCAGCACCCGGAAGTGAAAACTGTCTCCTATGACAGTTATCAGAATGCCTTTATCGACCTGAAAAATGGTCGTATTGATGGGGTATTTGGTGACACAGCGGTGGTAAACGAATGGCTGAAAACCAATCCACAACTGGGCGTTGCGACTGAGAAAGTGACAGATCCGCAGTACTTCGGCACCGGCCTGGGTATCGCTGTACGTCCGGATAACAAAGCTCTGCTGGAGAAACTGAATAACGCGCTGGCGGCAATTAAAGCTGACGGTACATATCAGAAAATCAATGACCAGTGGTTCCCACAGTAAGATTCAGAAAGCCGCACCTGCGGCTTTTTTATTGCTTCGCCAGCAGCGTCAGCACTTCATAGTGCGCGGTGTGCGGGAACATATCAAAAAGCTGTACCCGTTCAATACGGTAACCTGGCAGTTCGCGGATATCTTTCGCCATGGTTTGGGCGTTACAGCTGGAGTAGATAATAAAACGCGGTGCCATCGTTGAGAGATAATCACACAGCGGTTTACCAATGCCACGTCGCGGCGGGTTAACCAGCACCAGCTCAGGCACTTCCCCCTGGGCGGTGGCAAACTGAGTGGAGTCCAGCGCCTGAAATTGCAAACGCGTTAAGCCCAGTTCAGCGGCTGACTGCTTCGCACAGGCAATGGCCTCTGGTGCAATTTCGATCCCGGTTAACTGCATGTCAGGCGTCGCGCAGTGTAAACCAAAGCCCCCCACGCCACAGAACAGATCCCACATATGTTTAACTGGCAGCTGCCGTACCCAGTCGCGCGCGGTAGCGTACAGCTGGCTGGCGACCGCCGGATTAGTCTGGAAGAAACTTTGCGGACGGATCCACAGCGGTACGTCATTAAAACGCTCTGCCAGCGCCTGTTGTTCAGTCAGGTAGATCTCCGTCTCCCCTTCCATAATCGCCATATGTACCGGCTGAATATTGACGGTAATAACTTTCAGCTGCGGTAGTTGTTCCTGTAACCACGGCAGCGCCTTACGCAGTTGCGCCAGCTTGGTATCAGAACGCAGTACAAAGCGCAGCATCATGCCGCCATCGCTCTGGCTTTCAGTCAGCAGAATGTATTTCAGTTCGCCACGCTTACGCGCCACGTTGTAGGGCGTTAACCCCGCTCGGGCGATAAACGGTTTTAGCGCCGCAAAAACGGGCGCAAATGAGGCAGGATAAAGCGGGCAGTCACAAAGGTCTTCCGGTGTGCCGTCTCGATGCAGCATACCGAGCAGTGGTTTTTCAACGCTACCACTCACCACCATTTTGGCTTTATTACGAAACCCTTGTTCCGGGCCTGACACTGGCGCACACCATTCCTCAACCGGAAAGTCGGCGAGCAGATTTTTAAGATCGGCGGTTTTAGCGGAGAGTTGCTCTGGAATCGGCTGCGTTATCCACTGACAGGAACGACAGCGACCCGCGTCGTAAAGTGCGCACTGCATACATTGACCTTCACATCATCAGGGGCGACGATTATACACATTATTGCAACTGGAAGAACCGCCGACTGGTCGAGGGAACGAACAGTAGCAACAGGATGAGCATATCCGGCAACTTCTGCAGCATCAGGCTATGGAAGATTTCACGTTTTGATTCACCGGGAATGCTGAACAGCTCCGGATAACCATACCCCAGCGAAGCTGCCCACAAGTAACTTGCGGCTGTGATTTGTGTCAACAGATACAGCCAGCGCGCCCAGCGACGCCCTTTAACCAGCGAAAACGCACACCAGATCTCAATGAAAACCAGCACCAGACTGCTCAAAAAGACCAGCGTTAAACTCCAGGTTTGTACGCTGCGATGAATGAACTCGCCAATACCGCGCACGCCCAGCGTATTGAAAATCATCAGCACGTCGAGGCCACGGATCATAATAATGGCGAGCGCCGCCACCTGCACCAGCGCAGGCACATTCAGGCGAGCATGAGATGAAGATGTTTTCTTAAAAAATCCCAACGTTTCGTCTTCCATGAAAACAATGCCGCGACATGCGCGGCATTATGTAGCCAGGTTGGCAAATTTTAGTGTCTTCAGCCACGTCTTGCACGCTGGATGTCGCGTATCCGCTGTTTTTCTGCGCGCGCCATCAGATACCAGGCGATAAATCCGACAATTCCGACCGCGCCGAGGATCAATGTTGCCAGGGCGTTGATTTCCGGATTCACCCCCATCCGCACGCTGGAAAAGACCAGCATCGGTAACGTGGTGGCTCCCGGCCCGGAAACAAAGCTGGCGATCACCAGATCATCAAGCGACAAAGTAAAAGCCAGTAACCAGCCAGAAATGATCGCGGGCATGATCATCGGTAGCGTAATGACGAAAAACACTTTCAACGGCGTCGCACCGAGATCCATCGCTGCTTCTTCTATCGAGCGATCCAGTTCCCGCAGACGCGACGAAATAACGACTGCCACATAAGCCGTACAGAAAGTGACATGCGCCAGCCAGATGGTGAGCATACCGCGGTCCGCAGGCCAGCCAATGGCATGAGCAAGCGCGACGAATAACAACAATAGCGACAAGCCCGTGATGACATCTGGCATCACCAGCGGCGCGGTGATCATAAAGGCAAAACCATTTGATCCGCGAAACCTGCCAAAGCGCACCAGCACGACCGCCGCAATCGTCCCGAGGATCGCCGCCGCCGTCGCCGCACAGGCCGCAATTGTCAGGCTTAAACCAACCGCACTCATCATTGCGTCATCGCGCAATAACTCACCATACCAGCGTGTTGACCAGCCGGCCCACACCGTCACCAGCTTCGAGCTGTTGAATGAATAGATCACCAGCATCAGCATTGGCGCGTAGAGAAAGGTGAAGCCCAGCAGCAAAATCACAATCCGCCAGGGCGAACGAACTACCGGTAAATTATTCATCCGTGTTCTCCCACGCTTTTTTGCTGATGCTTGTGGAACCACATTATCGGCACAATTAGCAGCAGCAACATGATGATCGCTACCGCCGAGGCCACCGGCCAGTCGCGGTTGTTAAAGAACTCCTGCCACAGCACGCGCCCGATCATGATGCTGTCCGGGCCACCGAGCAGTTCAGGGATCACAAACTCGCCCACAGCCGGGATAAACACCAGCATCGATCCGGCAATAATCCCGCCTTTGGTCAGCGGCACGATCACAGTAAAGAACGTTTTCAGCGGTCGTGCACCGAGATCCAGTGCCGCTTCCACCAGCGAATAATCAATACGAATCAAGGCGGTGTAGATCGGCAGAACCATAAACGGCACGTAGGCATAAACAATGCCGATATAAACGGCCAGATTGGTATGCAGAATGGTCAGCGGCTGGTCGATAACCCCCAGCCACAGCAGAAAATTATTCAGCACGCCGTTATTTTTTAATATTCCCATCCAGGCATAAACGCGAATCAGAAACGAGGTCCACGACGGCAGGATCACCAGTAGCAATAAGATATTACGGGTCGAAGGCTTACTGTGCGCCACCGCCCACGCCAGCGGATAGCCGATCAGTAAACAGCAAATAGTCGAAATCGCCGCCACCTGTAGCGACTGGAGATAAGCATCGAAATAGAGCGGATCGTCGGTCAGTTGCAGGAAATTACCGAGATTAAGAGTGATGGAAAGTTGCCCGTCAGCCCACTCCATCAGTTCGGTATAAGGTGGAATGGCGCGCGCCATCTCCGCCAGGCTTATTTTAAAGACAATCAGAAATGGCAGCAGAAACAGCAGGATTAGCCAGATATACGGCAGCGCAATCACCAGTTTGCGCCCATGCTTCATTTGCAACTGCGACAGCCACAGCTTAAAGGGTTTTGGCTGGGCAGCAGGTTCAAGTGTACTCATCTTTGCTCCTTAAACCGTCAGCACCACACAGCTGTCCACTTCCCAGCACAAACGCACTTCATCGCCCCAGGTCGGTAACCCTTTACGATGACGATGGGCGTTTTGTAGCTGGGCGCTAATCATCTGCCCACTTTTCAGACGAACGTGATACACCGAAAGATCGCCGAGATAGGCAATGTGTATCACCTCCCCCACCGCGAAGTTACAACCATTGGCGGGCGGCTCTTCGCAAAGCATGATTTTTTCCGGACGCAGCGCTACGTGTACCGGCACGTTATCGACCACCGAAGCATCTACATCGACTTTCAGTGGATGCACCAGCCCCGGCGAATAAAGCACCAGACCATCTTCCTGGCGCTCTTTGAGTACACATTCAAAGACATTAACCGAGCCAATAAATTCGGCGCTGTAGCGGGTGGTCGGATGCTCATAGATCTCTTCCGGTTCGCCAATCTGGACAAATTTCCCACGATTCATAATGGCGATGCGCCCCGCCATGGTCATCGCCTCTTCCTGATCGTGGGTGACCATCACACAAGTCACACCGACACGCTCCAGAATATCCACCACTTCAAGCTGCATCCGGTCACGCAGCTTTTTATCCAGCGCGCCCATAGGCTCATCGAGCAGTAATAGTTTCGGGCGTTTGGCAAGGCTTCGGGCCAGGGCCACACGCTGTCGCTGACCACCGGAAAGCTGATGCGGTTTGCGTTTGGCGAACTCCTGCATATGCACCAGGCCGAGCATCTCATTGACCCGGCTGGCAATTTCCGCTTTCGGCAATTTGTCCTGTTTCAGGCCAAAAGCGATATTCTGTTCCACGGTCATATGCGGAAACAGCGCGTAAGACTGAAACATCATATTGATGGGGCGCAGGTAAGGCGGAACCTGTGACAAATCGACGCCATCGAGCATAATCTGCCCGGCAGAAGGTTGTTCGAAACCTGCCAGCATACGCAGCAGCGTGGACTTGCCACAGCCGGATGCGCCCAGCAGCGCGAAGATTTCGCCTTTATAGATGGTCAGGCTGACATCATCGACCGCATGCTGACCATCGTAGGATTTGGTGAGGTTGCGGATTTCTAATAGCGGCGTCAGCGCCTTACGGGTTTTCGCCTGCGGGCGAGGGATAGCGTCATTCACGGCAGCTCTCCGGCATTGAATGTGTGCAAGCGCACCATAATGGTGCGAATTGCCGGCGGGTGTGGTGCGCCCGTCCGGCATCTACGACTGCGGATTATTTTCCGCTCTTCACTTTGGTCCACGCGCGGGTGCGCACACGGTCGATTTTCGGATCCTGTACTTTCAGAGTGAACAGCTTCGCACGAACATCCGCAGGCGGGTAAATACCCGGGTTATCACGGACTTCCGCACTCACCAGCGGCGTAGCTGCTTTATTGGCGTTAGCATAGAACACATGGTCGGAAATATGCGCCACCACATCCGGGCGCAGCAGGTAATTCAGGAACTGATAGGCTTCGTCTTTATTTTTGGCATCCGCAGGCATGGCGAAGACATCAAAGAACGCCATCGCCCCTTCTTTCGGAATCGAGAACGAGACATTAACGCCATTCTTCGCTTCCTTCGCGCGGTTTGACGCCTGCCAGACATCGCCCGCCCAGCCAATAGCGACGCAGATATCGCCGTTTGCCAGGTCGTTAATGTATTGCGATGAATGGAAATAACGAATGTTCGGGCGCAGCTTTAACAGCAGATCGGTTGCCGGTCCGGTGTAATCATCTGCTTTAGTGCTGTTGGGATCTTTACCGAGATAATTCAGCACGGTAGCAAACACTTCTTCCGGTGCATCAAGGAAAGAGACGCCGCAGCTTTTCAGTTTTTCCAGATTTTCAGGCTTGAGGATCAAGTCCCAGCTATCGACGGGCGCGTTTTCGCCCAGCACCGCTTTAACTTTATCAACGTTATAGCCAATCCCGGTCGTCGCCCACATATAGGGCATAGCAAATTTATTATCCGGGTCGTGTTTGGCAACCAACTTCAGCAGTTCCGGGTCGAGATTCTTCCACTCCGGCAATTTACTTTTATCCAGCGGCTGGAAAACTCCCGCAGTCAACTGGCGTTCAAGAAAGCTTGCTGACGGCACCACCAGGTCAAAGCCGGTGCTACCCGCCATTAATTTGCCTTCCAGTACTTCGTTAGAGTCGAAAACATCGTAGACGACTTTAATACCGGTTTCTTTTTCAAAATTGGCCACCGTGTCCGGGGCGATATAATCAGACCAGTTATAAATGTGGAGTGTTTTTTGTTCAGCCGCGAGCGTGCCGACAGAGACGGCCATCAGAGCACCCGCAACCAGACCCGATAGCCATTTTTTATTTAAGGCGGTCATATCTCTTTCCTTCTGAAAGTTCGTTAACAAACGAACAAAAGTTGTCACACTGAAAGATATGCAATAAACGTGCATATTTTTTATCGGCGCGGTGTAAGAAAAGAGAACTCTCTCCCGGCCAGCACTGCTCGCTATATAAAAGCATCGCAAGAATAACTTTAGCCAGGGTTTGAGACTATAGCTCGGATTAAAAAACGGTATTTAACAAATTTTTATGCGTATTTGCTCTATGTGATAAAGCCAAATCGGCACAAGAGAAGTGAAATAATCTTTAAGAAAAGGTTAAAAACAGCAGATAATTTTGCAGCACGCAGTCACTGCGGCAGCGACTGCGTACTCGAAAGGAGTTATCAGTGGAGGAAATAGTTTTCGGTAACGTTGTTTTGCCCTTCATCGTCAGTCGGTAACAGCAGTTGATGGGCATTAGCTTCAAGAATGACCATCGAAATCTGCTCTTCGCTCTGACGCACGAACCATGCAAACTGCTCATAGGTTACGCCCTGCATAACGGATAAAGACTGGCAAACCACCAGCTTTGGCAGATTATCATCCTGCATATCAAGAAATGCTTTCACGGTCAGCGAACTGGCATTGATGGCAGATAAATCTGCCGCCAGGGGCAATACGGCTGAAGGTCGGACTTCCGCCATGGCAGAAAACAGGATCGTGTTATCGATCAGATCGATTTTGGCATCAAAGACACCGTCGAAATTCTGCATATGGGGCAGATGCAGAGCCTGACAGTTATCACATTCAAAAAAACTCATCCCCAGGTCATCGAGCCATTGACGCAGCGTATCCAGACCAGGAACGACCAGCGATGTCATAATTTTGTACAACCTCTTTCGATAAAAAGACCGGCACAGCTTACGCAAAAAGCGCAGGCAAAACCATGATCAGTAATGTGATTGCGACTAACCACCCGTTTTCAGGCAATATTCTGTCGTAGCGTGGCGTTCGATCCAGCGGATCATTTTACCCGCGATGTCGATACCGGTGGTTTTTTCTATTCCTTCCAGCCCCGGCGACGCATTCACTTCCATCACCAACGGCCCGCGATTAGCACGCAGAATATCCACACCAGCAACGTCCAGCGCCATCGTTCGCGCGGCTTTTATCGCGATTTCACGCTCCTGTGGTGTGATACTGGCGACGCTTGCCGCGCCGCCACGATGCAAATTGGAACGAAAATCGCCCTCTTTCGCCCGCCGTTCAATCGCAGCGACCACTTCATCGCCAACAACCAGACAGCGGATATCGCACCCTTGCGCCTCTTTGATATATTCCTGCACCAGAATATGCGCGTTCAGACCGCGGAAAGCGTCAATCACGCTTTCGGCCGCCTGACGCGTCTCCGCCAGCACGACGCCAATTCCCTGCGTGCCTTCAACCAACTTGACCACCAGCGGCGCACCACCGACCATGTCGATTAAATCGCTGGTATCATCCGGCGAATGCGCAATGCCCGTGACAGGCAGGTCGATGCCCTGACGCGCCAGCAGTTGCATGGAACGCAATTTGTCACGCGCCCGGGCAATGGCGACCGACTCATTGAGCGGATAGCTCCCCAGCATCTCGAACTGGCGCAGTGCCGCCGTCCCATAAAAGGTAATGGCGGTGCCAATACGCGGGATCACTGCGTCAAAATGGGGTAACTTGCGGCCTTTGTAGTGAATAGAAGACGCCGCAGGATTTATGTTCATGTAGCAAGAAAGCGGATCAAGAATTTCAACCAGGTGACCGCGCTGTATAGCGGCTTCACGCAGCCGCTTACACGAATAGAGCGTTCCATCCCGGGACAATATGGCAATTTTCACCCTGCACCTCTCTGTCAGACCTGGTCAAAAGCCCGCGTATCATACATCGGCGTGGCGGTTTTAGCGCGTAGCCCAACCCTGTTTGTGCAAATAATCCAGTATAAATGGGCGGCTTTCTTTAATGATTGTTCGGCGGATATGATCGCTCCAGGTATCCCGGCGATTATTGCTGCCACGGGTGAGGTAATATTCCGCCAGTTGTTCGTCATACTGCGCCAGTGCGTCTTTATCCAGCGGTTGATAGTTGTTTTCATGCACCAAAATGGAGGCCGGTAAACGCGGCTTAAGATCCGGATTATCCGCAGGCCAGCCAAGGCACAGCCCAAACAGCGGCAGAACATGCTGCGGTAATTTCAGCAGTTCCGTCACCGCTTCAATATTATTGCGCAGGCCGCCGATATATACCCCGCCCAATCCCAGCGATTCCGCTGCGGTTAACGCATTCTGCGCCATCATTGCCGTATCAACGACACCGAGCAGCAATTGTTCCGCCAGGCCGAGCTGAGCATCCGGACAGATCTGTAAATGGCGGTTAAAGTCGGCACAGAACACCCAGAACTCCGCCGCTTGCGCTACGTGTTTTTGCCCGCCGGTCAGCGTCACCAGTTCATCACGTAACGCTTTGTCGGTAATGCGAATAATGCTACTGCACTGCAAAAAACTGGAACTGGACGTCGCACGGGCGCTGTTAATAATCGCCTCACGCTGCGCTTCGGAAATGGGTTCATCAGTGAAATGGCGAATGGAGCGATGGCCACAAATAAGTTCAATGGTTGGCGTCATTATCTTTTTCTCTTTCTGAACGTGAATATTGCGGTGGACGGTTCATCAGCTGTGGGGCAAGACGTTTTGCCACCTGAAGAATAACCACCACCGCTGTGGGAAGCATGAGCAAAACACCGAGAAAAATCATCAGAATCTGCACTTCTGGCCGAGAAAATGGCTCAGGCAGCGACAGGGAGCCGCTTACCGACAGCAGCGCCACCGCCAGCAACATCATTCCGATAAATTCCAGTATCAACACGCTTTTAGGCAATTTACCGATCGCGCGCATACGCTTCCCTCTGCAAAGTGAGCCTTCAGTCTAAAACTTTTCACTGTATTGTGTTTAACAGTTATAGCTTTTAGCAATTAATGCAACAGGTTAAACCTACTTTCAGCGAATACATTTTAGCGTGATCATTACAGGCATAAATCTATGAGGAGAGAAATAATGCAAACCGTTATTTTTGGTCGTCCGGGTTGCCCTTACTGTGTGCGTGCAAAAGATCTGGCTGAGAAATTGAGCAATGAACGCGATGATTTTCAGTATCAGTATGTTGATATTCGTGCGGAAGGGATCACTAAAGAAGATCTACAACAAAAGGCAGGTAAACCCGTAGAAACCGTGCCGCAGATTTTTGTCGATCAGCAACATATCGGCGGCTATACCGATTTTGCTGCATGGGTGAAAGAGAATCTGGACGCCTGATCGTCTGACAAGCCCTCGCGTTGAGGGCTTTATTGATTTTTTCTGTGCTGTGGTTTAAACAAACTACTGATAAATAAGAAACACAGTGCCCCCAGCGCACACCAGAACACCGCACTTAATAACCATGCCAGCTCTTGCCAGAATGAGCGCGTCGGTGAAAAAAACAGCCGCATAATAAGCATTGAACAGGGTGCCGCCAGCATTGCGCCAAACAGAGGTTTCAGGACTTCTCTACGCTGTGAAAAGAAGCTGGCAACTGCTCCAGGAAGAATGAAAAACAGCAAGCCGATTTCAGGATGCCCGGCAGCCCGAAAAGCGCCTTTCATATGCGTCGCCAGAAAAAGGCACACCACAATGAAGAGGACAAAACAGCAGATTGCCCCCGCCCAACGTTGTTTATGTTTCACTCGTTCCTCCTGACACTGCGTCTATCGAACACATTTTTCGCCAGTGTGGCGTTCAGTAAGATAAAGCCGCTTCGCATTCCATGCTAATATAGGCCAACGCAATTCATATAGCCGTTGATACCTAATGTGATTACACTAGTAAAATATATTGTTACTTTACTATCGTTTAGGTGCGCTGAATGAATCTGCGCCCTGAATTCTGGTAAAAAACATTATCGTAAATTACCATTTCTTTCAACAGCTTACTAGTAAACAAGAAGTTAGCCTCCGTGAATATAAACGTCGCCGAATTGTTAAATGGGAATTACATTCTGTTATTATTTGTGGTCCTCGCGCTTGGGCTATGTCTCGGGAAATTACGACTTGGTTCGATCCAACTGGGTAATTCCATTGGCGTTTTAGTCGTATCGCTGTTATTAGGCCAACAACATTTCAGCATTAACACCGACGCGCTTAATCTTGGCTTTATGCTGTTTATTTTCTGCGTCGGGGTCGAAGCCGGACCGAACTTTTTTTCCATTTTTTTTCGCGATGGGAAAAATTACCTAATGTTAGCACTGGTGATGGTTGGCAGTGCGCTGGTGATCGCCTTAGGGTTAGGTAAGCTGTTTGGCTGGGATATTGGCCTGACGGCCGGTATGTTAGCAGGCTCTATGACGTCGACACCGGTTCTGGTCGGTGCTGGCGATACACTGCGTCATTCCGGCATGGAAAGCAGGCAGCTCTCACTGGCACTGGATAATCTGAGCCTCGGGTATGCCTTAACCTATTTAATCGGTCTGGTGAGTTTGATTGTTGGTGCGCGTTACTTGCCGAAATTGCAGCATCAGGACTTACAGACCAGCGCCCAGCAAATCGCCCGCGAACGTGGCCTGGACACAGATGCCAACCGTAAGGTTTATTTGCCGGTGATCCGCGCCTACCGCGTCGGCCCGGAGCTGGTAGCCTGGACCGACGGCAAAAATCTGCGTGAACTGGGTATTTATCGACAAACCGGCTGCTACATTGAACGTATTCGGCGTAACGGGATTCTGGCAAATCCAGACGGTGATGCCGTACTACAAATGGGCGATGAAATAGCGTTGGTAGGCTATCCTGACGCCCACGCCCGACTCGATCCCAGTTTCCGTAATGGCAAAGAAGTTTTCGATCGTGACCTTCTCGACATGCGTATCGTCACTGAAGAAGTGGTCGTTAAAAACCATAACGCTGTTGGCAAACGCCTGGCACAACTGAAGTTGACCGATCACGGTTGCTTCCTTAACCGCGTCATTCGTAGCCAGATTGAGATGCCGATTGATGACAACGTCGTGCTTAACAAAGGTGACGTTTTACAAGTCAGCGGCGATGCCCGCCGGGTAAAAACCATCGCCGATCGCATCGGCTTTATCTCGATTCACAGCCAGGTCACTGACTTGCTGGCATTCTGCGCCTTCTTTGTTATTGGGCTGATGATCGGGATGATCACCTTCCAGTTCAGCACATTCAGTTTCGGCATGGGGAACGCTGCCGGGTTGTTATTCGCCGGAATTATGCTGGGCTTTATGCGTGCTAACCACCCGACCTTCGGTTACATTCCGCAGGGTGCATTAAGCATGGTGAAGGAGTTCGGCTTGATGGTGTTTATGGCAGGCGTTGGTCTGAGCGCTGGTAGCGGTATTAATAACGGCCTGGGCGCGATTGGCGGTCAGATGTTGATTGCCGGATTGATTGTCAGTCTGGTGCCAGTGGTTATCTGCTTCTTGTTCGGGGCTTATGTATTGCGAATGAACCGCGCACTGTTGTTCGGCGCAATGATGGGCGCACGCACCTGCGCGCCGGCAATGGAGATCATCAGTGATACAGCTCGCAGTAATATCCCGGCGCTGGGCTATGCGGGCACTTACGCAATCGCCAACGTCCTGCTGACGCTGGCAGGGACAATCATCGTCATGGTATGGCCAGGATTAGGATAAAACTGAAGTTGCCCTGAAAATGAAATTTTTTTGCACAACCGCAGAACTTTTCCGCAGGGCATCAGTCTTAATTAGTGCCACTGCTTTTCTTTGATGTCCCCATTTTGTGGAGCCCATCAACCCCGCCATTTTGGTTCAAGGTTGGTGGGTTTTTTGTTGCCTAAAATTTATCTACTACCCTGCAACCCTCTCAACCATCCTCAAAATCTCCTCGCGCGATAGCGGCTTACGGTCGGTGACAAAATGCAGCGTCATCCCCTCAATAAACGCATCAAGCGCGCGGGCGGTTCCGGGTTCAAACCATTGTTCGAGCGTTTGCTGACTGCGCTGCATCCAGTTTTGCATTACCGTTTTTAATAGCGGTTTTCGGCTAGCCAGCGCGTAGAGCTGGTACATCAGCTCCATATTATCCGGCGTTGCAACCTGTGAGCTGTAGATCATATCGGTGATAGCCTGGCATGCGCCCGGAGCATCACTAACATCGCTAAAAAATGCCTGATATTGCCGGGACATGATCTCAGTAAAACTGCTGAACGCCTCCAGCAACAACTCATCAATTCCTGAAAAATAGTAGGTCATCGACCCCAACGGTACCCCGGCAAGGGTAGCAATTTTGCGGTGCGTAACAGCATGTATTCCGTAAAGTTTCACCGCCTCCAGCGTGGCCTGGATAATTTTTTCTCGCCGTTGCGGATCGTTAGCGCGACGCATGTCATTTCCTCTCTCTGCAATTGTGTACAAATGTACACAACCTTGCTAATGTTGTCTTCCCTCTTCTTATTTTGACGTGATCTATGACCGTAAATTCTTCACGTAATGCATTGAAACGCCGAACCTGGGCGCTGTTTATGTTCTTCTTTTTGCCGGGCCTGTTAATGGCGTCCTGGGCAACCCGTACGCCTGCTATCCGCGATATTCTTTCTGTTTCGATCGCTGAAATGGGCGGAGTCCTCTTTGGTCTGTCGATCGGTTCAATGAGCGGTATTCTCTGCTCGGCGTGGTTAGTGAAACGCTTTGGGACGCGTAATGTCATCTTGGTCACGATGTCCTGCGCATTGATCGGGATGATGATACTAAGTCTGGCACTCTGGCTGACATCGCCCCTGCTCTTCGCGGTTGGTCTCGGCGTCTTTGGGGCAAGTTTTGGTTCTGCGGAAGTGGCGATAAACGTTGAAGGTGCTGCCGTTGAGCGAGAAATGAATAAGACGGTTTTGCCGATGATGCACGGTTTTTATAGCCTGGGCACGCTGGCAGGCGCTGGTGTCGGGATGGCACTAACGGCCTTTGGCGTTCCGGCAACGGTGCACATTTTATTGGCGGCGCTGGTAGGCATCGCGCCTATTTATATCGCCATTCAGGCAATCCCTGATGGTACGGGCAAAAATGCTGCCGATGGCACCCAGCATGGTGAAAAAGGCGTACCTTTTTATCGCGATATCCAGTTGCTACTGATTGGTGTTGTGGTGCTGGCGATGGCCTTTGCCGAAGGTTCTGCCAACGACTGGTTACCCTTATTAATGGTTGACGGTCACGGTTTTAGCCCTACTTCCGGCTCGCTGATTTATGCCGGTTTTACCCTGGGGATGACCGTTGGACGCTTCACTGGCGGTTGGTTCATCGACCGTTACAGTCGCGTTGCCGTGGTTCGGGCCAGTGCACTAATGGGGGCGTTAGGTATTGGGCTGATTATTTTTGTCGATAGCGCCTGGGTCGCTGGGGTGTCTGTTGTACTCTGGGGACTGGGTGCCTCGCTGGGCTTCCCACTGACCATTTCTGCCGCCAGCGATACCGGCCCCGATGCACCAACCCGCGTCAGTGTGGTAGCAACGACCGGTTATCTGGCTTTCCTCGTCGGGCCGCCGCTGCTGGGCTATCTCGGCGAACATTATGGATTACGTAGTGCAATGCTGGTTGTACTGGCGCTGGTTATTCTCGCGGCTATTGTCGCGAAAGCCGTCGCCAAACCCGATACCAAAACGCAGACGGCGATGGAGAATAGTTGATGAGCATTAAATTAATTGCGGTAGACATGGATGGTACTTTCTTAAGCGATCAAAAAACCTATAACCGTGAGCGGTTTATGGCTCAGTATCAGCAAATGAAAGCACAAGGCATTCGCTTTGTGGTCGCCAGCGGGAATCAATATTATCAGTTGATCTCTTTCTTCCCTGAAATTGCTAATGAAATTGCCTTTGTGGCTGAAAACGGCGGCTGGGTAGTGAGCGAAGGCAAAGATGTTTTTAATGGCGAGCTGTCGAAGGATGCGTTTGCTACTGTCGTGGAACATTTGCTGACGCGCCCGGAAGTGGAAATTATTGCCTGCGGAAAAAATAGCGCCTATACCCTCAAAAAATATGACGATGCCATGAAAACGGTGGCGGAAATGTATTATCACCGTCTGGAATACGTCGATAACTTTGACAACTTAGAAGATATCTTCTTTAAGTTTGGTCTGAATCTTTCCGATGAACTGATTCCACAAGTACAAAAAGCATTACATGAGGCCATCGGCGATATTATGGTGCCGGTCCACACCGGCAACGGCAGCATAGATCTGATTATCCCCGGCGTACATAAAGCCAATGGCCTTCGCCAACTGCAGAAATTATGGGGAATAGACGACAGCGAAGTAGTGGTCTTTGGCGATGGCGGTAACGATATTGAGATGCTGCGTCAGGCAGGCTTTAGTTTTGCAATGGAAAATGCCGGCAGCGCGGTCGTCGCAGCGGCAAAATACCGGGCAGGCTCCAATAACCGTGAAGGCGTACTGGATGTGATCGATAAAGTGCTTAAACACGAAGCGCCATTTAACCAATAAAACGGCAGCACGCCCGGCAACACAATGCCTGAATGAAGATTGCATAATTCGCGGAAATTAACCCGCTGCATTATTTCAGGCGAAATGATTATGAAAAATTGTCTACTGTTGGGCGCGCTTTTAATGGGCTTTACTGGTGTGGCGATGGCGCAAAGTGTCACCGTCGATGTGCCGAGTGGATACAAAGTGGTTGTGGTTCCTGATTCAGTCAGCGTTCCACAAGCGGTCAGCGTCGCGACTGTGCCGCAAACCGTCTATGTGGCTCCTGCGCCAGCTCCGGCTTACCGCCCGCATCCTTATGTTCGCCATCTTGCCAGCGTAGGTGAAGGGATGGTTATCGAACACCAGATTGACGACCATCACCATTAATTCGAGAATGCCTGATCGCACAAAGCAATCAGGCATTTTTTTACCCTTCGTGCGAATTTCCCATCTGTTTATCTTTTAAAAAGATAACCATCAGCAACAGCCACAAAATTCCGTTGACAAGGTTGAAGAGATTAAACAGTCCGTTGCCCCCGTTCAGCCAGGCATGTTTGCTGATTTCAATACCGACGGTAAAGATCAGCATTTGCAGCATCCCCATCGCCGCAGAAACCGTACCTTTACTCATATCGCTGGCAAACAGAGTTAATCGCACCAGTCCCGCATTCGCCAGACCAATACCGAAAGCATAAATACTTAACCCGGCGGTCATCCATAAATACGCGTGCGATGAGATAACCGTTGCCGCAGCAGCGACAAACAGACCAATCATAATCGGCCAGCCGCCCATAATAATCAGCGAACGTACGGTGCGGCGCGAGGTCAGACGCGCTAGCAGCAAGTTACCCGCAATTAACGCCCCGAAAATAGGCACTTGCAGCAAGCCATATTCATAGCTGCTCAACTGCTCACCGGTAATGATGATAATCGGCGACTGGGCGATCCACGCCAGCAACGGCAGGCTAACGAATCCCAGCGCCAGCGCCCCCGCCACAAAGCGACCGTTCTTCAGCACCAGCTTATAGTCACGACCGAGTTCTTTCAGCGACAGTTTCTCGCCTATACGCGTGGCGGTTTCAGGCATGGCTCGTTGCAGACCGAAAAAGGAGATCGCTGCCAATGCGGCAAACAAAACAAACATCCCCTCCCAGGGCAGCACATGGATCCACGCCGCGCCCACCAGCGGACCAAGTAGTGGAGCAATCAGCGCCACGTTCGCCATTAGCGCGGTGATCTTGATACAAACCGCCTCTTCGAAGGATTCCTGAATTGCGGCATATCCCACAGCGCCAATGAAACAGAGGCTTATGCCCTGCAAGAAGCGCAACAGGGTGAATTGTTCAATGTTTTGCGCCAGTAATATTGCCAGACAGGTGACGATAAACCACACCACTCCCGCCAGCATCACCGGACGGCGGCCAATACGATCCGACAGTGGCCCCAGGAGCCATTGTAAAAACATCCCGCCCGCCAGATACGCAGTCATCGAAGTAGGAACCCAATCAATGCCCGCCTGATATTGTTCCACCACGGCCAACATACCGGGTTGAATCATATCGTTGCCGATATAGGTTGAAAATTCGTAAAGCACCAGACAGAGAGGGAAAAGTAACGCCTGACGTCCAAGCCTGGCACCGGAAGCTAATTTATTTTGCATGCAATTTCTTCGCCAATAATAATCGCGCAAAGTTTAATAAAAGCGCAGCTAACGAGAAAGCGAATTTTGTAGCTGAAACCACGGTTAAGCACATTCTTACATTATCGCGAGTATAGCTACGCTTTCTTTAAGTTTTATTTAACCTATGCCCGTTACAATCACCCACCGTAAACAGGCCGCTTGAGGGAAATAAGACGATGCCGCTTTACCCAGTTTAACCTGCACTTTATTCTCAACGACTTGCCTGTATTGGCTCCCTTTTAATCACTTTGCGTCGGGAAGTTATGCTGGAAAATTTGAATCTCTCTCTATTCTCTCTCATTAACGCGACGCCAGACTCTGCGCCGTGGATGATCTCGTTGGCGATTTTTATTGCTAAAGATTTGATTACCGTGGTGCCGCTGCTGGCTGCGGTACTTTGGCTGTGGGGGCTTACAGCACAACGGCAACTGGTGATAAAAATCGCTATCGCGCTGGCGGTCAGCCTGTTTGTGTCCTGGACGATGGGGCATCTTTTTCCGCACGACCGACCCTTTGTCGAAAATATCGGCTATAACTTCCTGCATCATGCGGCGGATGACTCATTCCCGAGCGATCACGGTACGGTGATTTTCACCTTTGCACTGGCATTTTTATGCTGGCATCGCCTGTGGTCCGGCTCACTTTTAATGGTGCTGGCCGTCGTCATTGCCTGGTCGCGCGTTTATCTTGGCGTCCACTGGCCGCTGGATATGCTCGGTGGATTGCTGGCAGGTATGATTGGCTGCCTTAGCGCCCAGATTATCTGGCAAGCGATGGGGCATAAACTCTATCAACGTCTGCAATCGTGGTATCGCTTCTGTTTTGCATTACCGATCCGCAAAGGCTGGGTGCGTGACTGATCTCTGCTAAAAAGTGTAGTATTGAGCGGCTCGCTTCAATAACTATTCAGAGGGATTATGGAAACACGTCGCGAAGAGCGTATCGGGCAGCTGCTGCAAGAATTAAAACGCAGCGATAAGTTACATCTTAAAGACGCCGCCGCCCTGCTTGGGGTTTCGGAGATGACGATTCGTCGCGATCTGAACAACCACAGTGCGCCCGTCGTTTTGCTCGGCGGCTATATTGTTCTGGAACCGCGCAGCGCCAGCCATTACCTGTTAAGCGATCAAAAATCCCGCCTGGTGGAAGAAAAACGCCGGGCGGCAAAACTGGCTGCGACGCTGGTAGAACCCGATCAGACCCTCTTTTTTGACTGTGGCACCACCACACCGTGGATTATTGAAGCGATTGATAATGAAATCCCTTTCACCGCCGTTTGTTATTCGCTAAATACCTTTCTGGCACTGAAAGAGAAACCCCATTGCCGCGCGTTTCTTTGCGGTGGTGAATTTCACGCCAGCAACGCCATTTTCAAACCCATCGATTTTCAGCAAACGCTGAATAATTTTTGCCCGGATATCGCTTTTTATTCCGCTGCGGGCGTGCATGTCAGTAAAGGCGCTACCTGCTTTAATCTTGAAGAGTTGCCGGTAAAACACTGGGCCATGTCGATGGCGCAAAAGCATGTGCTGGTTGTCGACCACAGTAAATTTGGCAAGGTGCGTCCGGCGCGCATGGGTGACCTGAAACGCTTTGATATTGTTGTGAGCGATTGTTGCCCGGAAGATGAGTATGTGAAGTACGCGCAGACGCAGCGTATTAAGTTGATGTATTAACAACTAATAACCGGATGACGTTTCGCGCCATCCGGCTATCAGAAGATTAAGAGAACCAGCTGCCGAACCACTGATGGAATTTCATCATCACGAAATCCCACATCCGACCAAAGAATCCGCCCTCTTCCACATTTTCCATCACGATCAGCGGACGCTGCTCAATGGATTTACCGTTAAGCTGGAAATCAATGGTGCCAACAACCTGACCTTTTTTCAGCGGTGCGGTAAGCTGCGGTTCCGTTAACGTGTAGCTCGCTTTCAGGTTTTTCAGCTGCCCACGCGGTATGGTCACTGAGCCCGCTTCGCCTGCCCCGAGATTCACTTCGCTCTTATCACCAAACCAGACGCGCTGAGTCACAAAGGTGGCATCAGGTTTAATTGGCGTCACGGTTTCAAAGAAGCGGAAACCCCAGGTCAATAATTTCTCAGACTCATTAAAACGGATACGGTCAGTTTTCGCACCCAGTACTACGGAGATCAAACGCATATCGCCCTGGGTAGCCGAAGCAACCAGATTATATCCCGCGCCTGCCGTGGTTCCTGTCTTCATGCCATCAACATTCAGATTGCTGCTCCATAGCAGACGGTTACGGTTAGGCTGTCGAATTTTGTTGAAGGTGAACTCTTTCTCTTTATGAATGGCGTACTCTTCCGGCACATCGTGGATTAATGCTTTACCCAGCAATGCCATATCGCGCGCGGTACTGAACTGCCCCGGCGCATCCAGACCGTGCACCGTCTGGAAGGTAGTGTTGGTCAGACCCAATTTTTTGGCATAACCATTCATCAGACCAATAAATGACTCCTGGCTCCCGGCAACGTAATCGGCCAGCGCAATACAGGCGTCATTACCGGACTGGATAATCACACCTTTGTTCAGGTCTGCCACCGAAACCTGATCGCCCGGTTTAAGGAACATTACCGATGAACCACGCAGTGCCGGATTTCCCGTCGCCCAGGCATCTTTACCGACCGTCACCATATCGGTGAGTTTAATCTTATCGGCCTTAAGCGCCTGCCCAACCACATAGCTGGTCATGATTTTAGTCAGGCTCGCGGGGTCCAGTTTTTCATCCGCATTGCCTTCTGCCAGCACTTTACCGCTGGCGTAATCCATTAAAATCCATGCACGCGCATCCACGCTCGGCGCTTCAACGGTTTGTTCCGCCGCGAATGCCGTTGGGGCAAAAAGGAATAAAAATGCAGAACCCGCTGCAAGACCACGAAGGAGAGAGGAGTATTGCGTCATAAATGCCACCCGAGTATCCATTCAAAAAAAATACGTTATATCGCCGTATGATAAGTTCGGTGATTAATAACGCACACACAAACTTAAAGAAACCGTAAGTTGGTAAAGTTTTTAAAGTTTATGCAATATCCTGCCGCTTCGCTGCTTCTGGTGTCATTTTTTTGCCAGCTGTTGCTTAAAAGTTAACTTTACTTCACCATCGGAGTCCTGTTCAGCCTGTGGCTGCCTGTCGGAAAAGGGGTGAGTATGATTACGCTGTGGGGTCGGAATAATTCAACCAACGTAAAAAAAGTATTGCTGACGCTCGAAGAACTGGAACTACCTTATGAGCAAATTCTCGCGGGCCGTGAGTTTGGGATAAATCACGATGCTGATTTTCTGGCGATGAACCCTAACGGGCTGGTGCCGTTGTTACGCGACGACGAAAGTGATCTCATTCTTTGGGAATCAAACGCCATTGTCCGCTATCTGGCGGCACAGTACGGGCAAAAACGCCTGTGGATCGACTCACCGGCACGTCGTGCGGAAGCAGAAAAATGGATGGACTGGGCAAACCAGACGCTCAGTAATGCTCATCGCGGGATCCTGATGGGATTAGTCAGAACACCACCGGAAGAGCGCGATCAGGCCGCCATTGATGCCAGTTGTAAAGAGTGCGACGCCCTGTTTGCCCTGCTCGATGCGGAACTGGCAAAAGTAAAATGGTTCTCTGGCGACGAGTTTGGTGTGGGCGATATCGCTATCGCTCCGTTCATCTACAATTTGTTTAACGTTGGCCTGACCTGGACACCGCGTCCAAATCTGCAACGCTGGTATCAGCAACTCACTGAACGCCCCGCAGTGCGCAAAGTGGTGATGATTCCCGTTAGCTAATTGCGTGGGCTAACTTTAAGTAATTCCCCACTGGACTCGTCGGTGAGAACGTATAAATAACCGTCGGGTCCAGTGCGAACATCACGAATTCGCTGCCCTCTGTCCGTTAAAATACGGCCATCTTCTGTCACTTTGTCGCCGTTGACGCTCATCACAATGACATCTTTATCTTTCAGCGCGCCAATAAATAATTTTTGCTGCCACTGGGGGAATTTATCGCTGTTATAGAAGGCCATGCCGCTCACGGCGGGCGAATCTTTCCAGTAAAAAACAGGTTGCTCGGTCCCGGCGACGATCTCCCCTTTCGCTTCCGGTATCTTAAAGCCTGAATAGTTGATTCCCCAGGTTGCCAGCGGCCAGCCGTAGTTTTTGCCTTTTTGCGGGATATTAATTTCATCGCCACCGCGCGGGCCATGTTCATTCAGCCATAGTGCATTACTCCACGGATTCATCGCCATTCCTTGCGGATTACGAATGCCATAAGACCAGATCTCGGCGCGCGCACCGGATTCCTTTATAAAAGGATTATCATCCGGGATTTCGCCCTGGTCGGTCAGACGCACCAGTTTGCCCTGTAATTTATTCAGATCCTGCGCCGTCGGGCGCTGATTGTTTTCGCCCAGAGCAATAAAAAGATAACCTTTACCGTCGAATACCAGCCGCCCGCCAAAATGGTTGCCGGTAGACAGTTTTGGCATCTGGCGAAAGACGGTGCGGAAGTCGGTCACCTTTGAGAGATCATCACTTAAGCGGCCATAACCCACAGCAGTTCCGGCTTTGCCATCATCGCCAACTTCGGAATAACTTAACCAGATGCGGCGAGACTGAGCAAAATCAGGCGCTAAAACCACATCCAGCAGGCCACCCTGCCCGTGCGCCCAAACTTCCGGCACTCCGGAAAGCGGCGCAGATAATCCTTTTCCTGCTTGCCAGTGACGCAACTCGCCGCCGCGCAGAGTGATTAACATACCGTGATTGTCGGGTAAAAAGGCCAGCGCCCAGGGATGGTCGAGTTTGTCCTGCAGTACTTCGACATTTACCGTTGCAGGAGCCGCCCAGAGAGCGGAAGAAAGACAAATAAGGGGCACAAGGAAAAAGGATTGTCGATGCATAACGCCTCCGGATTGACTCTGGCTTAAAGCGTAGTCAGTGGAGGAGATAACAAATTCATTTTTACAAAAACTTAAACATGAAGGGGGAGACGCTTTCTCCCCCTTAGTTTTCAGGCCTTCTCAAGCATGGCGTGCTTCTGCAGGCTCTGGATACTCAGCGTTAAGCTCATCAGACAATTTTCAAGCTTATCGGCGTTGACGGTAATAACAGTCGGGCAATCATGGTGCCCACTCATCAAACATACTGCGGCTGTCGCTAATGCTTCTTCAGCATGATGAAGAGCACTCCACTCTTCCTGATCCAGATGAAGATTCAACCGCAGCGATTTATCGTGCAGTTCGCGATTCAGTTTAAAAAAGTTATCTCGTAGATGATTGCTTTCGCTGACGGACATGTATCCTTTTGCCTTCCTCAGTTGCACGTATGCGGCGAGGTCAACGCGTGCGTCGATCAACCGGTTCAGCAGATCGATTCGCTGTCTGTCAACGAACATACTTCGATCCTCCTCTTTCCAGCCTTGTTGCAATTAAATAGTATGGCTATTTTTTGAGCAAAATGCTGTCCAGGATCAATTCTTCACGCCGAATTAACAAAATTTACATTTCCTTCGCCTCCGCCAGCGAATGAGATTGCGATACAAATTTTATCCAGAACTCTGTAGAATCCCTGCCCTGACCTTTCCTGTAACTGAATATTTTTTAAGCTATGAGCAAAGTAACTCCCCAGCCGAAAATCGGCTTTGTTTCCCTTGGCTGTCCGAAAAACCTTGTTGATTCAGAGCGTATTCTCACCGAACTACGCACTGAAGGTTATGACGTGGTACCGAGCTATGACGATGCGGACATGGTGATCGTCAACACCTGCGGCTTTATTGACAGCGCGGTACAAGAATCACTGGAAGCCATTGGTGAAGCGTTGAATGAAAACGGCAAGGTAATTGTGACCGGTTGTCTGGGGGCAAAAGAAGATCAGATCCGCGAAGTCCACCCGAAAGTGCTGGAAATCACCGGGCCTCATAGCTATGAGCAGGTTCTGGAGCACGTTCATCACTACGTGCCAAAACCGAAACACAACCCATTCCTGAGCCTGGTGCCAGAACAAGGCGTGAAACTGACGCCGCGTCATTATGCCTATCTGAAAATTTCTGAAGGCTGTAATCACCGCTGCACCTTCTGCATTATTCCGTCTATGCGCGGCGACCTGGTGAGCCGTCCGATTGGCGAAGTGTTAAGTGAAGCGAAACGTCTGGTAGATGCTGGCGTTAAAGAGATTCTGGTGATCTCGCAGGATACTTCCGCCTATGGCGTTGATGTTAAACATCGTACTGGCTTCCACAACGGCGAGCCGGTAAAAACCAGCATGGTCAGCCTGTGCGAACAGTTATCGAAACTGGGGATCTGGACACGTCTGCACTACGTTTACCCTTATCCGCATGTGGACGACGTCATCCCACTGATGGCAGAAGGCAAAATCCTGCCGTATCTGGACATTCCGTTGCAGCACGCCAGCCCGCGCATTCTCAAACTGATGAAGCGTCCGGGTTCTGTAGATCGCCAACTGGCGCGCATCAAACAGTGGCGCGAAATCTGCCCGGAACTGACCCTACGCTCAACCTTTATTGTCGGCTTCCCTGGCGAGACGGAAGAAGATTTCCAGATGCTACTCGACTTCCTGAAAGAAGCGCGTCTGGATCGCGTTGGCTGCTTTAAATACAGCCCGGTTGAAGGTGCAGACGCCAATGCCCTGCCTGACCAGGTTCCGGAAGAAGTGAAAGAAGAACGCTGGAACCGTTTCATGCAGCTGCAGCAGCAGATTTCCGCCGAGCGCCTGCAAGAGAAAGTGGGCCGTGAAATTCTGGTGATTATCGACGAAGTGGACGAAGAAGGCGCGATTGGTCGCAGCATGGCAGATGCACCGGAAATCGACGGCGCGGTTTATCTCAATGGTGAAACCAACGTTAAGCCGGGTGATATCCTGCGTGTGAAAGTCGAGCACGCCGATGAGTACGATTTGTGGGGTAGCCGGGTTTAATTAATCTTAAGGCAGATCTAACAAGGATATTGTTCTTCGATCTGCCTCTGCTGCCCTTCCCGATGTCCTACCCTTACGCACAAAATCCCCTGACGCATAAATCGAGAAAAATGAATCGTACTCGAGGCAACTCTCACTTTTTCACACCAAATTAAAGTTTTGATCGCAATTACTTGAAATAAGCGTAATGGTTACTATAGTAAACATTACCACAAGGATGGATGTATGGGTGTGTATAAGGCAAGACGATTCAGCCAAAGCACGAAAAAACTTGGTATTCACGATAAAGTTCTCATGGCTGCCGCTGAAGAAGTGATGCAGGGCATATGGGAGGCTGATTTAGGTAGCGGTGTCATCAAAAAACGTTTACCCCTCCAACAAGGAAAGAGTGGTGGAGCCAGAACAATTATCTTTTTTAAATCAGCAAATCATGTGTTTTTTTATGATGGTTGGTCCAAGAGTGGTCTAAGCAGTAAAGGAACCAAAGAAATCGAAGATGATGAACTGGCGGCCTACAAAAAAATGGCAAATGCATTTCTGGCCTTTAGCAATAAGCAAATAGAGGATTTGATCGAAACTGGCTTTTTGATTGAGGTGAAAAATGAGCGATAAATTACAAATGATGCTGGAAGATGCAAAGGAACTGAATGCACTGGGCCTGATGTCTGATAGTGAAGTTGATGCCATTGCCGTCATGGTCAAAGCTCGTGAAGTCAGCGCCCGTATAGCCAAAGTCAAATCAATGACGGGTGAAGAGATCAAAGCCATCCGCACCCGATACGGCATGTCACAATCCGTGCTGGCACATACAATGGGAATGTCAAAAGAAAGTGTCTCGAAATGGGAACGTAATGAAATAAAACCGAGCGGCCCGGCATTACGTATTTTGAATACATTGGCAATAAAAGGGCCGGAAGTTTTTGCAAAGTAAAATGTTTGCAAATGATTTACCACATTCATTAGTACCCCTTGATTAAGGGGTACTAACACTATTCTAATTCTACTGCCAGCTAATCTGCGCCCTGCCGTTTTTCTTACTCTTATACAGCCGCTCATCCGCCAGCATTTTCAAGCGTTCAACGGTAGTACATTCATTTGAATGCGCTACACCGATACTGGTGCTTAAATTAATGCTTCCCACCTGGAAATGAACAATTTCTTTTAGAATCGATAGCAACTCTTCCAGCGTTCCACCCGTATAAATCACCGCAAATTCGTCACCGCCGAAGCGGTAGACTTTACCTTTATCTACGGGGATCTGTGATTTAAGGATTTTCACCACTTTCATCAACACTTCATCGCCCAGCAAATGACCGAAGGTGTCGTTGATGTTTTTGAATTTATCGACGTCAAACAGGCACAAATAACCGCCTTTTTCCGGCAGCGCTTTTAAATCTTCGTCAAAGGATTTTCTGCCCATTGCTTTGGTCAGGTCATCCAGGAACGCCGAGTTATACAAACTGTAGAGTTTTTTGACATCGGCAGCTGAAAAGAAAAGCCCGCCATCCAGTACGCGTTCAAAATGGTTATTAATGATGGCTTCTTTCTCCACAATACCACGATTAATCACTCTGCGTACCAGATAGAGGCAACTGACACCCGATATCACTGCCACCAATGCGGCAAAGAAAATAATCAATGTACAGACCCGCAAATAAACATCTTTTTTATACGCAAATACGTACAATCCGGTCGGCAAATAGGCGAAGTGCTCCATCGCTTCCGAAACGGTGAAGATGGCGTTTTTAGCATTATATTCATCACCGGTCACCGGTTTACCGTTCTTAAACAGAGAGAACATCAGGTTCTCGCTATCCATCGCCAGCGATTTTGACAGTAAAGAAAAACGCTCCAGACCAAGCAAAAATATCAGACTACGATTATGAGTTACCGGATAGAGGTAATAGACGAAGGTTTTACCGTCAAAAGAGATAAACCCTGTATTTTTGACATGTCGATACTTCACAATCTGCATAATATCTGCACAATAATTTTTCTCGAACTCCTTTACCTGAATACATTCGTCACTGGAAATCAGATAAGGACCGACATCGTACAAATAAGAGGGTGAAACCGAGTCGGCGTAAGCTGTGCGTAAGCCAACCAACAGCTGTTCCTCCGTGGGATTTAGCGTGTTGATAAGATCAATTGCCACGCTACGCCGATATTCAGCAATATTTGCCACCGCAAAAGCAGTATCAATAACGGACTGTTTCAGGCCATACACCCGTTCCTTTACCATTTGAGTGTAGATCCCGCAGGCAACTGCTGAAATCATGATAAAAATCAGCAGACTGACTGTAAGTACGAATTTATTGATTCTGGACATACGTAAACTACTCTTTTACTAATTTTCCACTTTTATCCCAGGCGGAGAATGGCATGGGTTTCTGGTACAGATACCCCTGAGCCTGAACACATCCTAATTTGATTAATTCACGCGCAACGTCTTCGCTCTCTACGCCTTCCGCAATCACCGGGATCCGGTTATAGCGTGCCAGATCGAAAATAATGCGCACAATTTTTCCCGCAGTACCGAAAATATCGCCGGTAAATTGTGAGTCCACTTTTATGCTATCTGGATTAATTTCATAAAAACGTTTCAGGTTTGACAAACCGGTGCCAAAGTCATCAATCGATATCCGTACCCCTTGTTTACGCAGTTGTTCAATATTGAGATAAAAATGTTCATTAATTCGCTCGATCACGGTTTCAGTGATCTCAACACAGAGGCTGTTCGCCTTCAGGCCATTTTCTTTCATGATGGTGGTAAAACGCTCATGAAAGTGTGGTTCGTTTAACTGCCAGGGCGAAACATTAATATGCAGTAAGAAATCATCCTTCAGCGACGCACGCTGACTAAAATGTCTGAATTCACCCATTGCCGTTTTAATAATCTGATAACCCAGCTCATTGATAAACCCGATATCTTCAGCAATGGTAATGAACTTTAGCGGTGAAATGATCCCCCGCTCCGCAGACACCCAACGGCACAACGCCTCCGCGCCCAGAATGGCGCGGGTGTTAATATCAACGATCGGTTGATAGACGAGGAATAGTTCGCCAATTTCCATTGCATGGCGAATATTACGCGCAATCCAGATATTCTCTTCTATTTCGTTGAGTTTCGCGTCATCACAGAAAATAAACTCTGAGAACATATGGTCACGGATACTGGAAATCGCCAGTTTCAGTTTTTCTGCGTAACTCCAGGCGTTTTCTCCCTGCAAAGGTTCACAAATGGCAGACTTATGGATGCGCAGATTGCGGTAGCCAAAGCTGCTGTCAAAATCGTTTATCATCGCTATTTTACGGGTAAATGTCTGTACATTTTCCCGGCACAGAAGTAAATAGAGATCGGCATTGAATGTCACGATATCGCAGCATTGCGCATATTTCTCGGCAATTCGCTGACACAATTTCCTGACGATTTTATTGCGTTCATCAACACCAAACACCGCTTCCACGGCTTCCAGACCACACAGTTTGATGATCCCCACAGCCAGATACTGATTATTGTTGGACTCAATAATCGCCATATTTTTAATAAAACCGCTTTCCTGATCGTAAGAGATCAGTGAGAGCAATTTATTTGACCTTTCAATTTCGGCATCTTTCATTTCCGCGATCGAATTTTTGATGCTGATAATCTCTTTCGCATCGCCTTCGCGAATTTTCAGAGCCTCGATCTGATCCGTTGAGTCGGGCAAAAACGCCAGCGTATTAACCAGCTCGGTCATTTCAGAAAATTGCCGACGGAACACACGAGTGGTCATTAAATAAACCACCAGCAATACGATAATAATGAAAGCAAACGGCAGATAAAAAAGTTTATCTGATGCGTTCAATAAATTACCGCCAGGATAATAAAAATAGATTTCGAATAATGCGTTGTTTGGCACCGCTGATGTTTTTTCGATATATTCAGTATCGACAGAATCAATAATATTATAATTACCTTCGCTATTATAAATAATCAGTTTTTCACGCGCGAGTTGATTCTTGGCAATGATCTCATGGCCTTGTTTCAAAAATAGAACTTCATCATTAGCGCTGATTTGATCAAGATACTCGTTCAGATATCGCCAGTTTAAATCGACATGTATTTTATCCACCGCTAACAAATCGTGATCTTTGCCGTTGATGCGTAGCGTAAAAGAGATACATTTTTTACCCGGACGATCAAAGCAATTGTAGGCCGGATTCCAGCTGTTGTTAGAGTCATCTGAAGCCACCGACCATGGTCGTTTCGCTGGATTAAAATCGGCAAAAATAACCCGCCCTGACTCGTCGACAAGCGGTCCATTTACTTGTTCCTGATGATAAACAACGATTTTATCATTCGCCCTCCGCGAAAAGAGATAATATTTATTATCATCAAGTACCAGTCCCACCGAGTCTAAAAATGGCATCATTTCCATTTTAAGGATCACAGCGCGTTGAATCTCCTCTGTATTTTTTAATAAATACAGTGAGTCCTTTAATGTCAGGGCCGAGCGTTCAATATCTTTAAAGAAATAGCCAACGTTTTTCTGAATAAGTTCAAAGCGGCTATCGGCACGTTTTACCGCGCGCTCCGATACCAGTTGATAGTTAATGATGAAAAAAAGACCAATAAATGACAGTGCTGCCAATAAAAATAAAATTATCAGCCTTATCTTTATCTTTTCGTATAAACTCAGCATGTTAATACATTTAACAAAATAACTATCTGAACGCTGTGCCGCTGCAAAAATTGTCCCTTGCTGCGGCTTTTTAACCAAATTACCCGATTCTACAAAATCAGCAGAAAGTTACAACACTTGCTTAGGGCAATAATTTCCTGTGAGGTGATTACCCTTTCAAGCAATATTCAAACGTAACTATCCTTTAATTTTCGGATCCAGCGCATCGCGTAAACCATCGCCCAACAAATTGAACGCCAGTACAGTCAGAAAAATAGCCAGGGCCGGAAAAATAGCGACATGCGGCGCGATAACCATATCCGCTCGTGCCTCATTGAGCATTGCTCCCCACTCTGGTGTCGGCGGCTGCGCACCGAGGCCGAGAAATGACAGGCTGGCGGCAGAGATAATCGAGGTGCCAATGCGCATGGTGAAAAACACCACGATAGAAGAGACGGTCCCAGGCAAGATATGACGCAACAAAATGGTCATATCGCTGGCACCAATACTACGTGCTGACTCGATAAAGGTTTGCTGTTTCAACACCAGCGTGTTGCCGCGCACCAGCCGGGCAAACGCGGGGATGGAAAAAATGGCGACTGCGATAATCACGTTAGCAATGCCGCTTCCCAACACCGCAACAACAGCGATCGCCAGTAAAATACCCGGGAAGGCAAACAGCACATCGCAAATGCGCATGATCAGCCGATCCCACCAGCCTTCATAATATCCAGCCAACAAGCCCAGCAACGTCCCGATCGCCGCACCGATAAACACGGCAAACACGCCCGCCGCCAGCGAGATTTGTGCACCAACCAGGACACGGCTGAAAATGTCACGCCCCAGTGAATCAACGCCAAACCAGTGCTGCAAAGAAGGTCCGTTATTCAGATTGTCATAATCAAAATAATTTTCGGCGTCATAGGGGGCGATCCAGCGTGCAAAAATAGCCACCACAATCAATAAAATAACGAATAATGCGGCGGTCATCGCCATATGCTGACGGCGAAATCGTCGCCAGAATTCATGCCACGGTGTACGTACCTGGTCAGGTTTGACCAGTGGCATGGCGTTTAACACCGCCTGACGTCGCCAGTTAAATAGTCGCATCCTTACTTGTACCTGATAGCCGGGTTAATGGCGGCGTAAAGCACATCCACCACTAAGTTGATAAGAATAAATTCCAGCGAGAAAAGCAGAATTTCCGCCTGAATCACCGGGTAATCGCGCATTTCTACGGAGTCAACGAGTAAGCGTCCAAGTCCGGGCCAGTTGAAAACTTTCTCCACCACGATGGAACCACCGAGCAAAAAGCCAAACTGTAAGCCCATCATGGTCACAACCGGGATCATCGCGTTACGTAGCCCGTGTTTGAGGACAACCCAGGTTTCGCTCACCCCTTTCGCCCTCGCGGTACGCATATAATCTTCGCTTAAAACATCGACAAACGACGCGCGGGTAAAGCGCGCCATCACGGCTGCCACTGCCGCGCCGAGCGTCAGGGAGGGTAAAATGTAGTGCTGCCAACTGTCTGCTCCCACGGTAGGCAGCCAGCCCAGTTCAACGGAGAATACCTGAATTAAAAGCATCCCCAGCGCAAATGCCGGAAACGAGATCCCCGACACCGCAATGGTCATACTCAATCGATCCGGCCAACGATTACGCCAGACGGCGGCGATAATTCCCGCCGCCATACCAAATATCACCGCCCAGACCATACTGGTTATGGTCAGCCACAGCGTTGGCATAAAGCGGCTGGCAATCTCATCGCCAACCGGACGACGCGACACCATCGACAGGCCAAAATCCCCCTGCACAGCATTGCTGATATAGTGCCAGAACTGGTGATACAGCGGCTGATCCAACCCCAGCTGCTGACGCACCAGTTCTATAACCTGCGCATCAGCTTCGGGCCCGGCAATCAATCGCGCCGGATCGCCGGGCAGCATATGCACAAATAAAAACACCAGCACCGAGACGATAAACAGCGTTGGAATCAACCCCAGTAAGCGTTTGATAACGTAATTAAGCATTCCACTCCCTGCGTTGCTTATTGCAAATCCGCGTCTTCAAAGCTGAAACCGGTGTCTGGCATGATCCAAAAACCGGTCAGGTTTTTACTGTGTGCCGACACCAGTTTTTCTACCACCAGCGGGATCCACGGCGACTCTTGCCAGATGATATCCTGCGCCGCCTTATATAAACGGGTCTTTTCCGCCGGATCATTAGTTTTCAGTGCCTGAGCCAGGAAGTCATCCACCTGTTTATTGCTGTAAAACGCGGTATTAAACAGCGTCGGTGGCCAGTTTTGCGATGCAAACAGCGGCGATAGTGCCCAGTCCGCTTCGCCGGTTGAAGCCGACCAGCCAGTGTAGAACATCCGCACGCCGCTCTCTTTTTGCCCTTTACCTTCAACTTCTGCCGCCCGCTGTCCGGCATCCATCGCAGTCACCTGGGTTTTAATCCCGACCTGCGCTAACTGCTGCTGGGTAAATTGCAGCACTTTCTGCGCGGTGCTGTGGTTATGTGACGACCACAGCGTGGTATTGAAACCGTTGGGATATCCCGCCTCTTTCAGTAATTCGCGCGCTTTCACTGGATCGTAAGGCCACGGTTTATAACTTTGCGCGTAGGCGATACTCGGCGGTACCACACCAGTAGCTGGCGTTGCATAGCCCGCGAAGGCCACTTTCACCAGCGCCGGGCGGTTAATGGCGTAATTCAGCGCCTCACGGACCTTCGGGTTATCGAACGGCTTTTGCGTCACGTTCATACTGATATAACGCTGCATAATTGACGGACTGGCCATCAACTCGATATTTTTGTTTTTCTCCAGCAGTGCGGCCTGCTCGTAAGGAATGGGGAAAGCAAACTGCGCTTCACCGGTTTGCAGCATTGCCGCGCGGGTGTTGTTATCCGCCACCGGACGCCAGGTTATGCTGTCCAGTTTGGGCAATCCTGGCTGCCAGTAACCCGCGAATTTTTTCACCTTCACAAAATCGGTCTGATTCCAGGTATCCAGTTCATACGGCCCGGTTCCCACCGGATGAAAACCAATCTCCTTGCCATATTTTTCCAGCGCTGCCGGCGAAATCATCGCGGTCGCCGGATGGGCAAGAATATTAATAAACGCTGAGAACGGCTGTTTGAGGGTAATCTTTACCGTTGTTGGATCGATCGCTTCCGTTTTGGCAATATTCTTATACAGGTTGTAGCGTTTAAGATGATTCGCCGGATCGCTGGCCCGGTCCAGATTCGCTTTTACCGCCGCTGCGTTGAAATCGGTGCCATCCTGGAATTTAATTCCTTCCCGCAGTTTCACGGTGTAAGTAAGGCCGTCATCGGAAACGGTATAACTCTCCGCCAGTACGTTTTTCAGTTTCATCTCTTTATCGAGACCGAACAGCCCCTGGTAAAACGATTTCGCTACGGCCTGAGATAACGTGTCATTTGCGTCATACGGATCGAGCGTGGTGAAGTTCGATCCTACCGCCACCACCACATCTTTGGCAGCGAATGCACAAGATGCCATCAACGCTGTCGCAATGCCCAGCGCCACTAACCCACTACGGTGTACAGCTCTTGCCATTTTATTCTCCGCCTGAATGTTATCTACGCATGAATGCGTATTCTGATTGTGGTTGTGCGACGTAATGCCCCGGCCCGACGCATTGCAACGAGACGGCTGCCACCTCTTCGCCACGCAGATGAATATTGCTGGGAAGATCGTCCGACAGCAGTACACGCTGCGGTCGTTGTCGGGACGGTTCAGCGACCGGAACTGCCGCCAGTAATTTACGCGTATAAGGATGCTGCGGGTTTTCGAAGACCGCGCGCCGTGGACCAATTTCAACAATTTGTCCGAGATACATCACCGCCACACGATGACTAATCCGCTCTACCACGGCCATATCGTGGGAGATAAACAGATACGCAATGCCGAAATCACGCTGGAGATCGAGCAACAAGTTGATAATCTGCCCGCGAATAGAAACATCCAGCGCCGAGACGGCTTCGTCGGCAATGATCACTTTTGGATTCAATGCCAACGCGCGAGCAATGCAGATGCGCTGGCGCTGACCGCCGGAAAACTCATGCGGGTAACGCCAGGCATGTTCAGGTAACAGGCCCACGCGCTCCAGCAACCACGCAACGCGTGCAGCCGCTTCTTTACCTGGCAATAAACCGTGTACGCGCAGCGGTTCGATAATCGAATCACCGATGGTCTGACGTGGGTCCAGCGAAGCGTAAGGGTCCTGAAAAATAAACTGAATATCCCGGCGCAATGCCTGAAGTTTACCGGATGACAAGGTATCGATTCGCTGACCGTTAAAGATAATTTCGCCGCCCTGCGATTCGACCAGGCGCAGCAACGCCCGCCCGGTAGTGGATTTACCGCTGCCAGACTCGCCCACCAGCGATAGCGTTTCACCAGGCCAGAGATCAAAACTGACTTTCTCAACGGCATGCACTTCCCGTGTTACGCGATTCAACAAACCGCTGCGCAAAGGGAAACGGGTGACCAGATTACGCACCCGTAAAACAGGTTCGCCATCCACCACCGTTTTCTGCTCGATGGGTGGTTCCTGTTTCGCTGGATGTTCAAGCGATATCAATGGGAAACGTCGGGGATAATCTAACCCTTTCATCGCACCAAGTTGCGGAACAGCAGCTAACAGCGCACGGGTGTAAGGATGTTGCGGTGCATGAAAAATCTGTTCGACGCTACCCGTTTCCACCGCCTCGCCCTGATACATCACCAGTACCCGATCGGCAATCTCTGCCACCACGCCCATATCGTGAGTGATAAAGATAACGCCCATCGACATCTCTTTTTGCAATACTTTGATTAATTGCAGGATCTGCGCCTGAATAGTGACATCCAGCGCGGTGGTTGGCTCATCGGCAATCAGCACCGCCGGGCGGCATGACAGCGCCATCGCAATCATCACTCGCTGGCGCATCCCGCCAGAGAGTTGATGCGGATAACGTGAAAGAATGGTTTGTGCCTCCGGAATGCGTACCTGATCCAGCATCCGCTTCGCCTCGACCATCGCTTCTTCACGACTGGCGTTCTGATGCAGACGAATTGATTCGGCAATCTGTTCACCCACAGTAAATACCGGGTTCAGCGATGTCATCGGTTCCTGAAATATCATCGCCATATCCGCACCGCGCACATGGCGCATTTGTGCAGCGCTCTGCTCGCTAAGTTCAATCACTTCGCGACTGCGCCGCCGCAACAGCATTTGATCGCACTGCACTAAACCGCCCGCCTGTTCCAACAAGCGCATCAATGCCAGCGCAGTCACTGACTTACCAGAGCCGGATTCGCCAACAATTGCCAGCGTCTCACCGCGTTGCAGGCTAAAAGAGAGATTGCGGACCGCAGCTATTTTCTGCTGGTCCTGCATAAAGGCAATATTCAGATTTTCAACCGCCAGCACATCACCGGCATCAAGTTCATCACTGTGTGGCAACGGTGTCCCCTTTTTCACGGTAGATACCGGTGGTTGGCGTATCGCCTGCGTAGCCCCAGGCGCGATACATTCCTTCGGTGTTAAACGGTAGCGCGACATTGCCTTCATGGTCGATAGCGATTAAGCCACCGCTACCGCCAAGCGCAGGGAGTTTTTCCATTACTACCCGCTCGCAGGCTTCCGCGAGACTTAATCCGCCGTAATCCATTAACGCGGCGATGTCATATGCCGCCAGCGCGCGGATGAAGACTTCGCCCGTGCCGGTACATGAAACCGCCACACTGGCGTTATTGGCGTAGCATCCGGCACCCACTAAGGGACTATCGCCAACTCGTCCGGGTAATTTATTGGTCATTCCGCCCGTGGACGTGGCTGCCGCCAGATTGCCGTCTAAATCCAACGCCACGGCCCCCACGGTGCCCATTTTCTGTTTTTCATCCAGTGGCGCACCGCTATGGTCGAGGACTGTTGCCCCTTCCTCACGCGCTGCCATTAGTTGTTCATAACGCAAAGGCGTGGAGAAAATCTCCGGTGAGACGCGCTCCATGCCATGAGCAAACGCAAAATTTTCTGCCCCTTCGCCAATCATCATCACATGCGGGCTTTGCTCCATCACCAGCCGGGCGGCAAGAACCGGATTACGCAGATGACTAACGCCCGCCACCGCACCGGCTTTCAGGGTGTTACCATCCATCACACAGGCGTCCAGTTCATGGGTTTCATCACGCGTAAAGACAGCGCCAATTCCGGCGTTAAACAGTGGACACTCTTCCAGCAGACGCACCGCTTCCGTCACCACATCCAGCGCACTTTCGCCCGCTTCCAGCATTTTCTGCCCGGTTTCAACAATGGCAGACAGCGCCTCGATGTAGCGTAATTCCTGTTGCAGACTCATCTGCGCGCGGCTAATTGCACCTGCGCCGCCATGAATTGCAATGACTGCTTTGCCCATAGTATTCGTCCATTAAGGGTGGCTCGCCACTTTTGCTATAAATATCAGAATTTTTATGAATTACTCATTCAATTTTTGAATATAGAAAGATGGATATGGCATGTAAAGGCAGGACCCAGCGCTACGCCCGAGGTGGCATACAGTCTGTGGCGTTTTTCTGACATAATAGGCAAATTCGATTTTGCCTCCGCAGGAGTGTTTTCATGGAATTTACCACCGGATTGATGTCGCTCGACACCGCGCTTAATGAGATGCTTTCTCGCGTTACCCCACTGACCGCCCAGGAAACGCTGCCACTGGTACAGTGTTTTGGTCGTATTCTGGCGAGCGATGTCGTTTCGCCACTGGATGTCCCGGGGTTTGATAACTCCGCTATGGACGGCTACGCGGTGCGTTTAGCCGATATTGCCTCCGGGCAACCGCTGCCCGTTGCCGGTAAATCCTTTGCCGGTCAGCCGTACCATGGTGAATGGCCTGCGGGTACCTGCATTCGTATTATGACCGGTGCGCCGGTGCCGGAAGGCTGCGAAGCGGTGGTGATGCAGGAACAGACCGAACAGACTGACGCTGGCGTGCGTTTTACTGCTGAAGTGCGTAGCGGGCAAAATATTCGCCGTCGCGGTGAAGATATCTCTGCAGGTGCGGTTGTTTTCCCGGCGGGAACACGCCTGACTACCGCAGAGCTGCCAGTAATTGCTTCACTGGGGATTGCCGAAGTTCCGGTGATTCGTAAAGTGCGTGTAGCGCTGTTTTCTACCGGTGATGAACTCCAGTTGCCAGGCCAGCCGCTGGGCGACGGCCAAATCTACGATACCAACCGTCTCGCCGTACACCTGATGTTAGAACAGTTGGGATGCGAGGTAATCAACTTAGGGATTATCCGCGACGATCCCCATGCCCTGCGCGCCGCATTTATTGAAGCCGACAGCCAGGCGGATGTGGTGATCAGTTCCGGCGGTGTTTCAGTGGGTGAAGCGGATTACACCAAAACGATTCTTGAAGAGCTGGGGGAGATCGCCTTCTGGAAGCTGGCGATTAAACCAGGTAAACCGTTCGCGTTCGGTAAACTCAGCAATAGCTGGTTCTGCGGCCTGCCGGGCAACCCGGTTTCAGCAACGCTGACCTTCTATCAACTGGTACAGCCTTTGCTGGCAAAACTAAGCGGCAATACCGCCAGCGGCCTGCCCGCGCGCCAGCGTGTACGCACGGCATCGCGTCTGAAAAAAACGCCAGGACGCCTTGATTTCCAGCGCGGCGTGCTGCAACGCAACGCCGATGGCGAACTGGAAGTGACGACCACCGGACATCAGGGTTCACATATATTTAGCTCCTTTAGCCTCGGCAACTGCTTTATCGTGCTGGAGCGCGAACGCGGCAATGTGGAAGCGGGCGAATGGGTGGAAGTAGAACCGTTTAACGCGTTGTTCGGAGGCCTGTAATGGCGGAACTCAGCGATCAGGAGATGCTGCGCTATAACCGGCAAATCATTCTGCGCGGCTTTGATTTTGATGGTCAGGAGGCGCTAAAAGATTCTCGTGTGCTGATCGTCGGCCTCGGTGGACTCGGCTGCGCAGCCTCACAGTATCTGGCAAGCGCCGGTGTCGGCAACCTGACGCTGCTCGACTTCGACACGGTTTCGCTCTCAAATTTACAGCGCCAAACGCTGCACAGCGATGCCACAGTCGGGCAACCGAAGGTGGATTCTGCCCGTGACGCCCTGACGCGGATCAACCCACATATCGCGATTACGCCAGTCAATGCACTGCTGGATGACGCAGAACTTGCTGCGATGATTGCAAAACACGATCTGGTGCTCGACTGTACGGATAACGTTGCGGTACGTAATCAACTGAACGCAGGCTGTTTTGCCGCGAAGGTGCCGCTGGTTTCCGGCGCGGCAATTCGTATGGAAGGTCAAATCACGGTCTTCACTTATCAGGACGGCGAACCGTGCTATCGCTGCCTTAGCCGTTTGTTTGGCGAGAACGCGTTAACCTGCGTAGAAGCAGGCGTGATGGCACCGTTGATCGGCGTAATTGGTTCGTTGCAGGCAATGGAAGCGATCAAACTGCTGGCAGGTTATGGCAAACCGGCCAGCGGGAAAATCGTCATGTACGATGCGATGACCTGTCAGTTTCGTGAAATGAAACTGATGCGTAACCCGGGGTGTGAGGTGTGTGGGCAGTAATTGCCACCTCAGGCCAGATAAGACGTAGCAGGCATCGGTGCACTCCGCCACGTCATCAGCAATTTATGAGGATGCAGAACGTCCGGTTAAATCGACGTTCTGCCAAACGCTCCCAGCCAGTCCTGTTCAAACTTCGCCACAGCGGCATCAACCGCCGGATAGCTAATCATCTGTTGTGCCACATCCAGCGGCAGAGTAATTGATTCACACCCTGCCAGTAAGCAGTCCAGCGCCTGACGCGGGGTTTTGAAACTCGCGGCTAACACTTTCGCCTGCGGCGCATGCATTTTCAATAACTGGTGTAAGTCGGTCACAGTCTGAATACCGCTACCGCCCTGAGCATCAATACGATTAACGTAAGGCGCAACATATTCCGCACCTGCCAGCGCCGACAGCAGCCCTTGTGCTGCGCCATATACCGCGGTTCCCAGCGTCGGAATCCCTTCCGCTTTTAACATCTTAATAGCTGCCAGCCCCTCAGCGGTCACCGGAACTTTCACCACGATATCCGCAATAATAGAACGCAATTTACGTGCGTCATTCACCATCCCTTCAGCAGTGGTAGCCATTACCTGGGCAAACAGACGCCCCTGACCGCCCATCGCTTCATGAAGTTCCGGAAGCACAACCTCCAGCGGTTTTTTACCCGCGGCGATAATGCTTGGGTTAGTGGTCACACCCGCCAGCGGAAAAATACGTGACAGCGCCTTCACCGCAACAACGTCTGAAGTATCCAGATACAGTTCCATAACCATCCTCAAAATGTACTTTTTGTCTGAATGTAGACTATCACGGGAAAACTCTCTGAACAGTTGACGCACATCAATCTAACTTTCATTCGAAAGTATTTTAATGTTTGAACGAAACAGAGAGGCAACTATGATTTTCAATATTCAGCGCTACTCGACCCATGATGGCCCCGGTATCCGCACGGTCGTATTTCTTAAAGGCTGTTCGCTGGGCTGCCGCTGGTGTCAGAACCCGGAAAGCCGCGCCCGCACGCAAGATCTGCTGTATGACGCACGACTGTGTCTGGAAGGCTGCGAGCTGTGCGCTAAGGCCGCGCCGGAAGTGATTGAGCGCGCGCTGAATGGTTTGCTTATTCATCGGGAAAAGTTAACCCCGGAGCATCTGACGGCGTTAACCGACTGCTGTCCGACACAGGCGTTAACCGTGTGTGGTGAAGTGAAAAGCGTTGAGGAGATCATGGCGACCGTTTTGCGCGATAAACCGTTTTACGATCGCAGCGGCGGCGGCTTAACGCTTTCCGGCGGTGAACCATTCATGCAGCCGGAAATGGCGACGGCGCTGCTGCAAGCCAGCCACGAGGCCGGCATTCATACTGCGGTAGAAACCTGTCTGCATGTGCCGTGGAAATATATCGCCCCTTCTCTGCCCTATATCGATCTGTTTCTTGCCGATTTAAAACACGTTGCCGACGCGCCGTTTAAACAGTGGACCGACGGTAACGCCGCCAGAGTGCTGGATAACCTGAAAAAACTCGCCGCAGCGGGCAAAAAAATCATTATCCGCGTGCCGCTGATTCAGGGCTTTAATGCCGACGAAACCTCTGTAAAAGCCATTACCGATTTTGCCGCCGACGAGCTGCACGTTAGCGAAATTCATTTCCTGCCCTACCACACGCTGGGCATCAACAAATATTACTTACTTAATCTGCCCTATGACGCCCCGGAAAAACCGCTTGATGCGCCAGAACTGCTCGACTTTGCCCAGCAGTATGCCTGCCAGAAAGGGTTAACCGCGACCTTACGAGGATAACAACCATGACCACACTGAAACTGGACACGCTCAGCGACCGCATTAAAGCGCACAAAAATGCGCTGGTGCATATTGTGAAACCGCCGGTCTGTACCGAGCGCGCGCAGCACTATACTGAGATGTATCAACAACATCTCGATAAGCCGATCCCGGTACGTCGCGCGCTGGCGCTGGCGCATCACCTGGCGAATCGCACCATCTGGATCAAGCACGATGAGTTGATCATTGGCAACCAGGCAAGCGAAGTTCGCGCCGCGCCGATCTTCCCGGAATATACCGTCTCCTGGATCGAAAAAGAGATTGATGATCTGGCGGATCGTCCGGGTGCTGGTTTTGCGGTGAGCGAAGAGAACAAACGTGTTCTGCATGAAGTGTGCCCTTGGTGGCGCGGTCAGACCGTACAGGATCGCTGCTACGGCATGTTTACCGATGAGCAAAAAGGTCTGCTGGCGACCGGAATCATTAAAGCGGAAGGCAATATGACCTCCGGCGATGCGCACCTGGCGGTGAATTTCCCGCTGCTGCTGGAAAAAGGGCTTGATGGTCTGCGCGAGAAAGTAGCGGAACGTCGCTCGCGCATCAACCTGACGGTGCTGGAAGATTTACATGGCGAGCAATTCCTGAAAGCGATTGATATCGTGCTGGTAGCGGTCAGTGAACATATTGAACGTTTCGCTGCCCTGGCGCGTGAAATGGCCGCAACCGAAACCCGCGAAAGCCGTCGCGATGAACTGCTGGCGATGGCAGAAAACTGCGATCTTATCGCCCACCAACCGCCGCAGACTTTCTGGCAGGCGCTGCAACTGTGTTACTTCATCCAGTTGATTTTGCAGATTGAATCTAACGGTCACTCAGTATCTTTTGGTCGTATGGACCAGTATCTGTACCCGTATTATCGTCGCGACGTTGAACTCAACCAGACGCTGGATCGTGAACACGCCATCGAGATGCTGCATAGCTGCTGGCTGAAATTGCTGGAAGTGAACAAGATCCGCTCCGGCTCGCACTCAAAAGCCTCTGCGGGAAGTCCGCTGTATCAGAACGTCACTATTGGCGGGCAAAATCTGGTTGATGGTCAACCAATGGACGCGGTGAATCCACTCTCTTACGCGATCCTCGAATCCTGCGGTCGCCTGCGTTCCACTCAGCCTAACCTCAGCGTGCGTTACCATGCAGGAATGAGCAACGATTTCCTCGACGCCTGCGTACAGGTGATCCGCTGCGGCTTCGGGATGCCGGCGTTCAACAACGACGAAATCGTGATCCCGGAATTTATTAAACTCGGTATTGAACCGCAGGACGCTTACGACTATGCAGCGATTGGTTGTATCGAAACCGCCGTCGGTGGCAAATGGGGCTATCGCTGTACCGGCATGAGCTTTATCAACTTCGCCCGTGTGATGCTGGCGGCGCTGGAAGGCGGTCGTGATGCCACTAGCGGCAAAGTGTTCCTGCCACAAGAAAAAGCGTTGTCGGCAGGTAACTTCAACAACTTCGATGAAGTGATGGACGCGTGGGATACGCAAATCCGTTACTACACCCGCAAATCAATCGAAATTGAGTATGTCGTCGACACCATGCTGGAAGAGAACGTACACGATATTCTCTGCTCGGCGCTGGTGGATGACTGTATTGAGCGAGCGAAAAGTATCAAACAAGGCGGCGCGAAATATGACTGGGTTTCTGGCCTGCAGGTTGGCATTGCCAACCTCGGCAACAGCCTGGCGGCAGTGAAGAAACTGGTATTTGAACAGGGCGCGATTGGTCAGCAACAGCTGGCTGCCGCACTGGCGGATGACTTCGACGGCCTGACTCACGAGCAGCTGCGTCAGCGGCTGATTAACGGTGCGCCGAAGTACGGCAACGACGATGATACCGTCGATACGCTGCTGGCTCGCGCTTATCAGACCTATATCGACGAACTGAAACAGTACCATAACCCACGCTACGGTCGTGGTCCGGTTGGCGGCAACTATTACGCGGGTACGTCGTCTATCTCCGCTAACGTACCGTTTGGCGCGCAGACTATGGCAACACCGGACGGGCGTAAAGCCCACACCCCGCTGGCAGAAGGCGCAAGCCCGGCTTCCGGTACTGATCATCTTGGCCCTACTGCGGTCATTGGCTCGGTGGGTAAACTGCCTACGGCAGCGATTCTCGGCGGCGTGTTGCTCAACCAGAAACTGAATCCAGCAACACTGGAGAACGAATCTGACAAGCAGAAACTGATGATCCTGCTGCGCACCTTCTTCGAGGTGCATAAAGGCTGGCATATTCAGTACAACATCGTTTCCCGCGAGACGCTGCTGGAAGCGAAAAAACATCCGGATCAGTACCGCGATCTGGTAGTGCGTGTCGCGGGTTATTCCGCCTTCTTCACCGCGCTCTCTCCAGACGCTCAGGACGATATCATCGCCCGTACTGAACATATGCTGTAATCTTCTCAGCCCGGCGGCGTCGTCGCCGGGCTAAATCATTCACACCATCAATTTTAGCCTCGCTTTCATTCGAAATATAATTTGTGCTCTGCGTCACATTGTTATTACACTGTTACGGTTTCATTTTCGAGCCAGGAGCACACCTATGAGCGTAAAAGTTATCGTCACAGACATGGACGGTACTTTTCTTAACGACGCCAAAACGTACAACCAACCACGTTTTATGGCGCAATATCAGGAACTGAAAAAGCGCGGCATTGAGTTCGTTGTCGCCAGCGGTAATCAGTATTACCAGCTTATTTCATTCTTTCCTGAGCTAAAGGATGAGATCTCTTTTGTCGCGGAAAACGGCGCACTGGTTTACGAACATGGCAAGCAACTGTTCCACGGCGAACTGACCCGACATGAATCGCGGATTGTTATTGGCGAGTTGCTAAAAGATAAGCAACTCAATTTTGTCGCCTGCGGTCTGCAAAGTGCATATGTCAGCGAAAATGCCCCCGAAGCATTCGTCGCACTGATGGCAAAACACTACCATCGCCTGAAACCTGTAAAAGATTATCAGGAGATTGACGACGTACTGTTCAAGTTTTCGCTCAACCTGCCGGATGAACAAATCCCGTTAGTGATCGACAAACTGCACGTAGCGCTCGACGGCATTATGAAGCCGGTTACCAGTGGTTTTGGCTTTATCGACCTGATTATTCCTGGCCTGCATAAAGCGAATGGTATTTCGCGGTTACTGAAACGCTGGGATCTGTCACCGCAAAATGTGGTAGCGATTGGCGACAGCGGTAACGATGCGGAGATGCTGAAAATGGCGCGTTATTCCTTTGCGATGGGCAATGCTGCGGAAAACATTAAACAAATCGCCCGTTACGCTACCGATGATAATAATCATGAAGGCGCGCTGAATGTGATTCAGGCTGTGCTGGATAACACATCCCCTTTTAACAGCTGACCTCTCTACCGGAGCCATGCGCTCCGGTTTTCCCTTCTTTTTACATCCTGTACATCACATCAAATCATTAAACTTGCATTAACTTATTTATAACTTATATTGTCACATGCAAATCATTATAGTTTCGAATGAAAGTTAATGCGAGGTGGTTATGGCTTCTACTTTTACCAGCGACACATTGCCTGCCGATCACAAAGCAGCTATCCGTCAGATGAAGCACGCGCTGCGGGCGCAGCTTGGCGACGTCCAGCAGATCTTTAATCAGCTAAGCGATGACATTGCCACGCGAGTGGCTGAAATCAACGCACTCAAAGCACAGGGCGATGCCGTCTGGCCGGTGCTGTCTTATGCCGATATCAAAGCAGGTCATGTTACTGCAGAGCAGCGCATACAGATTAAACGTCGCGGTTGTGCGGTGATAAAAGGCCATTTCCCCCGCGAACAAGCGCTAGGCTGGGATCAGTCGATGCTGGACTATCTGGACCGCAACCGCTTTGACGAGGTCTACAAAGGCCCCGGCGATAATTTCTTCGGGACGCTCAGCGCTTCACGTCCCGAGATTTACCCCATCTACTGGTCGCAGGCGCAAATGCAGGCTCGCCAGAGTGAAGAAATGGCGAATGCGCAGTCGTTTCTCAATCGTCTGTGGACATTTGAAAGTGATGGAAAGCAATGGTTTAACCCGGATGTGAGCGTCATCTACCCTGACCGTATCCGCCGCCGTCCGCCCGGAACGACCTCCAAAGGTCTTGGAGCGCATACCGACTCCGGGGCACTGGAACGCTGGCTGCTTCCAGCGTATCAGCGCGTTTTCGCCAACGTCTTTAATGGCAATCTGGCGCAATATGATCCCTGGCATGCGGCACATCGTACGGAAGTTGAAGAGTACACGGTGGACAACACCACCAAATGTTCCGTGTTTCGGACATTCCAGGGCTGGACAGCGCTCTCTGATATGCTGCCTGGTCAGGGGCTGCTGCACGTCGTGCCCATTCCTGAAGCCATGGCGTACGTACTGTTACGTCCGCTGCTTGATGATGTGCCGGAGGATGAACTGTGCGGCGTAGCGCCCGGAAGAGTATTGCCGGTATCAGAGCAATGGCATCCACTGTTGATTGAGGCGTTAACCAGCATTCCAAAACTCGAAGCCGGAGACTCCGTCTGGTGGCACTGCGACGTCATCCATTCCGTTGCCCCCGTTGAAAATCAACAGGGCTGGGGCAACGTGATGTACATTCCTGCGGCACCGATGTGCGAGAAAAATCTTGCCTACGCGCACAAGGTGAAGGCCGCACTGGAAAAAGGCGCATCGCCGGGCGACTTCCCGCGCGAGGACTATGAAACAAACTGGGAAGGACGCTTTACGCTTGCCGACCTCAACATTCACGGTAAGCGAGCGTTGGGAATCGACAGCTGAGTGTCGTACAGCCCTTCCCGTTCCACGGCGGTGTTCCCTTTTCCTGGGCGAACCCGCCGCACTGACTCCCGCACCGCCAATCGTCCGTGCAGCAGCAGCGAGCCCACCGGAGCATCCGGGCGAATCAGCCGCTGTTGCAACATTTGCACCGCTTCATTGCCTAGCTCATCGCGTGGCACATGCACAGCCGTCAGGGGAACATCCTCGATTGCCGCAAGGTTAAAGCCGTCGATACTCATCACCGAGACATCCTGTGGTACGCGCAGACCACGACGATGTAGCGCATTTACCGTTCCCGCCGCCATAAAATCCCCGCCGACCAGAAACGCCGTCGGCAACGTCTTGCCATTGGCGGCATCCAGCCACGCTCCGACCTTTTCTTCCGCTTCTTTAGCGCTAAAACTGCTGATATTCAGCAAATGACGGTCATGGTGAAAGGCCAGATTATGCTGACGCCATGATTCTTTAATCCCTGCAAACCGCTGCTCCATAGTGTAGCGGCGCAGGCACATCACATTCATCACCTCCCGGTGACCCATTTCAAACAGATAGCGGGCGGCGAACGCGCCAATTAACCGATGGTCCGGCGCAATCGCCGGGAGGCGCATTCGTTCATCACGGCAGTTGATCAGCACACAAGGCTTAGCGAGATCGGCGGCCAGATCATGGATGTGCGGATCGTCAATCCCCAGCAGGATCGCCGCCTGCGTATCTGCTTCATTCATCCGCGAGAGAAATAGCGCGGGATCGCTGTCAAACTCCTCCAGCGCGCAGTAACGCAGCCGCACTTCATGCGGCGATAACGCTTTGCTGATGCTCTGGATCACACGGTAATAAAAGATATCAGATCGTTGGTCAAAAGCGCGTTGCGGCGCGAAAATAATCAGGTTGTTCAGCAACATACGACCTGCTGCCATGCCATCCATCACGCCCAACTCACGCGCGCAGGCCAGCACCTGTTCGCGAGCGCGTGCACTGGTATTCGCTTTGCCAGCCAGCACCCGCGAAACCGTACTCGGCGATAGCCCGGTACGTGCGGCGATATCGGCGATTTTCAGCTTCTTGTCCATTTTGTGATCTGCCTCTAATTCGGAAATGACAGAATTTTCATGAGCAAAAAAGCCCATTCTGTCTGGCATTAAATCCATTTCAGTAATGTATATCAGTCACTCATGGAAAAACGTGCACAAAACCCGCTTTCTTTCGCTTTTAGGGTCTCTTACTGTGAATTGGTAGAACAACTTCCATACAAAAATAATGGAAAAACGAACAATAAAGACTTTATTTATCAAAAAGTTAAAAGTGGTGTGACAACTCCATTCTGACGTTGCCACACAAACCCTATACCATTCTGTGGAGTGCATATGAGTCAGGGTATCAATAACGATATGACTGCCAGTAAACCGCGCCATATCGTCAAAAATCTGCGTTGGTGGATACTGGTCCTTTTTTTGCTCGGTGTTACTGTCAACTACATCACGCGTAACTCGCTGGGTATTCTCGCCCCCGAACTGAAAAGCAACCTGGGGATTACCACCGAACAATATTCCTGGATTGTAGGTGCTTTCCAGCTCGCCTATACCCTATTCCAACCGTTGTGTGGATGGCTGATTGACGTCATTGGCCTCAAACTGGGCTTTATGATCTGCGCGGGACTGTGGGCGCTGGCCTGTCTGATGCATGCGGGGGCGGGAAACTGAGTACATCTGGCGCTGTTGCGCTTCTTTATGGGCGGTGCGGAAGCCGCGGCAACCCCAGCAAACGCCAAAACCATCGGTGAATGGTTTCCAAAATCAGAACGCCCGATCGCCGCAGGCTGGGCAGGCGTCGGTTTTTCCATCGGTGCCATGCTGGCCCCACCGATTATCTATTTTGCCCACGCTTCATTCGGCTGGCAGGGTGCATTTATGTTCACTGGCATCCTGGCGATGCTGTGGGTGGTGCTGTGGTGGGCGTTCTATCACAACCCGGATAAGCATCCGAACCTCAGCAAAGCCGAGCTGGACTTTATCCGCCAGGATAACGAAGCGCCCCCGATTAAATTACCCTTTCTGACCGCACTGAAAACCGTGGGCAAAAATAAACGCTTTTACGGTATCGCTATCCCGGCCTTTATGGCAGAACCGGCGTGGGCGGTGATGAGTTTCTGGGTGCCGCTATACCTGTCCAAAACCTATGGCATGGACCTGAAGCAGATCGCATTATTCGCCTGGTTGCCGTTCCTCGCCGCTGATCTTGGCAGTATTGCCAGCGGCTATCTGACCAAACTTTACACCCGCCTGTTTGGGCTGAGTCGTGTGAACTCCGTTGTCGCATCATCGGTCAGTGGCGCATTCTTGATGGTTTCGCTGGCGGTGATGGCCTTTACCAATAACCCGTATATCGCCATCGTCCTTATTTCCATCGGCGGCTTCGGTCACCAGATCATCTCCTGCATGCTGAGCGCACTGGTGGTGGAATCCTTCGACAAAGGTCAGATGGCCACTGTTAACGGCATGCGCGGTTCTGCCGCGTGGATCGCAAGTTTCCTGTTCTCCCTGATTATCGGGGTTACCGCTGACAAAATCGGCTTTAACCCCCTGTTTATCGCCATGGGCTTCTTTGACCTGATTGGCGCTTTCTTCCTGGTCACCTTTATTGCTGAACGTCGCGCAAAACGCGCCTGAGAGTGGATGTAAACATGAAAACGCTGAAAAACTGGACCCTGCACAAACAGTCTGCCCACCACGTTGAACTGCTGGTCGATGGCCAGCATATCCTGTGCCTGTACGTGCTGGAAGAAAATCTGTTCCGCGTGCTGTTAAAACGCAAAGGCGAGCTGGCGCTGGATCGCACCTGGAGCATTGCTCCGGCGCAGGATGTGCCATGGGAAGGGCGCAGCCGCGAAGATCTCAGCGGCTTTAGCCTGCCCGCGTGGACATTGATCCAGCACGACGACACCGTGGTTATCGCCACCGAGTCACTGCGTGCCACCGTTCACCAGCCGCTGTGGCTGGAGTGGCACTATCGTAACAACGAAGGCGAATGGCTGCCGTTGGTGAATGACCGCCCGACCAGCGCTTATCTGCTGAATGCCCACGGCGATGGCGTGGCACACTATCAGAGCCGTCGTAAAGATGAACGCTTTTATGGCCTCGGAGATAAAGCCGGCGACCTGCAACGCAACGGTAAACGTTACGAGATGCGTAACCTCGACGCGATGGGCTACAACGCCGTTAGTACTGACCCGCTGTACAAACACATTCCATTCACCATCACCCGCCGCGATGACATTAGCTTCGGCCTGTTTTATGACAACCTCAGCAGCTGCTGGCTGGATCTGGGCAACGAGATCGACAACTACCACACCGCCTATCGCCGCTGGCAGGCGGAAGCGGGTGATATCGACTACTACCTGTTTACCGGCGAACGCGTACTTGATATCACCAAAGCCTTCGTACGCCTGACCGGCAAAACCCTGTTCGGACCGAAATGGAGCCTGGGCTACAGCGGTTCAACTATGCACTACACCGATGCGCCGGACGCACAAAATCAGTTGATGAACTTTATCCGCCTGTGTGAAGAACATGCGATTCCCTGCGATTCGTTCCAGCTCTCTTCCGGTTATACCTCAATTAACGGCAAGCGCTATGTGTTCAACTGGAATTACGACAAAGTGCCGCAGCCGAAAGTGATGAGCCAGGCATTTCACAATGCTGGTTTGCACCTGGCCGCCAATATCAAGCCGTGCCTGTTGCAGGATCACCCACGCTATAACGAAGTGGCAGAAAGAGGACTGTTCATCCGTGATTCAGAAACAGATGAACCAGAACGTTCCAGCTTCTGGGATGACGAAGGTTCTAACCTCGACTTTACTAATCCGCAGACCATCCAGTGGTGGCAGGAAGGCGTGACCACACAGCTTCTGGATATGGGTATCGACTCCACCTGGAACGACAACAACGAATTCGAAGTATGGGACGGTGAAGCACGCTGTCACGGCTTTGGTCAGACGATCGCGATCAAACATATTCGCCCGGTGATGCCACTGCTGATGATGCGAGCCTCGATGGAAGCCCAGCAACGTTTCGCTCCGGAAAAACGTCCGTACTTGATCTCCCGCTCCGGCTGCGCGGGAATGCAGCGCTATGTGCAGACCTGGAGCGGCGATAACCGCACTAGCTGGGACACTCTGCGCTACAACACCCGCATGGGTCTGGGGATGAGCCTCTCCGGGCTGTATAACCTCGGTCACGACGTCGGCGGTTTCTCCGGTGATAAGCCGGACCCGGAACTGTTTGTACGCTGGGTACAAAACGGCGTGATGCATCCGCGCTTTACGATTCACTCGTGGAACGATGACCATACCGTAAACGAACCGTGGATGTATCCGGGCGTCACTCCGGCGATCCGCAGCGCTATTGAGTTGCGCTATCGCCTGCTGCCCTACTTTTATACCCTGATGTGGCAGGCATACGCCGATGATGAACCAATGCTGCGTCCGACTTTCCTTGACCACGAGCACGACGTTCAGACTTTTGAAGAGTGTGATGACTTCCTGCTTGGTCGCGATATTTTGGTTGCCAGCGTCGTAGAGCAAGGCGAGCGCCAGCGCCGTGTATGGCTGCCAGATAACGAAACTGGCTGGTACGATTTCTACAACGGCGAATGGTTCAGTGGCGGTCAGTGGATCACCCTCGACGCACCGCTGGAGAAACTGCCGCTGATGGTGCGTGCCGGGGCTGGTCTACCGCTCAGCAAACGCATCACCTATGTGAGCGCAGAACAAGACGATACCCGCGAACTGAAACTGTTCCCGCTGAAAGGTGTGGGCACAACGTCCGGCCTGCTGTTTGAAGACGATGGCGAAAGCTGGGGCTACCAAACTGGTAATGCGCTTTGGGTGGAATGGGAAATGGTTTGCGATGGGGCGACCATCAACCTGAAAGTCAACGCGCGCGGGGATTATCGACCTGCATGGAGTGCACTGAAAGTGTCATTACCAGTGGAAGAAAAACGCACGCTGCTGGTCAATGGTGTTGAAGGGAGTGAATGGATGCGTTAAATCATTACCGGGGCCGGGAGGCGACTGCGCCTTACCCGGTCCAGCCATCGAATCCTTTACCTCAGTATTTCACGCTGCAGGAAGGCAGCAAACCTGTAAACCCCGGGAGCTTAAATAAGTAAGTGACCGGGGTGAACAGGTGAAGCCAATGCATCTGCCGCATGAAAGACGGCGGGAAATTAACCGTCGATCCCTTTACTACGCAGGTAATCTTCGTAATTACCGCTAAAGTCGATCACGCGTTCCGGGGTGATTTCCAGAATTCGGGTCGCCAGGGAGCTTACAAACTCACGGTCGTGAGACACAAAGATCAGCGTGCCCTGATACAGTTCCAGCGCCATGTTCAGCGACTCAATAGATTCCATATCCAGGTGGTTGGTCGGTTCGTCCATGATCAGAATGTTCGGCTTCTGCATCATTAACTTACCAAACAGCATCCGCCCTTTTTCTCCACCGGAAAGCACTTTCGCTGGCTTTTTGATGTCGTCCTGGCTGAACAGCAAACGACCGAGAATGCTGCGTACCGCCTGCTCATCATCGCCTTCCTGCTTCCACTGGCTCATCCATTCGAACACGGTCAGATCATTTTCAAACTCATATTCGTGGTCCTGGGCGTAGTAACCAATGCGTGCGTTTTCAGACCATTTTACGGTGCCGCTGTCCGGTTGCAGATCGCCCACCAGCGTTTTCAGCAGCGTTGATTTACCGACGCCGTTGGTACCCAGTACAGCCAGTTTTTCACCCACTTCCAGCAGCAGGTTGAGATTTTTAAACAGTGGACCGTTATCAAACCCTTTGGTCAGACCTTCCACTTCCAGCGCGTTACGGAACAGTTTCTTATCCTGTTCAAAACGGATGAACGGGTTCTGACGGCTGGAGGCTTTCACCTCTTCCAGTTTGATTTTATCAATCTGGCGCGCGCGCGAAGTTGCCTGGCGAGATTTCGAGGCGTTGGCGCTAAAGCGGCTAACGAAAGATTGCAGCTCAGCAATCTGCGCTTTCTTCTTGGCGTTATCAGCCAGCAGACGCTCACGCGCCTGGGTCGCCGCCGTCATGTACTCATCGTAGTTACCTGGATAAACGCGCAGCTCGCCGTAATCCAGATCCGCCATGTGGGTACAAACCATGTTAAGGAAGTGACGGTCGTGCGAGATGATGATCATGGTGCTGTCACGCTCGTTCAGCACCTGTTCCAGCCAACGAATGGTGTCGATGTCGAGGTTGTTGGTCGGTTCGTCGAGCAGGAGAATGTCTGGATCAGCAAACAGCGCCTGCGCCAGCAGCACACGCAGCTTCCAGCCAGGAGCAACTTCACTCATCGGGCCGTAGTGCTGTTCCACTGGAATTCCCACGCCAAGCAACAGTTCACCGGCGCGAGCTTCCGCAGAGTAACCGTCCATTTCGCCGTATTTCACTTCCAGATCGGCCACTTTATAGCCGTCTTCTTCACTCATTTCCGGCAAAGCATAGATGCGGTCACGCTCCTGTTTCACTTCCCACAACTCTTTATGCCCCATGATCACCGTATCCAACACAGTGAACTCTTCAAAGGCAAACTGATCCTGACGCAGCTTACCAATGCGCTCGTTGGGATCGAGGGAAACGTTACCCAACGTCGGCTCTAAGTCGCCGCCGAGGATCTTCATAAAGGTGGATTTACCACTACCGTTCGCGCCAATCAGGCCGTAACGGTTGCCGCCGCCAAATTTGACGGAAATGTTTTCAAACAACGGCTTACTGCCGAACTGCATGGTGACGTTACTGGAAACTAACACAGGCGTATCCTGAAAAGAGATATGACAAACCGCGCATTATGCCATAAGTCTGAAAGAAGATCCTGCTCCTCGCTTAAGGTCTACACTCAAGCCAAAGGCAAAAAATGTGATTTCGTACACATCTGATTTCACTGTGAGCAGGAATGAACTTATAATGCGCTTCCAATACTCTAATATTCTCAACCCAATGGCCTGCCAGGCACAAAATCTCGCTTAACATGAATATGAAATTGAAAACATTATTCGCAGCGGCCTTCGCTGTTGTCGGCTTTTGCAGTACCGCCTCTGCGGTAACTTATCCTCTGCCAACCGACGGGAGTCGCCTGGTTGGTCAGAATCAGGTGATCACCATTCCTGAAGGTAACACTCAGCCGCTGGAGTATTTTGCCGCCGAGTACCAGATGGGGCTTTCCAATATGATGGAAGCGAACCCGGGTGTGGATACCTTCCTGCCGAAAGGCGGTACTGTACTGAACATTCCGCAGCAGCTGATCCTGCCGGATACCGTTCATGAAGGCATCGTCATTAACAGTGCAGAGATGCGTCTGTATTACTATCCGAAAGGAACCAACACCGTTATCGTGCTGCCGATCGGCATTGGTCAGTTAGGCAAAGACACGCCTATCAACTGGACCACCAAAGTTGAGCGTAAGAAAGCAGGCCCGACCTGGACGCCAACCGCTAAAATGCACGCAGAGTACCGCGCTGCGGGCGAACCGCTTCCGGCTGTCGTTCCGGCAGGTCCGGATAACCCGATGGGTCTGTATGCACTCTACATCGGTCGCCTGTACGCTATCCATGGCACCAACGCCAACTTCGGTATCGGCCTGCGCGTAAGTCATGGTTGTGTGCGCCTGCGTAACGAAGACATCAAATTCCTGTTCGAGAAAGTGCCGGTCGGTACTCGCGTACAGTTTATTGATGAGCCGGTAAAAGCGACCACCGAGCCAGACGGCAGCCGTTATATTGAAGTCCATAATCCGCTGTCTACCACCGAAGCCCAGTTTGAAGGTCAGGAAATTGTGCCAATTACCCTGACGAAGAGTGTGCAGACAGTGACCGGTCAGCCTGATGTTGACCAGGTTGTTCTGGATGAAGCGATCAAAAATCGTTCCGGGATGCCGGTTCGTCTGAATTAATCGTCAAAACGTAAAAACAGAGGCGGACTCATCATCCGCCTTTTTTATTTGCCAGATCCTACCAGGCCGGGAGCATAACGAATAAAACGTATCCCACCAGCGCCGCCCACAACAGCATCGGTATTGAATAGAGATGGAAACGCCACCAGATACGGCGATCGTTCGCCATCCGTAACGCAATCAAATTTGCCAGCGATCCGGGTAATAAACCAAAGCCCCCCACGTTTACCGCCCATGCCAGTAATAAAGACGGCGGTACATAATTGAGCAGCAAAATGGTACTCGGCACGTTACTGATCACCTGCGATAAACCGATTGCCGTTAACCATAACCCGGGTTCAGATAAATGACTCACGTTACCCAACACACCTTGCAACGCTGGAAGCTGGGTCAGTAAATGGACGTCGATAAACATCGCCATAAACACCAGCAGCAGCGTCCAGTCCACACTGAGCACCACGCGACGTGCCAGCAGCGCAAAGCCCGCCGCCACAATCACCAGTCCCCACAGCTCTTGTTTTAACTCCAGCGCCGTCAGAAAGACGATATACAGCCCCAGACAACTCCACACCAGCCGCGGTTTCCACTCCGGAGTTTGCACCCCCGTATGGTATTGCAGTGCCTTTCCAGGGAAACAACACCAGCACAGGAGCAGGAGCGTCAGCATCATTGCGCCAGCCAGTGGTGCCATTTGGGCAATAAATCCGGCAAACGAAAGACCAGAACGTCCCCAGATAAGAATATTTTGCGGGTTGCCAATTGGCGTCAGTAGCGAACCAGCGTTGACTGCCAGCGCTTCAAAAATAATCAGCCGATTAACCGGGATCTCACACAGTCTTTTTAGCGTGATAGTCAGCGGAACAACAATAAACAGCGCGACATCGTTGGTCAGAAAGGTAGAAAGCAGCGCCGCCGCCAGCACCATAAACATCGCCAGCCGACGCTCCGTAGCAAAGCGGCGCACCATTTTGCGCCCCAGCACATCAAAATAACCGCTTAACTCCACACCTTTGGTCAGCAGCATCAGGCCGCTTAAGGTGATGATGGTGTGCCAGTCGATAGCAGCAGGCCAGGATTTCGGTGCAAAAGGCACGAAAAAGCTTAATCCGATACCAACAAGAATTAATAACTGAAAAAAACGATCGCCTTGCAGCGTGCGTAAAAAAGGCAGGCTCATTTGGCACCGTGTTTCTGGGTAAACAAACGAAAAGCGTCGAGCGTCTCTTCACTAACATGGTGCTCCATGCCTTCCGCGTCGCGACGGGCGATTTCCGGACTGACGCCCAACACCAACAAGAAATTTTCGACTATCTGATGTCGCTCGCGGCTTTCCTGCGCCAGCTTCTCTCCTTCTGCCGTTAAAAACACGCCACGCCAGGGGATCATTTCAATCAGCCCCATGGTTGCCAGTCGCTTAAGCATTTTAGCCACCGTCGGTTGCGAAACTCCCAAACGAGCAGCCATGTCTACCTGACGAGCTTCCCCCACTTCCCTGATCAAGTCAGAAATCAGCTCAACGTAATCATCAATAAGCTCGCGCCGATGCGCCTCTCTGACCTGGCGGAACCCTTCAACGTGCTCTTCCACGTTCACTAACTGCGTCACTTTTTTTGCTGTTGGCGTACCTGCGCGACGACTCATTGTGCTTCCTCATTATGGTGACGCATACATAGCGTTCTCATTTCGTGCGCACATTGTAAACCAGAGTTGCGAAGGTACAAAAAATTAACGTTTTAGCAATAGCTATATAATATAGCCTGTGCTATATCTGTATGTAATGCAATCATCCCTCAAGGATCGACGGGATTAGCAAGTCAGGAGGTCTTATGAATGAGTTCAAGAGGTGTATGCGCGTGTTTAGTCATTCTCCCTTTAAAGTACGGTTAATGCTGCTCTCTATGTTGTGCGATATGGTCAACAACAAACCGCAGCAAGATAAACCTTCCGATAAATAGCGGCGTCACGGTACGCCGCTTCACTCCTGCTTTTATGCAGGCACAACGCGTTTTGGTCTGAAAAACCCCACTTTTTGTCGGATTTGCAATCCCCTTCGCAAAAGATTTGTTCGTCAGTAGTTGACCTGAACGGCGGCGCGCTCTATCTTCTTGCAGCCCTGCGTATATTGCGGCTCGCGGATGCGGACCCCTTTCCCCTCTCCACGCACTCTTGCAGGTATTGACCCTTGACGCCAGGGTAAGCACATGGCGTTTGTTACGATAGTGGCATATGAATTTAACCCTCAAAGAATCGCTTGTTACCCGTAGCCGGGTATTTAGCCCGTGGACTGCGTTCTACTTTTTACAGTCGCTATTAATTAACCTCGGCTTAGGTTATCCCTTCAGTTTGCTCTACACCGCTGCGTTTACGGCTATGTTGCTTTTGCTATGGCGAACATTGCCTCGCGTACAAAAAGTTCTGGTCGGTGTCAGTTCGCTGGTGGCGGCTTGTTATTTCCCTTTTGCTCAGGCCTACGGCGCGCCTAATTTCAATACATTGCTGGCATTGCACTCCACCAATATGGAAGAGTCGACCGAAATCCTGACGATTTTTCCGTGGTACAGCTACCTGGTCGGCTTATTTATTTTTGCGCTCGGCTTAATAGCAATCAGGCGAAAAAAAGAGAATGAAAAAGCGCGCTGGAATACCTTCGACAGCCTGTGTCTGGTATTCAGTGTGGCGACATTTTTTGTTGCTCCCATGCAAAACCTGGCCTGGGGCGGCGTATTTAAACTGAAAGATACCGGCTATCCGGTATTTCGTTTTGCTAAGGATGTCATCGTCAATAATAACGAGGTGATTGAAGAGCAAGAACGGATGGCAAAACTTTCCGGAATGAAAGATACCTGGACGGTCACTGCCGTTAAGCCGAAATATCAGACCTATGTGGTGGTGATCGGTGAAAGCGCGCGTCGCGATGCCCTCGGTGCCTTTGGCGGTCACTGGGACAATACCCCGTTTGCCAGCAGTGTTAACGGTTTGATATTTGCTGACTACATTGCCGCCAGTGGCTCCACGCAGAAATCGCTTGGCTTAACGCTCAATCGCGTAGTCGATGGCAAACCACAGTTTCAGGATAACTTTGTCACCCTGGCAAATCGCGCGGGCTTCCAGACCTGGTGGTTTTCCAACCAGGGCCAAATCGGCGAATACGATACCGCCATCGCCAGCATCGCCAAACGTGCAGATGAAGTGTACTTCCTGAAAGAAGGTAATTTTGAAGCAGATAAAAACACGAAAGACGAAGCGTTACTGGATATGACCGCTCAAGTGCTGGCACAAGAGCACTCGCAACCGCAGCTGATTGTTTTACATCTGATGGGCTCGCATCCGCAGGCCTGCGACAGGACACAAGGCAAATACGAAACCTTTGTGCAATCGAAAGAAACGTCGTGCTATCTCTATACCATGACGCAAACAGACGATTTACTGCGTAAGCTGTACGATCAGTTACGCAACAGCGGCAGCAGCTTCTCGCTGGTTTACTTTTCTGACCACGGTCTGGCCTTTAAAGAGCGCGGCAAAGACGTGCAATACCTTGCCCATGATGATAAATATCAGCAAAATTTCCAGGTGCCTTTTATGGTCATTTCGAGCGACGATAAAGCGCATCGGGTGATTAAAGCCCGCCGCTCTGCCAATGACTTCTTAGGCTTTTTCTCCCAGTGGACGGGAATTAAAGCGAAGGAAATTAACATCAAATACCCGTTTATATCTGAGAAGAAAGCCGGGCCGATATACATCACCAACTTCCAGTTACAGAAGGTGGATTACAACCATCTCGGAACCGATATTTTCGACCCGAAACCTTAAAAACAAAAATCCGCCCCGAGAGGCGGATTTTTTATATCACCGAAGTGATTAGAAGCGGTAACCAACACCGGCAATCCAGGTGCCTACGTCAACGCTACGAATACGGCTCTGCTCGTAAGAGAAGTCCAGAGCAACGTTTTCCATCGGGTTGAACTGCAGACCAGCACCGTAGGAGAAACCGTAGTCGCTGGTGTCGTGTTTGTAGGTCGGGTATTCAGTGGTCTGGAATTTACCATAACCCACACCCACTACACCGTAGATGCTTGCCCAGTCGTTAATGCGGTAAGCCGGACCAGCAGTGATGCCGTAGTACTGGTTTTTGTTGTAGTCACCAGAGCTTGCAGTACGGCTTTTCTCGGTGTAAGTGAAAGAACCGATCACACCCAGCGGGCTGTTGTCTTCTTCATAGCGGTATTTCAGGTTGAAACCGCCCATTTTGTTCATTTGGCCCTGAGCGTCGCTCTGTGCGTAACCGCCAGTTACGGTAGAAGTTGCAGCTACGGAAGTACCTGCGGTGAAAGCCAGAACTGCGGCCAGTGCTGAAAGACATGCAATTTTTTTCATAACCACCTCAAATGTGATTCAAATAAGTCCTAAGTTTTAAATATATCAAAAATTAATGGGAAACTCTTCGCGATTTGTGATGTCTAACGGGCCATTTCATGTAACAGAACGTTTCCATACACCGCTATCCATCTAAATTTAAATCACTTTTTCAGAGAACTGCGTAAGTATTACGCATGTTTTCCCTGTCATTCATCCAGATTATTCCTAATCACCAGACTAATGATTCCATCAATCCTGGCGCATTTTAGTCAAAACGGGGGAAAATTTTTTCAACAAATGCTCAACCAGCATTGGGTATATCCAGTACACTCCACGCTTTACTTAAGTCTAGATATTTGTGGGAGAAAGGATGCCTGGTTCATTACGTAAAATGCCGGTCTGGTTACCAATAGTCATATTGCTCGTTGCCATGGCGTCTATTCAGGGTGGAGCCTCGTTAGCTAAGTCACTTTTTCCTCTGGTGGGCGCACCGGGTGTCACTGCGCTGCGTCTGGCATTAGGAACGCTGATCCTCATCGCGTTCTTTAAGCCATGGCGACTGCGCTTTGCCAAAGAGCAACGGTTACCGCTGTTGTTTTACGGCGTTTCGCTGGGGGGGATGAATTATCTTTTTTATCTTTCTATTCAGACGGTACCGCTGGGTATTGCGGTGGCGCTGGAGTTCACCGGACCACTGGCGGTGGCGCTGTTCTCTTCTCGTCGCCCGGTAGATTTCGTCTGGGTTGTGCTGGCGGTTCTTGGTCTGTGGTTCCTGCTACCGCTGGGGCAAGACGTTTCCCATGTCGATTTAATCGGCTGTGCGCTGGCACTGGGGGCCGGGGCTTGTTGGGCTATTTACATTTTAAGTGGGCAACGCGCAGGAGCGGAACATGGCCCTGCGACGGTGGCTATTGGTTCGTTGATTGCAGCGTTAATTTTCGTGCCAATTGGAGCGCTTCAGGCTGGTGAAGCACTCTGGCACTGGTCGGTTATTCCATTGGGTCTGGCGGTCGCTATTCTCTCGACCGCTCTGCCTTATTCGCTGGAAATGATTGCCCTCACCCGTTTGCCAACACGGACATTTGGTACGCTGATGAGCATGGAACCGGCGCTGGCTGCCGTTTCCGGGATGATTTTCCTCGGAGAAACACTGACACCCATACAGCTGCTGGCGCTCGGCGCTATCATCGCCGCTTCAATGGGGTCTACGCTGACAGTACGCAAAGAGAGCAAAATAAAAGAATTAGACATTAATTAAATTTACATTTCTGCATGGTTATGCATAACCATGCAGAATTTCTCGCTACTTTTCCTCTACACCGTCTTTATATATCGAATTATGCAAAAGCATATTTATTCCGAAAATTCCTGGCGAGCCAATAAATAAGAATTGTTCTTATCAATATAACTAACCCATTGAATTTTTATTAGTTTTGTTTTTCACGCTTGTTACCACTATTAGTGTGATAGGAACAGCCAGAATAGCGGAACACATAGCCGGTGCTATACTTAGTCTCGTTAATTACTGGGACATAACATCAAGAGGATATGAAATTATGAGTACCGCTAAATTAGTTAAATCAAAAGCGACCAATCTGCTTTATACCCGCAACGATGTCTCCGACAGCGAGAAAAAAGCAACAGTAGAGTTGCTGAATCGCCAGGTTATCCAGTTTATTGATCTTTCTTTGATTACCAAACAAGCGCACTGGAACATGCGCGGCGCTAACTTCATTGCCGTACATGAAATGCTGGATGGCTTCCGCACCGCACTGATCGATCATCTGGATACCATGGCAGAACGTGCAGTGCAGCTGGGCGGTGTAGCTCTGGGGACCACTCAAGTTATCAACAGCAAAACTCCGCTGAAAAGTTACCCGCTGGACATCCACAACGTTCAGGATCACCTGAAAGAGCTGGCTGACCGTTACGCAATCGTCGCTAATGACGTACGCAAAGCGATTGGCGAAGCGAAAGATGACGACACCGCAGATATCCTGACCGCCGCGTCTCGCGACCTGGATAAATTCCTGTGGTTTATCGAGTCTAACATCGAATAAATCCATCGTTGATGGTGCAGAACTTTAGTACACGATAAAAGCGGCTTCCTGACAGGAGGCCGTTTTGTTTTGTAGCCCGCCTCAACGCACTTATTTAGTGCATCCATCTGCTATCCCCAGCTGGTTAAGTAAATTTTTTGTATCCACATCATCACACAATCGTTACATAAAGATTGTTTTTTCATCAGGTTTTACGCTAAATAATCACTGTGTTGAGTGCACAATTTTAGCGCACCAGTTTGGTGCCCCAGAATGGTGCATCTTCAGGGTATTGCCCTATAAATCGTGCATCACGTTTTTGCCGCATCTCGAAAAATCAATGAGTTGCAAAACTGGCACGATTTTTTCATATATGTGAATGTCACGCAGGGGATCGTCCCGTGGATAGAAAAAAGGAAATGCTATGAAGTCTGTATTAAAAGTTTCACTGGCTGCACTGACCCTGGCTTTTGCGGTTTCTTCTCATGCCGCGGATAAAAAATTAGTTGTCGCGACGGATACCGCCTTCGTTCCGTTTGAATTTAAACAGGGCGATAAATACGTGGGCTTTGACGTTGATCTGTGGGCTGCCATCGCTAAAGAACTGAAGCTGGATTACGAACTGAAGCCGATGGATTTCAGTGGGATCATTCCGGCACTGCAAACCAAAAACGTCGATCTGGCGCTGGCGGGCATCACCATTACCGACGAGCGTAAAAAAGCGATCGATTTCTCTGACGGCTACTACAAAAGCGGCCTGTTAGTGATGGTGAAAGCTAACAATAACGATGTGAAAAGCGTGAAAGATCTCGACGGGAAAGTGGTTGCTGTGAAGAGCGGCACTGGCTCCGTTGATTACGCGAAAGCAAACATCAAAACTAAAGATCTGCGTCAGTTCCCGAACATTGATAACGCCTATATGGAACTGGGCACCAACCGCGCAGATGCCGTTCTGCACGATACGCCAAATATTTTGTACTTCATCAAAACCGCCGGTAACGGTCAGTTCAAAGCGGTAGGTGACTCTCTGGAAGCACAGCAATACGGTATTGCGTTCCCGAAAGGTAGCGACGAGCTGCGTGACAAAGTCAACGGCGCGTTGAAAACCCTGCGCGAGAACGGAACTTACAACGAAATCTACAAAAAATGGTTCGGTACTGAACCGAAATAATAACGCTACGCCTGTAAAGCGCACTGGCAGTTCCCTCTCCCCTCTGGGGAGAGGATTAGGGTGAGGGGCGCAAACCCGCTCCGGGGCCATTAATTACCCTGAATTTGATTATTTACACCACGGTAACAGGAACAACATATGCAGTTTGACTGGAGTGCCATCTGGCCTGCCATTCCGCTTCTGATTGAAGGTGCCAAAATGACCCTGTGGATTTCGGTCCTCGGTTTGGCTGGCGGTCTGGTGATCGGATTGCTGGCAGGTTTTGCACGCACCTTCGGTGGTTGGATAGCCAACCACGTCGCGCTGGTCTTTATTGAAGTGATCCGCGGCACACCTATCGTCGTCCAGGTGATGTTTATTTATTTCGCCCTGCCGATGGCGTTTAACGACTTACGCATCGACCCGTTTACTGCGGCGGTGGTCACCATCATGATCAACTCCGGCGCGTACATTGCGGAAATCACGCGTGGTGCGGTGCTGTCTATTCACAAAGGTTTTCGTGAAGCAGGACTGGCGCTCGGTCTTTCACGTTGGGAAACCATTCGCTACGTCATTTTACCGCTGGCACTGCGTCGTATGCTGCCGCCGCTGGGTAACCAGTGGATCATCAGTATAAAAGATACCTCGCTGTTTATTGTTATCGGCGTGGCGGAACTGACCCGTCAGGGGCAAGAAATTATTGCCGGTAACTTCCGCGCCCTTGAGATCTGGAGCGCCGTGGCGGTGTTCTATCTGATTATTACCCTGGTGCTGAGCTTTATTCTGCGTCGTCTGGAAAGAAGGATGAAAATCCTGTGATTGAATTTAAAAACGTCTCCAAGCATTTTGGTCCAACCCAGGTGCTGCACAATATCGATTTGAACATTGCTCAGGGCGAAGTCGTGGTGATTATCGGGCCGTCCGGTTCCGGTAAATCGACCCTGCTGCGCTGCATCAACAAACTGGAAGAAATCACTTCCGGCGATCTGATTGTCGATGGCCTGAAGGTTAACGATCCGAAAGTTGACGAGCGCCTGATTCGCCAGGAAGCAGGTATGGTGTTCCAGCAGTTTTACCTCTTCCCGCATCTGACGGCGCTGGAAAACGTCATGTTTGGTCCGCTACGCGTGCGTGGCGCGAACAAAGAAGAGGCGGAAAAACTGGCGCGTGAGCTGCTGGCGAAAGTCGGCCTGGCAGAACGCGCTCACCACTACCCTTCCGAGCTTTCTGGTGGTCAGCAACAGCGTGTGGCGATTGCCCGTGCGCTGGCGGTAAAACCGAAAATGATGCTGTTCGATGAACCGACTTCCGCTCTTGACCCGGAACTGCGCCATGAAGTGCTGAAGGTTATGCAGGACCTGGCTGAAGAAGGGATGACGATGGTGATCGTGACCCACGAAATCGGTTTTGCCGAGAAAGTAGCTTCGCGCCTGATCTTTATCGACAAAGGCCGGATTGCGGAAGATGGCGATCCGCAGGTGTTAATCAAGAACCCACCGAGCCAGCGCTTGCAGGAATTTTTGCAGCACGTCTCTTAACTTCTCAGCCTCCCTTTCCCCCGAAAGGGAGGCACACCAGATTCCTCTCATTTAAAATCGCCCCTCCCCCAGCATCTATACTTATCTTTTTGCTCTGTTTTCTCACTGGAGGAGTCATGCGGTGGATCCTGTTCATCCTCTTCTGCCTGCTGGGCGCACCTGCCCACGCGGTATCCATACCCGGCGTTACAACCACAACGACAACGGACTCAACGACTGAACCGGCCCCGGAACCGGATATCGAACAAAAAAAAGCGGCCTATGGCGCACTGGCGGATGTGCTGGATAATGACACCTCGCGTAAAGAGTTGATCGACCAGTTGCGCACCGTCGCCGCGACGCCCCCTGCGGAACCCGTACCGAAGATCGTGCCGCCGACGCTGGTTGAAGAGCAAACCGTGCTGCAAAAAGTCACCGAAGTCAGCCGCCATTATGGTGAAGCCCTTTCCGCCCGCTTCGGACAACTTTATCGCAATATCACCGGCTCCCCGCATAAGCCGTTTAATCCACAAACCTTCAGCAATGCGTTGACCCATTTTTCAATGTTAGCGGTATTAGTGTTTGGTTTTTACTGGCTGATTCGTCTGTGCGCACTGCCGCTGTATCGCAAAATGGGCCAGTGGGCGCGGCAAAAAAATCGCGAACGCAGCAACTGGTTGCAGCTTCCGGCGATGATTATCGGGGCGTTTATTATCGACCTGCTGTTACTGGCACTGACATTATTTGTCGGTCAGGTTTTAAGCGACAACCTGAATGCGGGCAGTCGCACCATCGCTTTCCAACAAAGTTTGTTTCTCAGCGCCTTTGCCCTGATTGAATTTTTCAAAGCCGTACTACGCCTGATTTTTTGCCCAAACGTGGCGGAACTGCGCCCGTTCACGATACAGGACGAGAGCGCCCGTTACTGGAGTCGCCGCCTGAGCTGGTTAAGCAGTTTGATAGGTTATGGCCTGATTGTGGCCGTGCCGATTATCTCTAATCAGGTGAATGTACAAATTGGCGCGCTGGCGAACGTCATCATTATGCTGTGCATGACCATCTGGGCGTTGTACCTGATCTTTCGTAATAAAAAAGAGATTACCCAACATTTGCTCAACTTTGCGGAGCATTCGCTGGCCTTTTTCAGCTTGTTTATCCGCGCCTTTGCGCTGGTGTGGCACTGGCTGGCAAGCGCCTATTTTATCGTGCTGTTTTTCTTTTCGTTGTTCGATCCGGGCAACAGCCTGAAATTTATGATGGGTGCAACGGTGCGCAGCCTGGCGATTATTGGTATCGCAGCATTTGTTTCCGGTATGTTTTCCCGCTGGCTGGCAAAAACCATCACCCTCTCGCCACATACTCAGCGTAACTATCCAGAACTGCAAAAACGGTTGAATGGCTGGCTGTCGGCGGCGCTGAAAACGGCGCGTATTCTGACAGTCTGCGTGGCGGTAATGTTGCTGTTGAGCGCATGGGGATTGTTCGATTTCTGGAACTGGCTGCAAAACGGCGCGGGGCAGAAAACTGTAGATATCCTGATCCGTATCGCACTCATTCTTTTCTTCTCGGCGGTTGGCTGGACAGTGCTCGCCAGTTTGATCGAAAACCGGCTGGCTTCGGATATTCATGGCCGCCCGCTACCCAGCGCCCGTACGCGTACCCTGCTGACGCTGTTTCGTAACGCGCTGGCGGTGATTATCAGTACCATCACCATCATGATTGTGTTGTCGGAAATCGGCGTCAATATCGCGCCATTGCTGGCAGGTGCCGGTGCATTGGGGCTGGCTATCTCTTTTGGTTCGCAAACGCTGGTGAAAGATATTATCACCGGGGTATTTATTCAGTTTGAAAACGGCATGAACACTGGAGATTTGGTGACTATCGGGCCGTTGACCGGCACTGTGGAACGGATGTCGATTCGCTCCGTGGGCGTGCGTCAGGATACCGGGGCGTATCACATCATTCCGTGGTCTTCGATTACCACCTTTGCTAACTTTGTCCGCGGCATTGGTTCGGTAGTGGCAAATTACGATGTTGATCGCCATGAAGATGCTGATAAAGCCAATCAGGCACTGAAAGATGCGGTAACGGAATTGATGGAAAACGAAGATATTCGCGGGCTGATTATTGGTGAACCGAACTTTGCCGGGATTGTCGGCTTAAGCAATACCGCGTTTACACTGCGTGTTTCGTTCACCACGCTGCCACTCAAACAGTGGACGGTACGCTTTGCCCTCGACAGCCAGGTGAAAAAACATTTCGACCTGGCGGGCGTTCGCGCGCCAGTGCAGACTTATCAGGTGCTGCCTGCTCCGGGCGCGACCCCGGCTGCACCGCTGCCGCCGGGGGAGCCAACGCTTTAACGTTGGCGATTAACAAAACGGCGGCGCTGCTCGTCGTTCATAAAGGTCCAGGCAATAAAGCGACTCTGCTTTTGCCCCTGGGCCATCTCTTTTTTAACCACCTTCACCGCGCCCACGTCCGTCAGAGCACGATACAACGGCGGTAAGTTTTCACCACGAGATACCAGCGAGGTAAACCACATCACCTGCTTCGCGAAGCCTTTGCTCTCTTCAATCATCTTTTTGATAAAGGCGACTTCACCGCCTTCACACCACAACTCCTGTTGCTGACCACCAAAGTTCAGTGCATCGTCTTTGTTCAGCCCCAGGTTACGGCGTTTACGCTCACTACCTGCCCGCGCCGCAGCGGCGGAATCGTGGAATGGCGGGTTACACAAGGTCGCGTCGTATTGCTCGTTTTTATGGATAATGCCGTTAAAAATCGCCCCACTCTCTTTTTGCCGACGCAGACGAATGGCGCGGTTAAGCCCCGGATTAGCACTGATGATCGCCTGCACACTGCTTAACGCCTGGCTGCTGGTTTCACTACCGGTAAAACGCCAGCCATATTCATGTACGCCAATCAGCGGATAAATACAGTTCGCACCAACGCCGATATCCAGAATGCTGGCATTCGCTGGAATTGTTCCGCTTGCTTCGGCCAGTAAATCGGCAAGGTGATGAATATAATCCGCCCGGCCCGGTACTGGTGGGCAGAGAAAACCGTCCGGGATATCCCAGTTCGCTACGGCGTAAAAATGGGCCAGCAACGCCTTATTGAGCGCCTTCACCGCCAGCGGATTGGCAAAGTCTACGCTTTGCTCCCCGGCGGGTGTAAGCGTGAGGAATTGCCTGAGTTCAGGATTGACCTGACAAAGCGTGGCGAGATCGTAGCGGCTGTGATGACGGTTGCGCGGATGCAACCCCGGTTTCTGGGCGGACATAGCATTCTCCTTTAAGCAGCGGCGTAAGATACCCGCATAACGCGACAGGGTAAATATCTGGCTGCGTTTATCATTTCTAAAAACCTTCACATGGCTATGGTTTATGGCAATTCACCATAAAAATCATCATCATGCATGTTATTGATTTGTCTTATTTTGTAAAAATATATCGTTCAAAAAATAAGCGCATCTCTGTCAATTTTTTGCGTCATTTTCATCGCGCAGGCGACCTACACTTATCTGGCACTACCCGTTGTATTTATGAGGATGTCATTATGAAAAAGTGCCTCACACTACTGATTGCCACCGTCCTGAGCGGAATCTCTCTCACGGCTTATGCCGCGCAACCGATGAGTAACCTGGACAGCGGTCAGCTACGGCCCGCCGGTACCGTTTCGGCAACTGGCGCATCAAACCTAAGCGATCTGGAGGATAAACTGGCAGAAAAAGCGCGCGAGCAAGGCGCGAAAGGTTATGTCATTAATTCCGCAGGCGGAAATGACCAGATGTTCGGTACTGCAACCATCTACAAATAACCCCACCAACGTAACTGCATTCGCCTCTGGATGCAGTTTTCGCCTGTTTTGTAATCAAAAAACATCAAATATGAACGCAATGTAAATAAATGTATTTCTTTTTCGCGCAATGGGTGATAGAAAATCGCGCCAAGTGATAATGCTTATCAAAATTATTATCACTTGCACGAACACTATCACGAGATTAACAGTGGCATCGCATCCGCAGAGAGGCTTTCTCGTGGCAGTGAAAATTTCAACATATAAGAAAAAGTCACCTGCAAAATGGAAAACAATCGCAATTTCCCTGCCAGACAATTTCATTCGCTCACGTTCTTTGCCGGTCTTTGTATTGGTATTACGCCTGTGGCACAGGCACTCGCCGCCGAAGGGCAAGCTAACGCGGATGACACGCTGGTTGTCGAAGCATCAACGCCTTCGCTTTATGCGCCACAACAATCTGCAGATCCGAAATTCTCGCGTCCGGTAGCGAATACTACCCGCACGATGACGGTGATTTCTGAACAAGTGATTAAAGATCAGGGCGCAACCAACCTTACCGACGCACTCAAAAACGTCCCCGACGTGGGTGCGTTTTTTGCGGGTGAGAACGGTAACTCCACCACTGGCGACGCCATTTATATGCGCGGTGCTGATACCTCTAACAGTATTTATATTGATGGCATTCGCGATATCGGCAGCGTCTCGCGCGACACCTTCAATACCGAGCAGGTCGAAGTGATTAAAGGGCCGTCCGGCACCGACTACGGGCGCAGCGCACCGACAGGCTCGATCAATATGATCAGCAAGCAGCCGCGCAATGATTCCGGCATTGACGCCTCCGCCAGTATTGGTAGCGCCTGGTTCCGCCGCGGCACGCTGGACGTCAATCAGGTCATTGGTGATACCACCGCGGCGCGCCTGAATGTGATGGGCGAAAAAACGCACGATGCCGGACGCGACAAAGTCAAAAATGAGCGTTACGGCATCGCCCCTTCTGTCGCTTTTGGCCTTGGTACAGCGAATCGTTTGTATCTTAATTATCTGCATGTCACCCAGCACAACACGCCAGACGGCGGCATTCCGACCATCGGTTTGCCGGGCTATTCTGCCCCATCTGCGGGAACGGCGGCCCTGAATCATTCCGGAAAAGTTGATACGCATAACTTTTACGGCACGGATTCCGATTACGACGATTCGACCACCGACACCGCTACCATGCGTTTTGAGCACGACATCAACGATAACACCACCATTCGCAATACTACCCGTTGGTCGCGCGTGAAGCAGGATTACCTGATGACGGCGATTATGGGTGGGGCGTCGAATATTACCCAGCCCACCAGCGATGTGAATAGCTGGACCTGGTCACGCACGGCGAATACTAAAGATGTGAGTAATAAAATTCTCACCAACCAGACCAACCTGACCTCGACGTTCTATACCGCTTCTATCGGTCATGATGTCAGTACCGGCGTGGAATTTACCCGTGAAACGCAGACTAACTACGGCGTTAATCCGGTGACGTTACCTGCGGTAAATATTTATCATCCTGACAGCAGCATTCATCCCGGCGGCCTGACGCGCAACGGCGCAAACGCCAATGGTCAGACGGATACCTTCGCAATTTACGCCTTCGATACGCTGCAAATCACCCGTGATTTTGAGCTGAACGGCGGGATCCGTCTGGATAATTATCATACTGAATATGACAGTGCCACCGCCTGCGGCGGCAGCGGACGCGGTGCCATCACCTGCCCAGCTGGTGTGGCAAAAGGTTCTCCGGTCACCACCGTCGACACCGCCAAGTCGGGCAATCTGGTGAACTGGAAAGCCGGGGCGCTGTATCACCTGACGGAAAACGGTAATGTCTATATTAACTATGCCGTTTCCCAGCAGCCTCCGGGCGGCAACAACTTCGCCCTTGCGCAGTCTGGCAGCGGTAACAGTGCCAACCGCACCGATTTTAAACCGCAAAAAGCCAACACCAGCGAGATTGGCACCAAATGGCAGGTTCTGGATAAACGCCTGTTGCTCACCGCCGCGCTGTTCCGTACTGATATCGAAAATGAAGTTGAGCAAAATGATGACGGAACTTACTCGCAATACGGTAAGAAACGCGTCGAAGGCTATGAGATATCCGTGGCCGGGAATATCACTCCCGCGTGGCAGGTGATTGGCGGCTATACCCAGCAAAAAGCAACCATCAAAAACGGCAAAGATGTTGCCCAGGATGGTTCCTCATCGCTGCCGTATACCCCGGAGCACGCCTTTACCTTATGGAGCCAGTATCAGGCAACCGATGATATTTCCGTTGGTGCGGGCGCACGCTATATCGGCAGTATGCATAAAGGTTCTGACGGCGCGGTGGGAACGCCAGCGTTTACCGAAGGTTATTGGGTCGCCGACGCTAAACTGGGGTATCGGGTTAATCGCAATCTCGACTTCCAGCTAAACGTCTACAACCTGTTTGATACCGATTACGTCGCCTCAATCAACAAGAGCGGCTACCGTTATCACCCGGGCGAGCCAAGAACCTTCTTGCTCACGGCCAATATGCATTTCTGATTCAGATGTGGGGCGCAGGCCCCACTTTTTGGAGAACTTGTATGATGTACCACATTCCCGGCGTGCTATCGCCAAAGGACGTCGCCCGTTTTCGCGAACAACTGGAACAAGCCGAATGGGTGGATGGACGCGTCACCACCGGCGCACAAGGTGCGCAAGTTAAGAACAATCAACAGGTAGACACCCGCAGCACGTTATACGCCGCCCTGCAAAATGAGGTGCTGAACGCGGTTAACCAACATGCTTTGTTCTTTGCCGCGGCCTTGCCGCGTACCCTTTCCACGCCGCTGTTTAATCGCTATCAGAACAATGAAACTTATGGTTTTCATGTGGATGGCGCAGTACGCAGTCACCCACAAAACGGCTGGATGCGCACTGACCTTTCTGCCACGCTGTTTTTAAGCGATCCACAAAGCTACGATGGCGGCGAACTGGTCGTTAATGACACCTTCGGGCAACATCGGGTAAAACTTCCGGCAGGCGATCTGGTGTTGTATCCCTCCAGCAGCTTGCATTGCGTGACACCCGTAACCCGCGGCGTACGAGTGGCATCATTTATGTGGATCCAGTCGATGATCCGTGATGATAAAAAGCGCGCCATGCTGTTTGAACTGGACAACAATATTCAGTCGCTGAAAAGCCGCTACGGCGAAAGTGAAGAGATCCTGTCGCTGCTCAATCTTTATCATAATCTGCTGCGGGAATGGTCGGAGATCTGACGCTTGAACTGCCCGAGTTCGTCCCTATATTAGCTACACTTAACTGTACAAGTATTGATATGGGGAGGACGATATGGCATCCGGTTGGGCTAACGATGACGCCGTCAACGAACAGATCAACAGTACAATTGAAGATGCGATTGCCCGCGCTCGGGGTGAAATTCCGCGTGGCGAAAGCCTGTATGAATGTGAAGAGTGCGGAGCCCCCATCCCGCAAGCCCGTCGGGAAGCCATTCCTGGTGTGCGCTTATGCATTCATTGTCAGCAGGAGAAAGATTTACAAAAACCAGCTTATACAGGATATAATCGCAGAGGTTCGAAAGACAGCCAGTTACGTTAACTACAACTGGCGGGATGTATAGCGAGTATAATTTGTATTTTGCGTGGCATTCCGTGCCTTTAACGCTGTCGTGACTGCCACGCTGCATAAAACAAGTCCATAAGTTCAACAAATAAATGGATTATCAGTATGTTAGATATCAATCAATTTATTTGAACAAGGCGGTCAATTCTCTTCGATTTTATCTCTCGAAAAAAAACGTGATACTCATCACATCGACGAAACAACGTCACTTATACAAAAATCACCTGCGAGAGATTAATTATGAAAACTATCAATACTGTTGTTGCTGCTATGGCTCTTTCAACTCTGTCATTTGGCGTGTTTGCCGCGGAACCGGTAACGGCATCCCAGGCACAGAACATGAATAAAATCGGCGTGGTTTCTGCCGATGGCGCATCCACCCTCGATGCCCTGGAAGCGAAACTGGCTGAGAAAGCTGCGGCAGCTGGGGCGAGTGGATACAGCATCACTTCTGCCACCAACAACAATAAATTAAGCGGTACTGCGGTAATTTATAAGTAATTCGTAAGCCGGATCAGGCGTTTACGCTACGTCCAGCACAAGTATTTCCCTGTCTGTTTGCCGACAGACGCATATGCTCTAACCCTCATTGATCCTATGTTACCCTTGTTTGCCCGTCCGCCACTGGACGGGCTTTTTTTTAGCTGGCTAACTGCTGACAGAAAGCCTGCAACGTCTCTTCCGGCATACCAACCTTTCGCGCCGCATCACAAATGGCCTGCCAGCTTCCCGCATCCAATGGAATCCCCTGCTCCTGCCGTTCGCGACGCGTGTTAACTTCCCACTCGCCCGGTAGCAAAATCGGCTTATCGTCATCATGCGGCGAGGCTTTCACCCACTCGGCAAAGGCTTCGGTCTGCGCGCTACAATCCGGCGCGCCGAACAGTTCCGGGTTGATGATGATAGTGGTCATGCAGTTAAGAATGGCATCGGGACTGGTTTGTAACGTTTTCTGATGCGTCGTTTTACCGCCGGAAAGCGCCCCACCAAGAATTTCACACATCGCTGCAAGGGCGTAGCCTTTATGTTCGGCAAAGGTCAACAGCGAACCCAACGGCGACTCCTGCATTACCGCCGGATTGGTCGTCGGCATGCCGTTAACGTCAATCAGGCAACCTGGCGGCACGGGGACGCCTTTATGCCAGGCGACGCGGGTTTTGCCAAATGCGATGGCGCTGGTGGCGTAATCAAGCAACAGCGGGAAATTATCTTTACGAGGGAAAACCACACAGAACGGATTGGTGCCAAAGCGGCTGTCGCGACCGTGGAACGGCGCGACCATTGGAATACCGACCACGCTAACAAAGTGGATAGAGACAAACCCCGCCGCTGCACACTGCTCCGCCCAGTAACCGATACGGCCGATATGATGCGAGTTATGGAGCGCCACGGCGGCAATGCCGTGCTGATGCGCTTTCTCAATCCCCAGCGCCATCGCTTCATGTGCCGCGACCTGACCAAATGCGCGATCGCCATCGAGCGTGACCGCCGCCCCCGCCTCTTTAACGATTTTGGCATGATGGTTAATTTGCAGGTGCCCCTGACTCCAGGAGCGCACATAGCTTGGGATCATGCCAATACCATGTGAATCATGCCCTGCCAGGTTTGCCGCGATTAAATGATCGGCAACTAATTTCGCTTCTTGTTCCTCACTACCCATCTGACGAAATACAGCCTGAATAAAACTGTGCAGCGTCTGAGCATCAAAGCGATGACCACTTTCCATGGTTAACTCCTGTTTATGTTATGTGTTTGTTGTTTTTTTATGCTGCACGCCGGGCGCGGGAAGGTCAATAAAGATGCAGGAATTTCATATTGTGGTGGGGTAAAAGCCGGATGACATGGCTCATCCGGCTGAGATGAAAATTAAAATGCCTGATTAACACGCGCCAGGCCGTCGCTGATAGTTGCCGCTTCCCCCGTAGCCACCAGGCAGCAAGCCATCTGGATTTTCAGCGATTCGGGAATCGGTTCGCTGCCAGCCAGGCAACGCTCAATCCACTGCGCCGTGGTTTCCGGATCTTTTGCTTGTGGCAGTAACTCGCTACCAGCAGGGTCCTGTTTTTCATACAGCACCCGCATCCCTTCACGGTCAATGAGATTGATCTGCGGGCAGCGCTGCGGATTAGCATACACTTCGCCTTCAGTACCATGCATTAGTAACGCCCGCCCGCCGATATCGCTAAAGAACTTCGCGACTCGCCCGATGTATTCCGGATGCGAAACGCTGGAAAGACGCAGTGCCTCACCTTCGGCAAATGGCGTCGCCAGTTTCGCCAGGGTATGTGCACTGTTACGCACGCCCATCCGCCAGCGCATCGCCAGTTGTTTTTCCAGCGGCGGGCAAAACGCGCCGACAGGCATAAACACCGGTTGATGTTCGTCGAGCTTCGCCTGCGCCTGCCCGCCGTGCAACGTTGGCGTAATACCCATCAGTTCGAAAATGGTTTCTGTCAGCACGCGGGTTGGATCTTCGCTAACCCCGTGAACCACCACAGGAAAACCGAGTTTGTGCAGGAGAATCGCCAACAACGGCGTCAGGTTGGCCTGTTTACGCGCGCCGTTGTAACTGGGGATGACAATCGGCATCGGCTTGTCTGCAGGCGGCGTCAGCTTGATGGTGTGATTTTGCATGGCTTCGTAAAAGCCGAGCATCTCTGCTTCCCCTTCCCCTTTGATACGCAGCGCAATCAATACGCCGCCCAACTCAAGGTCAGGGACTTCACCATTGAGCATATGGGCATACAGACCGCGCGCAGTATCCCGGTCTAAATCGCGCGCGTGGTTTTTCCCGCGCCCGATCTCTTTAATGATTTTGCGATAGTCCATTTACGACTCCTTACCTGACTCACATCATTAACGCCGCCGACGGCGTGGGGATTTCGTTTTTTCTTTCTTTTTAACTATACCTTCAGGGACTTCCGGTTGCTCTATCGGAAATACCGGTAATGCATCCAGTAGCCGCTTGCCGTAGTTTTTGGTGAGCAAGCGTTTATCGTAAATCACCACTTCGCCCCAGCAACCGTGGCTTCGAATCAGTCGCCCAACCTGCTGAATCAGGTTAAACGAGGCGCTCGGCAGGCTTTGCACCTCAAACGGATAGCGGTTGAGGCTTTTCAGCCATTCCCCTTCGGTGATCACCACGGGGCTGTCGATGGGCGGAAAAGCGATTTTGTGGATATGCACCTGGCTGAGCAGATCGCCTTTCAGATCAAGCCCTTCGGCAAATGACTGTAAGCCCACCAGCACGCTGCGCTCACCGTTGCCGACGCGTTTGCGGTGCAGTTCAACTAAACGGTAACGCGGCTGATCGCCCTGCACCAGCAACATCAGGCGTAAATCCGTCACATAGTCGAGAAACCGCTGCATCGCCCGTCCGCTGGCAAACAGTACCAACATACCGAGATGTTTTTTGCTCTCCACCTGCTCACGGAAAAAGGCTGCCATTTCAGCAATGTGCTGCTCTTCGTTGTCGATGGAAGGCTCAAAGCGCATCCGGGGAATAACAATTTTGCCCTGTTCGCAGTGGTTAAAGGGCGAATCCAGCGCCACAAAGCGGTCGCCCGCTTTCTCTTTCAGACCACTCATCTCCTGCAAACGCGAAAAACTGTTCAGCGAACGTAAGGTCGCGGAAGTGACAATAATGTGCGGAATACTGCGCCACAGCAGCCTTTCCAGCTGATCGCTGACACGAATACCCACACAGTGAAACCAGAGATGCAGCTGCCCTTCGCGCTCTTCCCGCGTCGCCCATTTGGTCACCGGCGCACCGGAAGATTGCGCCAGAGACGCCAGCCGCCAGAGTTTGCTTTGCGCCTCGAACATCCCCAGCGCGCGATTCATCTGCAAAATCAACCGATGCAGACGTACAATGTCATGGCTGCCGGTTTTCTCACTTAAATCGTTAAGAAATAACTCCGCCAGGCCACGCAGCATCTCGGTGAGTTTTGCCAGCCGCTGGCAGATCTCCAGCACTTCATCTGGCAGTTCGCCCATCGCAAAACGGTGCTCTGCCTCCTGCCCGGCAGGCATGTAGAGATTGAGAATGTTGTTTAACGAGGCGATAAGCTCATACAACTCTTCACAATGCGCATTCAAACGTTCAGGGATCGCCAGCGGCGGGATGGTCTTCGGGCGAAACTGCTCCATGCAGGTAGCGACCAGTTTCGTGAACAAGTCCAACTGTAGTCGATACCACGGCGCGGTGATTTCGGCACTCATCTCCAGCGCATCCCGCGCCACATCTGGCAGGTGATGACCTTCGTCCAGCACCAGCAGCAAATTTTTCGGGTCAGGCAATACGGCTTCGCTTTCCATCGCCGCCATCACCAGCGCATGGTTTGCCACCACCACTTCCGCTTCCTGAATCTCCCGACGAGCGACAAAAAACGGGCATTCGCGATAGTAATAACAGTTGCGGTTGAGGCAGCTGGCTTTGTCGGTACTTAAACGACGCCAGAGATCGTCATCTATAGCGATATCAGTATGATCGCGCAGACCATCCCATTTATAAGTGTCGAGATCGCCCTTCAGCTTCGCACAACGTTTTTGCTCTTCCTGATTATTTGGCGTCAGTTCGTCGTCAAGAAACGCCAGCAGATCCTGTTGCGTGGGTTCAGTGCTGGCGAGCGCCGTCAGATTACGCGGGCAAACGTAGCGCCCACGCCCAAAAGCGGCAGTGAATTTAAGATCGGGAATGATCTTTTTCAGCAGCGGTAAATCTTTGCTGTAGATCTGATCCTGCAATGCCACGTTGGCGGTACTCACCACCAGCGTTTTTTGCTCTTCGCGGGCAATGGCGATGCCGGGAATCAAATAAGAGAGCGTTTTCCCAACGCCGGTGGGGGCTTCAATCGCCAGATGCCGCCCTTCTTCTCCGGCCAGCGTTTTGGCGACGTCCGCAATCATCTGCCGCTGCGGCGCACGGGGAATAAAGTCGGGGATCTGTTCCTGAAGCGCCTTATACCAGGCGGCAATTTGCGCTTTAAGCGCGGCGGTTAATGCCATGAGAAAACCTGAAATACTGTATAAACAGCCAATATTGTGGCATTTTTCGGTTTTCAGGGGTAATGGTTTTTCTGTTTCTGGAAAGCGGCTCGCAATAACGTTTTCCGGATGTGAAGTTTTCTCGCGGCAGAAGAAACATCATTGTGCAGCAAAAGACATTGTACATCAGCTTATTCCGCTGGCGGCCATTGCAGAGCGGTATGTAAAACACGCAGTACCGAGAGCGTATCGCCCTCCACTTGATAGACAAGCACATAATGCGGCCTGACAACGGCTTCATGTGTACCAGCGACTCGTCCGGCCCGGTACATCTCCGGGCGTTCACAGGCCTGTTCCGCAATGGCTTCAAATTGATTATCAAGGGCTATTGCCGCTAGCGGATTATCTTTACTGATGTATTCCATGATTTGCTCCCTGTCAGACAGGGACATTGGCTTCCATTCCAGACGCATTAATCCCCCTTCAGCAAGGCTTTTTTACGGGCAGCAAATAGACTTTTGGCCTCTTCATGAGAGAGTGCCGGGCGTGGATCGTCAATGGCGGCCTGCACCTGCTCTCGAAACCAGGCATCATACGCGGCAGCTTCATGAGCTCGTTTTAATGCCTCAGCCCTGTCTGGTCGGGTCGTTTTCTTCTGACCGTCCGGGTCGTAATTAGAGGCGTCGACTTCAAACCGGGCAATACCAACATCTTTCAGGTAGTTGACAACCGTTTCCAGCCGTTTGAACAGGCGGATTTGCCGACTGCGTTGTGCTGCAAGAGGCCGTTCAGTGTGGCCGTATTTCACGGTCAACGACCAGCCTCCCTGGGTGCCAATAACGTGTGCTGCATCCACTACGCCAGATTCAACCAGTTTATGTAAGGTTGAGTGATCGATCGTTTCTGGTGCCATAATGCGCTAACCTCTTTGTATACAGCATGCAATTTATAATTAAAGATAGAGCAATTAATAATAAATTGCAGCACCTTGATCGTAAATTGCCCAGGATAAAATTGCGGTAGAAAGAGACTTGTTGCGAAGATGCCGGGCATCGCCCGGCATAAAAGATTACTGCGCAGCGGCAGGTTTACGCGGACGGCGGCGACGTTGTTGTTCGCCTGCCGGTTTGGCATCGCCGAGACGACGAGACGGTTTTTCTGCGGGCTTCGCGTTACCAGACTTCGCACCACTTTCCGCACGGCGTGGTTGCTGTTGACCGCGACCACCACCTTGCCCACGACCGCCGCCGCCACGTTGCTGGCGACCGTTCTGGATCGGTTCGGCTTTGATTGACGGGTCCGGCTCATAACCCGGAATCGCAATGCGCGGGATCTCTTTTTTCAGCAGTTTTTCGATATCACGCAGCAGTTTGTGTTCATCAACACACACCAGCGACAACGCTTCACCGGTAGCAGCCGCACGACCGGTACGCCCGATACGGTGGACATAATCTTCCGGTACGTTTGGCAGTTCATAGTTGACCACGTGCGGCAGCTCTTCAATATCCAGGCCGCGCGCAGCGATGTCAGTTGCCACCAGTACACGAATATCGCCCGATTTAAAATCAGCCAGCGCACGGGTACGCGCACCTTGCGATTTATTGCCGTGGATCGCCGCACTACGGATGCCATCTTTATTGAGCTGTTCAGCCAGATGGTTAGCGCCATGTTTGGTACGGGTAAACACCAGCACCTGCTGCCAGTTCCCTTTCCCAATCATGTGCGACAACAATTCGCGTTTGCGTTTCTTATCAACAAAGTGAACATGCTGGGTCACCTGATCAGACGCGGTATTGCGGCGTGCCACTTCGATTTCCAGCGGGTTGTGCAACAGTTTTTCCGCCAGAGCTTTAATATCGTCAGAGAAGGTCGCGGAGAACAACAGGTTCTGGCGCTTCGCAGGTAGTTTTGTTAACACGCGACGGATATCGTGGATAAAGCCCATGTCGAGCATGCGGTCAGCTTCATCGAGGACGAGGATTTCAACCTGATCCAGCTTCACCGCATTCTGATGTTCCAGGTCCAGCAGACGTCCCGGCGTTGCAACCAGCACATCAACGCCGCCGCGCAACTTCATCATCTGCGGGTTAATGCTGACACCGCCAAACACCACCAGCGAACGAATGTTCAGGTATTTGCTGTAATCACGGACGTTTTCGCCAATCTGCGCCGCCAGTTCACGGGTCGGGGTAAGAATGAGCGCACGTACCGGACGACGCCCTTTGGCGTGCGGCTGGCGAGTGATCAGGTGTTGCAACAGCGGCAGCGTAAAGCCCGCTGTTTTGCCGGTGCCAGTCTGGGCGCTAGCCATCAGGTCGCGGCCTTCCAGCACCGCAGGGATCGCCTGCTGCTGAATAGGGGTGGGTTCACGGTAACCCTGCTCGGCAACGGCGCGCAGGATATCAGGGCTTAAACCCAAAGAATCGAAAGACATAACTACTCCGAACCGCCCCGACCGTTACCGGTGTAGTTTTCAGGGAGATACTGAAAAGGAAAATGACAAAAACCACAATGTCATGAGGGAGCGGAGTGTAGCAGTTTTTGTGACGCAGCGCATAAATTATCCCTGTGACTGGCGTTGCTAAAATTCTTAGCCATACTGGACAACTCCCATATGGAGTCATAATCTTAATCAATCATTTGATTAAGAATGGACTGTGCGATGAATAATCCTGCCATGACAATCAAGGGTGAACAGGCGAAAAAACAGCTGATTGCTGCCGCACTGGCGCAGTTTGGTGAATATGGAATGAACGCCACCACCCGCGAGATAGCCGCCCAGGCCGGGCAGAATATCGCTGCCATCACCTACTACTTCGGTTCGAAAGAGGATTTGTACCTCGCCTGCGCCCAGTGGATTGCCGATTTTATTGGCGAGCAGTTCCGTCCGCACGCCGAAGAGGCCGAACGCTTGTTCGCACAACCACAGCCAGATCGGGCTGCCATCCGTGAACTGATCCTTCGCGCCTGCAGGAACATGATTAAGCTGCTCACCCAGGATGACACTGTCAACCTCAGCAAATTTATCTCCCGTGAGCAGCTCTCTCCCACGGCAGCCTATCACCTGGTGCACGAACAGGTGATTAGTCCGCTACACAGCCACCTTACACGCCTGATTGCCGCCTGGACCGGCTGCGACGCCAATGATACCCGCATGATCCTTCATACCCATGCGTTGATTGGTGAGATTCTGGCGTTTCGTCTTGGCAAAGAAACAATTCTGTTACGTACCGGCTGGACCGCGTTCGATGAAGAAAAGACCGAACTGATTAACCAGACGGTGACCTGTCATATCGACCTGATTTTGCAAGGATTATCGCAAAGGAGTTTGTAGTGATGAAAAAACCTGTCGTGATCGGACTGGCGGTAGTAGTACTTGCCGCCGTGGTTGCCGGAGGCTACTGGTGGTATCAAAGCCGCCAGGATAACGGCCTGACGCTGTATGGCAACGTGGATATTCGTACGGTGAATCTTAGTTTCCGTGTTGGGGGGCGCGTTGAGTCGCTGGCAGTGGACGAAGGTGATGCGATCAAAGCGGGCCAGGTGCTGGGCGAACTGGATCACAAGCCGTATGAGATTGCCCTGATGCAGGCGAAAGCGGGCGTTTCGGTGGCTCAGGCGCAGTATGACCTGATGCTTGCCGGGTATCGCGATGAAGAAATCGCTCAGGCCGCCGCAGCGGTGAAACAGGCGCAAGCTGCCTATGACTATGCGCAGAACTTCTATAACCGCCAGCAAGGACTGTGGAAAAGCCGCACCATTTCGGCAAATGACCTGGAAAATGCCCGCTCCTCGCGCGACCAGGCGCAGGCAACGCTGAAATCGGCACAGGATAAATTGCGTCAGTACCGTTCCGGTAACCGCGAACAGGATATCGCCCAGGCAAAAGCCAGCCTCGAACAGGCGCAGGCGCAACTGGCGCAGGCGGAGCTGAATTTGCAGGACTCAACGTTGATAGCCCCGTCTGATGGCACGCTGTTAACGCGCGCGGTGGAGCCAGGCACGGTTCTCAATGAAGGTGGCACGGTGTTTACCGTCTCGCTAACACGTCCAGTGTGGGTGCGTGCCTATGTTGACGAACGTAATCTTGACCAGGCCCAGCCGGGGCGCAAAGTGCTGCTTTATACCGATGGTCGCCCGGACAAGCCGTATCACGGGCAGATTGGTTTCGTTTCACCGACTGCTGAATTTACCCCGAAAACCGTCGAAACGCCGGATCTGCGTACCGACCTCGTCTATCGCCTGCGTATTGTGGTGACCGACGCCGATGATGCGTTACGCCAGGGAATGCCAGTGACGGTACAATTCGGTGACGAGGCAGGACATGAATGATGCCGTTATCACGCTGAACGGCCTGGAAAAACGCTTTCCGGGCATGAACAAGCCCGCCGTCGCGCCGCTCGATTGCACCATTCATGCCGGTTATGTGACGGGGCTGGTAGGGCCAGACGGTGCGGGTAAAACCACGCTGATGCGGATGCTGGCGGGATTACTGAAACCCGACAGCGGCAGTGCCACGGTGATTGGCTTTGATCCGATCAAAAATGACGGCGCGCTGCACGCCGTGCTCGGCTATATGCCGCAGAAATTTGGTCTGTATGAAGATCTGACGGTGATGGAGAACCTCAATCTTTACGCGGATTTGCGCAGCGTCACCGGCGAGGCACGGAAGCAGACTTTTTCTCGCCTGCTGGAGTTTACGTCTCTTGGCCCGTTTACCGGACGCCTGGCGGGCAAGCTCTCCGGTGGGATGAAACAAAAACTCGGCCTGGCCTGTACCCTGGTGGGCGAACCGAAAGTGTTGCTGCTCGATGAACCCGGCGTCGGCGTTGACCCTATCTCACGGCGCGAACTGTGGCAGATGGTGCATGAGCTGGCGGGCGAAGGGATGTTAATTCTCTGGAGCACCTCGTATCTCGACGAAGCCGAGCAGTGCCGTGACGTGTTACTGATGAACGAAGGCGAATTGTTGTACCAGGGAGAACCGACGGCCCTGACACAAACCATGGCCGGACGCAGCTTTCTGATGACCAGCCCGCACGAGGGCAACCGCAAACTGTTGCAACGGGCATTGAAACTGCCGCAAGTCAGCGACGGCATGATTCAGGGGAAATCGGTACGTCTGATCCTCAAAAAAGAGGCCACACCAGACGATATTCGCCATGCCGACGGGATGCCGGAAATCAACATCAACGAAACTACGCCGCGTTTTGAAGATGCGTTTATTGATTTGCTGGGCGGTGCCGGAACCTCGGAATCGCCGCTGGGTGCAATATTGCATACGGTAGAAGGCACACCCGGTGAGACGGTGATCGAAGCGAAAGAACTGACCAAGAAATTTGGTGATTTTGCCGCCACCGATCACGTCAACTTTGCCGTTAAACGCGGGGAGATTTTTGGTTTGCTGGGGCCAAACGGCGCGGGCAAATCGACCACCTTTAAGATGATGTGCGGTTTGCTGGTACCGACCTCTGGCCAGGCGCTGGTGCTGGGCATGGATCTGAAAGAGAGTTCCGGTAAAGCGCGCCAGCATCTCGGCTATATGGCGCAAAAATTTTCGCTCTACGGCAACCTGACGGTCGAACAGAATTTACGCTTTTTCTCTGGTGTGTATGGCTTACGCGGTCGGGCGCAGAACGAAAAAATCTCCCGTATGAGCGAGGCGTTCGGCCTGAAAAGTATCGCCTCCCACGCGACCGATGAACTGCCATTAGGTTTTAAACAGCGGCTGGCACTGGCCTGCTCGCTGATGCATGAACCGGACATTCTGTTTCTCGACGAACCGACGTCCGGCGTTGATCCCATCACCCGCCGTGAATTTTGGCTACATATCAACAGTATGGTAGAGAAAGGCGTCACGGTGATGGTCACCACCCACTTTATGGATGAAGCGGAATATTGCGACCGCATCGGCCTGGTGTACCGCGGGAAATTAATCGCCAGCGGCACACCGGACGATTTGAAAGCGCAGTCGGCCAACGATGAGCAACCCGATCCCACTATGGAGCAAGCCTTTATTCAGTTGATCCACGACTGGGATAAGGAGCATAGCAATGAGTAATCCGATCCTGTCCTGGCGTCGCGTGCGGGCGCTGTGCGTCAAAGAGACACGGCAGATCGTTCGCGATCCGAGTAGCTGGCTGATTGCGGTAGTGATCCCTCTGCTGCTGCTGTTTATTTTTGGCTACGGCATTAACCTCGACTCCAGCAAGCTGCGGGTCGGGATATTGCTGGAACAGCGTAGCGAAGCGGCGCTGGATTTCACCCACACCATGACAGGTTCGCCCTACATCGACGCCACCATCAGCGATAACCGTCAGGAACTGATCGCCAAAATGCAGGCGGGGAAAATTCGCGGTCTGGTGGTTATTCCGGTGGATTTCGCCGAACAGATGGAGCGCGCCAACGCCACCGCACCGATTCAGGTGATCACCGACGGCAGTGAGCCGAATACCGCTAACTTTGTGCAGGGGTATGTCGAAGGGATCTGGCAGATCTGGCAAATGCAGCGAGCGGAGGACAACGGGCAGACTTTTGAACCGCTTATTGATGTACAAACCCGCTACTGGTTTAACCCGGCGGCGATTAGCCAGCACTTCATTATCCCCGGTGCGGTGACCATCATCATGACGGTCATCGGCGCGATTCTCACCTCGCTGGTGGTGGCGCGAGAATGGGAACGCGGCACCATGGAGGCTCTGCTCTCTACGGAGATTACCCGCACGGAACTGCTGCTGTGTAAGCTCATACCCTACTATTTCCTCGGGATGCTGGCGATGTTGCTGTGTATGCTGGTGTCGGTGTTTATTCTCGGCGTGCCGTATCGCGGGTCGCTGCTGATTCTGTTTTTTATCTCCAGCCTGTTTTTACTCAGTACCCTGGGGATGGGGCTGCTTATTTCCACGATTACCCGCAACCAGTTCAATGCCGCTCAGGTCGCCCTGAACGCGGCTTTTCTGCCGTCGATTATGCTTTCCGGCTTTATTTTTCAGATCGACAGTATGCCCGCGGTGATCCGCGCGGTGACGTACATTATTCCCGCACGTTATTTCGTCAGCACCCTGCAAAGCCTGTTTCTCGCCGGGAATATTCCGGTGGTGCTGGTGGTGAACGTACTGTTTTTGATCGCTTCGGCGGTGATGTTTATCGGCCTGACGTGGCTGAAAACCAAACGTCGGCTGGATTAGGGAGAAGAGCATGTTTCATCGCTTATGGACGTTAATCCGCAAAGAGTTGCAGTCGCTGCTGCGCGAACCGCAAACCCGTGCGATTCTTATTTTACCCGTGCTGATTCAGGTGATCCTGTTCCCGTTCGCCGCCACGCTGGAAGTGACTAACGCCACCATCGCCATCTACGATGAAGATAACGGCGAGCATTCGGTGGAGCTGACCCAACGTTTTGCCCGCGCCAGCGCCTTTACTCATGTGCTGCTGCTGAAAAGCCCACAGGAGATCCGCCCAACCATCGACACACAAAAGGCGTTACTACTGGTGCGTTTCCCGGCTGACTTCTCGCGCAAACTGGATACCTTCCAGACCGCGCCGTTGCAGTTGATCCTCGACGGGCGTAACTCCAACAGTGCGCAAATTGCCGCCAACTACCTGCAACAGATCGTCAAAAATTATCAGCAGGAGCTGCTGGAAGGAAAACCGAAACCTAACAACAGCGAGCTGGTGGTACGCAACTGGTATAACTCGAATCTCGACTACAAATGGTTTGTGGTGCCGTCGCTGATCGCCATGATCACCACTATCGGCGTAATGATCGTCACTTCACTTTCTGTTGCCCGCGAACGTGAACAAGGTACGCTCGATCAGCTACTGGTTTCGCCGCTCACCACCTGGCAGATCTTCATCGGCAAGGCCGTACCGGCATTAATTGTCGCCACCTTCCAGGCCACCATTGTGCTGGCGATTGGTATCTGGGCGTATCAAATCCCCTTCGCCGGATCGCTGGCGCTGTTCTACTTTACGATGGTGATTTACGGTTTATCGCTGGTGGGATTCGGTCTGTTGATTTCATCACTCTGCTCGACACAACAGCAGGCGTTTATCGGCGTGTTTGTTTTTATGATGCCCGCCATTCTCCTTTCCGGTTACGTTTCTCCGGTGGAAAACATGCCAGTATGGCTGCAAAACCTGACGTGGATTAACCCTATTCGCCACTTTACGGACATTACCAAGCAGATTTATTTGAAGGATGCGAGTCTGGATATTGTGTGGAATAGTTTGTGGCCGCTACTGGTGATAACGGCCACGACAGGGTCAGCGGCGTACGCGATGTTTAGACGTAAGGTGATGTAACTTCTTATCTTTCGCCAGCAAAGACACCACCGCCGGGCCGGCAAGGATTGCCAGCCCTGCAATCGCCAGCAAAAAGTTGTTTTCCAGTACACGGGACAATAGCCACAGCACAATCAGCGCTGCGCCAAAATACCAGGTCGTGGTCAGCTCTTCCAGCACGTCTGCCACCTCACGCCAGCGTTGCTCGGGGTGGCGCTGAAACACCAGCATCATCACTACCGTGACACAATACAGTGCGCATAATCCCACGCCGACGTGAACCAGAGTCTTACTCATCCAGCCCACCACCAGCAGCGCCACTACCAGTAAATGCAACATAATCTGCCAGCAACTTAGACCCGTTGCGACACGAACACGTTGTTGCCACTTCATGGCTTCTCTCCTGAAGAATTTATCTCTACTTACTCAGAGTACCGAACTTTACGGAAAATTCCGTAAGACCGCACCTTTTTGTGACGCCGACTACACTATTTCAATGAGATAAGAGGCAAAGACAGGAAAATTATGCCCGATCAAACACAACAATTTTCGTTCAAGGTGCTCACCATCAATATTCACAAAGGCTTTACCGCGTTTAACCGACGCTTCATTTTGCCGGAACTTCGCGACGCCGTGCGTACCGTCAGCGCCGATATTGTTTGCCTGCAGGAAGTGATGGGCGCGCACGAAGTTCATCCGCTGCATGTGGAAAACTGGCCCGATACCTCGCACTACGAGTTTCTCGCCGACACTATGTGGAGCGATTTTGCCTACGGTCGCAATGCCGTATACCCGGAAGGGCATCACGGTAACGCCGTACTGTCGCGCTATCCCATTGAACATTATGAAAACCGCGATGTTTCGGTCGATGGTGCGGAAAAGCGCGGCGTGCTCTACTGCCGCATTGTGCCGCCGATGACCGGAAAAGCGATTCATGTAATGTGCGTACATTTGGGCCTGCGTGAGGCGCACCGTCAGGCGCAGCTTGCGATGCTCGCCGAATGGGTGAATGAGCTACCGGACGGCGAACCGGTATTGGTGGCGGGTGATTTCAATGACTGGCGGCAAAAAGCTAATCATCCGTTAAAAGTGCAGGCCGGACTGGATGAGATTTTTACCCGCGCCCACGGACGCCCGGCGCGCACGTTTCCGGTGCAATTTCCTCTACTACGACTGGACAGGATCTACGTCAAAAATGCCAGCGCCAGCGCGCCAACCGCGTTGCCGCTGCGGACATGGCGACACCTTTCTGATCATGCCCCTTTAAGTGCGGAGATTCATTTATGAAATGTAGCTGGCGCGAAGGCAATAAGATCCAGTTGCTGGAAAACGGCGAGCAATATTATCCCGCGGTGTTTAAGGCGATTGGCGAGGCACAAGAACGCATCATTCTTGAAACGTTTATCTGGTTTGAGGATGACGTCGGCAAACAACTGCATGCGGCACTACTGGCAGCAGCGCAACGCGGGGTAAAAGCGGAAGTCTTACTTGATGGCTACGGTTCGCCGGATCTCAGCGATGAGTTTGTCAATGAACTGACGGCCGCTGGCGTGGTGTTCCGCTACTACGATCCCCGCCCTCGCCTTTTTGGTATGCGCACCAATGTGTTTCGCCGGATGCATCGCAAAATTGTGGTGATCGACGCGCATATCGCCTTTATTGGCGGGCTGAATTACTCCGCCGAGCATATGTCCAGCTACGGTCCAGAGGCTAAACAGGATTACGCGGTGCGCCTTGAAGGGCCGATTGTCGAAGATATTCTGCAATTTGAACTGGAAAACCTGCCAGGACAGAGCGCGGCACGACGCTGGTGGCGACGTCATCACAAAGCGGAAGAGAACCGCCAGCCGGGAGAAGCGCAGGTATTGCTGGTCTGGCGCGATAACGAAGAACATCGCGATGATATTGAACGTCACTATCTGAAAATGCTCACTCAGGCACGGCGGGAAGTGATTATCGCCAACGCCTACTTCTTCCCCGGCTATCGATTTTTACACGCCTTGCGTAAAGCGGCACGGCGCGGGGTGCGGATCAAACTGATCATTCAGGGCGAACCGGATATGCCGATTGTCAGAGTCGGCGCGCGCTTGCTGTATAACTATCTGGTTAAAGGCGGCGTTCAGGTTTTTGAGTATCGCCGCCGCCCGCTCCACGGCAAAGTGGCGTTGATGGACGATCACTGGGCGACGGTAGGGTCCAGTAATCTCGATCCGCTCAGTTTGTCACTGAATCTCGAAGCAAATGTCATCATCCACGATCGTCATTTTAACCAGACGCTGCGCGATAATCTGAACGGCATTATCGCCGCAGACTGCCAGCAGGTGGATGAAACCATGCTGCCGAAACGCACCTGGTGGAATCTGACCAAAAGCGTGCTGGCCTTCCACTTTTTACGCCACTTCCCGGCGCTGGTCGGCTGGCTTCCGGCACACACACCACGTCTGGCGCAGGTTGACCCGCCCGCTCAGCCGACAATGGAAACGCAGGATCGGGTAGAAACTGAAAACACGGGGGTAAAACCCTGATGAGTAAATCACACCCACGCTGGCGCTTAGCAAAGAAGATCCTCACCTGGCTGTTTTTTATCGCGGTGATAGTGTTGCTGGTGGTCTACGCCAAAAAGGTGGACTGGGAAGAGGTCTGGAAGGTCATCCGCGACTACAATCGCGTTGCGTTGCTCAGTGCGGTCGGGCTGGTGGTCGTCAGTTATCTGATTTACGGCTGCTATGATCTGCTCGCCCGCTTTTACTGCGGTCACAAACTGGCGAAGCGCCAGGTGATGCTGGTGTCGTTTATCTGCTACGCCTTCAACCTGACGCTCAGTACCTGGGTCGGCGGCATTGGTATGCGCTATCGTTTGTACTCCCGGCTAGGGTTACCGGGCAGCACTATTACGCGGATTTTCTCGCTCAGTATTACCACCAACTGGCTGGGCTATATTTTACTGGCAGGGATTATCTTTACCGCAGGCGTGGTGGAGTTGCCGGATCACTGGTATGTCGATCAAACCACGCTGCGTATTCTCGGCATTGGCTTATTGATGATTATCGCGGTTTATTTGTGGTTTTGCGCTTTCGCGAAGCACCGCCATATGACCATCAAAGGACAAAAGCTGGTGCTGCCTTCATGGAAATTTGCCCTCGCCCAGATGCTGATTTCCAGCGTTAACTGGATGGTAATGGGGGCGATTATCTGGCTGTTACTTGGTCAAAGCGTGAACTATTTCTTTGTACTGGGCGTGTTACTGGTTAGTAGTATTGCTGGCGTCATCGTGCATATTCCGGCGGGGATTGGTGTGCTGGAAGCGGTATTTATCGCGCTACTGGCTGGGGAGCATACCTCGAAAGGGAGCATTATCGCCGCCCTGCTCGCTTATCGCGTCCTGTATTACTTTATCCCGCTGCTGCTGGCGCTGATCTGTTACCTGCTACTGGAAAGCCAGGCGAAGAAGCTACGAGCGAAAAATGAAGCGGCGATGTGAAGTTTAGTTAAGTTCTTTAGTATGTGCATTTACGACTAATGAAAAAAACGCGTATGCCTTTGCCAGACAAGCGTTATAGCTATCGCGGCAAGTATCCCAAAGAAGCCGATAAAATAGTAATAGAGTGTTAATGCACCTGTAAAAGCGCAACGAACCGGACTCCACAACTCTTCGCTATGGCATTTTCCTGCCAGTTCAAGGAGCTTATTTCGTCCATGCGAGATAATGCCTGACCATAACACTATCATTAAGCAACTTATTACCCAAACGGGTCGTTCACTCATTAATGCGGCATCCATGATGATCACCAGGGCCAGCTCTGCGGTTGCCACCATACCCAAAGCGGTAATGAGCCATATACCGTTTAATATCCTGGCCTCGTGCTGAAAATCTAATTTATTGCTGTTTTGCGAGTATGATTCCATTCTTTTAGTTGTCCTTAGAAAAAACATTAATATTCACCATCAATAAATTTAAAACCACGCATACAAAATATTTTTGTATTTATGGATACGGAAAACACTTCCGCTCGGCCATAAGGCATATTTTATACCTGGTACTTGTTAAGTGTCGTTTTTAGTAAGAAAAAAATCCCGACACATGGCCGGGATATTGATGGTGAAAAAGAATTAACGGCGGTTGCCGAAGATCCGCAACAACATCAGGAACAAGTTGATGAAGTCCAGATACAAGGTTAACGCGCCAAGAATGGAATATTTGCGCAGGTTCGACGTGTCGCGGGTATCAATCTGCTCACCCATATTTTTCAATTTCTGAGTGTCATACGCCGTCAATCCGACAAAGACAATCACGCCGATGTAGGTAACTGCCCACATCAATGCTTCGCTTTTCAGCCAGAAGTTGACCAGCGATGCCAGCACAATGCCGATTAACGCCATAAACAGCATATTGCCAAAGCCGCTTAGATCGCGCTTCGTGGTGTAACCGTACAGGCTCATTGCGCCAAACATCCCGGCAGTAACGACGAAAGTACTGGCGATAGAAGCAGCGGTATAGACAATGAAAATACTGGAAAGCGTAAGACCCGTCAGCGCCGAATAAAGCATAAAGAGCATCGTCGTTACACCTGCGCTCAGCTTTTGAATCATCGCTGATAACACAATAACCAATGCTAATTGCGCGATGATCAGACCGATTAAAAAGACACGGTTAGTGAACAACAGCTCCATCACGGCCGCGGAATTAGCCGCATACCAGGCAACAAATGCGGTCAGCAACAAGCCAACGGTCATCCAGCCATAGACTTGCGCCATATAAGTTTGCAAGCCAGCCCGGGGTTGTACAATTGAATCAGAACGTGGGAATCTGTCCATGACGATCTCCTGAAGATATAAGGAATATCTTAAGGATACTGCAAAATGATGAGGCTGTGCATCGACGCAGCGTAAACGCATGTACTGAGCGGTGAAATTGCCGGACGCAGCGGTGCCTTATCCGGCTAACAAAAAACTACCAGCGTTTTGCCGCCTGCTGATCGCTCTCCCGAGCTTCGACCCAGCGGTCGCCTTCCGGCGTGGCTTCGCGCTTCCAGAACGGTGCGCGGGTTTTGAGATAATCCATAATAAACTGCCCGGCTTCAAACGCACTGCTGCGATGCGCACTGGTGACACCGACAAAAACGATTTCATCGCCCGGCCATAATTCCCCGATGCGGTGAATCACCGTGACGCGCCCCAGCGGCCAGCGGTTACGCGCTTCATCGACAATTTCTGCCAGTGCTTTTTCAGTCATCCCCGGATAGTGTTCGAGGGTTAATGCTTTGACGCTGTCGCCAAGGTTATGGTTGCGCACCTTACCGGTAAAGGTGACTACCGCACCGTCTTCATCACGCTCCGCCAGCCACGGATACTCTTCTCCTACGCTGAATGGCTGCGGGCCGACAACAATTTTGGTTTCTGCCATCTTAACCTCCGGTTACCGGCGGGAAGAAAGCCACTTCGTCGCCGTCAGTCAGCGGATGGTCAAGACTCACCAGCGTCTGGTTGACGGCAGCCAGCAATTTGCCATCTTCCAGCGCCAGCGCCCAGCGATCGCTCTGCGCAGCCAGATGTTGGCGTAACGCTTCAACGGTTGGGAAATCCGCAGCCACTTCGGTTGCATCTGTTCCCACCAACTCGCGCACCTGGGCGAAAAAAAGAACTTTAATCATCCGCTTCCACCTTAAAGTCACCCGACTTGCCGCCGCTCTTCGCCAGCAAACGTACCGGACCAATTACCATATCTTTTTGCACCGCTTTGCACATGTCATAAATGGTCAGCGCCGCCACGGAGGCCGCGGTTAACGCTTCCATTTCGACACCGGTTTTCCCGGTCAGGCGGCATAAGGTTTCTATACGTACCCGATTGTGCTCCGGCTCGGCCTGTAAATTGACTTCAACTTTGCTGAGCATCAGCGGGTGACACAGCGGGATCAGATCCCAGGTGCGTTTTGCCGCCTGAATACCGGCGATACGCGCAGTGGCAAATACGTCGCCTTTGTGGTGGCGACCATCAATAATCATCGCCAGCGTCTCGCTGCGCATGGTGACAAAGGCTTCCGCCCGCGCTTCACGCACGGTTTCCGCTTTGGCGGAGACATCCACCATGTGTGCTTCGCCAGCGGCGTTGATATGGGTCAGTTGCGACATACTTATTTCTTCAAATGTGGATGGAAATTGCATGGACGTGTACGGGCATCGAGCTGCGGCGCGATGATATTTTCCCACGCGGTGCGGCACGCTTTGGTCGAACCCGGCATGGCGAAAATCAGCGTTTTGTTAGCGACGCCCGCTACCGCACGAGATTGCAACGTTGAGGTGCCAATCTCTTCAAACGACAACATCCGGAACACTTCACCAAAACCTTCAACTTCACGGTCGAACAACGGCAGCAGCGCTTCGGGAGCCTGATCACCTTCCGTCAGGCCAGTACCACCCGTAATCAATACCACTTGTACATCGTCGCTGGCGATCCACGCAGATACCTGAGCGCGAATAGCGTAGCGGTTTTCTTTCACAATGGCTTTATCGACAACGTGATGGCCCGCTTCCTGCGCCGAATCGCGCAGATAGTGACCGGAGGTATCGTCTTCTTCACCACGACGATTAGAAACCGTAAGAATAGCAATACGGGTCGGGATAAATTCAGTGCTTACCTGACTCATCTGATCTCTCCTTTTGACGTTTTAGCCGCCAATGTACGATAAGTTTTGCGTAATACCGGTGTTGTTTTGATGCAGGAAATGGGTCTGTTTCTTCTCCCGCAGCGCCGCTGAAATACGCGCTTCCAGCGCCTGTTGCTGGGTATCGTCTTCCAGCAGATCGCGCAGGTTAACGCCGCCTTCACCAAACAGGCAGAGATGGAGTTTACCAATGGAGGAAACGCGCAGGCGGTTGCAAGTGGCGCAGAAGTCTTTTTCATACGGCATGATAAGGCCAATCTCTCCGGCGTAATCCGGATGACAAAAGACTTGCGCGGGACCGTCGCTGCGTTGACGTAATTGGTGGATCCAGCCGCGACGCAGTAGCTCGTCACGCAGAACCTGACCAGAGATGTGATGCTTACGGAAGAGCTCGCTGCCCTCACCCGTTTCCATCAATTCGATGAAACGCAGCTGGATAGGGCGATGCTGGATCCAGTTCAGAAAGGTGTCGAGCTGATGATGATTAACATCACGCATCAGCACGGTATTGACTTTGACCTTTTCAAAACCGGCCTCAAATGCGGCATCGATCCCTGCCATGACCTGGTTGAATTTATCCTGCCCGGTAATGGCATGAAACTGGTGAGCGTCAAGGCTATCAACGCTGACGTTGATGCCAGTAAGTCCAGCATCGCGCCAGTTCGCCACATCGCGTTCCAGACGGTAACCATTGGTGGTGACCGCAATCTGGCGGATAGCGTCGTTTTCCCGCACAGCGGCGATGATATCGGTAAAGTCGCGGCGTAAAGACGGCTCACCACCTGTCAGACGGACTTTTTCGGTGCCAAGACTGGCGAAGGCGCGCGTAACCCGGCGAATTTCATCGACGGTAAGAAAGCCTTTATTGGTGACGCCGCTCGGTTTGTAGCCATCCGGCAGGCAGTAGGTGCAACGAAAGTTACACACATCGGTAATCGACAGGCGCAAGTAGTAAAACTTACGCGCAAATGCATCAGTCAGTTGTGAAGCCATGTACACCTTTCCAGATACGGGAGGCGAAGTCATTTCTTCCTTCGCCCTGGTGGCAATCTTTACGAGCATTGTCACGGCCAAAGCACCGTATCAGTTGACCCAGGTGCAGAGGCTAGAGTGTTTAGTGGTTAAGCCGATACTAGCGTGTAAATGAGATTTTTACCATCCACACTTTCGCTATGTAATCATGTATATAGCGTCATGATCGTGCTATTTCGCTACAGAATAAGGGAAAATGGCGGTTTTACTTTGATATACATCATCAGGAAGGCATAGCGTACATCGTCCTTTAGAGGTAGAAGAAAATAGTTTGTATCCTCAATATTGGCAGGTTAATTGCTGTTTCCCCGCAATTTGCGCTACTGTAGCGCGGATAATCTGACTCCAGGAAACTATATGCGCAATCGTACGCTGGCTGACCTTGATCGTGTCGTTGCTCTCGGCGGAGGGCATGGACTGGGACGCGTTCTCTCATCACTTTCGTCTTTGGGTTCTCGTTTAACGGGTATCGTCACCACCACGGATAATGGTGGCTCGACGGGGCGTATTCGCCGCTCAGAAGGCGGTATTGCCTGGGGCGATATGCGTAACTGCCTCAACCAGCTGATAACTGAACCCAGCGTCGCTTCCGCAATGTTTGAATATCGTTTCGGCGGTAATGGCGAACTTTCCGGACACAACCTTGGAAACCTGATGCTGAAGGCACTGGATCACCTTAGCGTGCGACCTCTTGAAGCGATCAATCTGATTCGCAATCTGCTGAAAGTGGACGCACATTTGATTCCGATGTCGGAGCATCCTGTTGATCTGATGGCGATTGACGATCAGGGGCATGAAGTTTACGGCGAGGTCAATATCGACCAGTTAACTGCGCCGATTCAAGAGTTATTGTTAACGCCGAATGTACCCGCAACCCGTGAGGCGGTTCACGCTATCAGTGAAGCGGATCTCATCATTATTGGGCCTGGCAGTTTTTACACCAGCCTGATGCCAATTCTGCTGCTGAATGAAATCGCACAAGCATTACGCCGCACGCCAGCGCCGATGGTCTATATCGGCAATCTGGGGCGTGAGTTAAGTTTACCTGCGGCTAATCTGAAGCTGGAAAGCAAGCTGGCAATTATGGAGCAGTATGTTGGTAAAAAGGTCATTGATGCGGTCATCGTCGGGCCCAAAGTGGATGTCTCGGCGGTGAAAGAGCGGATTGTGATTCAGGAGGTGCTGGAGGCCAGCGATATTCCGTATCGTCATGACCGCCAGTTGCTGCATAGCGCGCTGGAAAAGGCATTACAGGCACTGGGTTAATGTGGCCGAGATTGCTGACCAGGCTTCTGGTGCAATGCGACCTGTTCCCCTCACCCTAACCCTCTCTCCGGAGGGGCGAGGGGACCGTTCGAGCACTTTTTTGACTTGATCGTTAATCTGAGTCGGAAGTACATTCCGGCTTTTTCATCTTGTCACGACGCGGCAATAAACAGCTCACGCAGCTGATGCAACTGGTCACGAATTTGCGCCGCTTCTTCGAACTCCAGATTCTGCGCGTGTTGCATCATCAACCCTTCCAGTTCATGGATCTTCTGCTGCAACGCTTTAGGCGACATATCCATCGGCACATTATCCGGCTCAACAATCGGGCGCGATTTTCCTCTGCCCTTCGCTTTGGTTTTGGCAATGTTCTGCCCCAGCGCCAGGATATCGACCACTTTCTTGTTCAAGCCTTGCGGCGTAATGCCGTGTTCCTCGTTGTACTTCTGCTGTTTCTCGCGGCGACGTTCGGTTTCGCCAATCGCTTTCGCCATTGATGGGGTGATCTTATCGCCGTAGAGAATCGCTTTACCGTTAACGTTACGTGCCGCACGACCAATGGTCTGGATCAACGAACGTTCGGAACGCAGGAAGCCTTCTTTGTCAGCGTCGAGGATCGCCACCAGCGACACTTCCGGCATATCCAGACCTTCGCGCAGTAAGTTGATCCCTACCAATACGTCGAACTCACCCAGACGCAAGTCGCGGATAATCTCCATACGTTCGACGGTGTCGATATCTGAGTGAAGATAACGCACGCGCTCACCGTGTTCTTCGAGATATTCAGTGAGATCTTCCGCCATCCGCTTGGTCAGAGTTGTAACCAGTACGCGTTCGTTAATTGCCGCTCGCTGACGAATCTCCGAAAGAAGATCATCCACCTGTGTTGCTACCGGCCGCACTTCGATAATCGGGTCGAGTAAGCCTGTTGGACGCACCACCTGATCCACCACATCACCACCGGATTTTTCCAGCTCGTAATTACCCGGCGTCGCCGAAACATAGATGGTTTGCGGCGCTAATGCTTCGAACTCTTCAAATTTCAGCGGACGGTTATCCAGCGCTGATGGCAGGCGGAAGCCGTACTCCACCAGAGTCTCTTTACGCGCCCGGTCACCGCGATACATGCCACCAATTTGTGGAATGGTGACGTGAGATTCGTCGACGACCAGCAGCCCATCGGCAGGCAGGTAATCAAACAGCGTCGGCGGTGGCTCACCCGGTCCACGACCGGAGAGGAAGCGCGAGTAGTTTTCAATCCCCGAACAGTAGCCCAGCTCGTTCATCATCTCCAGATCAAACTGGGTACGCTGGGTCAGCCGCTGCTCTTCCAGCAGTTTGTTGTTTTCCAACAGCACTTTGCGTCTGGCGGCCAGTTCTTCTTTGATCTCCTCCATCGCCTGTACGATGCGCTCACGTGGCGTGACGTAGTGCGTTTTCGGGTAGATGGTAAAACGTGGAATAGTGGAAACAATCTGCCCGGTTAGCGGGTCAAATAACGACAATCGTTCCACTTCCTCGTCAAACAGTTCCACGCGAAGTGCAATGTCATCCGATTCTGCCGGGAAGATATCTATCACCTCACCACGAACGCGGAAAGTACCGCGCTGGAATGCCTGATCATTACGAGCGTATTGCAGCTCCGCCAGTCGGCGCAGGATCGCGCGCTGATCGATAATCATGCCGACCGTGAGATGGAGCATCATCTTGAGATATAAATCAGGATCGCCCAGACCATAAATCGCGGAAACAGACGCCACCACAACCACATCACGCCGCTCCAGCATCGCTTTGGTAGCGGACAAACGCATCTGCTCAATATGTTCGTTTACCGAGGCATCTTTCTCAATGAAGGTGTCGGAACTCGGTACATAGGCTTCCGGCTGATAGTAGTCGTAGTAGGAGACGAAATATTCCACCGCGTTTTCCGGGAAGAACTCTTTCATTTCGCCGTACAGTTGGGCCGCCAGCGTTTTGTTGGGCGCCAGTACCATGGTTGGGCGCTGAAGGTCAGCAATGACATTGGCGATGGTGAAGGTTTTCCCGGAGCCAGTTACACCGAGTAACGTCTGGTGCGCCAGGCCATCTTCCAGCCCCTCTTCGAGACGTCGAATCGCCTCTGGCTGATCGCCAGAAGGTTTAAAAGCGGAATTCAGTTTGAACGGTTTACTCATGAGTCGCTACCTGAAGGAGTTGGGCGGGCAGGTATGTAATTTTACTCGTCGTACTTAATTATGCCAACAAATTATACTGGATAAAAAAACAGTTTCTCACCATAATATTTCTGTTACAGCGTAAACTCCGCTGTCAATCATGAGCAAAATTTACTCTGTGGCGAGATAAAACTCCGGCCTTACCGGGTTATCCCCAAAGCAACGGCTTTTTTAACATTTGTCAAGATGAGTGATGACAGTTTTATGGCAAGAGATGCCTCTTCAGTGACTGCCATTGCAATTATCTAACCAGTTAAAAAATAAAAGATATTTCTTTGAGCCGTCTTTAACGCCAATTCGCGTGCAAGCCGCGTATTCTCTCGCTTGCCTCGTGTTTTCTAACTCTAATACACATGGTTATCCACAGGAATAGTGGATAACTGTCTGCAGCCCCTATCCCCCGCCGCCTGGGCAATTCCCACATTCACCGCATGATGCGGAGGTAAAATTTTTTTCGTGATTTTTTTAGAATTTAATTGGTTAAATTGCAGTCAATCGAAGACGCGATCTCGCTCGCAATTTAACCAAGTACAGGATGACTACATTAAGGCAAGATTGATGTACTTTCCGGTTGCCGCATTTTCTGGATTTTCTGCAAGCCAGGGAATTTCGCCCAGCAGCGGCGCGGGAATCATGCGGGTGAGCGTGGTCATATATTCAGCGTGACGTTTTCCCGGAGGCGTGACATCGTTCGCCACCCAACCCGCCAGAGTCAGTCCGGCGTGTTGTATTGCCTGTGCCGTCAACATCGCGTGATTAATACAGCCGAGTTTCACACCAACTACCAGTATCACCGGCAGTTGTTCCTGTGTTACCCAATCCGCAAAAGTGAAAGTGTCAGAAAGCGGCGTAAACCAGCCGCCAGCACCTTCCACTAACACCCAGTCAGCCTGTTGTTCAAGCGCGCGTAATCCGGCGCTCATTACCAATGATTCTATCGGCCTGCCCTCTTGTGCGCTGATGATGTGCGGCGAAGTGGGTTCTGCGAAGGTGTAAGGATTTACCGTTGCGTAATCCAGCTGCAGGCTGCTGTTGCGCTGTAACGCCAGCGCGTCGCTATTACGTAAGCCTTCCGGGGTCTTTTCGCTGCCAGAGGCGACCGGTTTATAACCTGCCGTCCGGTAGCCTACTGCCTTTGCGGCTTGTAAAAGTGCACAACTGGCGACGGTTTTCCCCACTTCGGTATCCGTTCCGGTGACAAAATAACGTTTACTCACGAGCAATCACTCCCAAAAAAAGATGATACGTCAGAGGATATCGCCCCTGTTTTTGTGGCCAGGCCAGTTGCAATCGCTGCAACTGCGAACGCGTTAATATCCGCGGGTCGCGCCCTTCATGAAGATGCGTGGCACCGATGCCTTTCAGCGAACGCATGGCACTGAGCGCATCATCAAACCACAGCGTGATGGGCTGAATATGATGTTGATAATGCACGCCGTTCAGTGACTGTTCGATTTCATCTGGCGGTAAAAAGCGATTAGCATGCGGACGCTCGTCCACCGCCTGCCACGCCTGATGCAGTTCGGGTAACGATCCCTGCACCAGCGTGGTAAACGCGACCACGCCTCCGGGGCGCACCACCCGATACAGCTCGCGGAGTGCCGTGGATAAATTACCGCACCACTGCACCGCGAGATTGCTCCATGCAAGATCGAAGGTTGCAGTCGCTAACGGCAGGGATTCGATATCTCCCGCCAGATAATGGTCTGCGGCATCCTTCTGGCGTGCCTGAACAAGCATTGGCGGCGAGAGATCTAACGCCGTCACCTGCGCGTGACGTTCCCGCCAATGACGGCTCATCCAGCCAGGTCCACAACCCGCATCCAGTACGTGGGTGTATTTACGCTGTGGGAGCATTGCCAGTAAGACGTCAGCACTCTGGCGCTGTAGATCCGCATGTTGCTCATAGTGCGCGGCTGCCCGACCAAATGCCGCTGCAATGGCTTGTTTATTAACCGTTGTCATGCAGCACCTCCAGCAGACTATCGATATCCTGCATTTCATGCGCTGCGGTTAGCGTTAAGCGCAGTCGCGCAGTACCAGCGGGTACGGTTGGCGGGCGAATCGCCGTGACCCAGCAACCTTGCTGGCGCAGTTTTTCTGCCAGTTGTAACGCACGGCTGTTATCACCGACGATCAATGGCTGGATGGCGCTCCATGAATCAGCAAGCGTAAACGGCAAATCCTGCACTCCGGCACGAAAACGCGTAATGAGTGCCGCCAGTTTTTCGCGCCGTGCATCACCCTCATCACTGCGAATGACCGCCAGCGACGCACGTAATGCCTGCGCCTGAGCGGGCGGCATACTGGTGCTGTAGATAAGATGGCGGGCGAATTGCAGCAGATAATCCGCCACCGTATTGGAGCAAAGCACCGCTGCCCCGCTGACGCCAAATCCTTTGCCAAAAGTCACCACCAGCAATTCTGGTTTTACCTTTTGCAGCCAGCAGCTGCCACGCCCCTGCTCCCCGATAACGCCCGTGCCGTGGGCGTCATCGACCATCAACCAGCCATCGTGCTGTTGCGTTACCTGCTGGATTTCCTCCAGTGGCGCACTATCGCCGTCCATGCTGAACACGCCTTCTGTCACTACCAGTTGCTGCCCCGGACAGGGGGAAGCAAGCAGTCGCGCCAGATGAGTGACATCGTTATGAGCAAAACGGCGAAGCGGCGACGGGCTTAAACTTGCAGCCTCCAGCAATGAGGCATGGCTAAGCCGGTCGGCAACAATACGGTCCTCTTTCGCCATCATCGCGGTAATAACTGCCTGGTTAGCGGCAAAACCAGAGATAAACAGCAGTGCCCGCGAATAGCCCAGCCACTCGGCCAGTTCTTCTTCCAGCGCCTGATGCGCCACGCTATAACCGCTGACGTGACCGGAGCCGCCGCTACCGACGCCAAATTGCTCCGCACTCAGCTTCCAGGCACGGATAATTTGCGGATGATGGCTTAAACCTAAATAATCGTTACTGGAAAAGTTCAGATACTGGCGATCGTCCGCCACCAGCCAGCGTCCGGCTCCTTGCGCCACTGGATAACGGCGACGCAGGGCATCGGCAGCACGCCGCGCATCGAGCGCCGCGTTGATTTTCTCCTGCCAGCTCATAGTGCTGCCGCGTTGTAATATTCGTCAGTGTCCGGGGTCATCAGCGCCTGCTCCAGACGCTGCTGTTGTTCGTTATCGCCCGCCAGCACGGCAGTTTGCTGCGGATTTAGCCCCAGTTTGCGGAACAGTTGCAGGTCTTTATCTTCTTCCGGATTCGGCGTGGTCAGCAGTTTGCAACCGTAGAAAATCGAGTTTGCGCCAGCCATAAAGCACATCGCCTGAGTCTGTTCGTTCATCTGCTCGCGTCCGGCAGAAAGGCGTACGTAAGAGGTCGGCATCATGATCCGCGCAACTGCAATGGTGCGAATAAAATCAAAGGCATCGACATCATCGTTATCAGCAAGCGGCGTGCCTTTCACCTTCACCAGCATGTTGATTGGTACGCTTTCCGGCGGCGTTGGCAGGTTTGCCAGTTGCAGCAATAATCCGGCGCGATCTTTTACTGTTTCGCCTAAGCCCACAATGCCGCCCGAGCAGACTTTGATCCCGGCGTCGCGCACTTTTTCCAGCGTATCGAGGCGTTCCTGATAGGTACGCGTGGTGATGATATTGCCGTAAAACTCCGGCGAGGTGTCGAGGTTGTGGTTGTAGTAATCCAGCCCGGCGTTCGCAAGGCGCTGCGCCTGAGATTCACTCAACGTACCCAGCGTCATACACGCCTCCAGCCCCATCGCTTTTACTCCCTGCACCATTTGTTCCAGGTAGGGCATATCGCGTTCGTGGGGATTCTTCCACGCCGCGCCCATGCAGAAGCGCGTCGATCCTGCCGCTTTCGCTTTGCGCGCCGACTCCAGCACCTGTTCAACTTCCATCAACCGCTCGGCTTCCAGCCCGGTTTTGTAGCGCGAGCTTTGCGGGCAGTATTTGCAATCTTCCGGACAAGCTCCGGTCTTAATCGACAGCAAAGTGCTGACCTGCACCTGACGTGGATCGAAATGCTGACGATGCACCTGCTGCGCTTCAAACAGCAGATCCAGCAACGGTTTTTCAAATAATTCTGTGACTTGCGACAATGTCCAGCGTGGGCGGTGAGCCATAGGGCTTCTCCAAAACGTGTTTTTTGTTGTTAATTCGGTGTAGACTCGTAAACCTAAATCTTTTCAATTTGGTTTACAAGTCGATTATGACAACGGACGATCTTGCCTTTGACCAACGCCATATCTGGCACCCATACACATCCATGACCTCCCCGCTACCGGTTTATCCGGTGGCGAGCGCCGAGGGTTGCGAGCTAATTTTGTCTGACGGCAGACGCCTTGTTGACGGTATGTCGTCCTGGTGGGCGGCGATCCACGGTTACAATCACCCGCAGCTTAATGCGGCGATGAAATCGCAAATTGATGCTATGTCGCATGTGATGTTTGGCGGTATCACCCATGCGCCCGCCATTGAGCTGTGCCGCAAATTGGTGGCAATGACGCCGCAACCGCTGGAGTGCGTTTTTCTCGCGGACTCCGGCTCCGTAGCGGTAGAAGTGGCGATGAAAATGGCGTTGCAGTACTGGCAGGCCAAAGGCGAAGCGCGCCAGCGTTTTCTGACCTTCCGCAATGGTTATCATGGCGATACCTTTGGCGCGATGTCGGTGTGCGATCCGGACAACTCAATGCACAGCCTGTGGAAAGGCTATCTGCCAGAAAACTTGTTTGCTCCCGCCCCGCAAAGCCGCCTGGATGGTGAATGGGATGAACGCGATATGGTGGGCTTTGCCCGCCTGATGGCGGCGCATCGTCATGAAATCGCCGCAGTGATCATTGAACCGATTGTCCAGGGCGCAGGCGGGATGCGCATCTACCATCCGGAATGGTTAAAACGAATCCGCAAAATGTGCGATCGCGAAGGTATCTTGCTGATTGCCGACGAGATCGCCACCGGATTTGGTCGTACCGGCAAACTGTTTGCCTGTGAACATGCAGAAATCGCGCCGGATATTTTGTGTCTCGGTAAAGCCTTAACCGGCGGCACAATGACCCTTTCCGCCACGCTCACCACGCGCGAGGTTGCGGAAACCATCAGTAACGGCGAAGCCGGCTGCTTTATGCATGGGCCAACTTTTATGGGCAATCCGCTGGCCTGCGCAGCAGCAAACGCCAGCCTGGCGATTCTCGAATCTGGCGACTGGCAGCATCAGGTGGCGGCTATTGAAGGGCAGCTACGCGAGCAACTTGCCCCCGCCTGTGACGCCGAAATGGTTGCCGATGTGCGCGTACTGGGGGCAATCGGCGTGGTCGAAACCACTCGTCCGGTGAATATGGCAGCGCTGCAAAAATTCTTTGTCGAACAGGGTGTCTGGATCCGGCCTTTTGGCAAACTGATTTACCTGATGCCGCCCTATATTATTCTCCCGCAACAGTTGCAGCGTCTGACCGCAGCGGTTAATCGTGCGGTGCAGGATGAAACATTTTTTTGCCAATAACGGGAAGTTAGCGTGAGGGTTTCTGGCTACACTTTCTGCAAACAAGAAAGGAGGGCTCATGAAACTCATCAGTAATGATTTACGCGATGGCGATAAGCTGCCGCATCGTCATGTCTTTAACGGCATGGGTTACGATGGCGATAATATTTCACCGCATCTGGCGTGGGATGATGTTCCTGTGGGAACGAAAAGTTTTGTTGTCACCTGCTACGACCCGGATGCGCCAACTGGCTCCGGCTGGTGGCACTGGGTAGTTGTTAATTTACCCGCGGATACCCGCGTATTACCGCAAGGGTTTGGCTCTGGTCTGGTAGCAATGCCAGACGGCGTTTTGCAGACGCGTACCGACTTTGGTAAAACCGGATACGATGGCGCAGCGCCGCCGAAAGGCGAAACCCATCGCTACATTTTTACCGTTCACGCGCTGGATGTAGAACGTATTGATGTCGATGAAGGTGCCAGCGGCGCGATGGTCGGGTTTAACGTTCATTTTCACTCTCTGGCGAGAGCCTCGATTACTGCGATGTTTAGTTAATCACTCTGCCAGATGGCGCAATGCCATCTGGTATCACTTAAAGGTATTAAAAACAACTTTTTGTCTTTTTACCTTCCCGTTTCGCTCAAGTTAGTATAAAAAAGCAGGCTTCAACGGATTCATTTTTCTATTTCATAGCCCGGAGCAACCTGTGAACACATTTTCAGTTTCCCGTCTGGCGCTGGCATTGGCTTTTGGCGTGACGCTGACCGCCTGTAGCTCAACACCGCCCGATCAACGTCCTTCTGATCAAACCGCGCCTGGTACCTCTTCTCGCCCGATTCTGTCGGCAAAAGAAGCGCAGAATTTCGATGCTCAACACTATTTTGCATCCCTGACACCAGGTGCTGCAGCGTGGAATCCTTCCCCGATTACCCTGCCTGCACAACCTGACTTTGTTGTCGGCCCGGCGGGTACTCAAGGTGTAACGCATACCACGATTCAGGCGGCGGTAGATGCGGCAATTATCAAGCGTACCAACAAGCGCCAGTATATTGCCGTGATGCCTGGTGAGTATCAGGGAACGGTGTATGTCCCTGCCGCTCCGGGTGGAATTACTCTGTACGGTACAGGTGAAAAACCGATTGATGTGAAAATTGGGCTTTCCCTTGATGGGGGCATGAGCCCAGCCGACTGGCGTCACGACGTCAACCCACGCGGCAAATATATGCCGGGTAAACCAGCGTGGTATATGTACGATAGCTGCCAGAGCAAACGCAGCGACAGCATTGGCGTGCTCTGTTCTGCGGTCTTCTGGTCACAAAACAATGGCCTGCAACTGCAAAACCTGACCATCGAAAACACACTGGGCGATAGCGTAGATGCGGGTAACCATCCGGCGGTGGCACTGCGTACTGATGGCGACAAAGTGCAGATCAATAACGTCAATATTCTCGGTCGCCAGAATACCTTCTTTGTCACCAACAGCGGTGTGCAAAACCGTCTGGAAAGCAACCGTCAGCCGCGTACCCTGGTGACTAACAGCTACATTGAAGGGGATGTGGATATCGTTTCTGGTCGCGGCGCAGTGGTGTTCGATAACACCGAATTCCGCGTGGTGAACTCCCGTACCCAGCAAGAAGCGTATGTGTTTGCACCGGCTACGCTGTCCAACATTTACTACGGTTTCCTCGCCGTAAACAGCCGTTTCAATGCTTCCGGGGATGGCGTGGCGCAACTGGGCCGCTCGCTGGATGTTGATGCCAATACCAACGGTCAGGTAGTGATCCGTGATAGCGCCATCAACGAAGGTTTTAACACGGCGAAACCGTGGGCCGATGCGGTGATTTCCAATCGTCCGTTTGCGGGTAATACTGGCAACGTTGATGATAACGACGAAGTACAGCGCAATCTGAATGACACTAACTACAACCGCATGTGGGAATACAATAACCGCGGCGTGGGTAGCAAAGTGGTTGCAGAGGCGAAGAAGTAAAAAAGAAAACCCGATAGTCTGAACCATCGGGTTAATGAAACTGGGCGCTATATTTCATAGCGCCTTTTTTTACATCTGACGGTTTTTATTGAAGTTAATCAAACTACCCGCCTTGATAATCTCGCGCTCTTCGGCCGTCAGGCTTTCCATGTAAAGCGTAATTTCCGTTACCGGCGCATCTTCATGGATCACATAACCTTTAAACGTCGTACCCGGATTATCCAGCGCTGCTTTAATGCCAGGGATGTAAATGTAATCACCTACGTCAAAGTTCGGTGCTTCCGCCATCTGCAGCGGTAACATCCCCCAGTTGATGACGTTAGAACGATAGCGTTTAGTCGCGTACTCCTCGGCAATATTCGCCAGACCGCCAATCACACGCTGACAACTCGCCGCCTGTTCACGCGCAGACCCATCGCCTGGTTTCACCGCATAAACCATGCTGCCAATTTCAGTTTGCAGCGGATCAATATGCTCCTGACCAGCAATCTGCTTAATGCGCGCAAACACCTCTGTCAGCTCGCTGACATTTCCCGCCAGACGCTGATTTTCCAGCTCAGCAGTCGCTTTACTTCTACCAACATAACCTGGATCGCGGCGTGACAGGGTAAACTCCGCCAGACCAATCGGATTTGAACGATAAGAAGAGGTTTCACCGGAAGGAATCAGTTCGTCGGTGGTGGTCACTTCGTCGAGGATCTTCGAGCACACTTTGAGGACGATATTGTCAGTCAGCGCACCCAATTCTGGCCAGTCTTTAATGTTCGGTCCGTAAATCAGCGGTTGCTGGGTCGCCCCTTTCACAAAGCCCTGATAAACACGGTTTTTATACGGCGTTACATCGAAGGCGTACTCCGGCACGTTGTCCCAGCAATCCAGCTCGCTGGCAGAGGTTAAATAGCCACCGTTTGCCGCAGTCGCCGCAATAGAACGAGCGTCCATCAACGCCACCGCTGACATCTGCCCATTAGCTGGCTTAGAGCCTTCGCGGTTCGGGAAGTTACGCGTGGTGTGGCGAATACTCAAACCGTTGTTGATTGGCGTATCGCCCGCGCCAAAGCATGGGCCGCAGAACGCGGTTCTGATGATTGAGCCTGCGCCAATCAAATCTGCGACCACACCTTTTTTGGCGAGATCCATAAACACCGGCTGTGATGACGGGTAAACCGCCAGCGAGAAGGTGTCATTGCCACAGGATTGACCGCGCAGTGCATTCGCCGCCGCGATGACGTTTTCGTAGTTACCGCCAGAACAGCCCGCGATAATCCCCTGCTGCACTTTCAGGCGACCGTTTTCGACTTTATCCAGCAGCGAGAGTTTGGCTTTACCGTGCGCCACGCGTTCGGACTCAATTTCAATCTCACGCAGAATGTCGGTCAGGTTCTGGTTCAGCGTGTCGATTTCATAGACGTTGCTCGGGTGGAACGGCAGCGCAATCATTGGTTTGATGGCGCTTAAATCAACGCTGATGCAGCCATCGTAGTACGCCATTGGTTGAGGGTTAAGCTGGCAGTAATCCTGGCCGCGACCGTGCAACGCCAGCCAGTTATGGACTTCTTCATCGGTTTGCCAGACAGAACTTAAACAGGTCGTTTCAGTGGTCATCACGTCAACGCTGTTGCGGAAATCGGTAGAGAGCGCTGCAACACCGGGACCTACGAACTCCATCACTTTGTTTTTGACGTAACCGTTTTTGAACACGGCACCGATGATAGCCAGCGCCACATCCTGCGGCCCCACATACGGCGCAGGTTTTCCGGTCAGATGCACCGCAACCACGCCCGGATAGTCGATATCCCAGGTGTCATTAAGCAGTTGTTTTACCAACTCGCCGCCGCCCTCGCCAACCGCCATTGTCCCTAACGCACCGTAACGGGTATGGCTGTCTGACCCGAGGATCATTTTGCCGCCGCCTGCCATCATCTCACGCATATATTGATGGATGACCGCAATGTGCGGAGGCACAAAAATACCGCCATAACGCTGGGCTGCCGATAAACCAAAAACATGATCATCACCGTTAATAGTGCCGCCGACGGCGCAGAGTGAGTTATGGCAGTTGGTCAGCACATACGGCAGCGGGAAACGTTCCATACCGGACGCTTTAGCGGTCTGTACAATACCAACAAAGGTAATATCGTGAGAGGCTAATGAATCAAACTTAATTTTAAGTTTATCCATATTTCCGGACGTATTATGAGAAGAGAGAATAGACCAGGCAATAGTGCCTTTTTTGGCTTCTTCTTTTTTAATTTCGCCGGTGAAATGTTCTTCGGCAATTATTTCGTTATTACTGGCGAGAAACACGCCTTTTTCAGATAACTTGATCATCAAATGCTCCAGATATCTGCGCACCGGAAAGTGCGCAGAAAGATAATAAATGGATATACTCTAAATAATTCGAGTTGCAGGAAGGCGACAAGAGAGTGAATCCCCAGGCGCTTACATAAGTAAGTGACTGGGGTGAGCGAACGCAGACGCAGCACATGCAACTTGAAGTATGACGAGTATATTTACAGCATGTTCCAGCCGATCAGCATATTCCACCACCACACGCCGAGGGTGATATGCACCAGGAAGGTTAATATCGTCAGTACCGCACCGACCAACCACCAGGATTTAATATCGTTGTAACCCACGCCAAAGATGACCGGACCTGCCGCGCCGCCATAGTGAGTAACCATGCCGCCATAGGAGTTAGAGAACAACAGTGCCAGCGCGGTTAACATTAACGGTGCGCCGGAGACATTCGCCAGCATGGCAAATACCGGTAACATGGCAACGATATAGGCACTACCAGAAGCGAAGAAATAACGCACGATGATGCTGAGGAAAATAATAACGAAGAAAGCAACGTTCCCGTGACCATCAAATGCCAGGTTATTTTTAAAGACTTCAGCTAACCATTCGAAGAATTTAACTTTCGATAATAAGGAGCTTAAGCCGATAATACCGCCGTACCAGATTAAGGTATTCCAGCCGCCTTTATTTTTAACCACGTCTTCCCAGGTAACGATACCCAGCAGCAGCATAGTTGCCATAACAACGATTGCCACGGTGGATTCATCAACCCCCAGAGACTTACTGAAAATCCAGCCCAGCAGCGCCAGCACAAAGACACCGAGCAGCATTTTTTCGCGGATTTTCATCGGTCCCAGTTCGGCAAGGCCCGCTTTAGCGATGGTTTTGTTATCCACCTTCTTAATTTCTGGTGGATACATGGTGTAAATCACCAGCGGGGTGACCAGCAGCATAATGATGCCAGGCAATCCGGCGGCTAGCGCCCATCCACCCCAGCTAATTTGCAGGTGCAGAATGTCGTTGATCATTTTCAGCGCCAGAATGTTCCCCGCCATTGCGGTAAAGAACATATAGCTGGTGGTTTTGGTGACCATGTAAATGGACATCATCAGGTAATGTCCGACACGACGCGGACTTTTTTCCGGTTCTGACCCCAAAGCCACCGCCACGCTGTTGATGATCGGTAACACAATGCCGCCCGCACGCGCGGTGTTAGACGGTGTTGCCGGAGCCAGTACCAGATCGAGAAATACCGTAACGTAACCCAGACCCAGGGTAGTGCTACCAATTTTACCAATCAGCAGATAGGCAATACGTTTACCTAAGCCTGTGGTTACAAACGCGGCGCTTAAAGTAAACGCAGAAAACACCAGCCAGGTGGTACCGGAAGAGTAACCGCTTAATACGGCGGTGGTTTTAAATTCCCCACCTGATAAGTTACCCACCACTACCATCGATGCGGCGACGGCAATTAACAGTACGACAGGTTCCGGGAAAGGCTTGATAACCAGCCCCACAATGGCCGCCAGGTAAATACCAAAAAGCACCCACGCCAGTTCGCTTAATCCTGCTGGAGCTGGCATAAAGCCAATAATACATGGGATTGCTAATATCAGAATTAGCTTCCATAACGATTTCTTATTCATTTAATATCCTGTTCTTTCTGTATGACTCATACAGAAGTCCTTTATTGATTGTCCTTATCCTGACAACGAATTTTTTCAGGGAAGATAAACTTCACCGGAAAATATTTTTCTGGTCGTCCGAATAACAGATGCGCGTAACGTCGTGGCATCCTGACCTTCATTACTTAAATGAACGTCGAGCGCACCACTGGGGTGTTCAATATTGATATTGCCGTATCCTACAGAAGGGACGATTTGTCGGGTGACGGTGCCTTCCAATGCACAACTACTGGAAATAGCAATAGCACCGGTTATCGCCAAAGCGCGATGGCAAGAATGCGGCATAAAATAACGCACATTAATTGCCCCGCCTTTCTGCGCTGGAGAAATAAGTACAGGTTTAGGGATAACCATATTACTGACATCGCCTAAGCCCATTGCTTTACCCGCTTGTAGACGGATAGATTCAATGCGAGCTAATAATGCTTTGTCGGCATCCAACTCCGTCGGTAATTCATAGCCTGTTTTTCCCAGATATTCAGCAGGAATAATGACAACTGGCATCGCCATATCGATACAGGTCACCGGGACATCGTCAAAATAATCAATCTGATTATCCGTCGGGAAGACTTTTCCGGTTTTGGTTCCGGCGGCATTCAGGAAAGTGAGCGCAACCGGTGCGGCAGTACCCGGTACGCCGTCAATTCTGGCGCTGCCCTCGTACTCGACAACACCATTTGGCGTTTGCACATCAGCTTCGGTGAACGTACCCGTATTGACGTTGCGGATACGTACGCGGGTAACTGGCGAAGTCGCTGCAATCAAACCATTTTCAATGGCGAATGCCCCAACGCCAGACAGCATATTGCCGCAGTTAGGCGTGGTATCGACACGTTGCTCATGGACGATAACTTGAGCAAACAGATAATCGACATCTGCACGCGGATCGCTGGAGCGGCTAATAATGGCGACTTTACTGGTCAGCGGATTACCGCCGCCAATACCGTCAATTTCCAGATCGTTACCGGAACCCATAATTGCCATCAATATTTTATCGCGCTGCGTTTGATCTTCGGGTAGATGTTCCGCTAACAGGAACGCGCCCCTCGAGGTTCCACCTCGCATCATCACGCAGGGTATTTTTTTCATAATAATGCCCTCAATTTAAAAACATAACTTATTGCGATATGGTTACATTAAGGGCAAAGCATCTCTAATGACTTTAGCTCAACGATTAATAACATTTTTTCATTAATTTAAGTTGGTTAAATGCAGTTAAAATTTTTAACGGTCAGCCACCCAAAATCGACGCTTCCATTTTCCGGAGTAATAATGAAGCATGAATTATCAAGTATGAAGGCATTTGTCATACTGGCAGAGTCCAGTTCATTTAACAATGCCGCTAAATTACTCAATATTACGCAACCTGCATTAACGCGAAGAATAAAAAAGATGGAGGAAGATTTACATATCCAACTATTTGAGCGTACAACTCGCAAGGTTACGTTAACAAAAGTAGGAAAAAGATTGCTCCCGGAGGCGCGGGAATTAATAAAGAAATTCGATGAAACGCTTTTTAATATTCGTGATATGAATGCTTATCATCGTGGTATGGTGACATTAGCGTGTATTCCGACCGCAGTATTTTATTTTTTACCGCTGGCAATCGGTAAATTTAATGAGCTGTATCCCAATATTAAAGTGCGGATTCTGGAACAAGGCACGAATAATTGCATGGAATCGGTGCTGTGTAACGAATCAGACTTTGGCATAAACATGAACAACGTCACAAATTCATCCATCGATTTTACCCCACTGGTCAACGAGCCGTTCGTGCTGGCCTGTCGGCGTGACCATCCATTGGTCAAAAAGCAGCTTGTAGAATGGCAGGAGTTAGTGGGTTACAAAATGATTGGCGTACGCTCCTCCAGCGGCAACCGACTGTTGATAGAACAACAGCTAGCCGACAAGCCCTGGAAGCTGGACTGGTTTTACGAAGTGCGTCATCTTTCGACGTCATTAGGACTGGTGGAGGCAGGACTGGGGATTTCGGCGCTTCCTGGTCTGGCAATGCCCCATGCGCCCTATTCTTCGATTATTGGTATCCCACTGGTGGAACCCGTTATACGTCGGACATTGGGGATTATTCGCCGCAAAGATGCCGTGCTTTCTCCGGCAGCTGAACGCTTTTTTGCCTTGCTGATTAATTTGTGGACTGACGATAAAGACAATTTGTGGACCAATATCGTCGAACGCCAGAGACATGCGTTACAGGAGATAGGTTAATACACCGGCGCAGGAGAGACTGCGCCGGGTAAATCAGCGGTTAGTGTGCGTTAACCACCACCCACATTGGTCCCTGCCCGACCGCATAGCGGCCTTTTTCATGCAGTAGCCCCTGCTCGCCAACAATTTCGTATACCGAGATGTGGTGAGATTTTTGCCCGGCGGCAATCAGATACTTGCCGCTGTGATCAACATTGAAGCCGCGCGGCTGGGTTTCCGTTGGCTGGAAGCCTTCTTTACTCAACACGCTGCCATCTTCCGAAACGCTGAAAACGGTAATCAGGCTGGCGGTACGGTCGCAGGCGTATAAATGACGACCATCCGGGGTGATATGAATATCAGCCGCCCAACGGGTGTCGGAGAAGTTTTCCGGCATCATATCCAGCGTCTGGACACATTCGATATTGCCGTGCGGATCTTTCAGTTCCCAGACATCCACTGAGCTGTTTAACTCATTGACGCAATACGCATATTGTTCGTTTGGATGGAATACCATATGACGCGGGCCGGCCCCTTCAACGGTAGTCACTTCCGCAGGGTCCTGTGCCACCAGATGACCATCATCGCTGACCGTAAACAGACAAATGCGATCCTGCTTTAATGCCGGAACCCACAGCGTACGGTTGTCCGGTGAGATATTGGCGGAATGGCAACCATCCAGCCCCTCGACCACATCGACGACGCCCACTGGCAGGCCATCTTCCAGACGCGTTACGCTCACGTTACCCGCATTGTAAGAACCGACAAAGACAAACTGCCCCTGGTGATCGGTGGAAATATGCGTCGGGCTACCCGGTAGCGCAGACTCTGCAGCAAAGGTCAGCGCGCCATCGTCCGGGGCGATACGATACGCCAGGACGCGAAACTCAGGGCGCACACCAACATAGAGATAACGTTTGTCCGGGCTGACCACCATCGGCTGCACCTGCCCCGGCACATCGACAACCTGTGTCAGCGTCAGTGCGCCTTCATGATTCAGGTTCCAGACGTGAATTTGCTGGCTCTCAGGGCTGGCGATATAAACTGTTTGCTTCATGAATGCTCCTTTGCATTTAGCAACTGACTGTAACAGCTAAAATTAGTCGCTTTTGGCGGTGAATGCTGAATTAAAACGCAGAATTTTGTCCGATAGTGGTATCGGTGTACCATTCGCGCAGAAGAAAATTCTTAACCTTAATCTGGAATACGCCATGACCACACGCGTGATTGCTCTCGACTTAGACGGCACCTTATTGACCCCGAAAAAGACCTTGCTTCCATCATCGATAGAAGCCCTGGCCCGCGCTCGCGAAGCAGGCTATCAATTAATCATCGTCACAGGTCGCCATCACGTCGCTATTCATCCTTTTTATCAGGCGCTGGCGCTGGATACACCTGCTATTTGCTGTAATGGCACCTATTTGTATGATTATCATGCAAAAACAGTGCTGGAAGCGGACCCAATGCCCGTTAATAAAGCCCTGCAACTCATTGAGATGCTGAATGAACACCACATTCACGGTCTGATGTATGTCGATGATGCAATGGTCTATGAGCACCCGACCGGGCATGTCATTCGCACGTCTAACTGGGCGCAAACCCTGCCGCCGGAACAGCGTCCGACTTTCACACAAGTCGCTTCTCTGGCTGAAACGGCGCAACAAGTTAACGCCGTATGGAAGTTCGCCCTGACGCACGATGACCTGCCGCAATTGCAGCATTTTGGTAAGCATGTCGAACATGAACTGGGACTTGAGTGTGAATGGTCCTGGCACGATCAGGTTGATATTGCACGCGGCGGCAACAGCAAAGGTAAACGTTTGGCGAAATGGGTTGAGGCACAAGGTTGGTCGATGGAAAACGTCGTGGCATTCGGCGATAACTTTAATGATATCAGTATGCTGGAAGCCGCTGGTACAGGCGTGGCGATGGGCAACGCCGATGATGCGGTAAAAGCGCGCGCCAACATTGTGATTGGTGATAACACCACCGACAGCATTGCCCGGTTCATTTATAGCCACCTGATTTAATCAGGCGGTTATCGACACACTTTTAATTTGCGCGTACAGCCACAGGCCTGGTTTGATCGCCAGTTCATCCCTGGCCCACGGGCTGATACGCGCCCACAGCGTTTTACCGCCGACTTCCAGCTCCACTTCCACCTGGCCGTTGTCGTCATAACTATTAACAACTTTTGCCCGCAATACGTTACGAATGCTGGTTTGCTGCGGCGGTTGTAAAACCAGAGAAACATCGGAAGCCTGAATGCGGATACGTAGCGCAGCTTGCAGCGGTTCGTCCAGCTTATTGACCCACAAATGCTGATCGCCCAGCGCCAGCGCGGTCATCGCGTAATGCGGATGATGCTCAAGCACCGTCACTTTCAGAATGCTACTTTGTTGCTCTTTCGGCAGCCACGGATTCATCACGCTACTGCCCCACACTTCCTCCAGCGCGCCAAAGGCTTTCACCTGACCGTTTTCCAGTACCATCACTCTGTCTGCCAGATGGAGGATCTCATCCAGCGAATGGCTGACATACAACATCGGAATGTTGATTTCCCGTGTCAGCCGTTGCAGATAAGGCAACAGTTCGCGTTTACGCGGAATATCCAGTGACGCCAGCGGTTCATCCAGCAACAGCAATTCCGGTGCTGTCAGCAAAGCCCGACCAATCGCCACGCGCTGTTTTTCGCCTCCGGACAGGCTGCCTGGTAAACGGTCAAGCAACGGTTCAATGCCTAAAAGCGCCACCAGCTTATCGAACTGATCGACCATACTTTTCGACATGCCGTAGCGCAGATTGCCACGCACTTTGTAATGCGGGAACAGCCGTGCATCCTGAAAAACATAGCCAACGCGACGCTTTTCTGGCGTCAGGCAGATACCTTTTTCGGCATCATTTAGTACCCGCCCATTGAGGACAATCCGCCCTTTTTGCGGGCGCGTCAGTCCACTGATGGCGTTAATCAGCGAAGTTTTTCCGGCACCGGAGACGCCAAAGATAGCAGTGATGCCATTGGCGGGCAGCGTTTCATTAATGGTCAGGCAATGGTTGCCCAACGTCTGGGAAAAATTCAGTTCCAGCATGATTAGCGCCCCGCCCGTTCACGGCTGATTCTGGCCAGCCATTCTGAAATCAACAGGGAGATCATCGCCAGTGCAATAGAAATAATGCACAGTCTCGCCGCGCCACTTTCCCCGCCGGGAGTCTGGATCAGGGTATACATGGCAGAAGGAATGGTTCGCGTTTCACCAGGAATGTTCGACACAAAGGTGATGGTTGCACCAAACTCACCGAGAGAACGAGCAAAAGCCAGTACCGTACCAACAATAATGCCCGGTAAGGTCAGCGGTAACGTGATAGTAAAGAAAACGCGCCAGCGCCCGGCACCCAGTGTTCTTGCGGCCTGTTCCAGTTTGACATCAACCCCTTCCAGCGCCAGACGAATTGCCCGCACCATCAGCGGAAACGACATGACGGCGGCAGCGAGAACCGCGCCGCGCCAGCTAAACGCGAAAGAAAGACCAAACCAGTCATACAGACGTTCACCGATAAATCCGCGCCGTCCCATCGAAACTAATAATAAGTAACCGACGACCACGGGCGGTAACACCAGCGGTAGATGCAGTACGCTATCGAGCAGAGCTTTGCCCGGAAACGTGCAACGTACCAGTAACCAGGCAAAAAAGATCCCAAACGGCAGGCTAAACAGCACAGCCAGGGAAGAAACTTTCAGGCTTAATAAAACTGCCTGCCATTCTGGATCGGTCAGTATCATTACTTGGTTGTAAATCCGTAACGTTTAAAGATTTCCGCAGCCTGCGGCCCCTTCAGATAATCATAAAATGCTATCACTGTCGCATTATTATGCCCTTCCACAACAGCAACCGGATATTCCACTTTTTTATGTGAATCTTCCGGGAAGGTGGCAACCACTTTTACCCCTTTGCTGGCAACTGCGTCAGAACCGTAAACAATACCCAGCGGCGCTTCATTGCGTTCGACCAACGCCAGCGCGCCACGAACATCTTCCGCCGGAGCCAGTTTCGGGGAGAGCGTATCCCATGCGCCCAGTTTTTGCAGTGCTTCTTTTGCATAAATGCCAGCAGGGACATGTTCCGGATCGCCAACCGCCAGGCGACCGCCATTCAGCAGTGAAGTCCAGTTGGTTTTGCTGTCGATGGTGAAATCTTTCTGCTCACTGGCTTTCGGTGCTACAACGACCAGGCTATTGCCGAGCAGTGTCTGACGCGTAGCTGTATCGATCGCTTTTTTATCAACCGCATAATCCATCCATTTCTGATCGGCAGAAATAAACAGATCCGCAGGGGCTCCCGCTTCAATCTGACGGGCGAGAGTAGATGACGAAGCGAAAGAAGAAACCACATCCACGCCTTTCTCTTTTTTATACTGCGTAGCAATGTCCTGCATTGCGTTAGTCAGTGATGCGGCGGCGAACACCGTGATTTTCCCTTCATCTGCCAGTGCATTGCCAGCAACAGCGAAAGAGAGTGCCGCCCCGGCAAACAAGTTCAACCATTTACGAGCCATTGGTAACCCCTTAATGTAACGTTATGTAGGCGTCAATATAACGGCAAGTTCGGAATTTTCCCAGCAGTTATTGCTAACCTTTGTGAGGTAGATGAGAAAAAATATCGGCAGGAAAAGCAGGAAGTTGAGAAAAAGAAAATGCCCGACTAAGCGGGCATTCAGGGAATCAATGATTTTGTCCGGGCTGGTCTTTTTTACCAACACCAGAAAAGATGTTGAATACTTCACCAAGACCGTAAATCAGACCCAGGATGATGGCCATCACGACAGGTACCATGATTACGGCGAATACCAGACTTTTTAATAACTCTAACATGGTCAACTCCAGATATAGTCATGAGACTATTCTAACCGCTAAGCACAGAAAAGCACTCCCCTTTTGTGCGGTCAGCTTTGCGTGGCGTTCGTTTTCCGTCACAATAAGACTTTTGCCAGGACATTGTTATGCAGGCCGAAATCCTTCTCACCCTTAAGCTCCAACAAAAATTATTCGCCGACCCGCGCCGCATTTCGCTACTAAAACACATTGCGCTTTCCGGTTCCATTAGCCAGGGAGCGAAAGATGCCGGTATCAGCTATAAAAGCGCCTGGGATGCCATTAACGAGATGAATCAGTTAAGTGAGCATATTCTGGTTGAGCGCGCAACAGGCGGTAAAGGTGGAGGCGGCGCAGTACTGACCCGCTATGGTCAGCGACTGATTCAGCTCTATGACTTACTGGCGCAAATCCAGCAAAAAGCCTTTGATGTGTTAAGTGACGATGACGCCCTGCCGCTGAACAGCCTGCTGGCCGCGATCTCACGTTTTTCACTGCAAACCAGCGCCCGTAACCAGTGGTTCGGTACCATCACCGCCCGCGATCATGATGACGTTCAACAGCATGTTGATGTCTTACTGGCTGATGGAAAAACACGCCTGAAAGTCGCAATTACCGCACAAAGCGGCGCACGTCTGGGGCTGGATGAAGGCAAAGAAGTGTTGATATTGCTAAAAGCGCCGTGGGTAGGCATTACTCAGGACGAAGCGGTCGCACAAAACGCCGACAACCAATTACCGGGTATTATTAGTCATATTGAGCGCGGCGCAGAGCAGTGCGAAGTATTAATGGCGCTACCCGACGGGCAAACACTGTGCGCCACAGTGCCGGTAAATGAAGCGACTTCTCTTCAGCAAGGACAGAATGTCACGGCCTACTTTAATGCCGACAGCGTGATTATCGCCACGCTATGCTAAGCGTGTTGACAATTTGTTATGAAACACGTATCCCTGTCAGTAATCGCTGCACAAAATGGGATATAAAATGTCATCGTTGCAAATTTTGCAAGGCACGTTTCGTCTTAGCGACACAAAAACGCTGCAATTGCCTCAGCTAACGTTAAACGCGGGTGATAGTTGGGCGTTTGTCGGTTCGAATGGAAGCGGGAAATCGGCCCTGGCCCGCGCGCTGGCGGGGGAACTTCCGCTTTTGAAAGGTGAACGGCAAAGCCAGTTTTCCCACATCACTCGTCTCTCCTTCGAGCAATTGCAAAAGCTCGTCAGCGACGAATGGCAGCGGAATAACACCGATATGCTTAGTCCTGGCGAAGATGACACCGGGCGTACCACGGCTGAGATCATTCAGGATGAAGTAAAGGATACTCCGCGTTGCATGCAACTGGCGCAGCAGTTCGGTATTACCGCCCTCCTCGACCGACGCTTTAAATACCTTTCCACTGGCGAGACACGAAAAACCCTGCTGTGTCAGGCGCTGATGTCGGAGCCTGACTTGTTGATTCTTGATGAGCCGTTCGATGGCCTGGATGTTGCCTCACGTCAGCAGCTGGCTGAGCGACTCGCCTCGTTACATCAGTCCGGTATTACTCTGGTACTGGTGCTCAATCGCTTCGATGAGATCCCGGAGTTTGTCCAGTTTGCTGGCGTGCTGGCGGATTGCACGTTAGCGGAAACTAGCGCTAAAGAGGAACTGCTCCAACAAGCACTCGTCGCGCAACTGGCGCATAGTGAACAGCTTGAAGGTGTACAACTGCCGGAGCCGGATGAACCTTCAGCACGTCACGCCTTACCCGCCAACGAACCGCGCATTGTGCTGAACAACGGCGTGGTTTCTTATAACGATCGCCCCATTCTTAATAACCTTAGCTGGCAGGTGAATCCAGGCGAGCACTGGCAAATTGTCGGGCCAAATGGCGCGGGAAAATCGACGTTATTAAGCCTGATTACTGGCGATCATCCGCAAGGTTACAGCAACGATTTGACGCTTTTCGGACGACGTCGCGGCAGCGGCGAAACCATCTGGGATATCAAAAAGCATATCGGTTACGTCAGCAGTAGTTTGCATCTGGATTACCGGGTCAGCACTACCGTGCGTAATGTGATCCTTTCTGGCTATTTTGATTCGATTGGCATTTATCAGGCCGTTTCGGATCGCCAGCAAAAACTGGTGCAGCAGTGGCTGGATATTCTCGGCATTGATAAACGCACGGCTGACGCTCCGTTCCATAGTCTTTCCTGGGGGCAACAACGCCTGGCGCTGATCGTCCGTGCACTGGTGAAACATCCGACGTTGCTTATTCTCGATGAACCACTACAGGGGCTTGATCCGCTCAATCGCCAGCTTATCCGCCGTTTTGTTGATGTGCTGATTAGCGAAGGTGAAACGCAATTGTTGTTTGTTTCGCACCACGCTGAAGATGCGCCTGCCTGTATTACCCATCGTCTTGAGTTCGTGCCAGACGGCGGACTCTATCGCTATGTGCTGACAAAAATAAATTGAGTCGGTAGTGCTGACCGTGCCGGAGGCGGCCTAAGCGCCCTCTCCGGCCAACGGTTCGACGCATCCAGGCATGAAACCGCGTCTTTTTTTTCAGATAAAAAGCGCAATCATTCATAAACCCTCTGTTTTATAATCACTTAATCGCGCATAAAAAACGGCTAAATTCTTGTGTAAACGATTCCACTAATTTATTCCATGTCACACTTTTCGCATCTTTGTTATGCTATGGTTATTTCATACCATAAGCCTAATGGAGCGAATTATGAGAGTTCTGGTTACCGGTGGTAGCGGTTACATTGGAAGTCATACCTGTGTGCAATTACTGCAAAACGGTCATGATGTCATCATTCTTGATAACCTCTGTAACAGTAAGCGCAGCGTACTGCCCGTTATCGAGCGTTTAGGCGGCAAACATCCAACGTTTGTTGAAGGCGATATTCGTAACGAAGCGTTGATGACCGAGATCCTGCACGATCACGCTATCGACACCGTGATCCACTTCGCCGGGCTGAAAGCCGTTGGCGAATCGGTACAAAAACCGCTGGAATATTACGACAACAATGTCAACGGCACCCTGCGCCTGATTAGCGCCATGCGCGCCGCGAACGTCAAAAACTTTATTTTTAGCTCCTCCGCCACCGTCTATGGCGATCAGCCCAAAATTCCATACGTTGAAAGCTTCCCGACCGGCACACCGCAAAGCCCTTACGGCAAAAGCAAGCTAATGGTGGAACAGATCCTCACCGATCTGCAAAAAGCCCAGCCGGACTGGAGCATTGCCCTGCTGCGCTACTTCAACCCGGTTGGCGCGCATCCGTCGGGCGATATGGGCGAAGATCCGCAAGGCATTCCGAATAATCTGATGCCATACATCGCCCAGGTTGCTGTAGGCCGTCGCGACTCGCTGGCGATTTTTGGTAACGATTATCCGACCGAAGACGGTACTGGCGTGCGCGATTACATCCACGTAATGGATCTGGCGGACGGTCACGTCGTGGCGATGGAGAAACTGGCGAACAAGCCAGGCGTACACATCTACAACCTCGGCGCTGGCGTAGGCAGCAGCGTGCTGGACGTGGTTAATGCCTTCAGCAAAGCCTGCGGCAAACCGGTTAACTATCATTTTGCACCGCGTCGCGAGGGCGACCTTCCGGCCTACTGGGCGGACGCCAGCAAAGCCGACCGTGAACTGAACTGGCGCGTGACGCGCACACTCGATGAAATGGCGCAGGACACCTGGCACTGGCAGTCACGCCATCCACAGGGATATCCCGATTAAGGAACGACCATGACGCAATTTAATCCCGTTGATCATCCACATCGCCGCTACAACCCGCTCACCGGGCAATGGATTCTGGTTTCACCGCACCGCGCTAAGCGCCCCTGGCAGGGGGCGCAGGAAACGCCAGCCAAACAGGTGTTACCTGCGCATGATCCAGATTGCTTCCTCTGCGCAGGTAATGTGCGGGTGACAGGCGATAAAAACCCCGATTACACCGGGACTTACGTTTTCACTAATGACTTTGCGGCCTTGATGTCTGACACGCCAGATGCGCCAGAAAGCAAAGATCCGCTGATGCGTTGCCAGAGCGCGCGCGGTACCAGCCGGGTGATCTGCTTTTCACCGGATCACAGTAAAACGTTGCCAGAACTGAGCGTTGCGGCATTGACGGAAATCGTCAAAACCTGGCAGGAGCAAACCGCAGAACTGGGGAAAACATACCCATGGGTGCAGGTCTTTGAAAACAAAGGTGCGGCGATGGGCTGCTCTAACCCGCATCCGCACGGACAGATTTGGGCAAATAGCTTCCTGCCTAACGAAGCTGAGCGTGAAGACCGCCTGCAAAAAGAATATTTTGCCGAACAGAAATCACCAATGCTGGTGGATTATGTTCAGCGCGAGCTGGCAGACGGTAGCCGTACCGTTGTCGAAACCGAACACTGGTTAGCCGTAGTGCCTTACTGGGCTGCCTGGCCGTTCGAAACGCTACTACTGCCCAAAGCCCACGTTTTGCGGATCACCGATTTGACCGACGGCCAGCGCAGCGATTTGGCGCTGGCGTTGAAAAAGCTGACCAGTCGTTATGACAACCTCTTCCAGTGCTCCTTCCCCTACTCTATGGGCTGGCACGGCGCACCGTTTAATGGCGAAGAGAATCAACACTGGCAGCTGCACGCGCACTTTTATCCGCCTCTGTTGCGCTCCGCCACCGTACGTAAATTTATGGTTGGTTATGAAATGCTGGCAGAGACCCAGCGAGACCTGACCGCAGAACAGGCAGCAGAGCGTTTGCGCGCAGTCAGCGATATCCATTTTCGCGAATCCGGAGTGTAAGAAATGAGTCTGAAAGAAAAAACACAATCTCTGTTTGCCAACGCATTTGGCTACCCTGCCACTCACACCATTCAGGCGCCTGGCCGCGTGAATTTGATTGGTGAACACACCGACTACAACGACGGTTTCGTTCTGCCCTGCGCGATTGATTATCAAACCGTGATCAGTTGTGCGCCACGCGATGACCGTAAAGTTCGCGTAATGGCAGCCGATTATGAAAATCAGCTCGACGAGTTTTCCCTTGATGCGCCCATTGTCGCACATGAAAACTATCAATGGGCTAACTACGTTCGTGGCGTGGTGAAACATCTGCAACTGCGTAACAACAGCTTCGGCGGCGTGGACATGGTGATTAGCGGCAACGTGCCGCAGGGTGCCGGGTTAAGTTCTTCCGCCTCACTGGAAGTCGCAGTCGGAACCGTATTGCAGCAGCTTTATCATCTGCCGCTGGACGGCGCACAAATCGCGCTTAACGGCCAGGAAGCAGAAAACCAGTTTGTTGGCTGTAACTGCGGGATCATGGATCAGCTAATTTCCGCACTCGGCAAGAAAGATCATGCCTTGCTGATCGATTGCCGTTCACTGGGTACCAAAGCAGTCTCCATGCCGAAAGGTGTGGCTGTCGTCATTATCAACAGTAACTTCAAACGTACCCTGGTTGGCAGCGAATACAACACCCGTCGTGAACAGTGCGAAACCGGTGCGCGTTTCTTCCAGCAGCCAGCCCTGCGCGATGTCACCATTGAAGAGTTCAACGCTGTTGCGCATGAACTGGACCCAATCGTGGCGAAACGCGTGCGTCATATCCTGACTGAAAACGCCCGCACCGTTGAAGCTGCCAGCGCGCTGGAGCAAGGCGACCTGAAACGTATGGGCGAGTTGATGGCGGAGTCTCATGCCTCTATGCGCGATGATTTCGAAATCACCGTTCCGCAAATTGACACTCTGGTAGAAATCGTCAAAGCTGTGATTGGCGACAAAGGTGGCGTACGCATGACCGGCGGCGGATTTGGCGGCTGTATCGTCGCGCTGATCCCGGAAGAGCTGGTGCCTGCCGTACAGCAAGCTGTCGCTGAACAATATGAAGCAAAAACAGGTATTAAAGAGACTTTTTACGTTTGTAAACCATCACAAGGAGCAGGACAGTGCTGAACGAAACTCCCGCACTGGCACCCGATGGTCAGCCGTACCGACTGTTAACTTTGCGTAACAACGCAGGGATGGTAGTCACGCTGATGGACTGGGGTTCGACTTTACTTTCCGCCCGTATTCCGCTTTCCGATGGCAGCGTCCGAGAGGCGCTGCTTGGCTGCGCCAGCCCGGAATGCTATCAGGATCAGGCCGCATTTCTGGGGGCCTCTATTGGTCGTTATGCCAACCGCATCGCCAATAGCCGTTATACCTTTGACGGTGAAACCGTGACGCTTTCACCAAGTCAGGGCGTTAACCAGCTGCACGGCGGCCCGGAAGGGTTCGACAAACGTCGCTGGCAGATTGTGAACCAGAATGATCGTCAGGTGCTGTTTGCCCTGAGTTCAGATGATGGCGATCAGGGCTTCCCGGGTAATCTCGGCGCGACGGTGCAATATCGTCTGACCGACGATAACCGTATCTCCATTACTTATCGCGCCACAGTTGATAAACCTTGCCCGGTGAATATGACTAATCACGTCTATTTCAATCTTGACGGCGAGCAGTCTGACGTGCGCAATCACAAGTTGCAGATTCTGGCGGACGAATATCTGCCGGTTGATGAAGGCGGCATTCCGCACGACGGCCTGAAATCTGTCGCCGGAACGTCTTTTGATTTCCGCAGCGCCAAAATCATCGCCAGTGAGTTTCTTGCCGACGACGATCAGCGCAAAGTGAAAGGTTACGATCACGCGTTCTTGTTACAGGCCAAAGGCGATGGCAAGAAAGTGGCGGCGCATGTCTGGTCAGCAGATGAAAAATTGCAGCTGAAGGTCTACACCACCGCTCCGGCTCTGCAATTCTACTCCGGCAACTTCCTCGGCGGCACACCGTCGCGGGGAACCGAACCTTACGCCGACTGGCAAGGGCTGGCTCTGGAAAGCGAATTTCTGCCGGACAGCCCGAACCACCCTGAATGGCCGCAACCAGACTGCTTCCTGCGTCCTGGCGAAGAGTATTCCAGCCTGACGGAATATCAGTTTATTGCTCAGTAATGTTAAGCCCTCGTCATGAGGGCTTTATCCTCATATTGTTCAAATCACCAGCAAACACCGACATATTTGCAACTCAATATTCACAACAACCTTACACTGCGACACTATTTTCGCTATGGTTATGCGTAAGCATTGCTGTTGCTTCGTCACGGCAATATAATGAGAATTATTATCATTAAAAGATGATTTGAGGAGTAAGTATATGGCTGTAACTAAGCTGGTTCTGGTTCGTCATGGCGAAAGTCAGTGGAACAAAGAAAACCGTTTCACCGGTTGGTACGACGTGGATCTGTCTGAGAAAGGCGTAAGCGAAGCAAAAGCAGCAGGTAAGCTGCTGAAAGAGGAAGGTTACAGCTTTGACTTTGCTTACACCTCTGTGCTGAAACGCGCTATTCATACCCTGTGGAATGTGCTGGACGAACTGGATCAGGCATGGCTGCCCGTTGAGAAATCCTGGAAACTGAACGAACGTCACTACGGTGCGTTGCAGGGTCTGAACAAAGCGGAAACTGCTGAAAAGTATGGCGACGAGCAGGTGAAACAGTGGCGTCGTGGTTTTGCAGTGACTCCGCCGGAACTGACTAAAGATGATGAGCGTTATCCGGGTCACGATCCACGTTACGCGAAGCTGAGCGAGAAAGAACTGCCACTGACGGAAAGCCTGGCGCTGACCATTGACCGCGTGATCCCTTACTGGAATGAAACTATTCTACCGCGTATGAAGAGCGGTGAGCGCGTAATCATCGCTGCACACGGTAACTCGTTACGTGCGCTGGTGAAATATCTTGATAACATGAGCGAAGAAGAGATTCTTGAGCTGAATATCCCGACCGGCGTGCCGCTGGTTTATGAGTTTGACGAGAACTTCAAACCGCTGAAACGCTATTATCTGGGTAATGCTGACGAGATCGCGGCGAAAGCAGCAGCCGTTGCGAACCAGGGTAAAGCGAAGTAAACGTCATTCGTTTAAAAATGAGAAAGCCGACTGCAAGTGAGTCGGCTTTTTTGTTTGTCGTTGCTAACAATGGAGCACATTGCCTGATGCTACGCTGCGCGTCTTATCAGGGCTACGGTGATTCATCGGATATGCCACTCTGACGGCGCATCCGACAATTAAACCTTACCCGCGACGCGCTTTTACTGCATTCGCCAGTTGACGTAACAGAGCATCGGTATCTTCCCAGCCGATGCAGGCATCAGTGATGCTCTTGCCATAGGCCAGCGGTTCCCCACTCTCGAGGCTCTGATTGCCTTCCACCAGATGGCTTTCCACCATCACGCCAATAATGGCCTTTTCGCCACCGGCAATCTGCTGGCAAACGTCAGCACAAACATCCATCTGCTTTTTGAATTGTTTTGACGAGTTAGCATGGCTGAAATCGATCATCACCTGTGCTGGCAGGCCTGCTTTGTTCAGCCCTTCTTTCACTTCAGCAACGTGCTTCGCGCTGTAGTTAGGCTCTTTACCACCGCGCAGAATGATATGGCAATCGCCGTTACCGCTGGTATTCACAATCGCCGAATGCCCCCATTTCGTTACGGACAGGAAGCAGTGCGGCGTACCGGCGGCATTAATGGCATCGATAGCCACTTTAATCGTACCGTCGGTGCCATTTTTGAAGCCTACCGGGCAAGAAAGCCCTGATGCCAGTTCGCGGTGCACCTGCGATTCCGTAGTACGTGCGCCAATTGCGCCCCAGCTCATCAGGTCAGCGAGATATTGTGGGGTGATCATATCCAGGAATTCACCCGCCGCTGGCAGACCGCTGTCGTTAATATCGAGCAGCAATTTGCGGGCAATACGCAGACCGTCGTTGATCTGGAAGCTGTTATCCATATGCGGATCGTTAATCAGCCCTTTCCAGCCCACCGTAGTACGCGGCTTTTCAAAATAGACGCGCATCACGATTTCCAGCTCATCTTGCAGCTCTTCACGCAGCGTCAGCAAGCGAGCGGCATACTCTTTAGCCGCGACAGGATCATGAATTGAGCACGGACCAATCACCACCAACAGGCGATCATCATTACCTTTCAGGATTTTATGGATCGCTTTTCGGGCATGGGCGACCGTATTCGCGGCATTTTCAGTAGCGGGGAATTTTTCCAGCAATGCGACAGGAGGAAGTAACTCTTTGATTTCTTTGATGCGTAAATCGTCGTTCTGATAATTCATGTCTGTTCCAGTGTTGCCATACTTATCTTAGTGAATGCAATACTTCCAATCTATATCTTCCGTCAGAATGTGTAAACGGGGTTTTACACTATGAACGGATTAATCCTGGAATTAGCAAGAAAAACGCCAGATTGTCGCGAAAAACGAGATCTCTCCTACAATTTCTAACTGTAACTCCTTTGTTTGTTAATTATTTCAAGATTCTCTGCTGGGTATCTTTGCTTGGCTGAAATCTTAAACCATTGCCTTATATTCACCTGCAAATGCACTGTTGGAAGAGGTTATCCGACATAACGACCATAACAGGAGCATCCTATGAAAATGACAAAACTGGCCACACTATTTTTGACTGCCACTCTAAGCCTTGCCAGCGGTGCCGCACTGGCTGCCGATAGCGGAGCGCAAAGCAATAACGGCCAGGCAAACGCCGCAGCTGATGCGGGCCAGGTAGCCCCTGATGCCCGTGAAAATGTCGCGCCAAATAACGTCGACAATAACGGGGTAAATACCGGTTCTGGCGGCACAATGCTGCATCCGGATGGTTCTTCAATGAACAATGACGGCATGACCAAAGATGAAGAGCACAAGAACACCATGTGCAAAGATGGTCGCTGTCCGGATATCAATAAAAAGGTACAAACTGGTGATGGCATCAACAATGATGTCGATACCAAAACCGACGGTACCACGCAGTAACCCTGCGAAATAGCCAATAATGGGAGAGCGGAGTCTCTCCCTTTTAATTTTTCCCTTCTAAAAGCAGTATGATGTCATAAAGTTAAGTGAGAATAATTAAGGGATGACTCGTCATGGCGCACTCACACTCACACACTTCCTCACACCTGCCAGAAGATAATAATGCTCGTCGCTTGTTGTATGCTTTCGGCGTGACTGCCGGGTTTATGCTCGTAGAAGTCATTGGTGGTTTTCTTTCCGGTTCTCTGGCATTGCTGGCCGATGCGGGTCATATGTTGACCGATACTGCCGCCCTGCTTTTCGCCCTACTCGCAGTGCAATTTTCCCGTCGTCCTCCCACCATTCGCCACACTTTCGGTTGGCTAAGATTGACCACGCTCGCGGCGTTTGTGAATGCCATCGCCCTGGTGGTGATTACTATTTTGATTGTCTGGGAGGCGATAGAACGCTTCCGCACTCCGCGTCCGGTCGAGGGCGGCATGATGATGGCAATTGCCGTGGCTGGGCTGCTGGCAAATATACTTTCTTTCTGGTTACTTCATCACGGCAGCGAAGAGAAAAACCTCAACGTGCGAGCAGCGGCACTGCATGTGCTCGGGGACCTGCTGGGTTCGGTTGGGGCTATTATTGCCGCGTTGATTATTATCTGGACCGGCTGGACACCTGCTGACCCCATTCTCTCAATACTGGTGTCGCTTCTGGTTCTGCGTAGCGCGTGGCGACTGTTGAAAGATAGCGTGAATGAATTACTTGAAGGTGCACCGGTATCGCTGGATATCGCCGAACTGAAGCGTCGTATGTGCCGGGAAATCTCGGAAGTCCGCAATGTGCACCATGTACATGTATGGATGGTAGGCGAGAAGCCGGTGATGACGCTGCATGTGCAGGTGATCCCGCCACACGATCACGATGCCTTGTTAGATCAGATCCAACACTACCTGATGGATCACTATCAGATTGAGCACGCCACTATTCAGATGGAATATCAACCTTGTCATGGGCCAGACTGCCACCTGAATGAAGGGGTGTCTGGCCATTCACATCATCACCATTAATGGGACAGCGCGCGTGAACCTCTTTCGCGTGCGCTGTTGATCCACATCCGGCTGCCGTTAAGCGCAATAAAGGTCAGGATGATGTACTCCAGAGACATGGCGTAAACGCCCTGAAGTGCAAAAATAACGACGCTAATCACGTTAATAATCACCCACAACAGCCAGTTTTCCACATACTTACGCGTCATCAGAATCATTGCCACGATGGATAACACCATCATGCATGAATCCCAGAACGGGAAAGCGTCCGGCTGTAGTTCAGGCATCGCAACCTGTAATCCTAATGCTTGCATGATCATGACTGCCACGCGGGTCAAAAATGCAAACACCGGATTGATAAATACCGTCATCAGACCAATCGAAACAACGCAAACCGCCAACCAGCTGAGCGCCTTCGGCAATGGCAACCAGCGAATTTTCAACTCCGCCTCGTTCTGACTGGTTTGTCGCGACCACGCATACCAACCGTAAATATTCGCGGCAAAGAAAAACACCTGTAATAGCAGGCTGGCATACAGCTGAATCTGAAAGAAAATAATGCCAAACAAGGTGACGTTGATCAGGCCAAAGAAGTAGTTGCTGATCTTCTCCATACTGGCAAGGCCAATACACAGCAACCCAGCGATCGTGCCTACCGCTTCGATCCATGAGAGATCATAACCGCCTGCTCCTATTGGTATATGTACCAGGATATTCTGCACACTAAAAAAATCCATCTTTCCCCCAAAGCGTAACGTTACGCCTTATTATTCGTTATCCACGTAGTGTAGCCGCAAAATCCAGCATACGATTGAGCGGCACCAGCGCCCTCTCTCGCAGCCTTTCATCAACATGAACCTCGTGATTGCTTCCTTCCTGTTCTAATGCCTCTGCGATGGCCTGAAGGCCATTCATGGCCATCCACGGACAATGCGCGCAGCTGCGGCAGGTTGCACCCTCACCTGCGGTTGGTGCTTCCAGTAACTCTTTATCTGGCACCGCCTGCTGCATTTTGTAGAAAATACCCCGATCGGTTGCCACAATAAGCCTCTGATGTGGCAATGTTTTCGCAGCAGCGATCAGTTGACTGGTGGAACCGACCGCATCCGCCATATCGACAATAGCTTGTGGTGATTCTGGATGCACCAGTATGGCAGCATCCGGGTATTCTTCTTGCAAGCGGGTTAACGCCTGAGTCTTAAATTCATCATGCACAATGCAGGCACCCTGCCAGCATAAAATGTCTGCGCCCGTCTGTTTTTGCACGTAACGCCCCAGATGTTTGTCGGGAGCCCAGATGATTTTTTCACCCAAACTATCCAGATGATCAATAAGTTCGACGGCAATGCTTGAAGTTACCACCCAATCTGCCCGCGCTTTTACCGCAGCAGAAGTGTTGGCGTAGACAACGACAGTATGATCGGGATGGGCATCGCAAAATGCGTTAAATTCTTCAACAGGGCAGCCGAGATCCAGTGAACATTCAGCCTGAAGTGTCGGCATCAGAATTGTTTTTTCCGGACTGAGAATTTTGGCGGTTTCTCCCATAAATCTCACCCCAGCGACTAACAACGTAGAAGCGGGATGCTTTGCACCGAAGCGCGCCATTTCCAGAGAATCAGAAATACAGCCACCGGTTTCTTCTGCCAGTTGTTGAATTTCGGGATCGGTATAGTAATGGGCAACCATCACCGCATTACGTTCTTTTAGCAGACGTTTTATCTTCTCGCGGTAATACGCTTTTTCATCAATGCTTAACGGCGTCGGCTTCGGGGGGAAAGGATAAATCGCCGTGTCTGGATCAAACATCACGCTCATCTTACCATCTCGTTTTACAGGCTTAACGTTAAAACCGACATGAGCGTAATATTCGCTGTTATCGGTGAAATTTGTTTTATATGCTAAACAAGATAGTCGAATGGTGGGGAAAAGTCACTCGAATTACGTATGAGATGACGAATGCCACACTTTGCGTCTTATTCCTCCGACGTAGAGTTGTTTACGCAGCAAGCGCGGAGTATGTCATCAGGGTTAAGAATTGAAATTGAGAGATGCCTGAATAGCAAAAAAGCGCCTTTAGGGCGCTTTTTTACATTGGTGGGTCGTGCAGGATTCGAACCTGCGACCAATTGATTAAAAGTCAACTGCTCTACCAACTGAGCTAACGACCCCTTGCGGGATTATGCTGCTTTAATCATTCAGGATGGTGGGTCGTGCAGGATTCGAACCTGCGACCAATTGATTAAAAGTCAACTGCTCTACCAACTGAGCTAACGACCCATACGGGTGTTACCTGAAAGATTTCTACTCGGAACCAATCTTTAAAATTGGTGGGTCGTGCAGGATGACTCGCTTCGCTCGCCCTTCGGGCCGTTGCTGGCGCAACGTTATCCTTCACGCTTAACATCTGAGTTTGATGTTAAAATTGGTGGGTCGTGCAGGATTCGAACCTGCGACCAATTGATTAAAAGTCAACTGCTCTACCAACTGAGCTAACGACCCGAGTGGTGGGTGATGACGGGATCGAACCGCCGACCCCCTCCTTGTAAGGGAGGTGCTCTCCCAGCTGAGCTAATCACCCGATACTGCGCTGGATACTACAAACTACTTCCACCGAACCCACCGTAATTAGTGGTGGGTCGTGCAGGATTCGAACCTGCGACCAATTGATTAAAAGTCAACTGCTCTACCAACTGAGCTAACGACCCGGTGGTGGGTGATGACGGGATCGAACCGCCGACCCCCTCCTTGTAAGGGAGGTGCTCTCCCAGCTGAGCTAATCACCCGATACTACGCTGGATACTACAACTAACTAGGTTAGTGGTGGGTCGTGCAGGATTCGAACCTGCGACCAATTGATTAAAAGTCAACTGCTCTACCAACTGAGCTAACGACCCACTTTTTCGTTGCTTTCGGTTTGTTTGATATCCCGTGGCAACGGCGGCATATATTACTGATTTCAGACTTGAGCGCAACAAAAATTTCGATGTAGATCACTCAACTGCTTATGATTCGCACGACACGACCAGAAATAATGCGACTTCTGGTCGTGTGTTATGCATTACATCGCGTTAAGACGTTTTTGTGCCTGTTTAGCGCCATCAGTACCAGGGTATTTACTGATAACCTGCTGGTATACGGCTTTCGCTTTTGCGGTATCACCTTTGTCCTGCATGATGACGCCGACTTTAAACATCGCATCTGCAGCCTTTGGTGACTTCGGATAGTTTTTCACTACCGAAGCAAAATAATACGCCGCATCATCTTTTTTACCCTTGTTGTAGTTTAACTGACCCAGCCAATAATTGGCGTTTGGCAGGTAAGTTGAATCAGGGTAATTTTTGATGAAATTCTGAAATGCCACCATTGCGTCATCCTGGCGGGATTTATCCTGCACCAGCGCAATAGCTGCATTGTAATCCGTGTTTGCATCACCGCTTTTCACCGGCGCGCCAGCATTCGCAGTACCAGCATCAGCTGTCGGCGTCGTTGATGCCGCCGCACCGCTTTGATCGCCGCTGGTTGATTGCGCCGCTGCACCACCGCTGCTGAGGCTATCGATCTGCAACAGGATCTGCTTTTGCCGCTCCACGACCTGATTCAGTTGATACTGATTTTCCTGAATCTGACCACGCAGGGAATCAATATCGGATTGATTATCAGAGAGTTGTTGCTGGAGTTGGGTTAAAAGCTGGCTGTGAGCATTTGAAATACGCTCAAGTTGAGTGACGCGGTCTTCGACCGAGCCTGAGCCGACACTACTGATTGGTGCCTGAGCAAAAGCGGCCCAGGGGGCCGCTATACCAACCAGTAACGACAGACTCAATAGTTGATGTCTGAAGTTACTGCTCATGCAATTCTCTTAGTAAACCAGTACCGCACGACGGTTTTTGGAGTATGCCGCTTCGTCATGACCCAGTACTGCAGGTTTTTCTTTACCGTAAGAAACGATGGAGATCTGGTCTGCAGAAACGCCTTTACCCTGCAGGTACATCTTAACGGCGTTCGCACGACGTTCACCCAGGGAGATGTTGTATTCCGGAGTACCACGTTCGTCCGCGTGACCTTCTACGGTGACTTTGTAAGACGGGTTGCTACGCAGGAAGTTTGCGTGTGCATCCAGCATTTGAGCGAAGTCAGAACGGATATCGTACTTGTCCAGATCGAAGTAAACGATGTTGTTCTGCTGCAGCTGTTGCATTTGCAGACGAGCCTGCTCTTCGGAAGACATGTTGCCATTGCCGCCGTTCGCATCCATACCAGTGCCGGCACCCAGCATGCCTTCGCTGCCGTCATTGCTGGCGTTCTTGTTGGAAGAACATGCCGCAATTGCCATAACAGGCAGAGCAATCATCAGCCCTTTCAGCACTTTGTTCAGTTGCATTTCAATGATTCCTTTACTATTCAATTAATTATTATCACAGATACGGCGACCAGGCAGGGAATTTGACCTGTCCATCAGTTGCCGGAAGACGCGCTTTGAAACGCCCATCTGTAGAAACCAAATTCAGCACGGATCCCATCCCCTGAGAAGAGCTGTAGATTACCATAGTGCCGTTAGGTGCCAGACTTGGCGTTTCATCCAGGAACGTGGACGACAGAACTTGTACGCCTCCCGTTGCCAGATCTTGTTTGGCAATGTGCTGCTGCCCACCATTGGAGCTGACCATTACCATAAATTTACCGTCGCTGCTGACATCCGCATCCTGGTTCTGCGAACCTTCCCAGGTAATACGTTGTGGCGCACCGCCGTTGATATTCACTTTATAAACCTGTGGACGACCGGCCTGGTCAGAAGTAAATGCCAGGTTCTGGCTGTCCGGGAACCAGGTCGGTTCGGTATTGTTACTGCGACCATCCGTCACCTGGCGGATCTGACCAGAAGCCAAATCCATTACGTACAGGTTCAGACTACCGGTTTTCGACAAGGCGAATGCCAGTTTGCTGCCGTCTGGCGAGAATGCAGGTGCACCGTTGTGACGCGGGAATGAAGCCACCTGACGTACAGCGCCATTTGCCAGCGTTTGGATGACCAGCGCGGAACGACCGCTTTCGAAGGTCACATAAGCCAGTTTAGAACCGTCTGGTGACCACGCCGGAGACATCAGCGGCTGCGGTGAACGGTGAACGACAAACTGGTTGTAACCGTCATAGTCAGATACGCGCAGTTCATACGGGAACTGACCGCCGTTGGTCTGAACAACGTAGGCAATACGGGTACGGAACGCACCTTTAATGCCGGTCAGTTTTTCAAACACTTCATCACTGGCGGTATGACCAGCATAACGCAGCCACTGCTTGTTCACTTTGTACGAGTTCTGAGCAAGTACAGTACCCGGTGCGCCGCCAGTGTCAACAAGTTGATAAGCAACATTGTAAGAACCATCCGGATTCGGAGTGACCTGACCGACAACTACAGCGTCAATACCCAGCGCGGACCATGCAGCTGGTTGTACTTCCTGCGCACTACCCGGCTGCTGTGGCAGACGAGCGCGATCTAACGGATTAAATTTACCGCTGTTACGCAAGTCAGCAGCAACGATGCCGCCAATATCTTCAGGTGCCGCACCAGGACCCGCCCACTGGAAAGGAACAACACCAATAGGACGACCGGAATCTACACCGCTGTCGATCACAATGCGGACTTCAGCATGCAGAACTGATGCCCACAGTATGAGAAAACCAAATGCTACTCGTAATGCCTGCTTCATCATATCTCCCTTATCTGGACCGATGGCCCACGATAATTTAGCAGAATGTTAACAAACTAAAATACACAAAACTACCAGAACCCCGTGGCAACCGGTGCCTGATGTTGACCGTCGGAACAGTCAACATCGCGATTACGGTTTGAAGTCCAATGGCGCGTTTTTGAACACTTCATATACTGCCTGGCTTGGTGGTTTCGGGATCTTCGCAAGTTTAGCTGCTGCCAACGCAGCCTGACAAAGTGCGGGATCGCCACCTTCAGGTTTGATATCCAGTAACATACCATCGGGTGCCAGTTTTATGCGCAGCGTACAGGTTTTGCCTGCATAGGACGATGCGTCATAGAACTTACTTTCGATAGCAGATTTAATCTGCCCGGCATAGTTATTGATATCGGCCCCTGATGCGCCATTGTTTTTAGTATTACCACTCCCGGCTGGCGAAGCATTGTTCCCTTTCGCCCCTCCCCCCGTTTTCGGTGCATTCTTACCAGAGCTTAGCTCACCGAAAATATCATCTGCCTCTGCGGCAGCTTTTGCTGCAGCGGCTTTTTCAGCTGCTGCTTTTGCAGCTGCCGCTTTTTTGTCTGCGGCGGCTTTTTCTGCCGCTGCTTTCTTATCAGCTGCTGCCTTTTCAGCAGCCGCTTTTTCTGCTGCTTTTTTGTCGGCTGCAGCTTTCTCTGCTGCCGCTTTCTTATCAGCTGCAGCCTTTTCAGCAGCCGCTTTCTTCTCAGCTGCAGCCTTTTCAGCAGCCGCTTTCTTCTCAGCTTCTGCTTTGGCTTTTTCAGCAGCTTCAGTTGCCGCTTTCTTTCTTGCTTCAGCTGCAGCTGCTTCTGCCGCTTCCGCTTTCTTCTTCAGTGCCGCCGCGGCTGCCTCGGCTTTTTTCTGCGCTTCGGCTGCGGCTTTGGCGGCTTCTGCTTCTGCTTTTTTCTTCGCGTCTGCAACCGCTTTCTTCGCAGCTTCTTCCGCAGCTTTAGCATCCGCTTCGGCCTTCGCTTTAGCATCTGCCGCCGCTTTCGCTGCCGCTTCTTCCGCTTGCTTCTGCTTTAACTCGGCCTGTTTTGCGGCTTCTTCAGCCTGCTTTTTCTGTTCCTGAGCAGCTAACCGCTCTTTCTCAAGTTGCTTCAGGCGTTCCTGTTCAGCCGCTTGTTTCTCACGCAGTTCTTCAGCAGCCTGCTGTTCTTTCATCTTGCGCTGCTCATCAGAACGCTTCGCGCTTGATTCCTGGCTTTGCATGCGTTTGTACTGCTCAACTACCGCACCTGAATCAACCATGACAGCGTCGATGGATGAACCACCGCCGCCTCCGGCTGAAGCTTCTATATTCTCATCGAACGAACTCCAGATCAGCGCCGCAAATAAGATGACATGCAGCACTGCTGAAATAATTATCGCCCGCTTGAGCTTGTCGTTTTGTTCGGTTGCCTTTGACACTCTCGGTTTCCAAAAACTGTTCGCCTGTTACCCGCTCTCTTTCAAGCAAGGGAAACGCAGATGTTTAGATAGGCTGCGTCATTAAACCAACCGATTTCACACCCGCACTATGTAACAAGTTCAGTGCTTTAATTATTTCATCGTAAGGCACATCTTTTGCGCCACCGATCAGAAAGACCGTTTTCGGGTTGGCCTTGAAACGGCTGGACACTTCCGCCACCACCTGCTCTGGTGGTAAACGCTCCAGGCGATCTTTCTCAACCACCACGGTGTACTGACCAATACCAGACACTTCAACAATCACTGGCGGATTATCGTTACTGCTCACCGCCTGTGATTCAGTAGCGTCTGGCAGATCGACCTCCACGCTCTGGGTGATGATGGGCGCTGTCGCCATAAAGATCAGCAACAGCACCAGCAGTACGTCCAGCAACGGTACAATGTTGATTTCGGACTTGAGATCGCGACGACCTCGTCCACGCGCTCTGGCCATGGCTTACCCCTTGTTGCTCTCGCTAACGGTAAACGCCTGGCGGTGCAGAATCGCGGTAAACTCTTCCATAAAGTTGTCGTAATTCAGTTCCAGTTTGTTTACGCGCTGGTTGAGACGGTTATAAGCCATTACCGCCGGAATTGCGGCGAACAGACCAATTGCCGTCGCAATCAACGCTTCTGCGATACCGGGCGCAACCATTTGCAGTGTTGCTTGTTTTACCGCCCCGAGGGCGATAAAGGCGTGCATGATCCCCCAGACCGTACCAAACAGACCAATATACGGGCTGATGGAGCCAACCGTACCGAGGAACGGAATGTGCGTTTCCAGATTTTCAAGTTCACGGTTCATGGAGATACGCATAGCACGCGACGCCCCTTCCACTACGGCTTCCGGCGCATGGCTATTGGCACGATGCAGGCGCACAAACTCTTTGAACCCGCTGTAAAAGATTTGTTCCGAACCAGTCAGATTATCCCGTTTCCCCTGACTCTCTTGATAGAGGCGAGAGAGTTCGATTCCAGACCAGAATTTATCTTCAAACGCTTCGGCTTCACGCGCCGCTGCGTTAAGAATACGGGTCCGCTGGATAATAATGGCCCAGGATGCGATTGAAAAACCAATCAAAATCAACATGATAAGTTTAACCAGAAGGCTAGCCTTCAGGAACAAATCAAGGATATTCATGTCAGTCACTGCTTAAACTCCGCGACAATAGACTTGGGAAGCGCACGAGGCTTCATTTTGAGTGGGTCAACGCAAACAACCAGAACCTCTGCTTCATTCAGCAAAGTATTCTCGGCGTTGACAATACGTTGCGTGAAAACCAAAGAGGTGCCACGCATTGATGTTATTTCAGTCTGTATTTCGAGCATATCGTCGAGCCGCGCAGGTGCGTAATATTCCACCGTCATTTTACGTACCACAAAGGCAACGCGTTCAGCCATCAGCGCCTGTTGACTGAAGTGATGATGACGCAGCATCTCTGTGCGTGCTCTTTCATAAAAAGCGACGTAACTGGCGTGGTACACCACACCACCGGCATCGGTATCTTCATAGTAGACGCGAACCGGCCATCGAAACAGCGTTGTATTCACTTTACATCCCGGTAATGCAACAAAAGTTAGAGCTTTTAAACGCTGCTACTATACGCGCGCGATTGAGGTTTGGGAATGAGGGCAAGTTAAGGGAGCGTAAAAATTTATGGGCCTGGAGCGGCCCATAAATTTTTAAAGAGAATTCTGATTTAAAAGAAGAAGAAAATCAGCCCGACAATGAGAACAATATCGGCAAGCAAAGGGCAAAAAATCCCTTGCCAGAGAACCTTCTGCGGACGAAAGCCCACGCCGTGAATAACACCAGCACAGACGGCCCACATCAGCAATAAACCATGCCAGATTTCCAGTTCACTGGTCTTCGCGGCGAAACGTGATGGGTCCCAAAACATACATCCTGCTAACAGAAGCGCCATCACGAAGGAAAGCGCCCGCAGGGGGCGCTTGTCCATTACCGCATACAAGGTTGCGATAATCTTACTCATCAGATGTCTTCTTGACCGGCTTTGCCTGATTCGACGTGCTCAAGCGCCAGCGCGGTGATTACCCCAAACGAACAGGCAAGAAGCGTTCCCAGAATCCATGCGAAATACCACATTTTTAGCTCCTTACTTAGTACAGAGAGTGGGTGTTACGTTCAATATCTTCTTTGGTGATACGGCCGAACATTTTCCAGTAACACCAGGCGGTGTAGAGCAGAATGATCGGTACCAGAACCACCGCAACCCAGGTCATGACGTTAAGCGTCAGCTGGCTGGAAGTTGCATCCCACATTGTCAGACTTGCGTTCATCATGGTGCTGGACGGCATCACAAACGGGAACATTGCGATACCGGCAGTCAGGATGATGCAGGCCAGCGTCAGGGAGGAGAACACAAACGCCCACGCAGCTTTATCCATACGAGCAGTCAGGATGGTCAGCAGCGGCAGAACTACACCCAGTGCCGGAATAGCCCACAGAATTGGCGTGTTGTTGAAGTTAACCAGCCATGCGCCAGCTTCACGAACCACTTCTTTATTCAACGGGTTAGAGGCTGCGTAATGGTCCATTGTTGATTTCACAACATAACCATCGATACCGTACATCACCCATACGCCAGCCAGTGCGAAGCAGACCAGTGTCACCAGTGCCGCCACCTGAGCCGTTGCACGGGTACGCAGGTGCAGTTCGCCCACGGTACGCATTTGCAGATAGGTTGCGCCCTGAGTAATGATCATCCCTACGCTCACCACGCCAGCCAGCAGGCCGAACGGGTTAAGCAGCTGGAAGAAGTTACCGGTGTAGTACAGACGCAGATATTCATCAACGTTGAACGGTACGCCCTGCAACAGGTTACCGAATGCTACACCAATCACCAGCGGCGGAACGAAGCTACCAATGAAGATGCCCCAGTCCCACATGTTACGCCAGCGGGTTTCTTCAATCTTGGAGCGGTAGTCAAAACCGACCGGACGGAAGAACAAAGACGCCAGCACGAGGATCATCGCCACATAGAAGCCGGAGAACGCAGCGGCATAGACCATCGGCCAGGCAGCAAAGAGTGCGCCGCCTGCGGTGATCAGCCAAACCTGGTTACCGTCCCAGTGTGGTGCGATGGAGTTAATCATAATTCGACGCTCGGTGTCGTTACGACCGAGGAAACGGGTGAGCATGCCCACCCCCATGTCGAAACCGTCAGTGACTGCAAAACCAATCAGCAGAACGCCAACCAGCAGCCACCAGATAAAACGCAATACTTCATAATCGATCATTTGACGACTCCTGTCTTAGCGTGCCGGCTGAGTAGTCGTGGAAGACTGCTCAAAGTGATAGCGACCGGTTTTCAGGCTGCTTGGGCCGAGGCGTGCAAACTTGAACATTAAGAACAATTCTGCCACCAGGAACAGGGTATACAGGCCGCAAATCAGCACCATTGAGAAGATGAGATCGCCTGCGGTCAGTGACGAGTTCGCCACAGCTGTCGGCAGCACTTCACCGATAGCCCACGGTTGGCGGCCATATTCAGCCACAAACCAGCCCGCTTCTACAGCAATCCACGGCAGCGGAATACCGTACAGCGCGGCGCGCAGCAGCCATTTTTTCTCGCCAATGCGGTTGCGGATGACACTCCAGAAAGAGAGCGCGATGATTGCCAGCAGCAGGAAGCCACACGCCACCATGATACGGAACGCGAAGTACAGCGGCGCTACACGCGGAATGGAGTCTTTGGTTGCCTGTTGAATCTGCGCTTCAGTCGCATCAGCCACGTTTGGCGTATAGCGTTTCAGCAGCAGACCGTAACCGAGGTCTTTCTTCATGCTATTGAACTGGTCACGAACCGCCTGGTCGGTAGAACCAGAACGCAGTTGCTCGAGCAGAGAGTACGCCTTCATCCCGTTACGAATGCGTTCTTCATGCTGCACCATCAGTTCTTTCAGGCCGATAACTGGAGTATCCACGGAACGCGTTGCAATGATACCCAGCGCGTAAGGGATCTGGATCGCAAATTTGTTCGTCTCCTCTTCCTGATCAGGAATGCCGAACAGAGTAAAGGCAGCAGGCGCAGGTTGCGTTTCCCACTCGGCTTCAATAGCAGCCAGTTTGGTTTTCTGCACGTCGCCCATTTCGTAACCAGATTCATCACCCAGAACAATAACAGACAGAACGGCAGCCATACCGAAGCTGGCAGCGATAGCAAAGGAGCGTTTAGCGAAGGCGAAGTCACGACCTTTCAGCATATACCATGCGCTGATACCGAGGATGAACATCGCGCCAGTCACATAACCAGACGCTACAGTGTGAACGAATTTCACCTGAGCAACCGGGTTAAGCACCAGCTCGGAGAAGCTCACCATCTCCATACGCATAGTTTCAAAGTTGAAATCGGACGCGATTGGGTTTTGCATCCAGCCGTTCGCAACCAGAATCCACAGTGCGGACAGGTTTGAACCGAGCGCCACCAGCCAGGTGACACACATATGCTGAACTTTACCCAGACGATCCCAACCGAAGAAGAACAGACCTACAAAGGTGGATTCGAGGAAGAAGGCCATCAGACCTTCGATTGCCAGCGGCGCACCGAAGATATCCCCTACATAGTGGGAATAGTAAGACCAGTTAGTCCCGAACTGGAACTCCATAGTCAGACCGGTAGCCACACCCAGAGCGAAGTTGATACCAAACAACTTGCCCCAGAACTTGGTCATATCTTTATAAATCTGTTTGCCGGAAAGGACGTAGACCGTTTCCATAATGGCCAGCAGGAACGCCATACCGAGCGTCAGTGGCACAAAAAGGAAGTGGTACATCGCGGTCAAGGCAAACTGTAAGCGCGACAGTTCGACTATATCTAACATCATGACTCCTTGCTCATCGCATGAAGACTCCGAGAGTGAACCCCGTTAGAAAGGGTCACACGCATGCCCCAATACAAAATTATTTGCTCGCCTCTATCGTTGCCATTTCATCAAAAGAGGAAAAGACAATGATAAAAAAGTTACAAATATGTTAATGAATAAACCAAATTGATCCCGTAATTATATTACGCCGCAAAATCCTTACAATAAACAGGTTTTTATTGAGCAAATTTGCATTTTTCGACAGTGATCAATTTATAGCGAAATTGTCACGATCTCACCAATTTGATCTACGACAATTTATCGTGTTTTGCAGATTTTTTTCAAGAATTAAAAATTGATTTATATCAAAATCAACCAAATATGTTAATTATGTATAAACCATAGATCATTGGTAATTTTATTGTTAATTTATTGTGAAATATTTATGCAACACAATTATTACAATGAAAAAGTATAGATAAAAAAACAGTGTTTTATTTAACAGAACCGCCCTATCCACTTTTTATAATACCAATTGATTAGAGTAGCCAATTTGTTGCTATTTCACATAACATATTTTTATCAAAGTTAATTGATTGTTGCCTTTATGAGCACCGACCATATGCCCGTTATGTTATTGTTTCATTAGTAATAATCACTTAAATGTATCGATGAAACAGGTATGACTTAGCGGGAGTGATTGTTTCTGAGTGAACAGAGGCCACTTTCGCCTGATAAATGAAAAATGAGCGATTTTTGCAAGTTAGTTTTTCTATAGCCGAGTACGCTCAGCGCCTCGCTTGATTACAATGAGGTTGCTGCTATGAGTCCTGATAATATCGGTTCGGCTGTCAATCGCTTCTCAGGTTGGCCATCTAATGATTCTCTAAAAACAGATAAAGAATCAATGACATCACCCGTGACTGTGCAGGTAATAAAGATGATTGCCGCCATCCTTGACCCACATCGGATAGTCGTTGGAATCGATACACTTTATACAACGCAGCGCGAAACATTTACCTCAGAGAGTCAACAGCTCATTGAATCAGCATTGCAAACACTTCATGTGATGAATTTAAATAACCTGGAAACAAATCTCGATGAGGAAGGTCACTATCTGGCTTTTGGATATAACGTTGACACTCCTGACAGAATAACCGTTTCTGCTTATAATGAAAAAAAGCCTGGCTGCTATGGCCAATGTCTTTTAATACAGGATGACGAAACAGACTTATTTAACCTGATAAAAGTTAAAATTTTTGAAGCCAGGCATAATTATGTCGCTCAATTGATGAGCGTTCCGGAATTTATGTTCAAATTTAGTTATAGCGCTCAACAAAATAGATTAGAACCTCATCTTCTGGTTCCCACTTATTTCCCTCTAAAAACAAACGAACCGGTTACGCAAGAGGATGTACTGTTACTTTATCGTTTCTTTAAAATGGATGGTGATTTTAATATATTAACATCAGATGAATACATGAGTATCATGACACCTCTAATGAAGTGTGAGCGTAGCATCCACGACCACAACAGGTATGTGACGGGCAAAGATACCCTTCTTCTGGACTATCCTCCTTCTGGTAACCAGATATATTTCCATATTTTTCCTGACGAATCAGCAACACTAGTCCTTTATTTTTCAAACAATGACATTGAATGTTTCGTCTTTGAAAGAGATATTCCGAGCCAGTATCGCTTTTTCAAAATGTTTACCAATCTGGCACTGGTTATTGATCAGTTAACCGATGCCAATCAAATACTTTAATTTTTATATATTCCCTGTGGCAAATATTGCCAAACAATGCCCGGGGATTAATTTTTATTACTCACGGAAAGATTTAAATAATGATCCCATCTCAAATCTCGTTCAACACCCTTCCTGTCAATGCAACATACGCTTCAGAGACAACAGTTGACACACAAAAATTCTCTGACATCCTCTACTCAGCGGGGTGTTCCCTAAAGGATCTGGCTTATCTGAGCAGATGTCTGGCATCAATACATCCGACTATCGCCAAAAACATTTATGAAACAGAAAATCTCAGCGATCAAAAATTACTGCATATTGATTGCCGTAGTACAAATGAAATCAAGATAAATATCTTTTTTGGTCAACAACGAGAAGGATTAATTGAAATTAATTCTGACACTGTCATTTTTCCGATATTGTCTTCATTAATTGACTCCGCCATTTCTAAATTTCAACACCAAATCCCCGTTAACGGTTCAGTAAATCCTGACCTATTGTATGAGGATTATACTGATTAAATCCCTCCTGTCGCGAAAATGGCCTGCGTTATTGCCAGACGTAATAAAACTTTTGATTAACGTTACTCGTACTGGTAGCACCTTCATGTACTTTTCTTTTTTACGAAAAATCAAAAGAGCTAACAAAGGTCATAATTCGCATGAATCATTAATTATTTGTTATTTTCAACATTATTTTTACATTAAGCAGAGATGAATTGCAGTGAAATTCGACTTAACTTTTATGAAATGCATTTACTCATGGCTAAAGCCACGTCACAAAAATGCAAATTAGAAGTTGATCACAATTATCTCAATACATCAAATCAAGTTAATTTTAAAAATTTAACATTCATGACATTAGTTGACATAACACACTGAATTAAAATGAGAATTTGAAAACACACTTTAAACAATCATTTCCCGAAAGACATTTTGAAAATAGATCAATTGCAACATTACGGTCAGATAAAGACACTCCTGTGATATTAAACCTGTGCCGTTATGAGCGGCCATAAATACGACGTGTGTAACTTATTTTACTCTCTGTCTTACAAAGGATTACCCATGAAGAAAGCAACACTTGTGATTGGCGTTATTGGCGCGGACTGCCATGCAGTAGGCAATAAAGTTCTGGACCGCGTTTTTAGCAACCATGACTTCAGAGTTATTAATCTGGGCGTAATGGTCAGCCAGGACGAATATATTGATGCTGCCATTGAAACTGGTGCTGACGCGATTGTCGTCTCCTCTATCTATGGGCATGGCGATATCGATTGTCTGGGCATGCGCGAATGCTGCATCGAGCGTGGGCTGGGTAACATCCTGCTCTATGTGGGCGGTAACCTGGTGGTCGGAAAACATGACTTCGCTGACGTGGAAACCAAGTTCAAAGAGATGGGATTTGATCGCGTCTTTTCCCCAAGTCATGACTTAGAAGATGTTTGTCAGCTGATGGCCCACGATATCAACCAACGTCATAACGTTGATACTCGCATTCTTGAAGAGGCAATCTGATGCAAATCGTCTCTGTCGATATTGGTTCGACGTGGACCAAAGCAGCCCTCTTCACCCGGGAGGGGGACGCGTTAACGTTGGTTAACCACGTTCTGACCCCAACCACCACCCATCATCTGGCGAAGGGGTTTTTCTCCAGCCTGGACCAGGTGTTAAACGTAGATGATGCCCTCCCCCTGTTAAACAGTGGTGAGGTTGCATTGAAGTATTCCTCCTCTGCCAAAGGTGGGCTGGCGGTTGCCGCAATGGGATTGGTGCCTTCTATCACCCTGGAAACCGCGAAAGTAACCGCTCACTCTGCGGGTGCTAAAATTGCGCAATATTACGCCTACAAGCTGAACCGCCGTGATATCCAGGCACTGGAAGAAACGCAGCCCGATATTCTCTTATTCACCGGCGGCACCGATGGCGGAGAAGAAAGCTACGGACTGAATAACGCCCGTGTGTTGGCAGAATCCAAACTCGACTGCGCCATTATTTATGCCGGAAACCGGGATATTCAGGACGAGGTGCAGGAGATCCTCGGGCATAAAGACCTGACCATCGTCGACAACGTTCTGCCCGATCTTGACCATCCGAACCCTTTAGCTGCACGCCAGGCTATCTGCGACATATTCCTTAAACGCATCGTTAAAGGGAAAGGGCTGGATGTCATTGTTGATAAAACAGGCGAAGAACCAATGCCGACACCATGGACGGTCTTTGAACTGGTTAAGGCAATCAGTAACGTCGATCACAGCTGGAAAGAGTTCATGCTGATCGACATGGGCGGTGCAACCACCGATGTCTATTCCGCCTGTGCCAACACGCTCTCGCCCGACACTGTTTTACATGGCGTACCGGAACCCTTCGTAAAACGGACGGTGGAAGGCGATCTGGGAATGCGCGTCTCGGCAATGGTGGTTGGTGAAAGTGCGAAAGAGTTAGTCAGTGTGAATTTTGCTAAGCAACCCGCACAGTTGGACGCTTTTTATCATTACCTCCGTCATCTAGTCGCTCATCCCGACTACTTACCCGCGAATGCAGAAGAAAAATATTTCGATACCGTCCTGGCCGGACTGTGTGTGGGTTATGCCACCGAAAGACATGCGGGCACCAAAAAAGAGGTCTGCACCTGCGTCGGCAATGTCGATTTACAGATGGGACGTGACCTGACAACCGTGCGTAAAGTCGTGGGTTCCGGCGGTTGGCTCTCGCGTGCCAGTCAGTTCGATATGCATCACTGGTTGAAATACCGCGAGTTAAACGACGACGGTAAACGCATTCTCTTACCGACCGAATTTGAATATTACCGCGATTCCCGGGGGCTATTACCACTGCTGGCAAACGTCGCCAGAGTCGATCCACTGGCCGCCGCGCGCACCAGTATTCAATGCTTAACCCTATAACAATTAAGGCTGCAATCAATGGAACTTCGAAATAAGAAATTAACCCATGACGAATTCATGACCGAGCGGCAACAGGTACTGAAAACCTGGGAAACCGGCAAGGATGTTGAAAACTTTGAAGATGGCGTTAAATACCAACAAACCATTCCTGAGCATAAACGCTTCTCTCTTGCGCTGTTGAAAGCAGACAAGGAAGGTAAAACCCTTAGCCAACCGCGCGCAGGTGTGGCGCTGATGGACGAACACATCGAACTACTGAAAACACTACAAGAAGAGTGCGATCTGCTGCCGAGCACTATCGATGCATATACCCGTCTGAATCGGTACGAAGAAGCGGCTTTAGGGATTAAAAAATCCATCGAAGCCGGAACCTCTAAACTGAACGGTTTGCCGGTAGTTAACCATGGTGTCGCAGCTTGCCGTCGCCTCACCGAAGCCCTGCAAAAACCGCTACAGATCCGCCACGGCACGCCAGATGCGCGTCTGCTGGCAGAAATCTCGATGTCCAGCGGCTTTACCAGTTATGAAGGCGGCGGCATTTCCTACAACATTCCGTATGCCAAACGCGTAACGCTGGAAAAATCGATCCGCGACTGGCAGTACTGCGACCGTTTAATGGGGATGTATGAAGAACACGGGATCCGCATCAACCGCGAACCGTTTGGCCCACTAACAGGTACGCTGATCCCGCCGTTTATCTCGCACTCTATCGCGATAATCGAAGGCTTGCTGGCGCTGGAACAGGGTGTGAAATCTATCACCGTTGGTTATGGACAGGTCGGCAGCCTGACGCAGGATGTTGCGGCGATCCAGTCTCTGCGTGAACTTGCACACGAATATTTTCAGAGCTATGGCTATACCGACTATGAATTAAGTACCGTGTTTCACCAGTGGATGGGCGGCTTTCCGGAAGACGAATCGAAAGCGTTCGCTATTATCTCCTGGGGCGCAGCCGTCGCGGGGATGTCTGGTGCCACCAAAGTCATCACCAAAAGTCCGCACGAAGCCTGTGGAATCCCGACTGCCGCTGCCAACATTCAGGGGCTGAAAGCCTCCCGCCAGATGCTCAACATGGTCAATGAGCAGAAATTCCCGCCGTGCCCTGCGGTTGAACTGGAAATTGAACTGATTAAGAGCGAGGTTCGCGCGGTACTCAATAAAGTGTTCGAACTGGGTAATGGTGATATTGCGCGCGGTACGGTGCTGGCATTTGAAGCGGGCGTACTGGATGTGCCGTTTGCACCAGCCGCGTGTAACGCGGGCAAAATTCTTCCGGTCCGTGACAACACCGGCGCGATACGCGTACTGGAAGCTGGAGCCGTTCCATTGCCAAAAGATATTCTCGACCTCCACCACGATTACGTTGCTGAACGCGCACGCTTTGAAGGACGCCAACCGACATTCCAGATGGTTGTAGATGACATCAATGCTGTATCCCACAGTAAATTAATAGGAAGACCATAATGAAAATAAAACAGGCCCTGTTCACCGCTGGCTACTCCTCATTCTATTTCGATGACCAGCAGGCGATAAAAAACGGAGCGGGTCATGACGGCTTTTTTTATACCGGGGAGCCGGTAACACAGGGGTTTAACGCCGTTCGTCAGGCCGGGGAGTGCGTATCGGTACAGTTGATTCTGGAAAACGGCGCGGTCGCCGTAGGTGACTGTGCTGCCGTACAGTATTCCGGGGCAGGTGGTCGCGATCCACTGTTCCTCGCTGAGCACTTTATTCCGTTTCTCAACGACCATATCAAGCCATTACTGGTAGGCCGCGATGTGGATGCTTTCCTGCCGAATGCCCGTTTCTTCGACAAATTGCGTATTGACGGCAACTTGCTGCATACCGCCGTGCGCTACGGATTATCACAGGCGCTGCTTGATGCTACCGCGCTGGCAACCGGCCGTCTGAAAACTGAAGTAGTTTGCGATGAATGGCAGTTGCCACGCGTGGCGGAATCCATTCCATTATTTGGTCAGAGCGGTGACGATCGATATATCGCCGTCGATAAGATGATCCTTAAGGGCATCGACGTGCTGCCCCATGCACTGATTAATAACGTCGAAGAGAAACTAGGCTTTAAAGGTGAAAAACTGCGCGAATATGTCCGCTGGCTGTCGGATCGTATTCTGAGCAAGCGCACCAGCGCACGCTACCACCCTACCCTGCACATCGATGTATACGGCACTATCGGTCTGATCTTCGATATGGATCCGCTTCGCTGTGCGCAATACATCGCCAGCCTGGAAAAAGAAGCGCAAGGCCTGCCGCTCTACATTGAAGGGCCGGTCGATGCCGGTAACAAGCCCGATCAAATTCGCCTGCTGACCGCGATTACCAAAGAGCTGACGCGCCTCGGTTCCGGCGTGAAAATTGTGGCCGATGAATGGTGTAACACCTACCAGGATATTGTTGATTTTACTGATGCCGCCAGTTGTCACATGGTGCAAATCAAAACCCCGGATCTGGGCAGTATTCACAACATCGTCGATGCGGTTCTTTACTGCAATAGCCACAGCATGGAAGCGTACCAGGGCGGCACCTGCAATGAAACTGATGTCAGTGCCCGCACCTGTGTCCACGTCGCCCTTGCCGCTCGCCCTATGCGTATGCTGGTAAAGCCAGGGATGGGCTTTGACGAAGGCCTCGATATCGTCTTCAACGAAATGAATCGTACTATCGCGCTGTTGCAGGCTAAGGATTAACAAATGGCTCGTTCTTTTAAAGTGTTATCGCCAACGGCAATCCTCGGGTATGGATTCCCGGAAGAGAGCTTCCGTAAAGCGATGGCAGAATCGCCCGATCTGATCGCCGTTGATGCAGGCTCTTCCGATCCAGGCCCCCACTACCTCGGGGCAGGCAAACCGTTTACCGATCGCGCAGGGGTCAAGCGCGATCTGCGCTATATGATCACCGCAGGCGTGCAAAATAATATACCGGTGGTGATCGGAACGGCTGGCGGTTCTGGTGCCGCACCACACCTGGAGTGGTGCCGAGAAATAATTCATGAGATTGCCCAGGAAGAGCACCTCTCGTTCTCAATGGCGCTGATCCCGGCAGACGTTGACAAAGCCATCGTCCACCAGGCGCTGGATAACGGCAAAATCACGGCGCTGGAGTTTGTCCCGCCGTTAACCCACGACGCGATTGACGAAAGTACGTATATCGTTGCGCAAATGGGCATCGAACCCTTCCAGCGGGCGCTGAAAGAAGGCGCGCAAGTGGTGCTGGGCGGGCGCGCTTACGACCCGGCCTGCTTTGCTGCGCTTCCGATCATGCAAGGCTTTGATGAAGGTCTGGCGCTGCATTGTGGGAAAATCCTTGAATGCGCGGCAATCGCCGCAACGCCCGGCTCAGGCTCTGACTGTGCGATGGGCATCATTGATGACAACGGCTTTACGCTGAAGACATTTAATCCGAAGCGTAAATTTACCGAAACGTCAGCGGCTGCACACACACTGTATGAGAAATCCGATCCCTACTTCCTGCCTGGACCTGGCGGCGTGTTGAACCTGAAAGGCTGCACATTTAAAGCGGTCAATGACAGCGAAGTGTACGTCAGCGGTTCTAAGCATGAAGAAACGCCGTATGCCCTGAAACTGGAAGGTGCGCGACGAGTGGGCTTCCGCTGTCTGACCATCGCAGGAACGCGCGACCCGATCATGATCGCCGGGATCGATAAAATCATCGATGAAGTCAAAACCAGCGTTTCGCGTAACCTGTCGCTCGACGATGACAGCATTCGCATCAATTTCCACCTGTACGGCAAAAACGGGGTGATGGGAGACCATGAACCGATGCAAACTGCCGGGCATGAGCTGGGGATTGTCCTTGATGTAGTTGCACCGACCCAGGAAATTGCCAACAGCGTTTGCTCGCTGGTGCGCTCTACCATGCTGCACTACGGCTATGAAAACCGCATCGCTACCGCAGGTAATCTGGCGTTCCCGTTCTCCCCTTCTGATATCCAGGGCGGGCCAGTATACGAATTTTCCATATATCACCTGATTGAAGCCAACGACGCTCTGCGTTTTGATTTCCATATTGAACAGGTGACGCCAGAAGGAGTTCAGGCATGAAACAGTCAATTGTCTCACTGGCGCAAGTCATTCGTTCGAAAAATGCCGGACCTTACGAACTGGTTTTAGATATTTTATTTAAAACGAAAGAAAACTATGAGCGAGTTAAATCATCAGGGCAATTAACCCCAGAACTGATCGCGCGCTTATATCATGTTGAACCTGACTTTATTCATCGTATTGTCTGGTTTGATCCTTCTAACGCAGTAAAAATCGTCATGCCACGAGATATTATCTCCGGGAATGTAGGTGACAATGATGTCTATGGCGCACAGCAACATGCACCTTTATTAAATATGAGTTTCGATTTGTAAAAATCCGAACACTTTTAGCCAACTGACATCCCGTCACTTATTGCAGTTCAACACTTCAGCTATTTGTAAGGTTGTAATAGCAGGTAGATGCCTGAATCTCTATTCGAGCATCTACTTCTCCTGATTCTGATTTATCGCGGTGCACCTGATGGAGGAAAAAATGAAGAAAATAAGTTTAACCACGATGATTCTTTTGGCGCTGGTACTTGGAATGATTATCGGCGTAGTGCTCAATAACACTGCTTCACCGGAAACCGCAAAACTCTATGCGCAAGAAATATCGATATTCACGACGATTTTCTTACGACTGATAAAAATGATTATCGCTCCGTTAGTGGTCTCTACCCTGGTGGTAGGTATAGCTAAAATGGGAGATGCCAAAGCCCTTGGTCGTATTTTTTCTAAAACACTCTTTTTATTTATTTGCGCCTCATTGCTGTCAATTGCCTTAGGCTTGATAACAGTAAATTTCTTCATGCCAGGCACAGGAATTAATTTTGTTGCACACGGAGCCGAAACCACCGGAGTGGTCGCGTCAGAACCCTTTACGCTAAAAGTATTTATTTCGCATGCTTTCCCCACCAGCATTGTCGATGCCATGGCGCACAATGAAATTTTGCAAATCGTGGTGTTCTCAATTTTCCTCGGCTGTAGCCTGACGGCGATTGGCGAGAAAGGCAGCGCCATCGTTCACGCCTTAGATTCGCTGGCACATGCCATGTTAAAGCTCACTGGCTACGTCATGCTCTTCGCTCCCCTGACCGTATTCGCTGCTATTTCAGCATTGATTGCTGAACGAGGACTGGCAGTTATGGTGAGCGCCGGGATCTTTATGGGTGAATTTTATTTCACCATGTTATTACTTTGGGTGCTGCTTATCGGTCTGGCCATCGTTTATGTTGGCCCCTGCATCAGACGCCTGACCCGCGCCCTTTCGGAACCCGCCCTGCTGGCATTTACCACATCCAGTTCTGAAGCGGCTTTTCCGGGAACGCTTGAAAAACTGGAGCAATTTGGCGTTTCCCCCAAAATTGCCAGCTTTGTCTTACCCATTGGCTACTCATTTAATCTCGTTGGATCAATGGCCTACTGCTCCTTCGCCACAGTTTTCATCGCCCAGGCCTGCAATATCCATTTATCCATCGGTGAGCAAATCACCATGCTGTTGATCCTGATGTTGACCTCGAAAGGAATGGCTGGCGTACCACGCGCCTCAATGGTGGTTATCGCCGCCACGCTCAACCAGTTCAATATTCCGGAAGCGGGGCTGATCTTGCTGATGGGCGTTGATCCGTTCCTTGATATGGGGCGTTCAGCGACAAACGTCATGAGCAACGCAATGGGCGCTGCGATGGTGAGTCGGTGGGAAGGCGAACATTTCGGCGAGGGCTGTCGGGGTAAAGCATTAAAACCCAATGAATCGAACGTTGCTCTGCCCTGAGGGGGATCTTAAGCAATCAGAAGCCAATGACTACGCATTTTTATAAGCCGGATCATGAAGTTAGACGGCAATTAAGTAAAACTAACGTTTAAGGTGAAAAGTGAAATATGTCCAAACCATTTATCTGGCAAGAACCGTTTCTACAAAACAAAGACGGTACAGAATATACATTAATTAGCGATCAACATATTACAGTAACGGAATTAGACGGCGAAGAAGTGATAAAAATCGCTCCTGAAGCATTAACGCTGCTTGCCCGGCAGGCATTTTATGAAGCCTCTTTTTTCTTACGTTCCGCTCATTTGCAACAGGTCGCCAGCATTCTTAACGATCCGCAGGCCAGTAGTAATGATAAATACGTTGCGTTGCAGTTATTACGTAATGCTGAAGTCTCAGCAAAAGGGGTATTACCCAACTGTCAGGATACCGGCACCGCAACTATTGTTGCCAGTAAAGGGCAACAGATATGGACGGGAGGTAACGACGCTGAAGCCTTAAGCAAAGGCATTTACAGTACTTTCCAGGAAAATAATCTGCGCTTTTCACAAAATGCGCCGCTGGATATGTATACCGAAGTCAATACGCAAACCAATCTCCCGGCGCAGATTGATATCAGCGCTGTCGCTGGTAATGAGTACCATTTTCTCTGTGTTAATAAAGGGGGCGGCTCCGCCAATAAAGCCGCACTTTATCAGGAAACCAAATCCTTATTGCAACCAGAAAAACTGACCGCATTTTTAATCGAAAAAATGAAATCGCTGGGCACCGCTGCCTGCCCGCCTTACCACATCGCCTTTGTCGTCGGAGGGCTTTCAGCCGATCAAACCTTAAAAGTTGCCAAGCTGGCCTCTACGAAATATTACGACAATTTGCCCACCAGCGGAAACGAGCAAGGACAAGCATTCCGTGATATTGAGCTGGAAAAAGTATTGCTCGAGGCCAGTCAGCAATTTGGTATTGGTGCGCAATTTGGAGGTAAATATTTCGCTCATGATATTCGCGTCATTCGTCTGCCGCGTCACGGTGGCTCCTGCCCGATAGCTATGGCGCTCTCCTGTTCTGCCGATCGCAATATCAAAGCAAAAATTAACAAGCACGGTATCTGGCTGGAAAAACTCGAACACAATCCGGGGCAATATATTCCAGCCTCACTGCGGGAAGAAAATCACGCGCAACATGTACAACTGGATCTAAACCGTCCGTTGCGTGACGTGATGCAGGATCTCGCCAGATTACCGGTAGGTACCCGCGTGTCGTTAAGTGGTCCCATCGTAGTGGCGCGCGATATCGCCCACGCCAAAATAAAAGCGCGGCTGGATAGCGGCGAACCGATGCCGGATTACCTGAAGCATCATATTGTCTATTACGCTGGCCCGGCGAAAACACCGGAGAACATGGCCTGCGGTTCACTGGGTCCAACCACGGGCGGTCGAATGGACGGTTATGTCGATACCTTCCAGGCTGCTGGCGGCAGTCTGGTAATGTTATCGAAAGGTAACCGCAGCCAGCAGGTCACCGATGCCTGTCACAAACATGGTGGCTTCAATCTGGGTAGTATTGGCGGTGCAGCTGCGTTACTGGCGCAAGAATATGTCAAAAGTCTGCGTTGTCTGGAATACCCGGAGCTGGGTATGGAAGCGGTGTGGATGATGGAAGTGGAAAATCTGCCCGCATTCATCCTGGTAGATGATAAAGGCAATAATTTCTTTAGTCAGTTTGAGCAGCAACACCGCTGCGCCAGTTGCCCTGCGGGACATTAAGGAAAATGAATGGAAGCGCGAATTTCAACTGAACGGCATGTGCAACGCCAGCAGAAATTGAAGGAACAGGTCGATACGCGCGTCGCGGCGGCGATAGAGAAAAAAGGGATTTTGATTGTTTTCACCGGCAATGGCAAAGGGAAATCCACTGCCGCGTTTGGTACTGTGACGCGCGCGGTGGGTCATGGCAAAACGGTGGGGGTTGCGCAGTACATCAAGGGGCAATGGGACAACGGCGAATACAACCTTCTCCAGCCGCTCGGGGTTGAGTTTCATATTATGGGAACCGGTTTTACCTGGGAGACACAGAACCGGCAAGCGGATATCGACGCTGCGAAAGAGGTCTGGTCGGAAAGCAAACGGATGCTGGCTGACAAGCGTTACGACTTAGTGGTGCTTGATGAGCTGACCTATATGCTGGCTTACCATTATCTGGATACCGAAGAAGTGATCGCTTCTCTGCAAAACCGCCCGGCACAACAAAGTGTCATTGTCACCGGACGCGGTTGCCACAGTCAGATATTAAAAATGGCGGATACGGTCAGCGAAATCCGCCCCGTCAAACATGCTTTTGATAACGGCATTCAGGCGCAGCCGGGTATCGACTGGTAATAACTGCGCCTGGCATCCCGCCAGGCGCAGGTTTTACATCGCCTGCGGTACAACCGATTTCGCCAGCAACCATTCACGAAATTGCTGCAAGTGCGGCGAGTCAGACTTCTCTTCCTGCCACGTCATAATAAAACGATTACCGGTACGAATAGGCACATCACAGGGAATCACCATATCGCCACTATCCAAATCATGTTGAATAGCGAACCGTGGTAACAGCGCCACGCCGAGATTAGAGCGCACGGCGGCAATCAGCATTGAAAGCAAATCGAAACGTGGTCCGTTGTTGACCAGCGGACTGCTAACGCCAGATAAGGCAAACCACTCTTCCCAGCCAGTAATACGGGTACTTTGATGCAGAAGTGGTAACTCTGTAAGCAGTTCTGCCACTGACAGTTTTTGATCGGACATTGCAAGCAAACTGCCGCTGCATACCGGCAAAATCTCCTCATCAAAGAGATATTCTACTTCCGCCCAGGGCGCGCAAAAATTTTCGCGCATAATGACAGCATCGTACTCCCGATTAAGAAAATCGCCGTTATTAGCTAAAGAGTGAATATTAACAATAATATCGGGATGTAACTTTGTGAATTCATGTAAATTTGGGATTAACCAGTGGGTACTAAACGTAGGATTCACGGCAAGTTCAATAACCTTAACTGTAGGTTGCCAGGTCATAATGGTATTGGTATCGCGTTCCAGCTTATTTAATGTTTCTTTTACTATCCCCAGGTAATACTTCCCTGCATCATTAAGAAAAATACGTTTTTTAGAGTGTGAAAATAACGGAGTATGTAAAAATTCCTCCAGCGCACTCACTTGTCTGAATACTGCACTTTGGGTCAACGCTAACTCCTCTGCCGCTCTGGTATAACTTTCATGACGTGCGACGACCTCAAAAGTCACCAGCAGTTCCGTTTTAGGTATTTTTCCTCGCATAATGCCGTCCCTTAAAAATAGTTTAAACCATCAAAAATACATTACTTATTACGAAGTAATGGTAACCAAAGCAGCAATAAATAATTTATAAGAATCATGATTGACATTTATAACCCAGTAAGCCTGGCGTGACAAATATCTTAATCAGATAATAATAATCCGAAAAGCACAGCGCCTTTCGAATTATCCGGAATCACATTAAGTGAAAATTATTAAATTGATATCATTTATCATATCTGTGGATATTATGATAAACAATCAACAAAGATTTTATTTTTGATTTATAGCATATCCCTCTAAGAATTTTTGCGATGCTGCAATATCCGGGGTAAAGACCCGATCCTGGCTGACAAATGGCACGACTTGACGATAAGCGGTGAACATCGCTTTTGTTGATTTACTTAACGCTACGGTCAAACGCGGGGAAGCCAGTGCATCAGGTAACGATTCGAAATTCGCCGTCGTTCTTATTCGTGGCTTGCGGTCGGTTGCGGCAATCCACAGTGGCTGTGGTCATGCAGTCAAGCCAGCGGTCAGATTTCGACCGTGGTTAACATTTAAGGCATAAAAAAGGCCATCATACGATGGCCAACCATGTCGAAACCGACAGCCCTTCGCCATTCCTGTAGAGGGAAGCGGCGAGGGCTATTTCTTATTACAGATATTTATTTCAGAACAGTTTTCAGTACTTCACCGATATCCGCCAGGCTGCGAACGGTTTTCACGCCTGCGGCTTCCAGAGCAGCGAATTTCTCATCCGCAGTCCCTTTCCCACCGGCAATGATGGCACCCGCGTGGCCCATACGTTTGCCTTTCGGCGCAGTCACACCAGCGATGTAACCTACAACTGGCTTGGTAACGTGCTCTTTGATGTACGCAGCCGCTTCTTCTTCAGCGCTACCGCCGATCTCACCGATCATCACGATCGCTTCGGTCTGCGGATCTTTTTCGAACATTTCGAGGATGTCGATAAAGTTAGAGCCAGGGATCGGGTCACCGCCGATACCGACACAGGTCGACTGACCGAAACCGTAATCCGTGGTCTGTTTAACCGCTTCATAGGTCAGTGTACCGGAACGGGAAACGATACCCACTTTACCCGGTTTGTGAATGTGGCCCGGCTGGATACCGATTTTGCATTCACCCGGAGTGATAACGCCTGGGCAGTTCGGGCCGATCATACGAACGCCAGCTTCGTCCAGTTTCACTTTCACAGTCAGCATATCCAGCGTCGGGATGCCTTCAGTGATGGTGATAATCAGTTTGATGCCTGCATCGATGGCTTCCAGAATGGAGTCTTTGCAGAACGGTGCTGGTACGTAGATAACAGAAGCGGTAGCGCCAGTAGCAGCAACAGCTTCACGCACGGTGTTGAACACCGGCAGGCCGAGGTGGGTGGTGCCGCCTTTACCTGGGGTTACACCGCCAACCATTTTAGTGCCGTATGCAATGGCTTGTTCAGAGTGGAAAGTCCCCTGGCTACCGGTAAAGCCCTGGCAGATAACCTTGGTGTTTTTATCAATTAAAATGGACATTATTTCCCCTCCACTGCGGCAACAACCTGCTGAGCTGCATCCGTCAGACCTTTTGCTGCAATAATATTCAGGCCGCTGTCAGCCAGTTTCTTCGCGCCGAGTTCGGCGTTGTTACCTTCCAGACGTACCACGACCGGTACGTTAACACCCACTTCCGCTACCGCGCCGATGATACCGTCAGCGATCAGGTCGCAACGAACGATACCGCCGAAGATGTTAACCAGAACGGCTTTCACTTTGTCGTCAGAGAGGATGATTTTGAATGCTTCGGTTACACGTTCTTTGGTTGCGCCGCCGCCAACGTCCAGGAAGTTAGCCGGTTCGCCGCCGTGCAGTTTAACGATGTCCATCGTACCCATCGCCAGACCTGCGCCGTTAACCATACAACCGATGTTACCGTCCAGCGCAACGTAGTTCAGTTCCCACTGTGCAGCCTGTGCTTCACGCGGATCTTCCTGTGACTGGTCACGCATTTCGCGCAGATCAGGCTGGCGGAACAGTGCGTTGCCGTCAGCACCCAGTTTGCCGTCGAGGCAAATCAGATCGCCCTGTTTAGTGATGACCAGCGGGTTGATTTCGATCAGCGCCAGGTCGCGCTCCAGGAAAATGGTCGCCAGGCCCATGAAGATTTTGGTGAACTGCTGAACCAGTTTACCTTCCAGACCCAGTTTGAACGCCAGCTCGCGTCCCTGATACGGCATCGGGCCAGTCAGCGGATCAAGCGCAACTTTATGGATCAGGTGCGGAGTTTCTTCCGCCACTTTTTCGATTTCCACGCCGCCTTCGGTGGAGGCCATAAAGACCACACGACGGGAACTACGGTCAACAACGGCACCGAGATACAGCTCTTTAGCGATATCGGTCGCTGCTTCAACCAGAATCTGGTTAACCGGTTGGCCATTGGCATCTGTTTGATACGTTACCAGACGCTTGCCCAGCCAGTTTTCTGCAAAAGCACGGATGTCTTCTTTGCTGTTTACCACTTTCACACCGCCCGCTTTACCGCGGCCACCAGCGTGAACCTGACATTTCACTACCCACGGACCGGCACCGATTTTTGAAGCGGCTTCTTCTGCTTCGCGCGGAGTAGTACAGGCATAACCCACCGGTGCTGGTAAGCCATAGCGGGCAAAAAGTTGTTTTGCCTGATATTCATGTAAGTTCATGTGTTCTGTCCATCCTTCAGTAATCGTTATCTTTTAAACCGTAGACCGACACCCTATCCACGTCGGTCTACAGTGCAGGTGAAGCTTAAACTACTACACGTCCAGCAGCAGACGAGTCGGATCTTCCAGCAACTCTTTGATCGTTACCAGGAAGCCCACGGATTCGCGACCATCGATCAGACGGTGATCGTAGGACAGCGCCAGGTACATCATCGGCAGGATCTCAACCTGACCATTCACCGCCATCGGACGATCTTTGATAGCGTGCATACCCAGAATTGCGCTCTGCGGCGGGTTGATGATCGGCGTAGACATCAGGGAACCGAACACACCACCATTGGTGATGGTGAAGTTACCACCGGTCAGATCTTCAACCGTCAGCTTGCCGTCACGGCCTTTAACTGCCAGCTCTTTGATTTTCTTCTCGATGTCTGCCATGCCTAGGGTATCGACATCACGCAGTACCGGCGTCACCAGGCCGCGCGGCGTAGAAACCGCCATGCTGACGTCGAAATAGTTGTGGTAAACCACATCATCGCCGTCGATAGAAGCATTCACTTCCGGGTAACGTTTCAGGGCTTCAACCACCGCTTTCACGTAGAAGGACATAAAGCCCAGACGAATACCGTGACGTTTTTCAAACGCTTCACCGTACTGCTTACGCAGATCCATAATCGGCTTCATGTTGACTTCGTTGAACGTGGTCAGCATAGCGGTGGAGTTTTTCGCTTCAAGCAGACGCTCTGCCACACGCTTACGCAGGCGAGTCATCGGCACACGTTTTTCGCTACGTGCAGCCAGAGCCGGTTGCGCCGCCGGAGCAGCCGCTGCCGGAGCAGACTCTTTCGCCGGGGCTTTCGCCAGATGTTTTTCCACATCTTCACGAGTCAGACGACCACCCACACCGGTGCCTTTAATGGCGCTGGCGTCGAGGTTGTGTTCAGCCAGCAGGCGACGGATCGCCGGGCTTAACGCATCGTTGTTTTGCTCTTCCAGAGACGCCTGCTGGCGTTGCGCCGGAGTGGACGCTTTCTCTTCAGATTTGGCGCTGGTTTCTTTACCGGTGCTGTTGCCTTCACGCAGGCGACCAAGGATCTGACGAGACGTTACCGTTGTACCTTCATCTTCCAGAACCGCATCCAGAATGCCGTCTGCTGATGCCGGTACTTCCAGTACCACTTTGTCAGTTTCGATTTCTACCAGCACTTCATCACGTACGACTGCGTCGCCGGGTTTTTTATGCCAGGTTGCGACGGTGGCATCGGCTACGGATTCAGGCAGGTCAGGGACCAGAATATCTACGCTACTCATTGTGTATCCTTTATTTATTCGACGTTCAGCGCGTCATTAACCAGATCTTGTTGCTGTTTCTGGTGAACGGACATATACCCTACCGCCGGAGAGGCGGAGGCCGGGCGGCCTGCATAACGCAGAGAAGCCCCAAACGGAATCACTTCACGGAAATGATGCTGGCTGCAGTACCATGCGCCCTGGTTGAGCGGCTCTTCCTGGCACCAGACAAAATCCTTGACGTGAGCAAACTGCTGCAACACTTCCTGCATCGCTTTATGCGGGAACGGGTAGAGTTGCTCGATACGCACAATGGCGACATCGTGTTGATTGTTCTTACGACGCTGTTCCAGCAGGTCGTAATAAACCTTACCAGAACACATCACTACGCGCTTCACGCCCTTCGGATCAAGCTCGTCGATTTCACCGATGGCTGGCAGGAAGGTGCCGTTCGCCAGTTCTTCGAGGCTGGAAACCGCCAGCGGATGACGCAGCAGGGATTTCGGCGACATCACGACCAGCGGACGACGCATCCCGCGCAGCGCCTGACGACGCAGCATGTGGTAAACCTGTGCCGGGGTAGACGGTACGCACACCTGCATGTTTTGCTCAGCGCAAAGTTGCAGATAACGTTCCAGACGCGCGGAGGAGTGCTCCGGCCCCTGCCCTTCGTAACCGTGCGGCAGCAACATCACCAGACCACACATCCGGCCCCATTTCTGTTCGCCAGAGGAGATGAACTGGTCGATAACCACCTGAGCACCGTTAGCGAAGTCACCGAACTGTGCTTCCCAGATAGTCAGAGTGCGTGGTTCTGCGGTGGCATAACCGTATTCAAACGCCAGCACGGCTTCTTCTGACAGTACGGAGTCCCAGACACGGAACGCGCCCTGGCCGTTATGGATGTGTTGCAGCGGCGTGTAAGTGGAACCGTTAGACTGGTTGTGGATCACCGCGTGGCGGTGGAAGAAGGTACCGCGACCGGAGTCTTCACCCGACAGGCGAACCGGAATGCCTTCATCAACCAGCGTGGCGTAAGCGAGGTTTTCCGCGCCGCCCCAGTCGAACAGTTTCTCACCGGCTGCCATTGCCTGGCGATCGCCATAAATCTTGGCAACGCGAGACTGCATTTCAACTGCTTCCGGCACCGTGCTGATGCGTTTAGCCAGTTCCTGCAGGCGCTTCATCTCAACTTTGTTCGGGTACTCTTCGTCCCATTCGTGGTTGAGGTACGGTGACCAGGTGAAAGAGTGCATGTTCATCGGACGCCACTCTGCTACCACGCAATCGCCAGCATCCAGCGCATCGCGGTACAGGTTAACCATCTCGGTGGCATCTTCCAGCGTCGCGACTTTTTCCTGCTCCAGCTTGTCAGCGTAGATTTTGCGCGGCGTCGGATGTTTTTTGATTTTCTGATACATCAGCGGCTGGGTTGCGCTCGGCTCGTCGGCTTCGTTATGGCCATGACGGCGGTAGCACACCAGGTCGATGAAGACATCACGTTTAAAGGTGTTACGGAAATCGAGCGCCAGACGGGTCACAAAGGCAACGGCTTCCGGATCGTCCGCGTTAACGTGGAAAATCGGGGCCTGAACCATCTTACCGATATCAGTACAGTACGGTGTAGAACGAGCATCCAGCGGATTAGAGGTGGTGAAGCCAACCTGGTTGTTGATAACGATACGTACCGTACCGCCAACTTCATAACCACGCGCTTTCGACATGTTCAGGGTTTCCTGAACCACGCCCTGCCCGGTCACTGCGGCGTCACCGTGGATGGTAATTGGCAGCACTTTGTTGCTGCTCGGCTCATCAAGTCTGTCCAGACGGGCACGAACAGAACCGATAACTACCGGGCTGACAATCTCAAGGTGAGACGGGTTAAACGCCAGCGCCAGGTGCACCAGGCCGCCATCGGTCTGGAAGTCAGACGAGAAGCCCATGTGGTATTTCACGTCGCCCGTGCCGAGGTGTTCTTTATGTTTACCGGCAAACTCGTCGAACAAGTCTTGCGGTTTTTTACCCAGCACGTTCACCAGCACGTTCAGACGACCACGGTGCGCCATCCCGAGAACCACTTCGCGGGTGCCGCTGTTGCCAGCGTGGCGGATCATCTCTTTAAGCATCGGGATTAACGCGTCACCGCCTTCCAGCGAGAAGCGTTTTGCACCAGGAAATTTTGCACCGAGGTAACGTTCAAGGCCTTCAGCGGCGGTCAGTTCGCTTAAGAAGCGTTTTTTCTCTTCGCTATTGAAAGTCGCGCGACCAGACTCGATACGCTGTTGGATCCAGCGTTTTTCTTCGGTGCTGGTAATATGCATATACTCGGCACCAATCGGGCCGCAGTAGGTTTGCTTGAGGGCTTCCAGCAGCTCGCCGAGTTTCATGGTTTCTTTGCCGCTGGCAAATGAACCGACGTTGAAGGTCTCCTGGAAGTCTGCTTCGGTCAGATCGTGGAAAGACGGATCCAGATCGGCCACTTTATCTTGCTGCCACAGTCCCAGCGGATCGAGATTCGCATGCTGGTGACCACGGAAGCGGTATGCGTTAATGAGCTGCAGGACTTTAACCTGCTTCACATTGGTGTCAGGGTCGGAGATCGTTGAAGAGTAACGTGAAGCGTCTTTCGCCAGGCGGCGGAAATATTCACGCGTTTGAGAGTGGAATTGATCCGGTTTGACTCCCGTACCAGGTAACTGCTGGAACGTCGAACGCCAGTTAGCGTCAACCGAGTCAGGATCGGTTAAGAAGTCTTCATAGAGCTGTTCTATCCAGCTCTGGTTTGCGCCAGAGAGGTAAGAAGAGTCCAACCAGGCTTTCAAAGCGCTGTTCTGCATCGTGATCCCTTAAGCATCTTTTTTATGCTTACTTCGCCGTGGATACTACCACGCACAGTGATGTGCGTGCCGGGGTTCACTTGCGAGCTCTTGTCTACGTAGTGGCTCGCGAAGGAACCTTTAAAAACTGTCTTAGTGTCAGGGGCAGTTTTTAAAGATTTCCTGCATTTCTTTTGTAGGCCGGATAAGGCATTCACGCCGCATCCGGCGCTGTTTGCCTGATGCGACGCTTGCGCGTCTTATCAGGCCTACGATTTCTGCATTTCTTTTGTAGGCCGGATAAGGCGTTCACGCCGCATCCGGCACTGGTTGCCTGATGCGACGCTTGTGCGTCTTATCAGGCCTGGGTTTACGCATTACGCTGCAACAACATCGACTTGATATGGCCGATGGCGCGCGTCGGGTTCAGCCCCTTCGGACATACACTGACGCAGTTCATGATGCTGTGACAGCGGAATACACTGAATGCATCGCTCAAACCGTCGAGGCGGCTGTCAGTCTCGGTATCACGGCTATCGATCAGGAAACGATATGCCGCTAACAAGCCTGCCGGGCCGATAAACTTATCGGGATTCCACCAGAAAGACGGACAAGAGGTTGAACAACATGCGCAGAGAATACATTCATACAGCCCGTCGAGTTTTTCGCGCTGCTCTGGCATCTGTAAATGCTCGCGAGCTGGCGGATTTTGTCCATTATTCAACAGGTAAGGCTTAATTTTCTCATATTGCGCATAGAATTGTCCCATGTCTACCACCAAATCGCGGATCACCGGTAAACCTGGCAGCGGGCGAATCACAATCTTCTTGCCCGGCTGGTTGAGTGCCGAAATCGGGGTAATACAGGCCAGACCATTCTTGCCGTTCATGTTCAGACCGTCGGAACCGCACACACCTTCACGGCAGGAGCGACGGAACGACAGGCTGGGATCTTTCTCTTTCAGCTGGATAAGCGCATCCAGCAGCATCATGTCACGACCTTCTTCCGCTTCCAGGGTGTAATCCTGCATACGCGGAGCATCATCAACATCCGGGTTATAGCGATAAATTGAAAACTCGAGTCTCATTTTCCTGTCTCCGCATTAGTAAGTACGAATCTTCGGCGGGAATGCCGGGCGCAGTTTCGGTTCCATGTTGACGCTTCGGCGCGTCATGGATTCCGACTCTGGCAGATACAGGGAGTGGCACAGCCAGTTTTCATCATCACGATCCGGGAAGTCGAAGCGGCTATGCGCGCCACGGCTTTCGGTACGGAAGTTGGCAGAAACAGCCGTTGCATACGCCGTTTCCATCAGGTTATCCAGTTCCAGGCACTCAACGCGCTGGGTGTTGAACTCGCTGGAAGTGTCATCCAGACGGGCATTTTTCAGACGCTCGCGGATCACTTTCAACTGCTCAAGCCCTTTCGCCATCGCATCACCTTCACGGAAGACCGAGAAGTTATGCTGCATACATTCTTGCAGCGCTTTACGAATCGCCACCGGATCTTCACCGTTACGATTATTGTTCCAGCGGTTCAGACGATCCAGAGACGCTTCAACATCAGACTCGCTGGCATCGCGCAGTGCGCCCTGCTCGGCGATAGACTCTTGCAGATGCAGACCTGCCGCACGACCAAAGACCACCAGGTCCAGCAGCGAGTTGCCGCCCAGACGGTTAGCGCCGTGTACCGATACACAAGCGATTTCACCAACGGCAAACAGCCCCGGAACAACCACATCTTCGCCTTTCTCGTTCACAGTCAGCGCCTGACCGGTCACTTTGGTCGGAATACCGCCCATCATGTAGTGACAGGTTGGGATAACCGGAATCGGCTCTTTCACCGGATCAACGTGAGCGAAGGTACGGGAGAGTTCCAGGATACCCGGCAGACGGGATTCGAGAACTTCTTTACCCAGGTGGTCAAGTTTCAGTTTTGCGTGTGGCCCCCACGGACCATCACAGCCGCGACCTTCACGGATTTCGATCATGATGGAACGCGCCACCACGTCACGGCCCGCCAGGTCTTTGGCGTTCGGCGCATAACGCTCCATAAAGCGTTCGCCATGTTTGTTCAGCAGATAACCGCCTTCACCACGGCAACCTTCGGTGACCAGTACGCCCGCTCCTGCAATGCCGGTCGGGTGGAACTGCCACATTTCCATATCCTGTACTGGTACGCCTGCACGGATAGCCATGCCGACGCCGTCGCCAGTGTTAATGTGGGCGTTGGTGGTGGACTGATAAATACGCCCTGCCCCGCCAGTCGCCAGCACGGTAGCGCGGGCTTTGAAATAAACCACTTCACCAGTTTCGATGCACAGTGCGGTACAACCGACCACCGCGCCATCGGCGTTTTTCACCAGATCCAGCGCATACCATTCGGAGAAAATAGTGGTGTGGTTTTTCAGGTTCTGCTGATAAAGGGTGTGCAACAGTGCGTGACCGGTACGGTCAGCTGCCGCCGCAGTGCGTGCCGCCTGCTCGCCGCCGAAGTTTTTCGACTGGCCGCCAAACGGACGTTGATAGATACGACCATCATCAAGGCGCGAGAACGGCAGGCCCATGTGTTCGAGCTCCAGAATCGCTTCCGGCCCGGTTTTACACATATATTCAATCGCGTCCTGGTCACCGATATAGTCCGAACCTTTTACGGTGTCGTACATATGCCATTCCCAGTTATCTTCATGGGTATTACCCAGCGCAACGGTAATGCCGCCTTGCGCAGAAACGGTATGGGAACGGGTCGGGAAGACTTTAGAGAGCAGCGCACAGGTCTGACCGCTCTGGGAAATTTGCAGCGCCGCGCGCATACCTGCGCCACCGGCACCAATCACAACTGCATCAAATTCTCTGACTGGCAATTTCATCACACACCCCACACCACAACGAATCCATAAATCACGTAAACCACCAGTGCAACGACAATCACCAGTTGCAGCATCAGGCGCAAAGCCAGCGGTTTAACGTAGTCGGTCAACACCTGCCACATGCCGATCCAGGCATGGATCAAGATAGAAAACAGCGCCAGCAGGGTGAACACTTTGGTGAACGCAGAGGCGAAGAAACCGATCCAGACTTCATATGTCAGCTCGCCACTGGTAGCGAAAAAACCGACCATATAAATGATGTAGAGCGTCAGGACGATAGCGGTAGCGCGAACGAGGATAAAATCATGTACGCCATTGCGTCCTAATGCGGAGGCGTTGCTTACCATACGAGGACTCCTGCGAGAAGTGAAAGCACGACAGTAATAACAAAGGAGATTTTGGCGGAGCGTTTACCCGCTTCGAATGTTTCTTCCAGATAGCCAAAATCCATCATCATGTGGCGAATACCTACGACGACGTGATACGCCAGAGCGGTAAGGATGCCCCACATGATAAATTTGACGAAGAAGCTGCCCATAATCGCGGAAGCTTGCTCGAAACCTTCAGGGGAAGAGAGGCTGGTACCCAGAAGCCACAGCAGGATGCCCACTGCAACAAAGGTGATCACACCGGAAACGCGATGGAGAATGGACGCTATCGCCGTGATGGGGAACCGGATGGTCTGTAGGTCCAGATTAACAGGTCTTTGTTTTTTCACATTTCTTATCATGAATAACGCCCACATGCTGTTCTTATTATTCCCTGGGGACTACGGGCACAGAGGTTAACTTTCTGTTACCTGGAGACGTCGGGATTTCCTTCCTCCGGTCTGCTTGCGGGTCAGACAGCGTCCTTTCTATAACTGCGCGTCATGCAAAACACTGCTTCCAGATGCGAAAACGACACGTTACAACGCTGGGTGGCTCGGGATTGCAGGGTGTTCCGGAGACCTGGCGGCAGTATAGGCTGTTCACAAAATCATTACAATTAACCTACATATAGTTTGTCGGGTTTTATCCTGAACAGTGATCCAGGTCACGATAACAACATTTATTTAATTTTTAATCATCTAATTTGACAATCATTCAACAAAGTTGTTACAAACATTACCAGGAAAAGCATATAATGCGTAAAAGTTATGAAGTCGGTATTTCACCTAAGATTAACTTATGTAACAGTGTGGAAGTATTGACCAATTCATTCGGGACAGTTATTAGTGGTAAACAAGTTTAATAATTCGGATTGCTAAGTACTTGATTCGCCATTTATTCGTCATCAATGGATCCTTTACCTGCAAGCGCCCAGAGCTCTGTACCCAGGTTTTCCCCTCTTTCACAGAGCGGCGAGCCAAATAACAAACGGGTAAAGCCAGGTTGATGTGCGAAGGCAAATTTAAGTTCCGGCAGTCTTACGCAATAAGGCGCTAAGGAGACCTTAAATGGCTGATACAAAAGCAAAACTCACCCTCAACGGGGACACAGCTGTTGAACTGGATGTGCTGAAAGGCACGCTGGGTCAAGATGTTATTGATATCCGTACTCTCGGTTCAAAAGGTGTGTTCACCTTTGACCCAGGCTTCACTTCAACCGCATCCTGCGAATCTAAAATTACTTTTATTGATGGTGATGAAGGTATTTTGCTGCACCGCGGTTTCCCGATCGATCAGCTGGCGACCGATTCTAACTACCTGGAAGTTTGTTACATCCTGCTGAATGGTGAAAAACCGACTCAGGAACAGTATGACGAATTTAAAACTACGGTGACCCGTCATACCATGATCCACGAGCAGATTACCCGTCTGTTCCATGCTTTCCGTCGCGACTCGCATCCAATGGCAGTCATGTGTGGTATTACCGGCGCGCTGGCGGCGTTCTATCACGACTCGCTGGATGTTAACAATCCTCGTCATCGTGAAATTGCCGCGTTCCGCCTGCTGTCGAAAATGCCGACCATGGCCGCGATGTGTTACAAGTATTCCATTGGTCAGCCATTTGTTTACCCGCGCAACGATCTCTCCTATGCCGGTAACTTCCTGAATATGATGTTCTCCACGCCGTGCGAACCGTATGAAGTTAATCCGATTCTGGAACGTGCTATGGACCGTATTCTGATCCTGCACGCTGACCATGAACAGAACGCCTCTACCTCCACCGTGCGTACCGCTGGCTCTTCGGGTGCGAACCCGTTTGCCTGTATCGCAGCAGGTATTGCTTCACTGTGGGGACCTGCGCACGGTGGTGCTAACGAAGCGGCGCTGAAAATGCTGGAAGAAATCAGCTCCGTTAAACACATTCCGGAATTTGTTCGTCGTGCGAAAGACAAAAATGACTCTTTCCGCCTGATGGGCTTCGGTCACCGCGTGTACAAAAATTACGACCCGCGCGCCACCGTAATGCGTGAAACCTGCCATGAAGTGCTGAAAGAGCTGGGTACCAAAGATGACCTGCTGGAAGTGGCTATGGAGCTGGAAAACATCGCGCTGAACGACCCGTACTTTATCGAGAAGAAACTCTACCCGAACGTCGATTTCTACTCTGGTATCATCCTGAAAGCGATGGGTATTCCGTCTTCTATGTTCACCGTGATCTTCGCTATGGCACGTACCGTTGGCTGGATCGCCCACTGGAGCGAAATGCACAGTGACGGTATGAAGATTGCCCGTCCGCGTCAACTGTATACAGGATATGAAAAACGCGACTTTAAAAGCGACATTAAGCGTTAATGGTTGATTGCTAAGCCGTTTACTTTCCGGACCCGCCTTTAATAGAGCGGGTTCTTTTTTATATGGCTGAACATAATAAATTGTAAAAATTAAACCAGATGCAAATACCCATTAATAAGGTGAAATAATGTGACAAGTCACATACTGAGCAGAATGATAAGTTTATTTTTATACTTTCCTGCCGGTAGCATTGTTAACCCAATGAAAATTATGCATATCCATCCCACCCCATCTTTCATCTCATTAAACAATAAATTTATGCACTCAATTATTCCATTCTTTCTATAACAAGCTTTTTAATATTGTTAAATAAAACCAAATACATTCAACTGTCAGTTAATATATTCTTGCCTCGCAACACTCTATCTCATTATTTAAAGGACTCAGCTATGTTTAAAGGACAAAAAACATTGGCCGCACTGGCCGTATCTCTGCTGTTCACTGCACCTGTTTATGCGGCTGATGAAGGATCCGGTGAAATTCACTTTAAAGGTGAAGTTATTGAAGCACCGTGTGAAATACATCAGGATGATATTGATAAAGAGGTTGAACTCGGTCAGGTGACCACCAGCCACATTAATCAGTCGCATCACAGCGATGCCGTTGCTGTCGACCTGCGCTTAGTCAACTGCGATCTGGAAAACTCCAACAACGGTTCCGGCGGCAAGATTTCTAAAGTTGCAGTCACCTTTGACAGCTCAGCGAAAACCACCGGCGCAGATCCGATTCTCAACAACACCAGCACGGGTGAAGCGACCGGTGTCGGCGTGCGTTTAATGAATAAAGATCAAAGCAATATCGTTTTAGGCACCGCTACTCCAGATATCGACCTGGCACCAACCTCCAGCGAACAAACGTTAAATTTCTTTGCGTGGATGGAACAAATTGATCAGGCTACGCCCGTAACACCAGGTGCAGTTACGGCGAATGCAACCTACGTGCTGGATTATAAATAAGTATCACTTTGGCGGCGCTATCGCCGCCTTTCTTCAAATATTTATCAGGTATGGACACCGTGAATATTTATCGACTCTCTTTTATATCCTGCCTAGTCATGGCGATACCTTCCGCATTGGCGGTCGAATTCAACCTGAATGTCCTCGATAAATCGATGCGAGATCGCATTGATATTTCATTATTAAAGGAAAAAGGGGGCATTGCTCCCGGTGAATATTTTGTTAGCGTTGCAGTAAATAACAACCAAATCAGTAACGGACAAAAAATTGACTGGAAAAAGAACGGTGACCAAACCATTCCGTGTATTAATGATTTACTGGTAGATAAATTTGGTTTAAAACCTGAAGTTCGTCAGTCGTTACCACGGTTAAACCAGTGCGTCGATTTTAGCTCCCGGCCTGAAATTCTCTTCATTTTTGATCAGGCTAGCCAGCAACTGAATATCACTATTCCACAAGCCTGGCTGGCGTGGCACTCAGATAACTGGACTCCCCCCTCAACATGGAAAGAAGGTGTCGCCGGCGTCCTGATGGACTACAACCTGTTTGCCAGCAGCTACCGCCCACAGGATGGTAGCAACAGCACTAACCTGAACGCCTATGGAACAGCCGGAATTAACGCGGGAGCATGGCGTTTACGCAGTGATTACCAATTGAATCAGACCGATAGCGATGATAACCATGAACAGTCAGGCGAAATATCACGCACCTATCTTTTTCGTCCATTACCGCAATTAGGTTCAAAATTAACCCTTGGTGAAACGGATTTCAGTTCCAATATTTTCGACGGCTTTTCTTATACCGGCGCGGCACTGGCAAGTGACGATCGGATGTTACCGTGGGAGCTACGCGGCTACGCCCCACAAATCAGCGGCATTGCACAAACCAACGCCACCGTCACCGTGAGTCACTCAGGGCGAGTTATTTACCAGAAAAAAGTCCTACCAGGTCCGTTTATCATTGATGACCTTAATCAGTCCGTCCAGGGTACGTTGGATGTCAAAGTGACGGAAGAAGATGGTCGGGTGAACAATTTCCAGGTTTCGGCAGCATCGACGCCTTTCCTTACGCGCCAGGGGCAGGTTCGCTATAAACTTGCTGCCGGTCAGCCGCGAACATCTATGTCTCATCAAACTGAAAATGAAACCTTTTTTAGCAATGAAGTTTCCTGGGGGATGCTGTCAAATACCTCACTGTACGGCGGCCTGCTGATTTCGGGTGACAACTACCATTCTGCCGCAATGGGTATCGGGCAAAATATGCTCTGGCTTGGTGCATTGTCGTTTGATGTCACCTGGGCCAGTAGTCAGTTTGATACTCAGCAGGACGAGCGGGGCTTAAGTTACCGCTTTAATTACAGCAAACAAGTGGATGCCACTAACAGCACGATTTCGCTCGCCGCTTATCGCTTCTCAGATCGTCATTTTCACAGCTACGCCAACTATCTGGATCACAAATACAACGACAACGATGCGCAGGACGAAAAACAGACGATCAGCTTATCCGTGGGGCAACCGATTACCCCACTGAACCTCAATCTGTACGCCAACCTGCTGCATCAAACCTGGTGGAATGCAGACGCCTCCACGACCGCCAACATCACGGCGGGTTTTAATGTTGATATTGGTAACTGGAGAGATATCTCGATCTCGACGTCATTCAATACAACCCATTACGAAGATAAAGATCGCGACAATCAGATTTACCTGTCGATTTCGCTCCCCTTCGGTAACGGGGGGCGGGTCGGTTATGACATGCAAAACAGTAATCACAGCACCACGCACCGCATGTCGTGGAATGATACGTTAGATGAACGTAATAGCTGGGGCATGTCTACCGGACTGCAATCCGACCGTCCGGATAATGGAGCCCAGGTGAGCGGTAACTATCAGCACCTGAGTTCAGCGGGTGAGTGGGATATTTCTGGTACCTATGCCGCCAATGATTACAGTTCCGTCAGCAGCAGCTGGAGCGGTTCTTTCACGGCAACTCAATATGGTGCGGCGTTCCATCGCCGCAGCTCCACCAATGAACCACGCCTGATGGTCAGCACCGATGGCGTGGCAGATATTCCGGTTCAGGGCAATCTCGACTACACCAACCATTTTGGCATTGCGGTGGTGCCGTTGATTTCCAGTTACCAGCCTTCCACCGTGGCGGTGAACATGAATGATTTACCCGACGGCGTAACAGTGGCAGATAACGTTATCAAAGAAACGTGGATTGAAGGCGCGATAGGTTACAAATCGCTGGCTTCCCGTTCCGGTAAAGACGTTAACGTCATCATTCGCAACGCCAGCGGTCAGCTCCCCCCCCTCGGTGCGGATATCCGCCAGGAGGATAGCGGCATTAGCGTGGGAATAGTTGGTGAGGAAGGACACGCCTGGTTAAGTGGAGTCGCTGAAAATCAACAATTTACCGTGATCTGGGGTGATAGCCAGCGTTGCTCGATCCATCTTCCTGAACATATGGAAGACACCGCAAATCGCCTGATTTTACCTTGTCATTAATTAAGGAAATGAAAATGACATTTATGAAAGGACTACCCCTTTTGTTGTTGGTTGCCAGTCTGTGCAGCTACGCTGCGCTACAACCCGATCGCACTCGCATTGTGTTTAACGCTAATGATAAAGCCACCAGCCTGCGAGTGGATAATCGTAGCGATAAACTCCCCTACCTCGCTTATTCCTGGCTCGAAAATGAAAAAGGGGAGAAAAGCGATGATCTTCTGGTCGCCCTGCCACCGATACAACGTCTGGAACCGAAAGCAACAACGCAGGTGCGGATAGTCAAGCAAGCCTCGACCGCGAAATTACCTGGCGATCGCGAAACGCTATTTTTCTACAATATGCGTGAAATTCCTCCCGCCCCAGAAAAAAATAGCGACCATGCCGTTCTGCAAGTCGCCATTCAGAGTCGTATCAAGGTATTCTGGCGACCGGCTGCATTACGCAAGAAAGCAGGAGAAAAGGTCGAACTGCAGTTACAGGTCAGCCAGCAGGCCAACCAACTGACACTGAAAAATCCTACCGCGTATTATCTGACCATTGCCTATCTGGGGAGAAATGAAAAAGGCGTTCTCCCCGGCTTCAAAACCGTGATGGTTGCGCCTTTTAGTACGGTCAACACAAACACCGGAAGTTATAGCGGCAGGCAGTTTTATCTCGGTTATATGGATGATTACGGCGCGTTACGCATGACGACGCTCAACTGCAGCGGACAATGCCGTTTACAAGCAGTGGAGGCGAAGAAATGAGTGCTGGCAAGGGAGTGTTGCTCGTCATCTGTCTGGTATTTCTGCCGTTGAAGTCTGCGCTTGCCCTGAACTGCTACTTTGGTTCATCCGGTGGTTCGGTAGAAAAATCAGAAGTGATTCAACCTTTTGCTGTGCCAGGTAATGCCAAACCCGGCGATAAGATCTGGGAATCTGACGATATTAAAATTCCCGTCTATTGTGACAACAATACCAACGGCAACTTTGAAAGCGAACATGTCTACGCATGGGTAAACCCCTACCCGGGGGTACAGGATCGTTATTATCAACTCGGCGTGACATACAATGGTGTCGATTACGATGCCAGTCTGGGGAAAAGCCGCATCGACACCAACCAGTGTATCGACAGTAAGAATATTAACATTTATACCCCTGAGCAGATTATCGCGATGGGCTGGCAGAACAAAATATGCTCGGGTGACCCCGCTAATATTCACATGTCGCGAACCTTTCTCGCTCGTATGCGGTTATACGTTAAGATTCGCGAAATGCCGCCGCATGATTATCAAAGTACGCTTAGCGACTACATCGTCGTGCAATTTGATGGTGCCGGTAGCGTTAACGAAGACCCTACCGCCCAAAACCTGAAATACCATATTACTGGTCTGGAAAACATTCGTGTACTGGATTGCAGCGTCAATTTTTCTATTTCACCAGAAACACAGGTGATTGATTTTGGTAAATTTAACCTGCTGGATATTCGCCGCCACACAATGTCGAAAACATTCAGTATTAAGACGACAAAATCACAAAATGACCAGTGCACCGACGGATTTAAGGTCAGCTCCTCCTTTTATACCGAAGAAACGTTGGTTGAAGAAGATAAAGCATTGTTGATTGGTAATGGTCTGAAGCTACGTTTGCTGGATGAAAACGCCTCGCCTTATACCTTCAATAAATATGCTGAATACGCCGATTTCACCAGCGATATGCTGATCTACGAAAAAACCTATACGGCTGAACTTTCGTCCATTCCAGGTACCCCCATCGAGGCTGGCCCCTTCGATACAGTGGTGCTTTTTAAGATTAACTATAACTGATTTGCCATGATGCCCTTTGCAGCCGGAAAGGGCATCTCTTTCAGAAAATTGCTGATTTTCCCCTTTTCCTTGATTGCTGTTATTTTTTCCTGGCCCGGCTTTCTTTATGCTGTATCGATACACCAAAGAAAAAATAATGAGGGAACGAAGGATGCCAATTTTGCAGTGGGGAATGTTATGTGTGCTCTCACTTCTCCTTTCTATTGGTTTCCTCGCGGTACATCTCCCGGCGGCGCTATTACTTGGACCGATGATCGCCGGGATCATCTTTAGTATGCGCGGAATTACTTTACAACTCCCCCGCTCCGCTTTTCTCGCCGCGCAGGCCATTCTTGGCTGTATGATTGCGCAAAACCTCACTGGTTCGATTCTCACCACGCTGGCCGTCAACTGGCCGATCGTGCTTACAATTTTACTGGTGACGCTGCTTTCCAGCGCCATTGTTGGGTGGCTACTGGTGCGCTATAGCTCATTACCAGGAAATACTGGTGCCTGGGGTTCTTCTCCTGGCGGCGCGGCGGCAATGGTCGCTATGGCGCAAGATTACGGCGCAGATATTCGCCTGGTGGCGTTTATGCAATATCTGCGAGTGCTGTTCGTCGCAGGGGCCGCTGTTCTGGTCACCCGCATGATGCTGGGCGATAACGCTGAAGCGGTTAACCAGCAGATCGTCTGGTTTCCGCCAGTGAGCATTAATCTCCTGCTTACGATTTTGCTCGCGGTCGTTGCTGGTACGGCGGGATGCTTGCTACGTCTTCCTTCCGGCACGATGCTCATCCCGATGCTGGCGGGCGCAGTGCTCCAGTCTGGTCAGCTCATCACCATCGAACTACCAGAATGGCTGCTGGCGATGGCGTATATGGCAATTGGTTGGCGGATTGGTCTTGGTTTCGATAAACAAATATTACTGCGGGCATTGCGCCCACTGCCACAAATCCTGCTGTCGATTTTTGCTCTGCTGGCTATTTGTGCAGGTATGGCGTGGGGACTGACCCGGTTTATGCATATTGATTTTATGACTGCCTACCTCGCCACCAGCCCCGGCGGGCTTGATACCGTGGCGGTCATCGCCGCAGGGAGCAATGCCGATATGGCGCTTATTATGGCGATGCAAACCCTGCGCCTGTTCAGTATTTTGCTGACGGGACCTGCCATTGCGCGGTTTATTTCAACCTATGCGCCGAAACGTACGGCCTAGTGCTGACAGCCTGGGCACCAGTAAAACGGGCGAGATGACAGCGTGGTTTTCTCAATGATGCTGCCACAGCGTTCACACGGTTCGCCATCACGATGAAAAACCTTAAAGCGAAACAACGCCCCATGATGTTTATTCTCATCCACCTGCCCCCGCGTAGCGTAAGAAAGTCGAGGAATATCCAGTAACGCGTGTGCGAGTGCATCTAGTCGCGCCGCACTGAGATCTTTCGCTTTATGATTGCCGGTTAACCCAACCTGCCAGAGGATCTCCACCCGCAAATAATTGCCAAGCCCAGCCAGAAACGCCTGATCGAGTAGTAATCCAGCAAACTGACGGTTACGAAAGCGCGGCGACAATAACCGTTCCTTTACCACCTCCGGCGTCAGATTCGGATCCAGCACATCGGGACCAACGCGTTGTAAAAACGGATGCGTGGTCAGTTGTTCCGGGGTCAACATCTCAATATCCGAGGCGCTATAAAGCAGAATGGTTTTGTCAGCCGTTTGCAGTTTTACCCGCAATACTCGCGTGGTCTGCGGCTCTTCGCCGGTTTCAACCACGCGCCAGACGCCGTAAAGCTGATTATGGCTGTAGAGCGTTAAGTCGTTGGAAAAATGAGTTAACAACGCCTTACCACGCGTTTCCACATGGGTAACGTGTTGACCGATAAGTCGTGATTGATAAGATTTTAACTGCGGGAAGGCAAACCAGACATCAGTTAGTGGTTTGCCTTTGATCGCCGCCTCCAGGTTATCCGCTGCACGGCGGATCTCCGGGCCTTCAGGCATGGTGATATCCTTTTTTCATTCTTTATTAAGCGGGGTTATGCTGCGACAACAATCCCCTTTTCGGCAAATGTAGAGCGTAGTCGGCGGGCGAACGCCAGTGCGTGCTCGCCATCGCCATGCAGGCAGACCGTTTGCGCCGTGACCGTTGCCCATTCGCCGGTGATGCTTTTGACTCTGCCGTGTTGCACCATCTCCAACGTTTGCTCCAGCGCCTGTTCTTCGTTTTCAATCAACGCGCCTGGCTGGCTTCGCGGCACCAGCGAACCGTCTGCCTGATAACCGCGATCGGCAAACACTTCCTCGCGCGTTGTCAGGCCATATTGCTTGCCTGCACGAATCAGCTCGCTTCCTGCCAGCCCGACGAGAATCAATGCCGGATCGCAAGCGTATACCGCTCTGGCGATGGCGTCTGCCAGTTGTGCCTCTTTCGCCGCCTGGTTGTATAACATGCCGTGCGGTTTGACATGACACATTACGCCGCCTTGCGCACGGGTAATCGCTGCCAGCGCGCCAATTTGATACAGCGTCTGGGCGTAAACGGTTTCTGGCGGCAGCTGCATGGCTCTGCGACCAAAATTTTCCCTGTCGGGAAAACTCGGATGAGCGCCAATCGCAACACCATTTTTTATTGCTTCACGCACGCAAGCCTGCATGGTTTGCGCATCGCCTGCATGAAATCCACAAGCAATATTGGCAGAGGAAACCAGCGTTAATAGCTCTGCGTCGCTGGCGCAGCCTTCGCCCAGATCGGCGTTCAGGTCAATTTTCATTGTGCAGCCGCCACGCTAATTGTTCGAAATAACGTTGTTGATCTTGCCGCGCTTTCAGTGCCTCTTCCAGTGAACACTGGACAAAATGAATCGGCTGACCGAGCGGAATTTGCGCCAGATGGTACATATCAGCCTCAATGATACAGGCAATACGCGGATAACCACCGGTGGTCTGTGCGTCGTTCATCAATACAATCGGCTGGCCGTTATGCGGCACTTGCACCACACCCGGCAACAAACCGTGAGATAACAGTTCGCGATCGGTGGTGCGTTTTAAAATTTGCCCCTGTAAGCGATAGCCCATTCGGTTACTTTGCGAGCTAAGCTGCCAGGGCGAACGCCAGAATGCATCCTGCGAGGCGCGATCGAACTCATGATATTCCGGCCCCGGCAAGGCGCGAATGCGGTTGCCCCACAGCAGCTGTTTAACGCCCTGCGCTTCCATAAAATCACGCTTCGCTTTGCCAATCGGGAGTCGGTCACCATCCTTCAGTAAACGGCCTTCCAGCCCGCCAATCCCCACTTTGAGATCGGTGCTGCATGACCCCATTACCGGCGGAACATCAATACCACCCGCGACCGCCAGATAACTGCGCATCCCGTGCTGCGGGCGTTTAAGCGTTAAACGCTGGCCTGCTTTCATCGGCAATCGCCAGCCAGTCCAGACGGCATTATCATCCAGCCGCGCTTCGCAACCTGCCCCCGTCAGGGCAAACCACCCATCAGTTTCGAACTCTACCGTTAACTGACCGAGCGTGATCTCCAGCGCGGGGGCATTGGCGTCATTACCCACCAGCAGGTTAGCAATGCGTAACGCAGGCATATCCAGTGCGCCGCAGTGGCTGATACCCGACTGGCGAAAACCGTGACGACCGCCATCCTGCACAGTGGTATACATGCCCGCACGAATAATCTTCAGCATACTCCCTCCTTCTGCGGTACAAAGCGCACGCTGTCTCCCGGACGTAATAAGATGGGTTCGTCACGCGCCGGATCAAACAGGCTGAGTGAGGTATGACCAATCAACTGCCAGCCACCCGGCGTTGCCAGCGGATAAACACCAGTCTGCGGCCCGCCGATCCCGACAGAACCTGCCGGAACGAGCAAGCGCGGTTCAGCGCGACGTGGCGTGTGTAGTTGTTCCGGCAAACTCCCGAGATACGGGAAGCCCGGTTGAAAACCTAAAAACCAGACCACGTATTCCACGGAGGAGTGCAATTCAACAACCTGTTTTTCGCTCAACCCACAATGCGCCGCGACCACCGCCAAATCCGGTCCGCCTGCGCCACCGTAAACAACCGGAATTTCAATAAAACGAGACTCCGGCTCCAGCGCCTCACTCTCCTCCCACCAGCGTTGCAAACGCTCTATGGCATCCAGCGCCAGCGACTCAGGATTACGTAAAATCACCGTGATATTGTTCATGCCGGGAATGGCTTCAACCACATTCGGCATATCCACCAGACGCTGTGCCAGTCGCCAGATCCGTTTCTGGCTAGCCAGCGTCACCGGCGGTTCCAGTTCCAGCACTACCGCCGTTTCACCTATCAGATAACAACGCGCTCGTTGCACTTTCGATCCCTCTGATTATTCGTTATGCAGGATTAGGAATATCAATAAAGGTCACATCAAGATCGGTATTTTCATTCAGCCACTCGCTCAACGCGCGAATACCACCACGTTCAGTGGCATGGTGACCCGCAGCATAAAAATGCAATCCCTGCTCGCGGGCTGAATGAATGGTCTGTTCAGAAACTTCGCCAGTAATAAAAGCATCCACGCCAAAACGCGCGGCGCTATCGATAAAACTTTGCCCGCCGCCCGTGCACCAGGCAACGCGCTGGACCACCTCAGGTCCGGTATCGCCACACCATAACGGCTTACGTCCCAGACGCGCTTCAATCCAGGAGGCTAGTTCCAGTCCCGGCACAGGCATGGTCAGTTCGCCCCACGGCACCAACGGCTCAATTTCGCCCATGACCGAGATCCCCAGTAACGCCGCCAGCTGTGCGTTATTGCCCAGCTCAGGATGTGCGTCAAGCGGCAAATGCCAGCCATACAGGTTGATATCATTTGCCAGCAACGTTTTTAAACGGTTACGCTTCATGCCGCGAATGACCGGAGATTCGCCTTTCCAGAAGTAGCCATGATGCACAATGACCGCATCCGCGCCCAGACGCACTGCCTCATCGAGCAAAGCCTGGCTGGCAGTGACACCGGTAACAATTTTTTGCACCGTCTCTTTGCCTTCCACCTGCAAACCATTCGGCGCGTAATCACTAATCGCCGCGCTGTTCAGTTTTTCGTTAATCAGTTGTTCCAGTTCGGTGTTTTTCATCTTCGCGCCTTCCGTATTCTGATAGCTACACCGTTAACATAGCGTTACCTCGCCTGTTCGTCGATAGCCAATCTTTTGACATATTAAGAAACAAACCCGACGCCAAAAGACGCAAATTGTTTATATCATCACGCTTCAGCTAATGTATATTTATGCAATCAGACAGCATATTGCATAAATAATCAGATCTGTATCAAAGTTTTAACTTTAAGGAAACACAAGCACGCCGCGCAACTATTACGTGACGTTGCAGTCAATTGTGGAATTATTATGAATAAACACGCATCACAGCCGCGCGCTATTTACTATGTCGTTGCGCTGCAAATCTGGGAATATTTTAGCTTTTACGGCATGCGTGCCCTGCTGATTCTCTATCTCACCAATCAACTAAAATACAACGATACTCACGCCTACGAGTTATTTAGCGCCTACTGTTCGCTGGTGTATGTCACGCCAATCCTCGGTGGCTTTTTGGCGGATAAAGTTCTCGGTAATCGCATGGCGGTGATGCTGGGGGCGTTGTTGATGGCGATCGGTCATGTGGTGCTGGGTGCCAGTGAGATCCATCCGTCATTCCTCTATCTGTCCCTGGCGATTATCGTTTGTGGCTATGGTCTGTTTAAATCCAACGTCAGTTGCCTGCTCGGCGAGCTGTATGAGCCAACCGATCCGCGTCGTGATGGCGGTTTCTCGCTGATGTATGCGGCGGGTAACGTGGGGTCTATTATCGCACCTATCGCCTGTGGTTACGCCCAGGAAGAGTATAGCTGGGCGATGGGCTTTGGCCTGGCGGCGGTTGGCATGATCGCGGGTCTGGTCATTTTCTTATGTGGCAATCGTCATTTCACTCATACCCGCGGCGTTAACAAAAAAGTACTGCGTGCGACAAACTTTCTCCTGCCCAACTGGGGATGGCTGCTGGTTCTGCTGGTGGCAACGCCTGCGCTGATCACCGTACTGTTCTGGAAAGAGTGGTCGGTATACGCCTTGATTGTCGCGACTATTATTGGCCTGGGTGTATTGGCAAAAATTTATCGCAAAGCAGAAAACCAGAAACAGCGTAAGGAGCTGGGGCTGATTGTTACCCTCACCTTCTTCAGCATGTTGTTCTGGGCATTCGCACAACAGGGGGGTAGCTCGATTAGCCTTTATATCGACCGCTTCGTTAACCGCGATATGTTTGGTTATACCGTTCCGACTGCTATGTTCCAGTCGATTAATGCCTTCGCAGTTATGCTGTGCGGTGTGTTCCTGGCGTGGGTGGTTAAAGAGAGCGTCGCAGGTAATCGTACCGTGCGCATCTGGGGAAAATTTGCTCTTGGCCTTGGCCTGATGAGCGCCGGATTCTGCATTCTGACCTTAAGCGCCCGCTGGTCCGCAATGTATGGTCACTCTTCTCTGCCACTAATGGTGTTAGGCCTGGCGGTGATGGGCTTTGCGGAACTGTTTATCGACCCGGTTGCTATGTCGCAGATTACGCGCATTGAAATCCCTGGCGTGACTGGCGTATTAACTGGCATTTATATGCTGCTTTCCGGCGCGATTGCGAACTATCTGGCTGGCGTGATTGCCGATCAGACATCGCAGGCTTCGTTTGATACTTCCGGGGCGATCAACTACTCCATCAATGCATATATTGAAGTATTTGATCAAATTACCTGGGGCGCACTGGCGTGTGTAGGAGTGGTGTTGATGATTTGGCTGTATCAGGCGCTGAAATTCAGAAACCGCGCGCTGGCGCTGGAGTCTTAACAGGCCAGCACCGATGCCTGATAAAACGCTCGCTGCGTTTTATCAGGCTCCTTTCCTCGCTTCTTCGTACGCTGCCAGCGTTCGCAGCCTTGCCTCTTTGTGATCAACTATCGGTTGCGGATAATCCAGCGTCACACCTGCTTTCTGCGCCCACTTCCACGGCTCATGCACCACTTTCCCTGGCACATCGCGCAGTTCCGGTAGCCACTGGCGGATAAACTCGCCTTCGCGGTCAAATTCCTCGCCCTGGGTTGTCGGGTTAAAAATACGAAAATACGGCGCTGCATCGGTTCCGGTTGAAGCGGCCCACTGCCAGCCACCGTTATTGGCTGCCAAATCACCATCAATCAGCTGCGACATGAAATATCGCTCACCTTCGCGCCAGTCGATCAATAAATCTTTCACCAAAAAACTGGCTGTAATCATCCGTAGCCGGTTATGCATCCAGCCAGTGCTGTTAAGCTGACGCATGGCGGCATCGACAATCGGGTATCCGGTTTTACCTTCCTGCCAGGCCTTTAAATAAGTGGGATTGCTTTGCCACTGTACACGATCCGTCCAGGCAATAAATGGACGATGTTTACACAACGAAGGGTAATACGTCATCAGATGACGGTAGAACTCGCGCCAGATCAGCTCATTAAGCCAGACACTACCGGCCCCACCGTCCAGCGCCTGCGGCTGTTCCGCCAACAGGCGATGCAAACACTGGCGAGGCGATAACCCGCCCGTTGCCAGACTGGCGGACAAACGACTGGTGCCTTCCACTGCCGGAAAATCTCGTTGTTGCTCATACTCTCCGGCACCGTTCTGGCAAAACTGGCGTAATTGCGCAATCGCCGCTTTTTCTTCCACCGGGAAATGCGCAGTATCGAAAGACTGACGAGGGTAATTCAGCGTAATTGATAGCGCGGGATCTATCGATCCACTACTACGTACTTTTGGCGCAGCGACGCACTCCGGCACCCCTTCTCGCAACCGTTTCAGCCAGGCGTTTTTAAATGGCGTAAAGACTTTGTACATCTCATGATTGCCAGTCATCACCGCCCCCGGCGGCAGGATCACGCTGTCGTCAAATCCTTCACACACCACGTTACGCAGCGTTCTCTCAACCTGCACATCCCGCGCCCGCTCATTCACTTCATACTGATAGTTATAAAAAAGATGAGTAACGCTGTTTTCCGCGCACACCTGTTTAACTATTTCGACACTGGCGGCAAAGTCATCCACTTCGCGGAACAATAAAGGAATGCCTTTTTCCGCCAGCGCTATTCGTAGCCCGTTCAGTTGTGCATTGATAAATTCAGCCTGACGCGGCGACATATTATGCGCCGCCCACTGGCGTGGTGTAGCGATATACAACGCCAGCACGCGTGCAGACGAATTGCGGCAGGCGGCAGCCAGCGCGAGATTATCGTGCTGACGTAAATCCTGGCGAAACCAGACCAGATGGGTAGTCATAAAACTCCTGCATGGCGCAAGTTAATCACACGCGGCCAAAGTTCGAAATAACGCTGCTCTGAAAGCCAGGCGTCAGGATAAAACGCCATATAGTGTTTGATACGCATCAGCGGCGCAAGAAGCGGTTGCTCGCCACGGCGATAACTGTCGATAAGCGCCGCCAGCTGCTGGCGTTCTGTGGAATCAATATGTGGGCGAAAATATCCCTGAACGTGCATCAAAACGTTAGTATGATCACGCCGGTTGGCAGGGTGAGAAAGCAAAACAATTACGCGTTGGCGGTACTGGTTGTAATAGTCATCCAGATTTTGCCACTGGTGAATATCAGCCACAAACGGGCCAAGTTTGCGGTACTCCGGCTGGGAATGGGCCAGAAAGACGAGTTTATAGCGGCTGTGATAATCGTTGAGTGCCCCGCGCGTTAAGCCATGTTCTTTCAGTCGATGTAACTCATGAAGGGCGAAGATACGGATTAGGGTGCTGTCATCAAATCGTTGCTGATTCATTACTGCTCCTGAACGGTTTACAGGAGTAAGTGTAGACGTTGGGAAATGATATTTGTGAAGTTAATCCTGTTGTAGCAGGGCAAGATTACGAAAGCCCGCTCCCCGCAAGGACTGACGTCAGGTAGTTTCTGTCCATGGCTGCCCTTTCCATTCAAACGTGAAATCAATAAGTTCATCAGGGACATCGCAAACAATATGAAGACGGATTTCTTCTCTGCCGTGACTCTTTTCACTCATTGCGTAACTGTCATGCTCTGGATTATTTAATTCTTTCAGTGGGAATTTTTCCTCAAAGGCTTTATTTAGTCGTCCCTGATTTCCTTTTACAGCGAATACATAATCACCGCCCTGTTTTTGTATCTTCTCTGCAATATCTTTCTGGCAACCCATCGCATCAGTTGTGATGATTTTTCCTTTAATATCCAACATGTTAAGAAGTTCAGGGATAGCTGTGATCTCATTGGATTTCTCATCCGTCCTGATCTGTCCGATGACCAGACTGTGCATTGTTGAGAACGCACTAATGACATGAATCGCTCCCCTGCGGCGACTCTTGTCATAAGAATGCCGGAGCGTTTTTCCATCAATTGCAATAACGTCTTTATCATCTGAAGAATGGCAGTCACGCATCCAGTTAATAAAGCACTCGTGAAATTTTGAAGGACTGATACAGGATACAACTCTGGCGATGGTATCGTGAACAGGAATACCATTTTAAAAATCACCATATTGTTTTAAAAAATCGAGATGTGTTTCCCCAAAATCCTCTATATCTTCCCAACCGTCTGCACAAGAAATAACGGCACAAATAGTCAACAGTAGAATATCCGACAATTTATGTTCCACTTTCCTGGCATGTCTGTAATCGGAAGTAATAGAAATATGTTCCATCAATTTTTTAAGTTCCATTTTGTTCTCCTTAATTATGTAAGGAGTATTTGATCATGTATAAGCAATAAAAAACAGCTTCAGGTAATGAGGAATATCTCAATTTTTAAACATAAAATGCGAATTATTTAGTACAAAAAGAGTACTTCTGATGATCTTTCCCTGTCCTTGGCACCATCATTTTTTGACGCTTCAAAAATACTACTACAAGTGAGTTTAGAAAACTCTTTTCCAGATAATTCTCCAGGTTGTAATCCTCCGCCGCCAAAAATCCTACTCCCAGGATTTCCATACCTATTTAGAGCATATGAATAGCAATTATTTACGGCAAGATAATACGCATCTGAATTTAGTTCTCGATTGAATACTGGAGCAGGTTTATCAATTAAGCCCAGCGGATCAATAGAATAGGTTGGATGTATGGAAGCATATACATACTGATTCCACCCGCCTTCCAGCCCAATCGGTTCCTGAGTGATATACCGCCCCTGCAGCGGGTCATAATAGCGGTGGCGGTTGTAATACAGGCCGGACTCCTCATCATACTGCTGCCCCGGCAGACGGATAAGCTGCTGCAGGTGCTGCGGGTTCTCTTCAGTCAGCAGGTTGCCCCATTCATCATATTCTGCGCACCATTCTGTTGCCCCGTCAGGGCTGATAAGCGTCAGCGGCAGGCCGCGATAGTCGCAGTGGTAGAGGTGGATTATTCGCAGTGGTAGAGGTGGATTATTCGCAGTGATCTATATGCCAACGTCATCTTATTTTTCATCTACTCCAACGAGTAGACAAGTTTTTTATTAAACCATTTATACCTTTTACGATTAAATTTTCTTATGTAATAGAGGTGAATAATCTTCCCAAAAATCCATACAAGCTTTACTTGCATAAAAGAATCCAGCGTCTGATTCATAAGACATAAACTGTGCAATAATAGATAGTTGTATATCTGAAAAATTAAAAACAAAATTCAAAAAATCATCGTGATCCCGATACTCAGGACATAAATATTGTTGAATAAAATCGGATTCAAAAACCCAAAAATCATTCTTATTAAACAACGAGGCATAAATATACAGAGGGATGTAATAGCAGAATACTTTCTCAGGGAGGAATGTAATTCCTAACTCTAAAGCATAAGAGTCATCCTTTATTTTAAAATTGTTGGCTATTTCATTCCATTGTTTCTTTTGGAAAAAATTATATACAATATCCAGTTCCTCCAGCCCTGTAATATCATTTGAAATATGAGGTAATGGCTGGCATGGGAAATGAATCATAAGTTCATCATAGACTGCACTCTCGTTAGAGAAAATTATTTTTTTCATTTTATTAAGCCACTGCAATCAGCTGCTGTTTTATATGCTTTATTCTCTTCTTCCATATGGGCCTTATCTCCACCACCAAAGCACTGATTATTAATCTGCTTTCTGACCGAAGCGCACGCCAAATTTATCTCGTACCGTCTCAATATTTCTTTTCTCAGCATCTGAGGAGCGCAAGCTCTAGACTGGTTACATAATCTGTTTTTTTCATTTTGTAAGTCACTCAGGTTCTGGGGACTACAGTTACCACCAGGATTTACACCTGACTTATGTTCATCTGTTAATTTGTCGGCTTCTGGATTAACTTTACGGCCATATTGATCTCTGCGTTGTTGCCCACTTTGGATAACACCACCTGATGAAAACAAACCGCAACTCATCAGTGCTACAACACTAAGAATTAACGGATTTAACCCTTGTGGGTCTATCTCTGAGATCGGATTTAACGGATACTGATAAAAATTCCATCCCCCCTTAAGCCCAATCGGATCCTGAGTAATATACCGCCCCTGCAGCGGGTCATAATAGCGGTGGCGGTTGTAATACAGGCCGGACTCCTCATCATACTGCTGACCCGGCAGGCGGATGAGCTGCTGCAGCTGATGCGGGTTCTCTTCATTCAGCAGGTTGCCCCATTCATCGTATTCTGCGCACCATTCTGTTGCCCCTTCCGTGCTGACAAGCGCCAGCGGCAGGCCGCGATGGTCGCAGTGG
>NZ_JBJQJI010000007.1:0-186979 GCF_046487485.1 Escherichia sp. WS1368
ACAACAGCAGAAGAATTAGCCTGAAATTAAAAGGTCTGACTCCAATTGAATATCGGAATCAGACCTATATGCCTCGTGTTTAACTGTCCAACTTTTTGGGGTCAGTACAAACCGAGGCCAACGAATGAACCAAGCAATTCAGATGTTAGCCTCTTACCCGCCATCAGGCAAGGAGAAAGGCTATGAAGCGCAACCCTCTGGTGGTGTGTCTGCTCATTATCTGCATTACGATTCTGACATTCACACTCCTGACCCGACAAACGCTCTACGAACTGCGGTTCCGGGACGGTGATAAGGAGGTTGCTGCGCTCATGGCCTGCACGTCCAGGTAAGGGCAAGCGCGGGGATTTTCCCCGCGCATCTGACTAGCAGATTCATTTTCTCATGGCACCCCTTTTACACTTCAGTTAGTGCATGTTTTTTTCGATGCACTAATAGAACCATCATTACAGACAAATTTGCCGCCTGCCGTACAGTGTGAGATCCCCCCTTTCGAACCAGAACAGGGTTTGCGCCCGGCATCGGCATAAAAGGAAACAAGCGTTCCCATAAACAAGATAAGTGCCAGTTTTTTCATATAACCTCCATGGTTTATCGAATCTTATGTTCGATTTGAACGTTATACGCTGGTTTATTTTGATACCGTTGATGAGATCAAAGATCGGGCGAATTGATTAAAGATAAGCCAGATGGACGTATGGATAAGGATTATGGTTTTATTTGTCATACAAATAAATATAATAGGCGCTTCCGATGTAGACCCGTATTCTTCGCCTGTACCACGGGTCGGTTTTAGTACAGGCGTTTTCTTTAAATATCCTTCAGGAACGTTTACGCGGCATCATGCGTAGAAGTGTGTTGTCCTTCCAGAAATAGTGGTGTGCCAGTGCAGCCGCAGCGTGCAACCCGATGACAAAATATCCCAGATTCGCCAGCATTTCATGCCACGACTTTAAGCTATCAACCCGTTCGAAATTGGCCTCTGATGCATAAGGCATCGTCAAACCAAACGCAAACCACGGGTTGCCTCGGTTATACATCATCACCAAACCAATCACTGGCAGCGCAATAAACAGGAGATAAATCACCAAATGTCCCAAATGCGCCAGTCCCGTCATCATCGGTTTTGGCTTAGGTATAATCGGCGGGGTTGGGTATTTCAGCCTTAACAAAAGACGAACGACCATCAGCACGAGAATTGATATGCCACAGGAAACATGAATCATGTTGATGAGTGGCCGATCGCTACGTGGGAAGAACCCCCGAAACTCCATTGCGCAATACGCTGCAATAACCAGCAAAAAGACCAGCCAGTGAATGCTGATTTGTAACCTTGAGTATTTATTTTCCATAACATTTCCTACTTTAACATAATTTTCCGTTAACATAACGGGCTTTTCTTAAAATTTCATTAAATATTGTTCACCCGTTTTCAGTACGTTACGTTTCACGGCAAGAATGTAGATTGCCCATCCCGCCATCCTGGTCTAAGCCTGGAAAGGATCAATTTTCATCCGAACGTTCCTGACAGGAGAAGACCATGAGTAAAGTTGGTATTAACGGTTTTGGTCGTATCGGTCGACTGGTGTTGCGTCGATTACTTGAAGTCAAAAGCAACATAGACATTGTCGCTATTAATGATCTCACTTCCCCAAAAATTCTCGCCTACCTGCTGAAACATGATTCAAACTATGGACCGTTCCCCTGGAGCGTTGATTTTACGGAAGATTCACTTATCGTTGATGGGAAAAGTATCGCGGTTTACGCCGAAAAAGAGGCTAAAAATATTCCGTGGAAAGCGAAAGGGGCAGAAATTATTGTCGAATGTACTGGCTTTTATACCTCCGCCGAGAAATCGCAGGCGCATCTTGATGCTGGTGCGAAGAAGGTGTTGATTTCCGCCCCTGCCGGTGAAATGAAAACTATCGTTTATAACGTCAATGACGACACTCTGGATGGCAACGACACCATTGTTTCCGTGGCGTCATGCACCACTAACTGCCTTGCGCCGATGGCCAAAGCCTTGCACGACAGTTTCGGAATAGAAGTCGGCACGATGACGACCATTCATGCCTATACCGGCACTCAGTCACTGGTGGATGGCCCGCGTGGTAAAGATTTACGTGCTTCACGCGCAGCGGCAGAAAATATCATTCCCCACACTACGGGGGCGGCAAAAGCCATTGGTCTGGTGATCCCAGAACTGAGCGGCAAACTGAAAGGTCATGCGCAACGCGTGCCGGTGAAAACAGGTTCCGTCACTGAACTGGTATCGATTCTCGGAAAAAAAGTGACTGCCGAAGAGGTGAATAACGCACTTAAACAAGCAACCACCAATAACGAGTCATTTGGTTATACCGATGAAGAAATAGTCTCTTCCGATATCATTGGCAGCCATTTCGGTTCGGTGTTTGATGCCACGCAAACCGAAATTACCGCCGTGGGCGATTTACAACTGGTGAAAACGGTCGCCTGGTACGATAACGAATATGGCTTCGTCACGCAGCTTATTCGCACCCTCGAAAAATTCGCTAAACTCTGACGCGCACAGGCGGAGGAAAAAACCTCCGCCTCTTTCACTCATTAAGACTGTAAATAAACCACCTGGGTCTGCAGATATTCATGCAGGCCATGTTTACCATCTGCGCCGCCAATACCGGATTTACGCCATCCGGCGTGGAAGCCTTGCATAGCTTCGAAGTTTTCACGGTTGATGTAAGTTTCACCAAACTTCAGCCCTTTAATGGCTTTCATCGCGACGTTCAGATTTTGGGTATAGATTGATGAGGTCAGGCCGTAATCACTGTCATTCGCCATTGCGATAGCATCTTCCAGCGTGTCAAATGCGACCACTGGCAGAACCGGGCCAAAGGTTTCCTCATGCATAATCGACATTTCCTGGCGAACATCCAGCAGCAATGTCGGCGGATAATAATATCCTTTCCCCTCTACCGCTTTGCCACCCAACGCCACTCTCGCCCCTTCTTCTACTGCGCGCGCCACTTTTTGCTCGACCCTTTCCAGCGCCGCGGCGTTAATCAACGGCCCCATCGCAATGTCGTTGCGTTCTGCGGGGTTACCAAATTGAACCGCCTGCAACGCTTCACCCAGCCGATTGACGAACTGATCATAAATGCCTTTCTGTACATAAACACGTTCTGCACAGTTACACACTTGCCCACTATTAATGACGCGTGAATCAACGATGGCTTTGACTGCCAGTTCAAGATCGGCATCGTCCATTACGATAGCTGGTGCTTTACCCCCCAATTCCAGGCACACTTTGGTGATGTTTTTCGCCGCAGTCGCCATGATCTTTTCACCTGCAGAGACGCTGCCTGTCATACTGACCATTGCGACCTTTGGGTTACCCGCCAGTTCTTGCCCAACGGTTTCACCACGCCCCAGAACAAGGTTAAACACGCCGCGCGGAAGGCCTATTTCATCGACGATTTTGGCGAATGCAATCGCATTGTTTGGCGTAAATTCACTGGGTTTAATGACAATGGTATTACCAGTCAAAAGAGCGGGAGCCATTTTGCGGGCAATGAGGAAGAACGGGAAGTTCCACGGCAGAATGCCGGTAGTCACACCAAGCGCACGTTTAAACAGAAGAATATTTTCTCCTGGACGATCGCTTTGAATAATCTCGCCCTCGTAACGCCGTGCCCACTCCGCCATGTAATCGATATAGTCCGCAGTAAAAGCCACTTCGACTTCAGCCAGCTGCTGGATCTTGCCCCCTTCTTCAACAATCAGCGCACTGATTTCACTGGCGCGTTCGCGGATCCCGACGGAGATTTTGCGCAACCAACTGGCGCGTTCAATAGCAGGCAACGCTTCCCATTCTGGTTGTGCACGTTCTGCTGCATCGATTGCCTTACGGGCATCCTCGGCCTGACCATCGGGAATGCGGGAAATGACAGCCTCTGTAGCAGGGTTTACCACATCAATCCATGCGTCTCCACGCCAGGTAACAAACTGTCCATCAATATACATAGGATGTTGAACGGGTACTGACATGAGCGGCTCCTGTGATTTATATGTTTGTTTTTGGTAAATACATTGTTAATTAACATCAATCATCAGAGAGACGGCATCATGAAAGGACAATTCTGTGAAGGGCTTCATAAAAACAAGTGTAAAAGGAATAAGAGGCAGAAATAAAAGGCAGGAGTTATGCCCGTTTGCAAACAAGTGGTTCACAAACGGGCAATTTTTAACGTAACGAGCGACTTTCCATCGCCTCGATGAGCACCGCATCGTGTTTCAGCGTTTGCCATGCATGGATGACTTCTGCCGGAAAATCAACGTGAACGATAAAATCTCGCCCGCGGGGACCGTAGCCATCGCTATCATCGCGTAAACGCGGCAGCTCGCCAGTGAGTAGTGAGAGATAACGCTCAACCGGCCATAATCCTTGCAACGGATTAACAAAGATTACACTGTCTGCGTTGTTTCCTAGCTGAGGAACGAATCCGGGATAACTTAACCAGCGAGGTGCATCTGGATTGTCCCCGGTCATACGGCGGAACGTCGCCATCGTGCGCCGCTGCATGGTGGGGTCCTGAACAACGATAGCCGTATGAACTCGTTCTACGGCCTGATTCAATAGCGCGATGCTAAAGCGTGCGTTTTCACCGCAGTTTGTTGACTGGTCTTCAATCCAGATTTTTTCATGCGGAATATGCCAGAACTGATGAGCGATATCCGCCAGGATGGTGGCTTCTGCTCTGCCAGTGGTGCGGATAGTGTTGTAGTGCGGATGCTGTGCGATAGCGCTATACAAAAAAGTTGTCGAGTGACCGATACCACCACTAATCAGTAGAGGAATTTGCTGATCGCGGGCAATCTTACATGCCGCATCGATAGTCGGCATAACCGCATTGCCTGCAAGGATCACGCAATCGGCCTGATACGGCATCTCACCGGAGAAATCATCCTGCGCCAGCCACTGTCCGATAACATTTATGGCATCTATAGTTGCCGTCGAAAGCGTCGGAAACGGGGTAATGTTCATGGTTCCTCCTTATCGTTCCCTTAAGAATACTGCGTGAGATAATAATGAGAAGCGGAGCACTCTGAAAGGAAGATGATGCTTTTTCTACCTCGCCATCGCGAACCAGACACTGGTTTTAGTCATACTGTATTTGCGGAGAAACTGTTGATAAAACATCAATAACATCATTTGACGTGGCAATGACATAATGCTCGATCACATTATTTTTATAAATTTCACAACTTTGCATAGTAAACCATGCAAAGTAGGCGGAATTCACTACTCTATAGATCCCCGTTTGGTTAATACCGTGAATTCCTGACATTCCTAACAAATCACCTTCGTCAGTAACACGAAATGAATGTATCCAGTCAAATGATAACTTAACTTCTGACTTGATCGCCGGACATATGAGGGTAAGTTCAAGCCTGGCATTTTTATAGCTTAAATCTGATAGTTCGGCATTTTTAAAAGACAATGAAGTCGGAGTGATATTTATAAAACATTCATCCATGTTAATACCCCTTCATATATGAGACTGCTCTCGATAGACGACACATTAACCTTCTGCAAAAACGGTGCGAGTCTGTTTACGTACCATGTATAATCGATGGACATTACTGTGATTTGAAATTACCTTGTCCAGTCATCAACCATTTTTTTCAGGGGGAACATCTGCAATACATTCATTAATGCGAAATATAATTCCCCCTGTGGCACCCATATTCTAATCTTCTCATCCCCTAAAATGAAAAATTGCAATTGACGTTTGAAACCTAATGTTTTATCTTCAGGTAATTCAGCTTGTATTTTTTTATTGATATCATCAAGGTAGATGTGATGACAATACTCATCAAACATACTCATTACTTCCAGACCGTTTACAGATGTCCATCTTTGTTCACTTTCCCAATAAACAAGAACCGGTTTGCGGCAGGTATATCTGCCTAAAAAGCGCTGAATGTGTTCTTCCTGATTCTCGTAAAATATTGCCTCTGCATTCGAGATTTGCCGACGCATTCGCCAGCGGATTTTTTCTTCATAAAAAGACAATTTGTCGCATTTGGTATTACTCAAATTCATTGTCAACAACTCGCATGGTTTTAAATATAAAATTTAAAAAACCGCCAAACAAATGAAGTGAAATTTCATACTTCTTTGCCTTATAAACAATTACCGCATCTTTAATATTACCTGCATTTTGGTTATCTATAAGTTCAGCAATATCCATAACCTGCGATAAATGTTCCACTCCCGTAAACTCGAACCTTTTTCGTTCCCTTCCGGCTGTAAATTCATCAACATAAAGTTCTGCCGTCAATATAAAATTATACTCGGTGTGGTGACATTCCATTCTGGTTTCTACTAAAACACCATCATGCCAGATAATATTGTCTAAATTTTTCATACTATTAATCCAATCCATTACTTTCTGATAAAATTTCCTCTGGAAGTTTTTCATAGAAAGAGATTAAAGCCTGACCGACGCAATCAAGCTCTATTATTCGCTCATAATACGATCTCATTAAAATATCATGCTTACTCATTGCAATACGTCCTGTTTACCATGGGCAGAGTATGAATGTAACTTATGTAAAATAGTACCGCCCTTGCTATTTTTCAGAATTCATAAAGAAAAAACCCGGCGCTAAATGCTTACCGGGTTTTAGATTTATCAGGCAAATAGCAGTGTTAACCGCTAATCTGCTCCATCGCCTGCAAAATACGCTTATCTGAAATCGGATAAGGCGTACCAAGTTGTTGAGCGAAGTAACTAACGCGCAACTCTTCTATCATCCAACGGATCTCTTTCACGTCTTCATCCTCACGACGTGCGGGCGGCAGTTTGTTGATCCATTGCTGCCACGCCTGCTGGACATTTTCGACTTTCAGCATCTGAGCACGGTCGCGATGTGGGTCAACCGCCAGTTTTTCCAGCCGTTTTTCAATCGCCTGCAAATAACGCAGCGTGTCGCCCAACCGTTTGAAGCCGTTACTAGTGACAAAACCGCGATATACCAACCCGCCCATCTGCGCTTTAATGTCAGAAAGCCCCAGCGCCATGGTCATATCCACCCGCCCTTTCAGACGTTTATTGATATTGAACACCGCAGTAAGGATTTGCTCGACCTGCTTCGCAATATCCACCACCGTGTCGTTCAGTTCAGCGCGGACTTTTTCATGCAGCGCAGCAAAACCTTCTTCCGTCCAGACCGGGCCACCATTGGCGTCGATCAGTTGATCCACACCGCAGGAGATACAGTCGTCGATCAGCTCCAGCACTTTGCCATACGGGTTAAAGTACAGCCCCAGCTTGGCTTTGTTTGGCAACTTCTCATGCAAATATTTGATTGGCGAGGGAATATTCAGCAGCAGTAGACGGCGAAGACCGTTCCACATTGCCTGCTTTTGTTCCAGCGGATTATCAAACAGTTTGATCGCCACGCTGTCGCGTTCATCCACTAGCGCTGGCCACGCCTTCACTTTATAGTTGCCACGCTTCTGTTCGTAGCTTTCCGGCAGCTGACCAAAACTCCAGATATGTAAGCCGCTCTGCTCGATACCGTCATCCGCCACCGCAGACAGCGTTTCCTGCACTTTGCCTTTCAGCGCATCTTTCAGATCTTGTAGAGAGCGCCCTTCTTTTAGCTTCTTGTTTTTGTCATCCACCACACGGAAGGTGATTTTCAGGTGATCGGGCACCTGATCCCAGTGCCAGTCTTCGCGGTCAACGGTGACGCCAGTCATCCGCCGTAGCTCTCGTTCAAGGCTGTCGAGCAACGGCAATTCCAGCGGTGTGACGCGGCCTAAAAAAGCTTCGGCGTAGTTTGGCGCGGGCACAAAATTACGCCGTACCGGTTTCGGCAACGATTTAATCAGAGCAATCACCAGTTCGCGGCGCAGACCGGGGATCTGCCACTCAAATCCGCTCTCCTCCACCTGGTTAAGTAACGGCAGCGGGATATGTACCGTCACGCCGTCCGCATCCGCCCCTGGCTCAAACTGATAACTCAAACGCAGCTTGAGATTGCCCTGATGCCAGAAGTTCGGGTAATCCAGCTTGCTGATCTTTTCCGCCCCTTCTTTGATCAACATGCTCTTTTCAAAGTTGAGCAAATCAGGCGTTTCGCGGCTGACTTTTTTCCACCAGCTGTCGAAGTGACGTGCGGAGATCACATCGTGGCTGATGCGCTGGTCGTAAAACTCAAACAGCGTTTCGTCATCCACCAGAATATCGCGGCGACGTGTTTTGTGTTCCAGTTCTTCCACTTCGGCCCGTAGTTTCAGGTTTTCACGGAAGAATGCGTGACGCGTCTGCCAGTCACCTTCCACCAGCGCGTGGCGAATAAAGAGTTCACGACATAACGCCGGATCGATCTGGCTGTAGTTGACCTTGCGCGCGGCAACAATCGGCAAGCCATAAACAGTGACTTTTTCCGTTGCCATCACCGCGCCCTGCGCCCGTTCCCAGTGCGGTTCGCTGTAGGTGCGTTTAATCAAATGCTGAGCAACTGGCTCCACCCATTCTGGATCGATGCGTGCCGCAATGCGCCCCCACAGGCGGCTGGTTTCTACCAGTTCCGCCACCATTACCCATTTCGGCGGCTTTTTAAATAAGCCGGAACCGGGGAAAATGGAGAAACGCGCGTTACGTGCGCCGGTATATTCTTGTTTATCGGCATCTTTCATGCCGATATGGGAAAGCAAACCGGTCAGTAAGGCGATGTGAATTTCGCGATACTCCGCCGGTTCGCTGTTAACCGGAATGCCAAGTTCTTTTACCACCTGGCGCAACTGGGTGTAGATATCCTGCCATTCGCGCACGCGCAGATAGTTGAGATAATCGGTACGACACAGGCGACGGAAAGCGTTGGAAGAAAGCGCCTTTTGCTGCTCGCCAAGATAATTCCACAGATTTACAAACGCGAGGAAGTCGGATTCTTTGTCGTGGAAGCGACGATGTTTTTCGTCCGATGCCTGCTGTTTGTCCATCGGTCGTTCGCGCGGATCCTGGATGGAGAGCGCGGACGTGATAATCATCGCCTCACGCACGCAGCCATGTTTTTGCGCTTCCAGCACCATACGCGCCAGACGAGGATCGACAGGCAATTGCGAAAGCTGGCGACCGAGCGGCGTCAGTTTATAGGCGCTGGCCTGTTCATCAGTGGTGATCGCGCCCAGCTCTTCGAGCAGACGCACGCCATCCTGGATATTACGTTTATCCGGTGCTTCGACAAATGGGAACGCGGCGATATCGCCCAACCCCAGCGCGGTCATCTGTAAAATAACCGAGGCCAGGTTGGTACGCAGAATCTCCGGATCGGTAAACTCCGGGCGCGAGAGGAAATCGTCTTCGGAATAGAGACGAATACAGATCCCTTCGGACACACGACCACAGCGGCCTTTACGCTGGTTGGCAGACGCCTGCGAAATGGGCTCAATCGGCAAACGCTGCACTTTGGTGCGATAGCTGTAGCGGCTGATACGCGCCGTACCTGGGTCGATAACGTATTTAATCCCCGGTACGGTCAGCGACGTTTCCGCGACGTTGGTCGCCAGCACAATGCGCCGTCCACTGTGCGACTGGAACACGCGGTTCTGTTCGCTGTTCGAAAGCCGCGCATAAAGCGGCAAGATTTCGGTATGGCGTAAGTTCAGCTTGTTCAGCGCATCGGCGGTATCGCGAATTTCCCGCTCACCGCTCATAAAGATCAGAATGTCGCCGGGACTTTCCTGGCTCAGTTCGTCTACGGCGTCAAAAATCGCCTGCAACTGATCGCGCTCGGTGTCATCGGCTTCTTCAACAATCGGGCGATAGCGCACTTCCACCGGATAGGTCCGACCGGAGACTTCGATAATCGGCGCATTATTAAAGTGGCGCGAAAAGCGTTCCGGGTCGATAGTCGCGGAAGTGATAATGATTTTTAGGTCAGGACGCCGCGGTAGCAACTCTTTCAAATAGCCGAGCAGAAAATCGATATTCAGGCTGCGTTCGTGCGCTTCGTCAATAATGATAGTGTCGTACTGCATCAGCAGGCGGTCTTGCTGGATCTCCGCCAGCAGGATACCGTCGGTCATCAGCTTGACCATCGTGTTATCACTTACGTGATCGCTGAAACGCACTTTGTAACCGATGCAACCGCCCGGCTCCGTTTTCAGCTCTTCCGCAATACGGTTCGCCACCGTTCGTGCCGCCAGGCGACGCGGCTGGGTATGGCCGATCAGCCCTTTAATCCCGCGCCCCAGTTCCATACAGATTTTCGGTAGCTGAGTCGTCTTACCGGAACCGGTTTCCCCGGCGACGATCACCACCTGGTGATCACGAATCGCTTCGAGAATGTCCTTCTTTTTCTGACTAACTGGCAAATTGTCGGGATAAGTGATTTCCGGTCGTGCCGCTTCACGCAGCAGGACTTTCCCTGCCGCCTGGTCAATCTCTTTCGCCATCTCCTGGAAAATGGCCTGTTGTGCATCAGGATTTTTAACCTTCTTCACACCGTGCAGACGGCGTAAAAAACGCTGTCTGTCGCGCAGCATCAGCGAATCCAGCCGCTGCTGCAAGGCAGTAAAGGTCAATTTTTGTTGTTCTGTCATAACGTTAGTGGGCAGTAGTCTGCCTGATTAATTTTCTTTTAAATGATAGATATAGAGTACCACATCGCGGCTTTCTATGCGTTGTTCAATAAATTCGAACATAGGCTTCGATTTATTGCGCTATCTCTGTGGCAGGATTGTGAATAAAGTGTCAGCAAGCAACGGGGCATCGCCCATTCAAACATCTATAAGGAAACACCATGAGCAAGGTATTAGTTCTTAAATCCAGCATCCTGGCAGGGTACTCTCAGTCTAATCAGTTGTCCGATTATTTTGTTGAACAATGGCGCGAAAAGCACTCCGCTGATGAAATCACCGTTCGCGACCTGGCTGCAAATCCGATTCCGGTGCTGGATGGCGAACTGGTTGGTGCGCTGCGTCCGAGCGATGCACCGCTGACTCCGCGTCAGCAGGAAGCTCTGGCACTTTCCGATGAGCTGATTGCCGAGCTGAAAGCCCACGACGTTATCGTTATTGCGGCACCGATGTATAACTTCAACATCTCGACTCAGTTGAAAAACTATTTTGACCTGGTTGCACGCGCAGGCGTTACTTTCCGCTATACCGAGAATGGTCCGGAAGGTCTGGTAACGGGTAAAAAAGCCATCGTTATTACCAGCCGCGGCGGGATCCACAAAGATGGACCAACGGACCTGGTGACGCCGTATCTGTCCACGTTCCTCGGCTTTATCGGCATTACTGATGTGAAATTTGTCTTCGCCGAAGGGATCGCATACGGTCCTGAAATGGCAGCGAAAGCGCAGTCTGACGCGAAAGCAGCTATCGACAGTATTGTTGCTGAATAACCGGACACGATCTTGATGTGGACTGTAGATATTCAGTCCACATCTCAATCCGCTTACCTGTTTTCTATCGCTTTGTGCTCTTCCTTAAGCACAATCTGCGAGCGCCTGACTCGTTATTCTCGCGAAATACCATCCAACGTAGACAACACTTCCTCAGAAAGATGCAATTTTTCAGCAGCCATATTCTCCCGTAAATGCGCAACAGAAGATGTCCCTGGGATCAGCAAAATATTCGGTGAACGTTGTAACAGCCACGCCAGCGCCACCTGCATTGGTGTTGCGCCCAGGCTCGCTGCTACATCCGAAAGTGTGGAGGATTGCAGCGGCGTAAAGCCCCCAAGCGGGAAGAACGGCACGTAAGCAATGCCAACGCGGGCCAAATCATCAATCATTGCGTCATCAGCACGATGAGCAATGTTGTATTCGTTCTGCACACAGACGATTTCGGTAATCTTACGCGCCTCTGCGACCTGCGTCGGTGTGACGTTGCTCAGGCCAATATGTTTTACCAGGCCTTGTTGTTGCATCTCTGCCAGCACGGTCAGGCTGGCTTCAATCGATCCTTCCGCCGGGCCATGACCATCCCCCATCATGACGCGCAGGTTAACCACATCCAGTACGTCCAGGCCGAGATTACGTAGATTATCGTGTACCGCTTTTTGCAGCTCTGCCGGAGAAAATGCGGGCAACCAGGAAGCATCCTCACCACGTCGTGCACCAATTTTAGTGACAATTGTCAGGTCGTCAGAGTAAGGATGTAGCGCTTCGCGGATAATCTGATTGGTGACGTGCGGACCATAAAAGTCGCTGGTATCAATATGATTGACGCCCAATGCCAGCGCCTCGCGCAGCACGGTTATAGCAACGTGGCGATCTCTTGGGGGGCCAAAAACCCCAGGGCCTGCCAGTTGCATCGCGCCATAACCAAGACGGTTAACGGATTTTGTACCGAGAGTAAATGTGTTGCTGCTCATCGCACCCTGCCCTGTAATAAAACGGATTAAGAAAAATCAGTATAGAAACGAAAAGAGATAAATAATGCGAAGGCGTAAACAAGATTACTGGATGAGTTGCTCTATTGTCCTTGAAGACACCAAAACAAAACGCCTAAAGCATCGCATCCGGCAATAAAAAACCGCAACCTGTATCAGCATTGCGGTTTGTGTATCACGTGCTAAAAATTAGAACGTTTTCTTGAAGTTCAGCATCACGCCTTTGTCGCTGATGCCTTCCTCTTTCCAGTTGTACGCATCCAGATTCAGCGAACTTTCTTTGCTGCTGTACTTCACGCCGACACTTGCCAGGCTGTTGATGCCGCCGCCCTTCTGACCGTCATCGATGTTAAAGTGCTGACTGCCTGCACCTGCCAGGCTTGCTGTGCGCTGGCTCTTCGCGTAGCTCAAGTTCGGCCCGCCTTCCAGCGTAGCGCTAGCGCTCCAGCCGTCTTTACCTGCATAGTCCAGTTTCAGCCCGACGATGCTGTCCACCGCCGTTTCGCTACCACTGTTCATATTCAGGTTAAAGTCTCCGGCATTGCGCTCCTGATAGCCACCTTCCAGTGTGTGACGCAGTTTCACACCCGCATATGGTGTGACCTTCAGCCCTTCGCTCGGTTCGAAAGTCTTCGCTCCTTCGCTGCGGAACTCCAGGTACTGCTGTTTCACGTCGGTATCAGCAGTTTTGTTCGTGTTGCTAAATGCAATCGAACGGCTGCTGTCAAGGTTGTGAACGTCATAACGCAATGCGTTGTTCCAGTTCATGCCATTGTCGAAGGACATCTGATGTTTCAGGCCAAAGAACTGGCTGTAACCGCCTGTAACACCATTATCGCCAGCTTTCTGCGCACCGTCGCCATCGAGACGAGCGATACCGTACTCCAGACTCATGGTCTGACTTTCACTCAGGTCAATGGTTTTACGCAGTGCCAGCATGTCGTACTCGGTATTGTTCCCCAGCTCCGCGCGCGGATCGCCTTTCGCCACCACGTTGAACGCCAGACCGTTACCCACTTTCGGTGCGGCATCTGCCAGCATGCTAAAGCGGTTGCTGAGCACACGCGCTTCGCGGAATACCGTGGTCGCCTGGCTACCGCTGACCTGTTTCAGGGCGCTGTTCAGTTCGGCAGTCGTGCCGACGTTCAGGCTGGTATACAGCTCGTTGTTGGTGTAACCCGCATCCAGTGCTTTCGCGACGTCATTCACCGAAGCATCGGTCGCCACATCGGTATAAGCGTTTTTGCTCATAGTGACGTCAACGTTGCCGCTGGCATCGGTACTGCCTTTAGCGTTCCAGACAACTGAAGAGGAAGTGATATTCTCCGCGCCGCTGATATTTTCACCTTTGAAAACATCATCAATCACCACGGTAGTATCAGCAGTTCCTGCACTAAAGCCAGTATTTACCTTGACGTTGTCACTGATAACAAGGTTATTGGCTTTCAAGGTGCCGGAACTTCCGTCGCTATTAGTACCAATAGTGTAATTGGTAAGTTTTTGCTGACTTACAGCATTGACTGGTGCCGCAGGAACATTACCTTGCCCAGGCGTCGCAGAAGCGACCGGTACGATTATATCCGCAGTTCCATCCTGACTGTTTCTCGTCCCTGTGGTATTTGGCGCATAAATCTCGCAACCAATATTACACAACAGGTTGATTATCCCATTATTCACAATCGCTTTAGTGGAACCACCAAACGCCCATGAATTATCTGCATAAACGTTAATGACACCGTCTTTAGTATTATTAATCGTTGTTGCAGAACCATTTCCTTTGATGCCAATCAGACCTTCACCGTTGCTTCCATCTGCTTTGCCCTGTTCAGTACCCACGTTAATTGTGCCGCTGTTCACTAACTGAACAGTATAGCTGGTGGTGCCTCCGCTAATAGCAACTGAACCATCACCCTGAACATTAATTGTTCCGGCGTTAGCAAAATTATACCCGCGACCTAAATCAATCAGTGGAGCATCTGGATTGATACCATTAATTACACCGGTTTCTGTATTCCAAATCCATTTGCCGTTGCTGTTAGAGGCTGTGCTGGCAGTTTTAATCGCACTGTAACCGTTTGTGGCGGTAATTTTTCCGCGGTTAACCTGTGAAAGAGAATCACTGGTGCGTGTGATATTAACGATGGCATTTTCCCCTCCCGCAATAGCATTGCCGCTATTTGTAAGCGTTGAACCGGCTTCATTATAAAGTACGAAACTGCCGTTAATTAAGGCACTACCATCTGTGACAGTTGTCATCTCCCCCGTATTTACAACGTTTTGTTTATAACTATCACCGCTAATTACTCCGCTAAAGCTTCCCTCATTGAAGAAGGCAGACCCGCCTTTTAACATTAACAGTTCGGTTGTCATACTGCCCGAGGCGCGATTGTAAACACTGGCATTGGCAGTAAGCTTGTCGGCATCCATGCTCCCGCTGTTTTCCAGCCCCTGGACAATATTCAAATCACCATTAACTGTCAGGCTGGCCTTATCCTCGTTATATAACCATAGGTTGGCATCGACATCGCCGTTCAGTATTTCTGTACCATAATTAGCCAGCGGTTTAATGGTAACAAAGCCATCTCGGATAACTGTTTTTGTAATGTTCTCTCCACTGGCACTCAATTCAGATAACAGTTCCAGATTCTCTGCAGGAGCACCATAATGAGAGTCGGTGCTATCAATTTCCGCTCCGTTGAGATTAATCTCACCATAGTTGAGGATAATGCCTGTACCATCATTATAAAACGCCTGGCCCGTATCAACATTAATATTGATTACACCAGTTTGGTCGTTTATTGCCGTAGCACCTTTATACACTGCCATCCCTACCAGCGTATTACTACCCAGGTTTGCATCGTAATCTGCATTTTTCTCGAGGTTAATGATTCCCTGGTTAATAACCATATTACTGTTACCGTAGGCGGCCATACCGGCACCTGCGTTATATACAGTAATTACACCACCTTCCAGGTTGGTCGCAATAGCGTTGTTACGAGCGCCACCCCCGGTGTCTGTCCCGGTTGCCATACCAACGCCATAATCTTTTGCCGTTGCCCCCGGAAGATCGGTATGCAAACTGGTGGTGTCATTGTCATCAATCCATAACGTATCCACCGTAATATTGCCTGCATTATCCGCCGTTGAGTTATCGATGGCTAACATGCCAATGCTACCGCGTCCATACATATCAATGACAGCATCTTCGGCATTGAGAACAGAGCCTTTATTATACGCCTCCATCCCCATCATGCTTGCTACGCTGTTATTAAACACGCGCTGATCCGTTGACCCCGTGAGTGCAGCCATATTAACAACGCTATGTTGCTCCATTACTTTTGAGGTAATTACCCCTTTGTTTACTGCGCTGCCGCCGTTAGAGGTCAAGAAGGCCGTGTTATCTGGTTCCGGTGCTGGCGTATTAGTTGAGGCATAATCATACAGAGAAAGTGTGATATTCCCGTTATTGATACCTGTGGTATTTTCGCCAAAGATACCAGCAAAACTGATATTCCAGATATCAACATTACCGTTATTTATGACCTCAGAGCTACTTTCTGCCTTTATAATCTGTGGTGTTTGTGCATAGTAATGATCATAATTTTCAATATCCCGCATATTGAAAGTAGCTTCACTGCCAATCTCAATAGCTGCTTTATTTTTTAACTGGATAAGGCTTGCATATCCTAGTTGCAGATCACCACTGATCGTTGAGTCACCATTCAGATATACCTTCGATTCACCATCAATACCAATAAGTGGCGTATTACCGAAGAAAGTCCGTTTGTTAGCAATGGCTGAACCATCGGTCAGCGCATTTATTTCACCAACAAATGCAATCCCGCCATTCAGATTGATGTTGTTACCATCACCGGAAACAATAAGACCAGAAATATTTTCCTGGCTACCATCAAAATTCGAGACATCACGTGTGGTAGTTTCACCATCCGCAACAAGCGTTAATTTACCATCCAGTGTCACATTGTTATTATGACCACTGACATTTACGCCCACGGAAGCGTCATAAAAATACTCTGCCGCATTGTCTGCGCTCTGATCTTTATCAACCAGAATATTACCAGTTATATCAATTGTGTTGGCATCACCGGAGACGTTAATACCTGTAGCTTTCTGACCAACGACATTAAGATCCTGCATTGCCATTGTCAGGCTATTATTATCGCCAGTTAATGTCAGCCCTGTTGAAAAATCACCGACCTGCATACTTCCCGCGAGGGAGATTTTCCCCTCGTCGCTGGTAATAGCAAATCCCGTCGCTGAATTACTGACATCCACATCACCAGTATTGGCAAGTGTCGCGTTGTCGCCATTGATCAGTACACCGATCGAGTCTGCGTCCGTGACGGTCATATTGCCTTTGTTATCGACGGCGGCATTATCGCCAGAAATATCAATGCCGTGACCGCCGCCGCTGACATCCAGATCACCGTCCTGGATAACTTTTCCGTTATTGCCGTTGATTTCCGTGCCGGTGGAATCCTTGCCGTCAACGGTAGTTTTGCCGTTGTTGTTCGCCGTGGCGTCATCACCGTTAATCTGCGTGCCGGTGCCGCCGTTGGTGATGGTGCTCTCGCCTTCGTTATTGACGATGGCCTTGTCGCCGTCGATCTGGATCCCCATGGACTCCGGATCGGTGACGGTCATGGTGCCCTTGTTATCCACCGTCGCGCTGTCACCGGTAATATCAATCCCGTGACCGCCACCGCTGACATCCAGATCGCCGTCCTGAATCACTTTTCCGTTATTACCGTTGATTTCCGTACCGGTGGAATCTTTACCGTCAACGGTGGTTTTGCCGTTGTTGTTTGCCGTGGCGTCATCACCGTTAATCTGTGTGCCGGTGCCGCCGTTGCTGATGGTGCTGTCGCCTTCGTTATTGACGATGGCCTTGTCGCCGTCGATCTGAATACCGATGGACTCCGGATCGGTGACAGTCATGGTACCCTTGTTGTCCACCGTTGCGCTGTCACCGGTGATATCAATGCCGTGACCGCCGCCGCTGACATCCAGATCGCCGTCCTGGATAACTTTTCCGTTATTACCGTTGATTTCCGTGCCGGTGGAGTCTTTACCGTCAACGGTGGTTTTGCCGCTGTTGTTCGCCGTGGCGTCATCTCCGTTAATCTGCGTACCGGTGCCGCCGTTGCTGATGGAACTGTCGCCTTCGTTATTGACAACCGCCTTGTCGCCGTCGATCTGGATACCGATGGACTCCGGATCGGTAACGGTCATGGTGCCCTTGTTATCCACCGTCGCGCTGTCACCGGTGATATCAATGCCGTGGCCCCCGCCGCTGACATCCAGATCGCCGCCCTGAATCACTTTTCCGTTATTACCGTTGATTTCTGTACCGGTGGAATCTTTACCGTCAACGGTAGTTTTGCCGTTGTTGTTCGCCGTGGCGTCATCACCGTTAATCTGCGTACCGGTGCCGCCGTTGGTGATGGTGCTCTCGCCTTCGTTATTGACGATGGCCTTGTCGCCGTCGATCTGGATCCCCATGGACTCCGGATCGGTGACGGTCATGGTGCCCTTGTTGTCCACCGTTGCGCTGTCGCCGGTAATATCAATCCCGTGACCGCCACCGCTGACATCCAGATCGCCATCCTGGATAACCTTCCCGTTATTACCGTTGATTTCTGTACCGGTGGAATCCTTGCCGTCAACGGTGGTTTTGCCGTTGTTATTCGCCGTGGCATCATCATCGTTAATCTGTGTGCCGGTGCCACCATTGCTGATGGTGCTGTCGCCTTCGTTGTTAACAACCGCCTTGTCGCCGTCGATCTGAATACCGATGGACTCCGGATCGGTGACGGTCATGGTGCCCTTGTTATCCACCGTCGCGCTGTCGCCGGTGATATCAATGCCGTGACCGCCGCCGCTGACATCCAGATCGCCGTCCTGGATAACTTTTCCGTTATTACCGTTGATTTCCGTGCCGGTGGAGTCTTTACCGTCAACGGTGGTTTTGCCATTGTTGTTTACTGTGGCATTATCACCCGTTATAACAAGCTCACCGTTGTGATTATATCGCCACTTTGTTGTGCCATCTGCGCTCACACCTTCAAGGGCAACAGTATTATTCGCTTCATCAATCTGCCAAAGATTAATCGTTGCCTTACGACCACTGTTATCTTGCAGAGAAATAGTCCCGTCAGCATTCTCGGTATAAGTAAAAACTGAATCGCGAATAGTTAACGTTTTTTCTGTTTTATCGAGAATAACGTCATTATTAAACGAAATCGGTTTGGGAGGTGTAGGCGTATCATCCGGAACGTCCGGTATTATCTCATCTCCGCCAGGAGTTGGGGGCACTGGAGTGTCGTCTGAATCATCATCAGGGGGCGTCGGTGGGAGTGGAGAATTGTTGCGATGATGATGATCATCATCGTCGTTTAGTTCCACTACGGCTAAGGTCGTGATTAACGCAGCAGCGCCTGTGGCAAGCCATGGCATCAGGTTTTGTTCGACTAAAGGGGTGCATTCAGAGGGTAAGCGTTTAAGCTCTTCCGGACTGAGTTTTCCTGGATCTGCCGGACAAGTCACATTAGTATTTTTCTTTTCACCTGTGGTGGTTTCTACCTCTGTGATATCTGCCGCCCAACCCTGACCACTCAGAGCTAATGCAATACAGGCCGACAATAAAGTTTTCCTTTGCATAATAAATCCTTCTGGCGAATATAAAGAAAGCCGGATGCACTAACCCGACCAATTAGTTATTTAAAACATTGAAGACATCCTATATTGCCAGTGGATTATTATCTAATCAAATATACTTTACGATAATTCACAGTTATAATTCAGATGAATAAAAAAAGACCATGAAATATATGAATTGTGTATATTATACATATTATAAATTAAACCAAATTACCATTATAAATAATCATATAATGAAAAAAACGGTATGATTTAATACTAAAATAAATAAAGCAGAGCTGAAACATAACTCTGCTTTATAATTAAAAGGACAAAATAATTTTACATCTGTTACTGTTTCGGTCGCAGATTCTCATCAAATACCAGGCGTTTCCTGCCAGGTTCAACTTCCCGCAATGGCTCGACTTGATGTAACGTCTGCTTACAGCGTGTCACCAGCACCTGATACTCATGCGTGCCCTGCTTTTTCCATGCCAGTTCCTGCTCACTAAGTTCACGAATCGCTTTTGCCGGGCTGCCGACAATCAGGTAATTAGCAGGCATTTCTGCTTTGGCTTTCACAAATGCGGAAGCGCCAACAATGCTGTTCTCGCCAATCACCGCACCGTCCATCACTACCGCGTTCATACCCACTAATGCATTGCGGCGGATAATGCAGCCGTGAAGGATAGCGCTATGACCAATATGCCCATCTTCTTCCACGACAGTATCCTGATCGGGAAAACCGTGCATAACGCAATTATCCTGAATGTTCGCGCCATCTTTCACCACGATACGACCGAAATCGCCACGCAGGCTGGCATTTGGCCCAACGTACACGCCCTTGCCGAGAATAACATCGCCGATCAATACCGCTGTCGGATGAACAAAACTCTCTTCTGGTACAACCGGAGTCAGACCGTCTATCTGGTAAATTGGCATAACGCCTCCTGTTCAATGTTCAAACCGCCAAAACGTTGAAAATACAGGCTTCCCGGCGCAGGCAGTTCACCGACCGAGGTTTCACCTTTTTCACTAACGAACGCTAAAGCAGCAGGCGCTACGCGCTGATAAATGTTGATACACAGCTGACGCGCCGTATGCCCTGCCCAGTGAGCCGGAAGCAACTCCTCCGGCAACAATGGGTCTTTAAGGACGACACGGCGATAAAAATGGATCAGTAAAAGCTGAATATGAAATGCACGCTCCGGGGTTAATTCGTCTGCCGCCTCTTTTAACAGCGGCACCAGCGGGCGGAATGACTGAATAAAGGTTTCGTACATGGCATTTTGTTCAGTTAAATGCCAGCACTCTTCTACTCTGGCACGCAGTGCTGCGCGAGAAAGCGCCAGTGGTATTTGCGCTTCAAAACAAATCACGTTATCCGCCACACCCGCTTCATGCAAAAGTGTCTGTACATCGGCCAGTTTTTGCGACGGCGATGCCATCAGACTGGGTGCCAGTGCGCCAAAACCTTGCCAGATCAACTGCTTTTTGACATCAGCCAGCGTCGCTTTATCTAAACCTTCCGAGAGCAACAGGAGCCATTTACCATCCCATGCAGGTTGCTCTGCGCGATAAATTTTACTTTCTGCCCGTCGCGTCAGGCGCAAGCCTTTATCACTGAGGCTATAGAAACTGCGTCGCCCGATGCGGGAAACATCCAGCCAGCCTTCTTTATTAAGACGAAACAAAGCGGTGCGGACGAAACGCTCACCAAATCCCAGCCCTTCCAGCAAAGCAGCCAGACTACCCAGCCAGATTTCACCACCACGATGGGAAAGCGAATCACCATACAGAGAGGAGATCAAAGATGTGCCACTGACAGGAACAGCGTTTACAGCATGTTGGATAAAAGTATCAAGTTTACTCATTCGATTCAGTCTGTTGTTATTGTTGTGATTTATGAATCATAGCACAGGTCGTATCGACTTCTGGCCCTGGCGCTTTACCTCACCAGGGCCAGACGACACATCAGGCACCAACAATATTGCGCAGATCAAACACCCGACACGCCTTGCCTTCTGAACGCGGGATACTGCCACAGTTCACGATCATTACATCAGTAGAGATCCCCACCATCGACTTAATCCGATGGCGTAGCTGGTGGCACACCTGGCAACGCTGCTCATGCGTCAATGTCAGGCTGCTTTCTTTCAACTCCACTTTCACAGAAAGTGAATCAAGATGCCCCCGGCGGTTCACCTCCAGTTGGTAATGCGGCGATAAATGTTCGAATTTGACAATCTCTTCTTCCAGTTGTGACGGAAAGACATTTACACCGCGAATAATCAACATGTCATCGCTGCGTCCGCTGATGCGATCCATGCGGCGCATAGTCCGCGCCGTTCCTGGTAACAGTCGGGTTAAATCACGCGTGCGGTAACGAATGACCGGCAATGCTTCTTTGGTCAGCGTGGTGAATAACAGTTCGCCATGTTCACCATCGGCAAGCGGTGTGCCGTCCTGAGGATTAACAATTTCAGGATAGAAATGATCTTCCCAAATGGTTGGGCCGTCGGTAGTTTCCAGACACTCCATCGCCACCCCCGGCCCCATCACTTCTGACAGGCCATAAATATCCAGTGCGGTGATCCCCAGGCGACGCTCAATTTCTTTACGCATGGCCTGTGTCCACGGCTCAGCACCAAATACTCCAACCCGCAGCGAGCAACCGCTGGCATCACCGCCCAACTGCCGCTCCAGCTCTTCAATCAGGTTAAGGCAATAAGATGGCGTAACCATGATCATATCTGGTTGAAAATCACGGATCAGTTGCGCTTGTTTTTCCGTCTGCCCGCCAGACATCGGGATCACCGTAGCGCCCAGACGTTCGGCACCATAGTGCGCACCCAGCCCGCCAGTAAACAGGCCGTAACCATAGGCGACATGAATTTTGTCTTTGGGCGAGCCCCCTGCCGCACGCAAAGAACGCGCTACAATATTGGCCCAGTTATCAATATCGTTTTGCGTATAGCCGACAACTGTCGGTTTACCTGTGGTTCCCGAAGAAGCATGAATGCGCACCACTTGTTCCATTGGCACGGCAAAGGTGTCAAAGGGATAGTTGTCGCGCAGATCCTGTTTGGTGGTACAGGGAAATTTACGCAGGTCTGAAAGTTCCCTGAAATCATCAGGATGTACGCCTGCTGCGTCGAATTTGCGCCGATACATCGGCACATTTTCATACGCGTGTTTGAGCGTCCATTTCAGACGCTGTGTTTGCAACGCCTGTAACTCATCAACAGACGCGGTTTCAATCGGGTCAAGCTTTGTATTGGTTATCATTGTAGGTTACTCGCAGGTTGATATGCTCAAACACGCTCCAGAATCATGGCGATGCCCTGACCGACACCGATGCACATGGTGCATAATGCATAACGACCGTTACGCCGATGCAGCTCATGGCTGGCAGCCAGTGCCAGGCGGGCACCACTCATTCCCAATGGATGGCCTAAGGCGATAGCGCCTCCGTTGGGGTTAACATGTGGGGCATCATCAGGCAGCCCCAATTCGCGTAGTACACCCAACGCCTGGGCCGCGAACGCTTCGTTCAGTTCAATCACGTCCATATCGTGAATACTCAACCCCGCGCGTTCCAGCACCCGACGAGTTGCAGGCACCGGACCAAGCCCCATCAGGCGCGGTTCCACCCCGGCGGTTGCCATGGCTACGATACGCGCTCGCGGTGTCAGTCCTTGCGCTGCTGCCATCTGTTCACTGGCAATAATCAACGCAGCGGCTCCATCATTCACCCCGGAGGCATTGCCTGCGGTGATCACTCCATTGGCACGAAATGGTGCTTTTAGTCCACGTAACTGTTCCAGCGTCGTTTCCGGGCGCAGATGCTCGTCATGTTGTATTTCTGTTACAACACCTTTTTTGTTTTTCAACACAACCGGAACAATCTCTTCAGCTAAAATGCCTGAAGATTGCGCTTTTGCTGTACGTTGCTGACTGCGTAGCGCAAAACTATCTTGATCTTCTCGCGAGATTTTTAACAGTTCAGCTACATTCTCTGCCGTTTCCGGCATGCTGTCAGTTCCAAATTGTTGAGCCATGAGCGGGTTCACAAATCGCCAGCCAATAGTGGTATCAAACATCTCAGCCTGACGAGAAAATGCACTGGTTGCCTTGCCCATAACAAACGGTGCCCGAGACATTGACTCCACGCCACCAGCGATCAGCAAATCGCCATCGCCCGCTTTAATCGCCCGTGCGGCGAACCCCAGTGCGTCCAGTCCGGAACCACACAAGCGGTTAATGGTTGTGCCGGAAACACTCTGCGGCAGCCCCGCCAGTAAAGTCGCCATCCGGGCTACGTTACGGTTATCTTCTCCCGCCTGATTAGCACAGCCGAGGATCACATCATCGATACATTCCGCATCGAGACGCGGGTTTCGCACCAGCAGTTCCCGCAAAGGGATAGCAGCCAGATCATCAGCCCGAACACCTGATAATGCCCCGCCGTAGCGACCAATTGGCGTACGAATTCCGTCACAGATAAAGGCTTCACGCATCAGGCTTCTCCTGTAATGGTGCCGCCGATGCGGTGAGATTTACCGCGAAACAGCGCAACCGTTTTTTGTTGTTGGTTAACAATTTCGATGTCGTAAACACCGGTTTGCTTGCCCTGATGACGTACCTGCGCAGTAGCAGTTAAGGTGTCTCCGGCAAAGCCTGGACGCAAAAAATCAATCGTGCAGGCAGAAGCGACGGCTGCCAGCCCCTGGCTATTGCAGGCGTAGGCAAAGGCAGTATCAGCCAGTGAAAATAGCTGCCCGCCGTGGCAACTTTGATGACCATTAAGCATTTGTGCAGTGACGGTCATGGTCACTACAGCAAAGCCTTCATCCATTGAGATAATGTCGATGCCAAGCGCTTTGGCGCAGGCATCGTTCTCATACATTGCATGGGCATTTTGCCAGGCCTTATTACTCATAACCGCTCTCCAGAAGCGCTCGTTGGCGCAGCAATGAACATGGGCGATAGCGTTCTTCGCCATAGTGATGTTGTAGATTTTCCAGGAGCCTTAATATTCGCTGCCAGCCAAGTTGCGCTCCCCAGGCAAGCGGGCCATATGGATAATTCACCCCAAGACGCATGGCGGTATCGATATCCTGTTCAGAGGCCACGCCTTTTTGAAGCGCATCAAGGGCTTCATTGATGATCATTGCTACCGTTCGCCAAATCAGCATTCCTGGGTAATCTGCAATTTGCAGCACTGTTTTGCCCTGCTGTTGCAGGTAATAAATGGCCTTGCGGGTCGCTGAGTCCGGGTTCACCGCTGCCGCAGCAATGGTCACCACCTTGCCCGCCATTTTGTCGACCACTACCACCGGGCGTGCCAGTCGTATTGCCAGCGCCTGTGCCGTCTCGCCTTGTGTCTCAATCAATAAAACATCGTCAATTTCCGTGACACCGTCACTTTTCTTTTCTACTTTCATGGGGCTAAAACTGTCGCTTACCGCTTCCAGGCCAACAACTGCCTCACGTTCCGCGCGCCAGTCGTACACGCCCAGCCCACTTTTCTTGCCCAACCGTCCACCAATCACCAGTTCCTGTTGCACCAGCGAAGGTAAAAAACGACGCTCCTGCCAGAAAGCGTTAAACACCGAACAGGTGACAGCAAAATTGACGTCCTGACCAATCAGATCGGTTAATTCCAGCGGCCCCATCGGGAAACCAGCGCCATCGCGAAGTGCAGCGTCAATCACTTCTGGTGCAGCAACCTGCTCTTCCAGTGCCCGCCAGGCCTCGGAATAATAAGGACGCGCAACACGGTTAACGATAAATCCAGGAGTCGAATGACAGCGCACAGGCTGCTTACCCCAACTCAACGTTAGTTCACACAACTGCTCAACAACTTCCGCTGCCGTTGCCAGCCCACTGACCACCTCCACCAACTTCATCACCGGTGCCGGGTTAAAAAAATGCAGCCCCGCAACACGTTCAGGATTTTTTACCTCCGCAGCAATCGCGGTTATAGAGATTGACGAAGTGTTAGTGGTCAATAGCGTTTGTGGCGGGCAAACTTCCGCCAGCTGTGCAAAGAGCGCTTTTTTGACTTCCAGACGTTCAGACGCCGCTTCAATGACCAGGTCCGCAGCTGCCAGCGCGTGAATATCGGTCACCGGGATCAGGCGTTTCAATGTGCGTTCACAGGTTTCAGCAGTCAGTTTTCCCCGCGTCACTCGTGAATTTAGCCGCGCGTGTATCCCGTCGATTGCGCGGGTCAGCGCTTCAGCAGAAATGTCATACAGTAAAACCTGATGTCCATGACTGGCGGCAACTTCAGCAATGCCAGCCCCCATGGTGCCGCTCCCAATCACTGCCACAGTTTGCACATTTATCATCATGCTATTTCCCCGTGAACTGCGGTGAGCGTTTAGCCAGGAACGCACTGACACCTTCACGATAATCTGCGCTCCGTCCGGCAAGTCGCTGATAGTCACGTTCCAGATCCAGTTGCGTATCAAGCGTATTGGTTTCAGCGCTATTTATCGCTTGCTTGATAAGTCCAAGACCAAATGTCGGTTGTGTCGCCAGATGCCGTGCCAGCTGTTGCGCGGTATCTGCCAGCGTTTCATCATCAACAACCTGCCAGATCATCCCCCATTCGTGCGCCTGTTCAGCACTCAGTTGATTCCCCAGCAGTGCCAGCCCCATGGCGCGCGCTCGTCCGGCAACGCGTGGCAGTAACCAGGTACCACCGCAATCGGGTACCAAACCTAACTTACTAAACGCCATGACGAATTTTGCTGAACGGGCAGCAATAACGATATCGCACCCCAGTGCCAGTGTTGCGCCTGCCCCTGCAGCCACGCCATTAACTGCACAGATCACCGGTTTTGGCAGTTTTGCCAGGCGACGTACCAGTGGGTTATAGAAACGCTCCACTGACATACCTAAATCCGGTGCGGGGCCTGTGGGATCAACGTTACGATCGTTAAGATCCTGACCAGCACAAAATCCACGTCCGGCACCTGTAATTAACAAGCAACGGATAGTGTCGTCGCGCTCGACCTGTTTCAGGCACTCTGCCAGTTGTGCGTGCATCTCATCATTAAAACTGTTCAGGCGTTCCGGGCGGTTGAGCGTTAGTGTCATCACGCCCTTTTCTACATGACTGAGGATGAATTCCATCATTAGCGTCCTTTAAAGTCGGGCGTGCGTTTTTGTAAGAAAGCGGAGATGCCTTCATGACGATCTTCTGTTGCCGCCAGCAAGGTGAATAACTGTCGCTCCTGGGCAAGTCCGGCTTGCAAAGCCACTTCCTGCGACTGGCGCAGCGCTTGCTTTGCCGCTTGTAAGGCCAGCGGCGAGTGACGTGCCATTTTCGACGCCAGCTGTAAGGCGTATTCGAGGGTTAAATCGCTGGGGAAGACGTCGCTAACCAGCCCGGCCTGCTGTGCTTGCTGAGCGGTGATACTTTCTCCGCTCAGCACCATTTTGCTGGCTAACGATTTACCGACACTACGGATTAAACGTTGCGTTCCGCCTGCGCCAGGCATGATGCCGAGAGTGATTTCCGGCAACCCAAAACGCGCGTTCTCTCCGGCAACCACCACATCGCACAACAATGCCAGTTCGCAACCCGCACCAAGCGCGTAACCGTTGACGGCTGCGATGAGTGGTTTGTTAAAGGCCTGCAATCGCGCCCATAGCTGCGGACGTGTATCGTTTAAGGTGGCCGCGAGATCTTTTTCTGCCATTTCGTTGAGATCGGCCCCAGCGGCAAAAAAGCGTGCATTACCGGTAATCACACAGACCGAAATGCTGGGATCGATAGCCGCAGCTTCCAGCTCATTTACCAGTTGCGTCAGCAGGACATTATTCAGCGCATTACGTGCGGCAGGACGGTTAAGGGTCAGCAACAATACTCGTTGCTGACGGCTGACGATCAGTTCGCTCATGCCATCCCCTTCGCGTCAAAGTCAACCACCACATCGCTGGTCAGCGGCAGTGCCTGGCAACTCAACACATAGCCTGCAGCCAGTTCATCCGGTTCCAGACTGTAATTGGTTTCCATCGCCACTTTGCCACGCAGCACTTTGCATTTGCAGGTCGCACAGACGCCGCCTTTGCAGGCATAGGGCAGATCAGCCCCCTGGCGCAATGCCGCATCGAGAATGCTTTCATCGTCGGCATTAAGCACGATTTCCCGATCCCGCCCATCCTGACGCACAGTCACTTTTTGTCCGTCACTTTGCACGTTAACGTTACGTTTGACGCGCGTGCCAGCCGTATTAAACCGCTCCAGATGAATCGCTTTTTCTGGCATTCCCAGTGCTTTTAAGGCAGCTTCCGCGTCATCCATCATCGCCGCCGGACCACAAATAAACGCCTCATCATAAAGACGAAAATTAATGAGCGAGGCCCCAAGTGACTGTAATTTTTCACCGTCAATACGCCCGTGAAGCAGATCGCTGTCGAGAGTTTCCTGACTGAAAATGCACAACAACTGTAAACGCTGAGGATATTTGTCTTTCAGGTCTGCCAGTGCCTGGCGAAACATCATGCTCTGGCTGGTACGGTTACCGTAAATCAGAGTGAACTGACTTTCAGGCTCGGTTTGTAAAGTGGTGGCGATAATCGCCAGCATTGGCGTAATACCCGATCCTGCTGCAATAGCCAGATAGCGGCCCTGGCGTTCGGCCTGTGGCTGATAGCCGAAATGCCCCTGCGGCACCATGACTTCCAGCGTCATCCCCTGGCGGATGTGTTCGCGGGCATAGCGGGAGAAACGTCCGCCTTCAATGGCTTTCACCGCCACACTAATTTCGCCAGGCAGGTAGCTACGGCAAATGGAGTAACAACGGCGTAATTCTTCACCATTAAGGCTGGCTTTTAAGGTCAAATGTTGACCGGGACGAAAGCGATACGCCTCCTGCAAAGGCTGGGGTACCGCAAAGGTAATGGTTACCGCATCACGGGTTTCTGGCTCCACTTTTGCCACCGTTAAGGAATGAAACGTTGTCATGGCATCCTCAAATACATTTGAAATAATCGAAAGGTTCGCGACAGCTATCGCAGCGATACAATGCTTTGCAGGCCGTGGAACCAAATTCACTGATAAGTGTGGTATGGACGCTGGCGCAACGCGGGCAACGTACTTCTGGCGGCAAATGGGCATGGCAACTGTGTCCGGCGGGCGGGCTAATGCCATACTGTCGCAGACGCTCACGGGCATCGGGGGTCATCCAGTCGGTGGTCCACGCCGGGTCGAGTTGCAGCACAACCTGAACGGGGGTAAACCCGTTGGTTGTCATTGCCTCACGTATCGCGCCAATCAAATGTTCCGTTGCCGGACAACCGGAATATGTCGGCGTAAAGCCGATCACCCATCCTTCTCCCATCTGTGTCACATTACGCACCATGCCTAAATCAGTAATGGTCAGCACCGGGATCTCCGGATCCGGGATCTGGCTGAGTAGCGCCCATATCTCATGCACCTGTGGCGGTGCAATGGTGGCCAGACGTTGCATACCCATCTCCTCTGTTACCATTGCTGACCGGGTAAGACACGCTGGAGATACTGCATTTCTGCCACCATGGGTCCAAGGTGTTCGGTATGCAGTCCTTTTTTACCGCCAGTGCGATACGCCTGCTCTTGCGGTACGTTCAATGTGGCTTCGTTGAACCCAGCAAAAACTTCGGCTTCCCACGCTGCGCGTAAAGTGCGTGGGTCAACCGCAATACCCTCTTCACTCAGTGCAATATCAATCTCGTCGGCATCGAACAGTTCGGCGGTAAAACGCCACAACTTGTTGATGGCCTGCTGCATCTTTTGCCCTGATACGTCAGTACCATTGCCCAGTCGCTCCAGCCAGCCACGACTAAAACGCAGGTGATAGCGAGCTTCTTTAATTGCTTTGGCAGAAATCGCCGCCAGTTGCGGCTCGCGGCTTTCCATCAGACGGGTAAAGAGCGCCACATGCCATGCATCGATGAAATACTGACGTGCAATGGTGTCGGCAAAATTGCCGTTTGGTTGTTCAACCAACAATAAGTTGCTGAACTGGCGCTCGTCTCGGGTGAAGGCCAGGGTATCTTCATCGCCTTCTCCCGCTAATTCAGCGGCATACGATAAGAAGTTGCGTGCCTGACCTAATAAATCGAGGCCAATGTTTGCCAGTGCGAGATCGATTTCCAGTTCCGGTGCGTGACCGCACCATTCACCCAACCGCTGGGAGAGCACCAGGCAGTTATCGCCCAGGCGCAAGGTGTAAGCCGTTAACTGATTCATTTCCGACCTCACATGTGCTCAATGCCATCAGGGATGGTGTAAAACGTTGGATGGCGATAGACCTTGCTTTCAGCCGGATCAAAAAATTCACCGCGTTCTTCCGGTTGCGAGGCAACAATTTCACTCGCCTTCACCACCCAAATTGAACATCCTTCGCTACGACGGGTATAAGCATCACGGGCATTTTCCAGTGCCATCCGCTCATCGGCAGCATGTAAACTGCCAACATGGCGGTGTGATAAGCCCTGTTTGCCACGCACGAAAACTTCGTATAACGGCCAGTAAACATTACTCATTTTGAAACTCCTTATGCGACCTTACAGGCATGTTGTTTTTGTGCATGGGCCAGCGCAGCTTCCCGTACCCAGGTACCTTCTTCCCAGGCTTTACGTTTGGCGTCGAGCCGCTCCTGATTACAAATTCCGCGACCGTTTATCACTTCGTTAAACTCCTGCCAGTCGATCTCACCAAAGCGGTAGTGACCGCTTTCAGTATCAAAATGCAGATCCGGGTCAGGAACGGTCATACCGAGCATTTCAACCTGTGGAACGGTGTTATCCACGAAACGCTGGCGGAGTTCGTCGTTGGTGAAACGTTTGATTTTCCAGGCGAGACTTCTGGCGCTGTTTGGCGAGTTATCATCGTTTGGCCCGAACATCATTAAGGCTGGCCACCAGAAACGGTTAATGGCGTCTTGCAACATCTGCTTTTGAGCTTCGCTGCCCTGCGCCAGTGCCATGCAGGCTTCAAACCCCTGACGCTGGTGAAAACTCTCTTCTTTGCAGATTTTCACCATTGCTCTGGCATACGGGCCATAAGAAGTGCGGCATAACGCCACCTGATTGACGATCGCTGCGCCATCCACCAGCCAGCCGATAACACCGATATCAGCCCAACTCAATGTCGGATAATTAAAGATGGAGGAATATTTCATCCGTCCGTCGAGCATTTTTTGGTAGATGTCTTCTCTGGCGCAGCCCAGTGTTTCGGCGGCGCTATAGAGATACAGACCATGACCTGCTTCATCCTGCACTTTGGCCAACAGAATGGCTTTACGCCGTAAGGTTGGTGCGCGAGTGATCCAGTTACCTTCAGGCAACATACCAACAATCTCGGAGTGCGCATGCTGCCCAATCTGGCGGATCAATGTCTTTCGGTAAGCATCGGGCATCCAGTCCTGCGGCTCGATAGCCGTTTCCTGGGCTATCCGTTGCTCAAAGCGTTCTTCTTGGGTCACGTCATCACCTTTACGATTCCAGTTTTCGTGATTCAATCAAAAACACGAATCACATTGTTTTATGAAAGTTACACAGTGGTTAACTAAAATCACAAATTTTGTATATTTGAACTGTGACGGATTTCGCACCCTATTTTTATAAATCATTATTTATCAGTGTATTAATGTTTTTCGCAGTTGCTATACAGATCGCACAGTTAACATTTCGTTAAAAGACCACTTGCTTTTTATGATTCGCGATTTAACTATTAGCAACGGAAATGTGAAACATCTGGAGAGTAGCGATGCAGCAGTTAGCCAGTTTCTTATCCGGTACCTGGCAGTCTGGCCGGGGCCGTAGCCGTTTGATTCACCACGCTATTAGCGGCGAGGCGTTATGGGAAGTGACCAGTGAAGGTCTTGATATGGCGGCTGCCCGCCAGTTTGCCATTGAAAAAGGTGCCCCCGCCCTCCGCGCGATGACCTTTATCGAACGTGCGGCGATGCTTAAAGCGGTCGCTAAACATCTGCTGAGTGAAAAAGAGCGTTTCTATGCTCTTTCTGCACAAACAGGCGCAACGCGGGCAGATAGTTGGGTTGATATTGAAGGCGGTATTGGGACGTTATTTACTTACGCCAGCCTCGGTGGCCGGGAGCTGCCTGACGATACGCTGTGGCCGGAAGATGAATTGATCCCCTTATCGAAAGAAGGTGGATTTGCCGCGCGCCATGTACTGACCTCGAAGTCAGGTGTGGCGGTGCATATTAACGCCTTTAACTTCCCCTGCTGGGGAATGCTGGAAAAGCTGGCACCAACGTGGCTGGGCGGAATGCCAGCCATCATAAAACCAGCTACCGCGACGGCCCAACTGACTCAGGCGATGGTGAAATCAATTGTCGATAGTGGTCTTGTTCCCGAAGGCGCAATTAGTCTGATCTGCGGTAGTGCGGGCGACCTTTTGGATCATCTGGACAGCCAGGATGTGGTGACTTTCACGGGGTCCGCGACGACCGGACAGATGCTGCGAGTTCAGCCAAATATCGTTGCCAAATCTATCCCCTTCACTATGGAAGCTGATTCCCTGAACTGCTGCGTACTGGGCGAAGATGTCACCCCAGATCAACCGGAGTTTGCGCTGTTTATTCGTGAAGTTGTGCGTGAGATGACCACAAAAGCCGGGCAAAAATGTACGGCAATCCGGCGGATTATTGTGCCGCAAGTATTGGTTAATGCTGTCAGTGACGCTCTGGTTGCGCGATTACAGAAAGTCGTGGTCGGTGATCCTGCGCAGGAAGGCGTGAAAATGGGCGCACTGGTAAATGCTGAGCAGCGTGCCGATGTGCAGGAAAAAGTGAACACATTGCTGGCTGCAGGATGCGAGATTCGCCTCGGTGGTCAGGCGGATTTATCTGCTGCGGGTGCCTTCTTCCCGCCAACCTTATTGTACTGTCCGCAGCCGGATGAAACACCGGCGGTACATGCAACAGAAGCCTTTGGCCCTGTCGCAACGCTAATGCCAGCACAAAACCAACAACATGCTCTGCAACTGGCTTGTGCAGGCGGCGGTAGCCTTGCGGGAACGCTGGTGACGGCTGATCCGCAAATAGCGCGTCAGTTTATTGCCGACGCGGCACGTACGCATGGGCGAATTCAGATCCTCAATGAAGAATCGGCAAAAGAATCCACCGGGCATGGCTCCCCACTGCCACAACTGGTACATGGTGGGCCTGGTCGCGCAGGAGGCGGTGAAGAATTAGGTGGTTTACGGGCGGTGAAACATTACATGCAGCGAACCGCTGTTCAGGGTAGTCCGACGATGCTTGCCGCTATCAGTAAACAGTGGGTGCGTGGTGCGAAAGTCGAAGAAGATCGTATTCATCCGTTCCGCAAATATTTTGAGGAGCTGCAACCAGGCGACAGCCTGTTGACTCCCCGCCGCACAATGACAGAGGCCGATATTGTGAACTTTGCTTGCCTCAGCGGCGATCATTTCTATGCACATATGGATAAGATTGCTGCTGCCGAATCTATTTTTGGTGAGCGTGTAGTACATGGGTATTTTGTGCTTTCTGCGGCTGCGGGTCTGTTTGTCGATGCCGGAGTTGGTCCGGTCATTGCTAACTACGGGCTGGAAAACTTGCGTTTTATCGAACCCGTAAAACCAGGCGATACCATCCAGGTGCGTCTCACCTGTAAGCGCAAGACGCTGAAAAAACAGCGTAGCGCAGAAGAAAAACCAACAGGTGTAGTAGAATGGTCGGTAGAGGTATTCAATCAGCATCAAACCCCGGTGGCGCTGTATTCAATTCTGACGCTGGTGGCCAGGCAGCACGGTGATTTTGTCGATTAATCGGTCAATGAAGGGCAACGGCGAATAGTTGCCCTTTTATTTCACCAAATTTTGTGACGTTGTCACATTATGCATGATGTGTATCTGTATTTTCAGGGCACTCACTGTATGAAAAGCTGGCACACCTGCCAAACAACCTGGCAGGTGCAGGCAATCCCCTTTACATCAGTACTGATAATGTGAACCTGACTAAACCGCCCACAGAGCGCGGTTGCTAACAAGAACACAACATCTGACGAGGTTAATAATGGGAAGCCCCTCTCTGTATTCTGCCCGTAAAACAGCCCTGGCGTTGGCAGTCGCCTTAAGTTTCGCCTGGCAAGCGCCGGTATTTGCCCACGGTGGTGAAGCGCATATGGTGCCAATGGATAAAACGCTTAAAGAATTTGGTGCCGATGTGCAGTGGGACGACTACGCCCAGATCTTTACCCTGATTAAAGATGGCGCGTACGTGAAAGTGAAGCCTGGTGCGCAAACAGCAATTGTTAATGGTCAGCCTCTGGCACTGCAAGTCCCGGTAGTGATGAAAGACAATAAAGCCTGGGTTTCTGACACCTTTATTAACGATGTTTTCCAGTCCGGGCTGGATCAAACCTTTCAGGTAGAAAAGCGCCCTCACCCACTTAATGCGCTAACTGCGGACGAAATTAAACAGGCCGTTGAAATTGTTAAAGCTTCCGCGGACTTCAAACCCAATACCCGTTTTACTGAGATCTCCCTGCTACCGCCAGATAAAGAGGCTGTCTGGGCGTTTGCGCTGGAAAACAAACCGGTTGACCAGCCGCGCAAAGCCGACGTCATTATGCTCGACGGCAAACATATCATCGAAGCGGTAGTGGATCTGCAAAACAACAAATTGCTATCCTGGCAACCCATTAAAGACGCCCACGGAATGGTGTTGCTGGATGATTTCGCCAGTGTGCAGAACATTATTAACAACAGTGAAGAATTTGCCGCTGCCGTGAAGAAGCGCGGTATTACTGATACGAAGAAAGTGATTACCACGCCGCTGACCGTAGGTTATTTCGATGGTAAAGATGGCCTGAAACAAGATGCCCGGTTGCTCAAAGTCATCAGCTATCTTGATGTCGGTGATGGCAACTACTGGGCACATCCCATCGAAAACCTGGTGGCGGTCGTTGATTTAGAACAGAAAAAAATCGTTAAGATTGAAGAAGGTCCGGTAGTTCCGGTGCCAATGACCGCACGCCCATTTGATGGCCGTGACCGTGTTGCTCCGGCAGTTAAGCCTATGCAAATCATCGAGCCTGAAGGTAAAAATTACACCATTACTGGCGATATGATTCACTGGCGTAACTGGGATTTTCACCTCAGCATGAATTCTCGCGTCGGGCCGATGATCTCCACCGTGACTTATAACGACAATGGCACCAAACGCAAAGTCATGTACGAAGGTTCTCTCGGCGGCATGATTGTACCTTACGGTGATCCTGATATTGGCTGGTACTTTAAAGCGTATCTGGACTCTGGTGACTACGGTATGGGCACGCTAACCTCGCCAATTGCCCGTGGTAAAGATGCACCGTCTAACGCAGTGCTCCTTAATGAAACCATTGCCGACTACACTGGCGTGCCGATGGAGATCCCTCGCGCTATCGCGGTATTTGAACGTTATGCCGGGCCTGAGTATAAGCATCAGGAAATGGGCCAGCCCAACGTCAGTACCGAACGCCGGGAGTTGGTGGTGCGCTGGATCAGTACAGTGGGTAACTATGACTACATTTTTGACTGGATCTTCCATGAAAACGGCACTATTGGCATTGATGCCGGTGCTACGGGCATCGAAGCGGTGAAAGGTGTTAAAGCGAAAACCATGCACGATGAGACGGCGAAAGATGACACGCGCTACGGCACGCTTATCGATCACAATATCGTGGGTACTACACACCAGCATATTTATAATTTCCGCCTCGATCTGGATGTAGATGGCGAGAATAACAGCCTGGTGGCGATGGACCCGGTGGTAAAACCGAATACTGCCGGTGGCCCACGCACCAGTACCATGCAAGTTAATCAGTACAACATCGGCAATGAACAGGATGCCGCGCAGAAGTTTGATCCGGGCACGATTCGTCTGTTGAGTAACCCGAACAAAGAGAACCGCATGGGCAATCCAGTTTCCTATCAAATTATTCCTTATGCAGGTGGTACTCACCCGGTAGCAAAAGGTGCCCAGTTCGCCCCGGACGAGTGGATCTATCATCGTTTAAGCTTTATGGACAAGCAGCTTTGGGTAACGCGTTATCACCCTGGCGAGCGTTTCCCGGAAGGCAAATATCCGAACCGTTCCTCTCATGACACCGGTCTTGGACAATACAGTAAGGATAACGAGTCGCTGGACAACACCGACGCCGTTATCTGGATGACTACCGGCACCACACATGTGGCCCGTGCCGAAGAGTGGCCGATTATGCCGACCGAATGGGTACATACTCTGCTTAAACCATGGAACTTCTTTGACGAAACGCCAACGCTAGGGGCGATAAAGAAAGATAAGTGATTGTTTCAGACTAAAAAAACGGCACCTGGTGCCGTTTTTTACTTATGCGCGAACCAGATTAATACCGTACACACACCGACTTGGTTTCACACCAACCGTCCAGCCAGTCCGGGCCAAAATCACGGCCTGTTCCTGACTGCTTCATCCCACCAAACGGTAAGTTAGCGTCAATTAAGGTATGACTGTTTACCCACACCGTACCTGCCTGTAAGCGATCGCTATATTCCAGAGCCTGGGAGAGATTTTGCGTCCAGACGCTGGCAGTTAAGCCATATTCCGTGTCGTTTGCCAGTTGTAACGCCTCTTCTCCATCCGCTACACGCACCAGGTTAACCACCGGACCAAACACCTCTTCACGAGTTAAGCGCAATTTAGCATTGGGATTTACCACCAGCGTTGGCGCAACATAATATCCCTCTCCGGCAGGTCCACTCGCCCCGCGAATCAGCTCTGCTTGCTGTGCCTGCGCATCGTCAAGGAATGAACGCACTTTGTCGCAATGCGCACGAGAAACCAAAGGGTTAATCTGTGCAACAGGTGACATCCCCGGTCCCACTTGCAACGATTTTACCGCCTGCTCAAATCCACTAACCAGCGTGTCAAACAACGGCGCTTCAATATAAATTCGCGAACTGGCGGCGCATACTTGCCCCTGATTCAGGAAACTTCCGGTCATCAAGCCTTCAATAACCCATTGCGGATCAGCATCTTTTAATACAATTGCCGGGTTTTTACCGCCCAGTTCCAGCGTTACACGCGTCAAGCGATCAGCAGCAGTTCTGGCAATACCTTTGCCCGTCGCGGTTGAACCGGTAAAACTGATTTTCGCAACATGAGGATGTGACGTCAGGGCCGCGCCGCATACAGAACCTGACCCGGTGACCACATTAAAAACGCCATCAGGAATACCTGCCTCGCTGGCCAGTTCCGCCACGCGCAACATAGTCAGTGGCGTGGTTTCCGATGGCTTAATCACGATTGAACAGCCTGCTGCCAGTGCTGGCATCACCTTCCACATGCCAATCATCAACGGAAAGTTCCATGGCACAATTCCCGCTACCACGCCAACCGGCTCTTTACGCGTCCAGGCCTGATAACGCGCCCCCTGGGGTAAGGGAATCGACAAGTCCAGCGTTTTACCCGCGATTTTGGTCGTTAACCCGGCGGTATAACGCATCCAGTTCAGCGTACAGCCCACTTCAAAAGCACGGGAAATAGCAATTGACTTACCTTGCTCCAGGGTTTCCAGCTGTGCCAGCTCCTCACCGTGCTGTTCCACCAGATCGGCAAAACGTAGCAGGATACGTTCACGCTCTGCGGGTAATCGCCCGGCCCAGCGACGCGAGACAAAGGCCCGCCAGGCAGACATGACCGCGTTATCTACATCCGCTTCGTTGGCATCAACAGTTGACGCAATTTCTTGCCCGGTGGCCGGATCAAAGATCGCCAACCGTTTTTCACTTTGTGCGGGGCCAGGACGACCATCAATATAAAGACCGTGTTGACGATCGAGAAACTGTTGGACCTGGCTTAATACTGCTACATGCGGCTCTGTCATCACTTTTCCTTATTATTTACCCAGTGTGATTTCAGTGTACGCAGCGACAAGAAAAGTCACTTTTTTCGCTGTGACATTCGCTTTGTCAGCTGTGACAAGCTCCGCAAATCGTGACAGTAACCGCTTATGTCTCTATGCCTGACAAGACTTATTTCCTATAGTCAGGCTCATTAGCTTCGTTTATTGCAACACAAATGCAACAATAAAAATACATTTCACAGAGCGAAAACGTGCCATGAACCCCGCAGTGGATAATGAGTTTCAGCAATGGCTTTCCCAAATCAATCAGGTATGCGGAAATTTTACCGGACGCCTGCTGACTGAGCGTTACACGGGTGTACTGGACACGCATTTTGCCAAAGGACTAAAGCTGAGTACCGTGACAACCAGCGGGGTGAATTTATCCCGCACCTGGCAGGAAGTAAAAGGCAGCGACGATGCCTGGTTTTACACCGTTTTTCAGCTTAGTGGTCAGGCAATAATGGAGCAGGATGAGCGTCAGGTGCAGATTGGCGCTGGCGATATTACGTTACTCGATGCCTCACGCCCCTGTTCGCTTTACTGGCAGGAGTCTTCTAAACAGATTTCATTACTTTTACCACGCACTCTGCTGGAACAATATTTTCCCCATCAAAAACCTGTCTGCGCAGAAAGACTGGACGCTGACTTACCTATGGTGCAACTCAGTCATCGCCTGTTGCAGGAGAGCATGAATAACCCGGCACTTTCTGAAACAGAAAGTGAAGCTGCGCTACAGGCGATGGTGTGTCTGCTTCGCCCGGTACTTCATCAGCGGGAATCTGTTCAACCTCGCCGTGAACGTCAGTTTCAAAAAGTGGTTACGTTGATAGACGATAATATTCGCGAAGAGATATTACGCCCGGAGTGGATAGCCGGAGAGACAGGTATGTCAGTACGTAGTTTGTACCGAATGTTTGCCGATAAAGGTTTGGTGGTCGCGCAATATATTCGTAACCGTCGTCTCGATTTTTGTGCTGATGCGATTCGCCATGCCGCAGATGATGAAAAACTGGCAGGTATTGGCTTTCATTGGGGATTTTCCGATCAGAGTCATTTTTCAACGGTATTTAAGCAACGCTTTGGGATGACGCCAGGCGAGTATCGACGTAAATTCCGCTAACTAATTCGCGTTGCATGTACAGCAACGCGAATTAGTTAAAACAGATATTTGACTATGCATTTTTCAGGGCGAAAGGCAATTTGACAGGAATTTTTGAATATTCACCTTGTTTCCGGAAAATAGAATAATCGCCTTCTCCTGTAGCGTTATCCCGATATTGCGGTTTTGCTATTAAAATTTTCGCACCCATTTACCGTTTATCCCTTGTACATATTCCCCCGGTTTAGCCCGAGCTACGAGCTTTTGCCCGGCGAGTTTCGCGATATCATCTACCGAGACATTATTTTGCTTTGCCAGTTGTTGGTAACTCGCTTTACGTTCGGCATTAATGTCGTTTACTAATTTCTCTGTTTCAGCATCTGTTTTCAGCGCAACCAGATAACCATAAAATGTTTCACCTACCCGCCCCTGAGTTCTGGCTTCATCCAGAGTCAATGCCATTACATTGCTGCTTACCAGCCCAACAAGAAACGCACAAAGAAGTAATGTTTTCTTCATCATCGCCTCAGAAAAGATCGCTACGAGTTTCAAGCAGCTCTTCGACATCTTTGTCTGCCTTGATGATGATCTCATGCTCAATTTTAACGTTCATATTGATAGTGATCGGTTCCTTAGGTGCAGCGACTTCAATGCGAGGCGTACAGCCAACCAGCATAAAAGATGACGTCAACGCAGCCAGTAAAATTTTCATTGTTTTTCCTCACACTTTTTTCCTTGCGGACAGTCATTTCCCGGCAGACGTGCGTTCTGCTCCAACCATGCCTGGAGATTATCGCCAAAGCGTAAACTGCGCCACAGCGTAAAAATATTCTCTTCATGATGGTAATTAAGGTTTACCGTACCGCTTTTACCATCAACGCGACTGGTACCTGTAATGTTGGCCTGCATGGTTAATAAACCGAGATTATCTAAATTAATATTTGTCGATGAACGGCTAATTTCCATATAGCGCAACCAGTTAATTGCTGAACCCGCAGTCATATTGTCTTTCACCACCGCATCTGCGGTGTCTTTATCCAGCCGCAAGGTCATTGGCCCGCTATTTGCCAGCCAGCCATCTTTCACTATCCATTTTTCGTTGTTTAGCCATAACGGCAATGCACCACTAAATGCCCCGGACATGGCGAATTGTTTCGGATTGACGGCGCTAACCAGTTCGCTGGATGAGAGATTATTCAGCCGCAACAGCGCCGGGTCATGTTGCGGCATACGTAATTGTTTCATCACCACGTTACCGCCTAACACATCGACGCTAACATCAGTCAACAGCAATGGTTCTTCTTCTGTCCACGGATAGCGCCCTTGCAAATCAGCCGTAATATTTTTCGCTGTCACCAGATTAATCACTTCGGCAATTCGCAACGTAACGGGGCCGCGAGTCCCCAGATGCCAGGCTCCATCGGCAAAACGGAAAGGCAGGACAAAATCGACACCGTTAACCTGATTATCTGGCATCCAGGCACTACCGCCTTTCAACACACCGTGCCCTCCCGCGCGGAATCCTTGTTCAGGCGCAGCAGAAAATGCGACCTGAGCATACAGTTCGCCATCGCGTAAGTTCATCTTCCAGTCGGGTGGCACCAGCGGCTGGAATACGGTCAGTGATTGTTTAGGCCACCAGGCGTTACCGCGCAGACGAATACCGTCCCAGCGACCATTTACCCGAACCGGGCCAATCTCACCAGCATGTAAATCGCCTTTAAAGAGGAAATACGTCGGATCGCGTCCATCGACGCTAAATTTTAACGTTGATGGCGGTAACACACTGCCGCCAGTGAACAGCGTTTGCCCGGCGTCCAGTGACAGCGCGCCGCTGAAGGAGGGATGCTGTGCGTCACGTACCCAGACGACGGGCTTGTCGAGAATTAATCGCGGCTTTTCTACCGTCATCGTACCGTATTGTAACTGGTCGAAACCGGTGGAGAGATCGGTCAGCGTAATCGTGCTGTCATGCCACTCACCCTTTCCTGCGACATCCCAGGTGGCATTCATCGGTGTAAAACTGCCTTTTCCCCAGTAGCGCCACTGCCAGCGGCCAGCGTCAGGGAGAAAATCATTCGCCAGTCCATCCATATGCAGCACGAAATCGCCCAGTTCATTTTCATGCGCCTGCAAAATGGCCTGCAAACGTCCGTCAACACCACGTTGGGTGACTTTTACACCCGCTAAAGGCCAGCGGATTTCATCGATGTCCAGCGAATCGATGACTCTTCCCTTCGAACGTAATAACGCACCTGGCTCAAAGGCCAACGTTGGGTCAGTCAGACTTCCGCTTAGCTGCGCAGGTAAACGGGCATATAAAATGAGGTCCGCCTGTTTCGCTTCACCGGTCAGTTGCAGAGGCAGCTGGCTGTTATCCATGCTTAATTTTCCTGGGCCAAAATTAAGCACCGCGTTGCCCTTACCCGCTTGCCCCTGGGTCAGCACACTCAGTCGTCCGCTGACCAGAGCGTTCTCAAGCCCTGCCTGCCAGTTGTCGACTTTAACACCCAGTCGGCCACTCAAAGGAAAACCTGCATACGGCCAGCTCCAGCGACCATCGCTTACGGTCAATTGTTGACGAGTAATTTGCCACGGCAGATCGAGCAACGGATCGCCGTTATCCCGTGCCACCACAATCAATTGCCCGCTATTTTCCTGCCAGTCCAGCTCGGCATCCACCAGTGAAGGCTCCTGCGACAAGTTTAACGTCGCAGTAGCATGACCACTTACAGGAAGTCCATCCGGCACTAGCGGCATAGTAAATTCCCCCACCAGTTTTACCGGCGGCTGATTTTCAAACGCGACGACATCCAGTTCGCTGACTGTAAGTTGTTGCCCTTTCAGCTGGCCTTGAAATTTAACTTTTTCGCCCTGATAACGCAGTTGCTGGATATCGGAGGTTAATGCGAGAGAGAGTTTTCCCTGCCACTCCTGCCAGGGAGAAAAAATCAGTTTATCGATATTGATCCAGGTGTTAGGCAACATGGCCTGCCACTGCGCGAGGGTTTTTGGAGCGGCAAGCGATTGCTCCGTCTGCGGCAATTTCGCCAGACAAGCAGAATCAAATTCTACCGTGCCGACGTTCAATAACCAGCGGCTGGGATGTGAAAGGCTGGCGTTGGTGATATGCGCAAGCTGACAATCTCCCACCAGATAACGGAGATCGGGAATGATTAAACCTTTACGCGTAATGCGTGGGCTTTCATCTAATGCAATACGTGTCCCGAGCGGTAGCCAGATGCCCGCCAGCGTGGGAACCCACAAGCCGAGCGTCATCAGCAGCGTCAACGGCACAAGAATAATCAGTAATAACAGCGCGAGAACGGCTTTATATTTACCCAGCATGGGTAGTTAATATCCTGATTTGGCGAAAAATTAAGCATTCAATACGGGTATTGTGGCATGTTTAACCGTTCAGTTGAAGGTTGCGCCTACACTAAGCATAGTTGTTGATGAATTTTTCAATATCGCCATAGCTTTCAATTATATTTGAAATTTTGTAAAATATTTTTAGTAGCTTAAATGTGATTCAACATCACTGGAGAAAGTCTTATGAAACTCGCCGTTTATAGCACAAAACAGTACGACAAGAAGTACCTGCAACAGGTGAACGAGTCCTTTGGCTTTGAGCTGGAATTTTTTGACTTTCTGCTGACGGAAAAAACCGCTAAAACCGCCAATGGCTGCGAAGCGGTATGTATTTTCGTAAACGATGACGGCAGCCGCCCGGTGCTGGAAGAGCTGAAAAAGCACGGCGTTAAATATATCGCCCTGCGCTGTGCCGGTTTTAATAACGTCGACCTTGACGCGGCAAAAGAACTGGGGCTGAAAGTAGTCCGTGTTCCAGCCTATGATCCAGAAGCCGTTGCTGAACACGCCATCGGTATGATGATGACGCTGAACCGCCGTATTCATCGCGCGTATCAGCGTACTCGTGACGCCAACTTCTCTCTGGAAGGTCTGACCGGCTTTACTATGTATGGCAAAACGGCAGGCGTTATCGGTACCGGTAAAATCGGTGTGGCGATGCTGCGCATTCTGAAAGGTTTTGGTATGCGTCTGCTGGCGTTCGATCCGTATCCAAGTGCGGCGGCACTGGAACTCGGTGTGGAGTATGTCGATCTGCCAACCCTGTTCTCTGAATCAGACGTTATCTCTCTGCACTGCCCGCTGACACCGGAAAACTACCATCTGTTGAACGAAGCCGCCTTCGATCAGATGAAAAATGGCGTGATGATCGTCAATACCAGTCGCGGTGCATTGATTGATTCTCAGGCAGCAATTGAAGCGCTGAAAAATCAGAAAATTGGTTCGTTGGGTATGGACGTGTATGAGAACGAACGCGATCTGTTCTTTGAAGATAAATCCAACGACGTAATTCAGGATGACGTATTCCGTCGCCTGTCTGCCTGCCACAACGTGCTGTTTACCGGGCATCAGGCATTCCTGACAGCAGAAGCTCTGACCAGTATTTCTCAGACTACGCTGCAAAACTTAAGCAATCTGGAAAAAGGCGAAACCTGCCCGAACGAACTGGTTTAATCTTGCCGCTCCCCTGCATTCCAGGGGAGCTGATTCAGATAATCCCCAATGACCTTTCATCCTCTATTCTTAAAATAGTCCTGAGTCAGAAACTGTAATTGAGAACCACAATGAAGAAAGTAGCCGCGTTTGTTGCGCTAAGCCTGCTGATGGCGGGATGTGTAAGTAATGACAAAATTGCTGTAACCCCAGAACAGCTACAGCATCATCGCTTTGTGCTGGAAAGCGTAAACGGTAAGCCCGTGACCAGCGATAAAAATCCGCCAGAAATCAGCTTTGGTGAAAAAATGATGATTTCCGGCAGCATGTGTAACCGCTTTAGCGGTGAAGGCAAACTGTCTAATGGTAAACTGACAGCCAAAGGGCTGGCAATGACCCGTATGATGTGCGCTAACCCGCAGCTTAATGAACTCGATAACACCATTAGCGAAATGCTGAAAGAAGGTGCACAAGTGGATCTGACCGCGAACCAGTTAACGCTGGCGACCGCGAAACAGACATTAACTTATAAGCTAGCGGATTTAATGAATTAATAGCTGCCACAGCTCCCGGCGGCAAGTGACTGTTCGCTACAGCGTTTGCCGTTGGGTAATGCACACATCCCAATCGCCGTACCATCCAGTTGACGGGCAACAGAAAGCGAACCGCCGATCATTGCACAATTTGCTTCTCCACTACTGGACATCGACGCTTTTAAACCTGGCGCTACGTGCGCCGCAGTCGCCTGCTGAACAGGTTCACTACTACACGCCGACAACAATAAAGCGGCACACCCTACCCAAAACGCTGCTCGCATCTTTTCTTCCTCTGATCTTCAAGCCAAACGACACCGCCATAAATAATAGGCAGCACAGAGGGCGACGTCGAGAGCTGTCCTGCGCGTTGCCCCGCATTTTTACTTTTTTATGGCTATTTTTTTGCCCTCTGTTTGATCAAAACATTCATTACGCTGATGTGGGGGACACAAAAGCGAAAATGCAGAAGAAAGCCATTTGCTAAAATTGAAGGATTACTACTGGGCGCGCAGCAATTTCGTGCGCCCCTCATTTGCGCAATGTAAGGGTGTCATATGATTACTATTGACGGTAATGGCGCGGTTGCTTCGGTGGCGTTTCGCACCAGTGAAGTTATCGCCATCTACCCTATTACCCCCAGTTCCACGATGGCAGAACAGGCTGATGCCTGGGCCGGAAACGGCTTGAAAAACGTTTGGGGAGACACACCACGCGTGGTTGAAATGCAGTCGGAAGCGGGGGCTATCGCTACCGTGCATGGCGCTTTGCAGACGGGTGCTCTTTCAACATCGTTTACGTCATCGCAGGGTTTGCTGCTGATGATCCCGACGCTGTACAAACTGGCAGGCGAACTCACACCGTTTGTCCTGCATGTAGCGGCACGTACCGTTGCCACACATGCACTCTCTATTTTTGGCGATCATTCCGACGTTATGGCGGTGCGCCAGACGGGTTGCGCGATGTTGTGTGCGGCAAACGTCCAGGAAGCGCAAGACTTTGCTCTCATTTCGCACATCGCGACGCTGAAGAGCCGCGTGCCATTTATTCATTTCTTTGATGGTTTCCGCACGTCCCACGAAATCAATAAAATTGTCCCGCTGGCCGATGACACGATTCTTGAACTGATACCGCAGACAGAAATTGATGCCCACCGCGCCCGCGGGCTGAATCCGGAGCATCCGGTGATTCGCGGTACCTCTGCTAACCCGGACACCTACTTCCAGTCACGTGAAGCCACCAACCCGTGGTACAACGCAGTTTACGACCATGTTGAACAGGCGATGAATGATTTCGCTGCCGCGACAGGTCGTCAGTATCAGCCGTTTGAGTATTACGGGCATCCGCAAGCGGAACGGGTGATTATCCTGATGGGCTCTGCCATTGGCACCTGTGAAGAAGTGGTTGATGAATTGCTAACCCGTGGCGAAAAAGTCGGCGTGCTGAAAGTTCGCCTGTACCGTCCCTTCTCCGCCAAACACTTGCTACAAGCTCTGCCGGGATCCGTACGCAGCGTGGCGGTACTGGACAGAACCAAAGAACCCGGTGCCCAGGCAGAACCGCTCTATCTGGATGTAATGACCGCACTGGCAGAAGCCTTTAATAATGGCGAGCGCGAAACTCTGCCCCGTGTCATTGGTGGGCGCTATGGTCTTTCATCCAAAGAATTTGGCCCGGACTGTGTACTGGCGGTATTTGCCGAGCTCAACGCGGCTAAACCGAAAGCGCGCTTTACGGTTGGTATTTACGATGATGTGACCAATCTGTCACTGCCGTTGCCGGAAAACACCCTGCCAAACTCGGCGAAACTGGAAGCCTTGTTTTATGGCCTTGGTAGTGATGGCAGCGTTTCCGCGACCAAAAACAATATCAAGATTATCGGTAATTCCACGCCGTGGTACGCACAGGGCTATTTTGTTTACGACTCCAAAAAGGCGGGCGGCCTGACAGTTTCTCACCTTCGCGTGAGCGAACAGCCGATTCGTTCCGCTTATCTCATTTCCCAGGCTGATTTTGTTGGCTGCCACCAGTTGCAGTTTATCGACAAATATCAGATGGTTGAGCGTTTAAAACCTGGCGGCATTTTCCTGCTCAACACGCCGTACAGCGCAGATGAAGTGTGGTCGCGCTTGCCGCAGGAAGTTCAGGCCGTGCTAAACCAGAAAACAGCGCGCTTCTATGTGATTAACGCAGCGAAAATCGCCCGCGAATGTGGCCTGGCGGCCCGTATTAATACCGTCATGCAGATGGCTTTTTTCCATCTGACGCAAATTCTGCCTGGCGATAGCGCCCTCGCAGAATTGCAGGGTGCGATTGCCAAAAGTTACAGTAGCAAAGGCCAGGATCTGGTGGAACGCAACTGGCAGGCTCTGGCACTGGCGCGTGAATCCGTAGAAGAAGTTCCGTTGCAGCCGGTTAATCCGCACAGCGCCAATCGACCGCCTGTGGTTTCCGATGCCGCTCCTGATTTCGTGAAAACCGTTACCGCGGCGATGCTCGCCGGGCTTGGTGATGCCCTCCCCGTTTCGGCGCTGCCGCCAGACGGCACCTGGCCGATGGGCACCACACGCTGGGAAAAACGCAATATCGCCGAAGAGATCCCCATCTGGAAAGAGGAACTCTGTACCCAATGTAACCACTGCGTCGCCGCTTGCCCACACTCAGCTATTCGCGCAAAAGTGGTACCGCCTGAAGCGATGGAAAACGCCCCTGCCAGCCTGCATTCGCTGGATGTGAAATCGCGTGATATGCGCGGGCAGAAATATGTCTTGCAGGTGGCACCGGAAGATTGCACCGGCTGTAACCTGTGCGTCGAAGTTTGCCCGGCGAAAGACCGTCAGAATCCAGAGATTAAAGCTATCAATATGATGTCGCGCCTGGAACATGTCGAAGAAGAGAAAATCAATTACGATTTCTTCCTCAACCTCCCAGAAATCGACCGTAGCAAACTGGAACGTATTGATATTCGTACATCGCAGCTGATTACACCGCTGTTTGAATATTCAGGTGCTTGCTCCGGTTGTGGCGAGACGCCGTATATTAAATTGCTGACTCAGCTGTATGGCGACCGGATGTTGATCGCTAATGCCACTGGCTGTTCTTCAATATACGGCGGTAACCTGCCCTCTACACCGTATACCACCGATACCAACGGTCGCGGGCCGGCATGGGCGAACTCGCTGTTTGAAGATAACGCCGAATTTGGCCTTGGTTTCCGCCTGACGGTCGATCAACACCGTGTCCGAGTGCTGCGTCTGCTCGATCAATTTGCCGATAAAATCCCGGCAGAATTACTGACTGCGTTGAAATCAGACGCCACGCCAGAGATTCGTCGAGAACAGGTCGCAGCTTTACGCCAGCAACTCAACGATGTTGCCGAAGCACATGAACTGCTACGTGATGCAGATGCACTGGTGGAAAAATCAATCTGGCTGATTGGTGGTGACGGCTGGGCTTACGATATCGGCTTTGGCGGTCTGGATCATGTATTGAGTTTGACGGAAAACGTCAACATTCTGGTGCTGGATACGCAATGCTATTCCAATACCGGTGGTCAGGCGTCAAAAGCGACACCGCTGGGTGCAGTAACTAAGTTTGGCGAGCACGGCAAACGTAAAGCGCGTAAAGATCTTGGCGTCAGTATGATGATGTACGGCCATGTTTATGTGGCGCAGATTTCTCTCGGCGCGCAGCTGAACCAGACGGTGAAAGCAATTCAGGAAGCGGAAGCGTATCCGGGACCATCGCTGATCATCGCTTATAGCCCGTGTGAAGAGCATGGTTACGATCTGGCTCTCAGCCACGACCAGATGCGCCAACTCACTGCTACCGGCTTCTGGCCGCTATATCGCTTCGATCCTCGTCGTGCCGATGAAGGCAAACTGCCGCTGGCGCTGGATTCACGCCCGCCGTCAGAAGCACTGGAAGAAACGTTACTTCATGAGCAACGTTTCCGTCGTCTGAATTCGCAGCAGCCAGAAGTGGCAGAACAGTTATGGAAAGATGCTGCAGCTGATTTGCAAAAACGCTATGACTTCCTGGCACAAATGGCCGGAAAAGCGGAAAAAAGCAACACCGATTAAATGCACTGGATAAGGATTATCCAATTCTAAAAAAAAGCCCGGACGACTGTTCGGGCTTGTCTCATTATTTGTTGGATAAACAGTAACAAGGGTCCAACAGAAAATAATCTTTGTGACAATAAAGGCATATAACCCGCGAAGAATAACGCATCACTATTTAAATGTATAATTTTTATTTTGTATATGTCGCCAATAATATATTCACCAAACTTATCATCATTTCCGTAGAATTATTTGATTAAGGTTTTACTTAAGGCGTAACAAATGATATTTATCGGCTAACGGAACTTCTCCTTTAGGATGTTTTCACTCCCCAAAATGGGGATGAAAAGGCAAATAAAATAACTAAAGGATTTATTCAATGAAAAGCAAAGTACTGGCATTTTTAATTCCTACCCTGCTCGCCGCAGGTGCTGCACATGCAGCCGAAGTTTATAATAAAGACGGCAACAAATTAGATCTGTATGGCAAAGTTGATGGACTACATTATTTTTCTGATAATTCAGCGAAAGATGGCGACCAGAGCTATGCGCGTCTGGGTTTTAAAGGCGAAACCCAAATTAACGATCAACTTACTGGCTACGGTCAATGGGAATACAATATTCAGGCAAACAACACTGAATCTTCAAAAAACCAGTCATGGACCCGTCTGGCATTTGCCGGATTGAAATTTGCAGATTACGGTTCTTTCGATTACGGACGTAATTATGGCGTAATGTACGACATCGAAGGCTGGACCGATATGCTGCCTGAATTTGGCGGTGACTCTTATACCAATGCAGACAACTTTATGACTGGTCGTGCCAATGGCGTCGCGACTTATCGTAATACTGATTTCTTCGGTCTGGTAAATGGTCTGAACTTCGCGGTGCAGTATCAAGGTAACAACGAAGGTGCCAGTAATGGTCAGGAAGGCACCAACAACGGACGTGATGTTCGCCATGAAAACGGTGACGGCTGGGGTCTTTCCACAACATATGATTTAGGCATGGGCTTTAGCGCTGGTGCGGCATACACCTCTTCTGACCGCACCAATGACCAGGTTAACCATACTGCGGCGGGTGGTGATAAAGCAGACGCGTGGACTGCTGGGCTAAAATACGATGCTAACAATATTTACCTGGCAACCATGTATTCAGAAACGCGTAATATGACCCCGTTTGGCGACAGCGATTATGCTGTTGCTAACAAAACCCAGAACTTTGAAGTTACTGCACAGTACCAGTTTGATTTTGGTCTGCGTCCGGCAGTCTCTTTCCTGATGTCTAAAGGCCGTGACCTGCACGCTGCCGGTGGTGCAGACAACCCGGCAGGTGTTGATGATAAAGATCTGGTTAAATACGCCGATGTTGGCGCGACTTACTATTTCAACAAAAATATGTCCACCTACGTTGACTATAAAATCAACCTGTTGGATGAAGATGACAGCTTCTACGCTGCCAACGGCATCTCTACCGATGATATTGTCGCTTTAGGTCTGGTTTATCAGTTCTAAATCCTCCTGCCCGCTGTTATGGCGGGCTTTTTCTGCTTATTCTTCCTCCTTTGATCTAAATTAAAAATGTGAACTTCGTCATTACACAAAAAGTGTCATCTGGCGTTACACTTTATGCGGATACTAAAACAGGAGGTTTTATGAACAGAACGATTCTTGTCCCTATCGATATTTCCGATTCAGAATTAACTCAACGCGTGATTAGCCACGTTGAGGCAGAGGCAAAGATTGATGATGCAGAGGTTCATTTCCTGACGGTAATACCTTCACTGCCCTACTATGCCTCTCTGGGTTTAGCGTATTCCGCAGAATTACCGGCAATGGATGACCTGAAAGCGGAAGCCAAATCGCAACTGGAAGAGATCATTAAAAAATTTAAACTGCCAACCGACAGAGTGCATGTCCATGTTGAGGAAGGCTCGCCCAAAGACCGCATTCTGGAATTGGCGAAGAAGATCCCCGCTCATATGATCATCATTGCTTCCCATCGACCGGATATCACCACTTATCTGCTCGGTTCCAACGCCGCAGCTGTCGTGCGTCACGCAGAGTGCTCCGTGCTGGTTGTGCGCTGACACTAACGCCCGCACATTGCTGCGGGCTTTTTGATTCATTTCGCAAATGTGCTGACATTTTCCCCTCTAATCCGTACCATACACGCCACAGTTTTTATATCAGATTTCTTATGCTGGGCGTTCCGGCATGACGCATACTCTTCTGATGCCATATAACGAATTGAGTCGCTTTTAAATGTCGCAAAATCAAGAAATTAGTAAGAAAGAACAATACAACCTGAACAAATTACAAAAACGTCTGCGTCGTAACGTGGGCGAAGCCATTGCTGACTTCAATATGATTGAAGAAGGCGATCGCATCATGGTTTGCCTCTCCGGGGGTAAAGACAGCTATACCATGCTGGAAATTCTGCGCAATTTGCAGCAAAGCGCGCCAATCAATTTTTCGCTGGTGGCTGTTAACCTCGATCAAAAGCAACCGGGCTTCCCGGAACACGTTCTGCCCGAGTATCTTGAAAAGCTGGGCGTTGAGTACAAGATTGTTGAAGAGAACACTTACGGTATCGTGAAAGAGAAGATTCCGGAGGGCAAAACCACTTGCTCACTGTGTTCTCGTCTTCGTCGCGGTATCCTTTATCGTACCGCAACGGAACTGGGAGCGACGAAGATCGCGCTGGGTCACCATCGTGACGATATCCTGCAAACGTTGTTCTTAAATATGTTCTACGGCGGCAAGATGAAAGGTATGCCTCCGAAACTGATGAGCGATGATGGCAAACATATCGTGATTCGCCCGCTGGCCTACTGCCGCGAGAAAGATATTCAGCGCTTTGCCGATGCAAAAGCGTTCCCGATTATTCCGTGCAACCTGTGCGGTTCACAGCCTAACCTGCAACGTCAGGTGATTGCTGACATGTTGCGTGACTGGGATAAACGTTATCCGGGGCGTATCGAGACGATGTTCAGCGCGATGCAGAATGTGGTGCCGTCGCATCTGTGCGATACCAACCTGTTCGATTTCAAAGGCATTACCCACGGTTCTGAAGTGGTTAACGGGGGTGATCTGGCGTTTGATCGCGAAGAGATCCCTCTACAACCGGCAGGTTGGCAGCCTGAAGAAGATGAAAATCAGTTGGATGAGTTACGGCTGAATGTGGTTGAAGTGAAATAACCCGGATAGCGCCCGATGCGTAAGCGTATCGGGCTACTCTTATGGAGGCCGGATAAGACGCGGTCAGCGACACATCCGGCAATGCCGAAGAAGATGTTTACTCTTGCACCCGGCAATTCAACATTTCATTATTTTAATAACCGCACCCGGCACGTTTTTCCTTTAATCCTCCCGCCCTGTAACTGTTTCCATGCTTTATGAGCAACAGCCTGACGCACCGCGACATAGACATGCGCCGGATGCACGGCGATTTTGCCAATATCTGCGCCATCAAGCCCGATATCTCCTGTCAGCGCACCTAATACATCACCCGGGCGCATTTTGGCTTTTTTCCCGCCATCGATACATAACGTTGCCATTTCGGTTTCCAGCGGCACAATAGAACTATTAACTGGCGGCGTTTGCCAGTTAAGTTTTATCTGCAACATGTCAGAAATGATATTGGCCCGCTGTGCTTCTTCCGGGGCACAGAAACTGATCGCCAGACCGCTATTTCCTGCACGCGCTGTACGACCGATGCGATGCACATGAACTTCAGGATCCCACGCCAGCTCAAAGTTCACCACCAGCTCAAGCGATTTAATATCCAGACCTCGCGCAGCAACATCAGTCGCAACCAGTACACGGGCGCTACCGTTAGCAAAACGTACCAGGGTCTGATCGCGATCACGTTGCTCCAGATCGCCGTGTAACGACAATGCACTTTGCCCTACTTCATTCAGCGCGTCGCAGACAGCCTGGCAATCTTTTTTGGTATTGCAAAACACCACGCAAGAGGATGGCTGATGCAAACTTAATAACCGTTGCAACAACGGAATTTTGCCTTTGCTGGATGTCTCATAAAATTGTTGTTCAATAGGTGGCAGAGCATCTGTTGAGTCAATTTCAATCGCTAAAGGATCGCGTTGCACTCGTCCGCTGATTGCGGCGATGGCTTCCGGCCAGGTTGCCGAAAACAGAAGCGTCTGTCGAGATGCTGGCGCAAAACGGATGACATCATCAATGGCGTCGCTAAATCCCATATCCAGCATGCGGTCGGCCTCATCCATCACCAGCGTATTCAACGCATCCAGTGATACCGTGCCTTTTTGCAGATGATCCAACAAACGGCCCGGCGTTGCCACGATAATATGCGGCGCATGTTGCAACGAATCACGCTGCATACCGAACGGTTGACCACCGCACAACGTCAAAATTTTGGTATTTGGCAGAAAACGCGCCAACCGACGCAATTCACCTGCCACCTGATCCGCCAGTTCACGCGTAGGACACAGCACTAAAGCCTGGGTTTGAAATAGCGACGCATCAATTTGCTGTAACAAGCCGAGGCCAAAAGCCGCCGTTTTGCCGCTGCCGGTTTTCGCCTGCACGCGAACATCTTTTCCGGCAAGGATCGCCGGAAGCGCGGCGGCCTGCACCGGCGTCATAGTTAAATAACCCAACTCATTAAGGTTCGTGAGTTGGGCGGGAGGCAAAACATTCAGGGTAGAAAAAGCGGTCACAATCTATTCTCGTGGTCATCGACGCAAAGTTAGCAGGCGCGTATCCTCGCAGATCTACGCTCACGATGCGACAATTTAATCGGTTCTTCATCGGGTGGTGGGTCAGGCATGGGTTGCGGACGAGGGATCGGATCGGGCACTGGAACAGGATCGCCAGGAATCGGTTCAGGGACAGGAATTTGCAAATAAATAAGTGTCGTCATATTTCCCTCCGGTCATTGGGTGGACTCTTAAAGGGTAGACGCTGATAAATAACAGGCAAAAAAAAGCCGACTCATCAAAGTCGGCGTCGTACGAATCAATTGTGCTATGCAGTAATTCAAAAAAGGAAGTAAGACAATATGGAGCGCAACGCCCATCGCTTGACGTTGCATTCACCTGCAAGAGAGATATTGCCCTGAATGGGTAGAGAGTTTATTGACTTCGCTCAAACTTTGCGGCGTTTTTGTATACAGACATCCGGGAAAATTGCTTTTGTTACAACCATTTACTACGATGCAACCATAAAGCAACACCACCAATAAGAACAACTAACAGAATACAAAAAATTGAAAATCCGAATTGCCACCCGCCGCCTGGGATCCCACCAAGGTTGACGCCAAATAACCCGGTCAGAAAGGTACTGGGTAAAAAGACCATTGCCATCAACGACATTGTATAGGTACGACGCGCTAAATTTTCCTGCATCACCTGAGCGATTTCATCCGCCATCACGCCAGTCCGTGCTATACAGGCGTCGATTTCGTCAAGCCCGCGCCCAAGGCGATCGGCAATATCCTGCATACGACGGCGTTGGTCATCGCTCATCCACGGCAAACGTTCACTGGCAAGACGAGCATAAACATCACGTTGCGGTGCCATATAGCGACGCATCACAATTAATTGTTTGCGCAGCAGAGCCAGGAATCCACGCGGTGGAATTTGCTGATCAAGGAGATTATCTTCAAGGTCGATAATTTTATCGTGCAGCTGCTCGATAAATTCGCTGGAATGATCGGTCAACGCATCACATACATCCACCAGCCATCCCCCGCAATCGGTCGGACCCGTGCCCTCTTCCAGATCGCTTACCACATCGTCCAGCGCCAGCACTTTGCGTTGTCGGGTCGAAACAATTAACCGCCCGTCCATATATACACGCATGGCGACCAGTTGATCGGGGCGTTCATCGGTGCTGCCGTTTATACAGCGCAATGTAATCAGCGTGCCTTCACCGAGACGGCTGACTCGGGGCCGTGTGCTCTCGCCCGCCAGCGCATCACGTACGTTATTGGGAAGCAGCGGTGTTGTCGCCAGCCATTGGGCGCTATCATGGTGTACATAATTAAGGTGGAGCCAGCAGGGATGCGCTTCATCAATCACATCTGTATTTTCCAGCGGTTTAACGCCGCCTCTACCATCCAGCATCCAGGCAAATACTGCATCCGGGACATTAACGTCCGATCCCTTAATCGCTTCCACAGTGCCTCCATCATCAACGCATTATTTTGTAGTCTAGCCTTCTGGCCCTGTTACGCAACATCTCATCACCCCATTACCCTGAAATGATTAATAAAATTCTGTCTAAATTGAATACAAAAAGCAAAATGCTTTTCCATATACAAACCGTGTGAAGTGTTAAATAGCGTCTATCATTATCAGAATTATCTGATCATATGACGTGGCTTTTTTGCGATCGGATAGCAACAAAAATTGATAAAAATAACGGGATCTCAATGATTACGCACAACTTCAATACCCTGGACTTACTCACCAGTCCTGTCTGGATCGTTTCGCCCTTTGAGGAACAGTTAATTTATGCCAACAGCGCGGCGCGACTGTTGATGCAAGACCTCACGTTTAGTCAGCTACGAACCGGTCCCTATTCCGTCTCCTCACAAAAAGAACTGCCGAAATACCTCTCCGATCTGCAAAACCAACACGATATTATCGAAATCCTCACCGTTCAGCGCAATGAAGAGGAAACAGCATTGAGTTGTCGGCTTGTTTTGCGAAAGCTGACAGAAGCAGAACCGGTGATTATTTTCGAAGGTATCGAAGCACCGGCAACGCTGGGTTTAAAAGCCAGTCGCTCGGCAAATTATCAGCGCAAAAAACAAGGTTTTTATGCGCGCTTTTTTCTGACTAACTCTGCACCAATGTTGTTGATTGACCCCTCACGAGATGGCCAAATCGTTGATGCTAACCTCGCCGCGCTCAATTTCTATGGCTATAACCATGAAACGATGTGCCAGAAACATACCTGGGAAATAAATATGCTCGGGCGACGCGTCATGCCTATCATGCATGAAATTTCGCATTTACCCGGTGGCCATAAGCCTTTGAATTTTGTTCATAAACTGGCGGATGGTTCGACTCGTCATGTGCAGACCTATGCCGGTCCGATTGAAATTTATGGCGACAAGCTCATGTTATGTATTGTGCATGATATTACTGAGCAAAAACGGCTGGAGGAGCAGCTGGAACATGCTGCCCACCATGACGCGATGACCGGATTACTGAATCGGCGACAGTTTTATCACATTACCGAGCCAGGCCAAATGCAGCACCTCGCCATCGCTCAGGATTACAGCTTATTGCTCATCGACACCGATCGTTTTAAACACATTAACGATCTCTATGGGCATTCTAAAGGTGATGAGGTGTTATGCACCCTCGCCCGCACTCTCGAAAGTTGCGCTCGCAAAGGCGATTTGGTGTTTCGTTGGGGAGGCGAAGAGTTTGTCTTATTGCTACCAAGAACCCCACTGGATACCGCGCTTTCGCTGGCTGAAACTATCCGCGTAAGCGTGGCAAAAGTGAGTATTTCGGGCTTACCACGCTTTACCGTCAGCATTGGTGTGGCGCATCACGAAGGAAATGAAAGCATCGATGAACTGTTTAAACGCGTTGATGATGCTTTGTATCGGGCGAAAAATGATGGACGCAACCGCGTGCTGGCGGCATAAGCCGCGGATGCGTCTCGAGATCAACGACTGCGCTTAGCGTGGCGCTCCCAGTTTTCTTGCTTTGCCTGTGCCGTTTTACGTAGTGCGACGTAACACGCCCCGCTGCCGCCATGATGCGGTAGCGCGGTACAATATGCCTGGACATCATCAAATTCGGTCAACCAGCGCGCCACATAGCTGCGGACAATATTGGCATGCGATTTATCTTCCCGCCCTTTACCATGAATAATCAGCACATTACGCAAACCATCCGCCAGGGCTTGTTGAATGAAACTGAACACCATTTTGCGGCACTCTTCCACCGGCTGGCGCAAAAGATTCAGGCTCGCCTGTTGCGGATATTTACCACTGCGCAGCTTATCCAGCACCCCATGTTGCAACCCTTCCCGCCGAAACTCCAGCGGCTGACTTAGCGGGATGATGTCGAGAAATCCGGTGGTGAGGAAATTATCAAGTTGCAGCGTGTCGATACGCTGCGGCGCACGTTGGTTACGCGTTGGATGCCAGTGGACATCTGTAGCACGTTTCAGCGGCTGGACATCTTCCATGGCGTCAAGAAACAGCGATTTGTCGTCAAGGTTCATGTAACCTCCTATGCACCTTCACACGTCGTGATTCAGACGGGTTAATTGTTCATACTTACTGCATCGTTCCCTTCACAGATTGAAACAATACTCTACTTCATACCTGTGAGTATCTGCGCAGGCGGGGCATTTTATACTAGCCTGTTAGCAGTATCGAACAGTTTAGCCCGAGTTTAATTCAGCACAGGCTCCGATCAGGATGATTTATTCATAGCAGGAACCAACAAAAATGCGATAAATAACAGACCACTGATTAGCAGAAAGGTATCCGAAAATGCCATAGTTTGCGCCTCCCTCAGCATCAATTGACTCAATAATTTGGTTGAAGCCAGTATTTCCGATGTCTGGTCACTTCCACTGCGATCAAAAAACAAAGCACTTCTGGAAATGAAGTCATTCACCGTATGGGGAACAGAAACCATTTTTTCACCCATTCTCGAAAAATGAAAATTAGTTCGATTATTGAGAATAGAGCCACACAGGGCAATACCAATCGCGCCCCCAAGATTACGTGTTAAATTAAATACACCAGAGGCTAACTTCAGCCGTTCTTTTGGAATTCCTCCCAGCGTTAATGTTACGATGGGGGCCATCGCAAACTGCTGCGAAATCCCTCTAATTGCCTGTGGAAACAGTAACTCCTGCCATCCCCATTCGTGGGTTATAGGGGTAAAAAGATACATTGAAAACACAAATCCACCCAGCCCCGCCATCAACAGCCATCGCAGATTTATTTTTTTACTTAACCAGAAGTAAAAGGGAACAGAAAATAACTGGAAAATACCTGTTGTGCAAACGGCAAAACCTATCTCTTCGGCATTTAATCCGCGAACCTGCCCCAAAAACACAGGTATTAAATATACAGTAGAGAATATCCCAACCCCTCCAGAAAAAGAAAAAAAACATCCCAGCGTGAAATTTTTATCCTTAAAAGCATGAAGATCCATTATCGGATTGGATATTGTAAGTGTACGCGCAGCAAATAAAATAAAACTCACCAATGCCAGAACTGATGTCAGCAAAATAGTATTATCATCCAGCCATCCCCAGCGCGCTCCTTCTTCAAGAGTATATTCCAGACATCCCAGTGTCATGGCCAACAGGATAATACTCGGATAATCAGCAACTTTCAGTAAAGAGAGATCAGGTTTATCAAAATTAACCAGAAAAGGAATACTCAAAACTAAATATATGCCAGGTAATATATTGATATAAAATAGCCATCGCCAGTCGAGGTTATCAGTGATCCAGCCCCCCAGAGTTGGCCCTAGCGTCGGTGACAGTGAGGCCAGCGCACTGACTACCGCAGCAGCCAACCCCAACTCTTTACCCTGGTAATAAATAAACGCCGTCGTGAAAACTAAAGGGATCATGGATGCGCCAGCCGCTCCCTGTAAAGCACGAAACAAAATCATGATCTGAATATTCCATGCAAGTCCACACGCGATACTCATTAAAGTAAATATTCCCGCGGATAGAGTAAAAAGCCAACGAGTGGAAAATACCCGTGACAGCCACCCAGAGAGCTGAATAACAATAATCTCAGCAATTAAATAGCTGGTCTGAAGCCAGGCCATTTCGTCTTTACCTGCGGACAGACCACCACCTATTTCATTTAGGGATGACGATACAATTTGAATATCAAGCTGAGCAATAAATAATCCCATACACATACTGGCGAAAGCAATATGTTTACGCATAGACATCATCTCTCATCAACACTGACGGTGACGGACAGTCCCGGGCGAAGAAGTTGCTTTAATTCCTTTGCGTCGTCAAATGCAATCCGTACCGGGACACGCTGAACAATTTTGGTGAAATTGCCAGTGGCATTTTCTATCGGAATCAAGCTGAAACTGGCTCCTGTCGCTGGGGAAAGGCTTTCAATGTGACCGTGAAACACTTCCCCTTTGAGAATATCAGCACGGATCTCAGCCTTCATTCCTGGCTTCATTCCCGCTATTTGGTTTTCTTTATAATTTGCATCAACCCACAACTCACTGACTGGTACAAGTGAAACTAACGATGTGCCGCCTTCCACCCAACTGCCTGTATGGGCGCTGCGGTTTGCGACAATGCCATCAATCGGCGCACGAACAAGGGTATATTCCAGATCCAGTAGTGCCTGAGTCAAAGCGGCCTGAACTTCTTCGATACTCGCACGTACGTTTTCTTCCTGAGCAGATAAAACTGCCAGCCGTTGCTTCTCCACCAGGAAATCGTTCGCGGCTTTGCGCTCCTTTGCTGCGACCTGCTGGTAGTCAAACCTGGCGTTATCAATAATTTGTTGCGATATTGCCGCTGATTGTGCGAGTTTTTCATAACGTTCAGTATCTCGCAGGCGCTTTTGCTCCTCATGTTTTACTGCCTGCCATGTTTCACTGGCACTTTGAATTATCGACTGCTGCATCGCAATAGTGGCTTGAATGCTTTCGAGATTGGCTTTGCTACTTTTTATTTTTGCCTCAAGCCTGGCGACATTTGCACGATAATCCCGATCATCGAGACGCAGGATAATATCGCCTTTTTTTACGCTCTGATTATCGCGCACCTCTATAGCAGAAATATAACCAGAAACTTTACTTGCCACCGTGGTGATATTACCACCAATGTAAGCATCATCCGTCGTCTGTATAAATCTTCCTGTGCTTACCCACCAGATAAAAAAGACAACGCCAGCTAAAATAATACCGATCGCTACCACCCCAATAAGCTGTTTTTTAGAAATTATCATCACTCTTTACACCGTATATATCCGGAAACTTGCATTCGTCATATTTAAAATTTAACATGGCTTATTTGATGATTTCTGACAAAATACCTACTGTAAATGACAATCACACTGCAACCCAAAGCATCACCAGGGCATCACATTATCGGACTGGATTCGGAACATCTGAATGGAGGTACAGTTCCCTGGCATAAACATCTCTATGCCCAGTTGCTTTACCCGGCTGAAGGAGTCGTTCGTGTATGGGCTGGAGAAAGCGTCTGGCTAGTGCATGCCAGCAGCGCGCTTTGGCTGCCCCCACAAATGCCGCATAAGTTTGTTGCGACAGGCAACGTACTTTTAAAAACCGTACTGGTTTCAGAAGCGGAAAGTGAAACGCTGGGAAAAGTTTGCTTCATGACGGGTATTTCACCCCTGTTAAGGGAATTACTAATTGCAATTAACCAACTTCCACCGTCGCAAAGTACCACAGATAAACAACAGTTACGTTTTTCAGCCCTCGAGACACTGATACTTCAGGAAATAAAAATGGGGGTGAAAATGTCACTTGAACTCCCTTGGCCAAATGATGAGCGGCTACAGCAGCTTTGTGAGAATTTGCTAAACAACCAAGGGTATCTGCCAACATTGGATAATCTAGCGGATAAAATTAACGTCAGTAGCCGTACACTCATGCGCTTATTTGTTAAAGAGACGGGATTAACATTTCGCCACTGGGTTCAGCAAATGCACGTTATTTCTGCAGTGACGCTTCTTGATGATGGATATTCGTTGACCAAAATTGCCCATCGTCTGGGCTATGCCTCAGCTGAATCGTTCGGCAATATGTTTAAGCGTCGAACGGGCTACTCGCCCGGTAAATTTACTCGTCGATTAACGATGCATGATTATGCAATCACAAGACAAATGATTTAACTTATATTTTCGTGAAATCTGTCACTGAAGAAAATTGGCAACGGATGGGTAAAACCGTTATAACACTGTCACCGGTCACCAGGACCCCAGGCCGGATTTAAGACGAGGATGCACTGCTGTGTGTACTGTAGAGTCTGGCGGATGTCGACAGACTCTATTTTTTTATGCAGTTTTAACTTTGCAGATAGCCGCATTCTCGCCGAAATTGCGTGATTAATGACGCGGTCAGTGGTGTCTGGCGACTATCACGTCGCTGAATCAAATAATAGGTCGCTTTCGGTAAAATTTCGCTAACCGGCAACATCACCAGCCCCTGTCCGTGCAAGGGATCGCAGCCCATTTCTTCAGGTAGTATGCTGAGAAAATCGCTTTTTGCCACCAGACTGATACAGGCTGAGAACGTCTCGCAGACTACGCCGACCTGTGGCGTTTGCGCCTGATCGTCAAGCAATTCACTCAAGTGTTTGTAGTAGCTGCCGTGTGGCGTCGGCATTGTCCAGCTGTAGTCCAGTAACTGTTTGATCGAACGGGCACCAATGGCGGGATGTCCCGGGCGGCAAAAGATCGCGAATTGCTTTTCCAGTAATTTCTCAAAAGTAAATTCGTGGTCGTAGGGTCCCTGATAATAGGTATTGATGGTGAAATCCAGTTCCCCCTGGCGCAATTCATTAATCATCGATACCAGTTGCCCTTCCATAATGCGTACTTTTACCTGCGGATGCTGCTGATGAAAACGAGATATGACAGCTGGCATCAGACTGCGGGAAATACTGGCCCCCATGCCGATATTAATTTGCCCTGCTAGTTGCCCTTGTCGTTGGCGAATATCCTCTTGCGCTGCGCGCAGCTCTTCAAGAATAAGACTGGCGTGCTGATAAAAACTTTCGCCGGCATCAGTTAACGTCACGCCTTTACTACGGCGAAAAAAGAGTTGTGCCGCCAACCCTTCTTCCAGCTCCTGAATAGATTTACTCAGTGCCGGTTGCGACATATTCAACATTCGGCTCGCTCCGCGAATGCTGCCCTGACGAGCCACTTCAACAAAAGCCCGAATTTGATGAATTTTTACCTGAAAAGCCATGACGCCACCGATAACCGTTATTTATCAGACCAAAGAAACTGGCATCTACTTTAATGCAGATGATTGTGTCAGGGTAATTTATGAACGGTTAAAACTGTGAAAAATCAGTTAGTGATAAGTAAAAACTATCGCTACGTGAACCGGGTCACACTTTTTACTGATGACGGGAAAGGTTATGGAGTCTTTGAATCAATTTATTAATTCGCTTGCCCCAAAATTATCGCACTGGCGACGTGATTTTCACCACTATGCAGAGTCTGGCTGGGTGGAATTCCGCACTGCCACCCTTGTTGCGGAAGAATTGCACCAGCTCGGTTATTCACTGGCGCTGGGCCGCGAAGTAGTTAATGAAAGTAGCCGGATGGGATTACCTGATGAATTCACTCTACAACGCGAATTCGAGCGCGCTCGTCAACAGGGTGCGCTAGAACAATGGATTGCGGCTTTTGAAGGCGGTTTCACTGGCATCGTCGCTACCCTGGATACCGGTCGCCCCGGTCCGGTGATGGCTTTCCGTGTCGATATGGACGCGCTGGATCTCAGTGAAGAACGGGATGTCAGCCATCGCCCCTACCGCGACGGTTTTGCGTCATGTAACGCCGGAATGATGCATGCCTGTGGTCATGATGGACATACCGCCATTGGACTTGGGCTGGCGCATACCCTTAAACAGTTCGAGTCCGGACTACATGGCGTCATCAAACTGATTTTTCAACCTGCAGAAGAAGGTACGCGTGGCGCGCGGGCGATGGTCGATGCAGGTGTAGTGGATGATGTTGATTATTTTACTGCCGTGCACATTGGCACTGGCGTACCTGCGGGCACCGTGGTGTGCGGCAGTGATAATTTTATGGCAACCACCAAATTTGACGCGCACTTCACCGGGACCGCCGCTCACGCAGGCGCAAAACCAGAAGACGGTCACAATGCCTTGTTGGCGGCAGCACAAGCAACTCTTGCACTGCATGCAATCGCCCCGCACAGCGAAGGCGCTTCCAGAGTAAACGTGGGCGTTATGCAGGCAGGAAGCGGTCGTAATGTTGTTCCCGCCTCAGCGTTGCTGAAAGTGGAAACACGCGGGGCCAGCGACGTCATTAATCAATATGTTTTTGAACGTGCACAACAAGCGATTCAGGGCGCAGCAACCATGTATGGTGTCGGCGTTGAAACTCGTCTGATGGGTGCAGCTACCGCCAGTTCTCCTTCGCCGCAATGGGTCGCATGGTTGCAAAGTCAGGCAGCTCAGGTCCCGGGGGTCAATCAAGCCATTGAACGTGTTGAAGCGCCTGCGGGTTCCGAAGATGCCACATTAATGATGGCCCGCGTGCAGCAACATCAAGGGCAAGCCTCCTACGTGGTGTTTGGCACACAGCTGGCGGCAGGTCATCACAACGAAAAATTCGATTTTGACGAGCAGGTTCTCGCTATTGCCGTCGAAACGCTGGCGCGCACCGCGCTCAATTTTCCCTGGACGCGAGGTATCTGATGCAGGAAATCTATCGTTTTATCGACGATGCGATTGAAGCCGATCGCCAACGTTATACCGATATTGCCGATCAAATCTGGGATCATCCAGAAACACGTTTTGAAGAGTTCTGGTCAGCGGAGCATCTGGCTTCGGCGCTGGAGTCTGCAGGCTTCACCGTTACCCGCAACGTAGGCAATATCCCAAATGCCTTTATTGCTTCGTTTGGTCAAGGCAAACCGGTTATCGCCCTGCTGGGGGAATATGACGCCCTGGCAGGTTTAAGTCAGCAAGCAAGTTGCGCGCAACCTACATCCGCGACGCCCGGTGAAAATGGTCACGGTTGCGGACACAATTTGCTGGGAACCGCCGCCTTTGCCGCTGCAATAGCCGTCAAGAAATGGCTGGAACAATATGGGCAAGGCGGCACGGTGCGCTTTTATGGTTGTCCTGGCGAAGAAGGCGGCTCGGGTAAAACGTTCATGGTCCGCGAGGGGGTATTTGATGATGTGGATGCGGCACTCACCTGGCACCCGGAAGCCTTTGCCGGTATGTTCAATACCCGCACGCTGGCAAACATTCAGGCATCATGGCGCTTTAAAGGGATCGCAGCACATGCCGCGAATTCCCCTCATTTGGGACGCAGCGCCCTTGATGCCGTAACGTTGATGACCACTGGCACCAACTTCCTCAACGAACATATTATTGAAAAAGCGCGCGTACACTATGCCATCACAGATAGCGGCGGGATCTCGCCCAACGTGGTCCAGGCGCAGGCAGAAGTGCTTTATCTTATCCGCGCCCCCGAAATGACCGATGTGCAGCATATTTATGATCGGGTCGCCAAAATCGCCGAAGGTGCGGCATTGATGACCGAAACCACGGTTGAATGCCGCTTCGACAAAGCCTGTTCCAGTTATCTCCCGAATCGCACCTTAGAAAATGCCATGTACCGAGCCCTATCCCATTTTGGTACCCCGGAATGGAACTGCGAAGAACTGGCTTTTGCGAAACAAATTCAGGCTACGCTCACCCCCAACGATCGGCAAAACAGTCTGAATAATATCGCTGCAACCGGTGGCGAAAACGGCAAGGCTTTTGCACTACGTCATCGTGAAACGGTACTGGCGAATGAAGTCGCTCCATATGCCGCCACCGATAACGTGCTTGCGGCATCGACTGATGTCGGCGACGTCAGTTGGAAACTGCCTGTTGCCCAGTGTTTCAGCCCCTGCTTTGCCGTTGGTACCCCGCTACATACGTGGCAACTGGTTAGCCAGGGGCGAACATCTATTGCTCATAAAGGAATGCTGCTGGCGGCGAAAACTATGGCAGCAACCACACTTAATCTCTTCATTGATTCAGGGCTATTGCAAGAATGCCAACAAGAGCATCAGCAAGTTACGGACACGCAACCGTATCACTGCCCTATCCCGAAAAACGTGACACCGTCACCTTTAAAATAACAACAACAACGCAAACACAACAAACGAGGAATGCCCATGAGTATGTCATCCATACCGTCGTCCTCCCAATCCGGGAAGCTCTATGGCTGGGTCGAAAGAATTGGTAACAAGGTTCCCCATCCTTTTTTGCTCTTTATCTATTTGATTATCGTACTCATGGTGACGACGGCAATTTTGTCGGCCTTTGGCGTCAGTGCAAAAAACCCGACCGATGGTACGCCGGTGGTGGTGAAAAACCTGCTCAGTGTGGAAGGATTACACTGGTTTTTACCCAATGTTATTAAAAACTTTAGCGGTTTTGCTCCACTTGGTGCGATCCTGGCGCTGGTTTTAGGTGCCGGTCTGGCGGAGCGCGTCGGCTTACTACCAGCGCTAATGGTTAAAATGGCATCGCATGTTAATGCCCGCTACGCCAGTTATATGGTGCTGTTTATTGCTTTTTTCAGCCACATTTCTTCCGATGCGGCGTTAGTGATCATGCCACCGATGGGTGCGCTAATTTTTCTGGCGGTGGGCAGGCATCCAGTTGCAGGTTTACTTGCCGCCATTGCAGGCGTAGGTTGCGGCTTTACGGCTAATTTACTGATTGTCACAACCGACGTGTTGCTGTCGGGGATCAGCACGGAGGCTGCGGCTGCGTTCAATCCGCAAATGCACGTCAGTGTAATTGATAACTGGTATTTTATGGCCAGCTCCGTAGTCGTACTGACGATTGTTGGCGGCCTGATAACCGACAAAATCATTGAGCCACGTTTAGGTCAATGGCAGGGAAACAGCGATGAGAAACTGCAGACATTGACCGAAAGTCAGCGTTTTGGTTTACGCATAGCAGGTGTCGTATCGCTACTTTTTATTGCTGCGATTGCGCTGATGGTGATCCCGGAAAACGGGATATTGCGCGATCCGATTAATCACACCGTGATGCCATCCCCCTTTATTAAAGGTATCGTGCCACTGATCATTCTTTTTTTCTTTGTGGTCTCGCTGGCTTATGGCATCGCTACCCGCACAATTCGACGTCAGGCGGATTTACCGCATTTAATGATTGAACCGATGAAAGAGATGGCGGGATTTATCGTGATGGTTTTTCCCCTCGCCCAGTTTGTCGCCATGTTTAACTGGAGCAACATGGGGAAATTCATCGCCGTGGGGCTGACCGATATACTGGAAAGTTCAGGGCTTAGCGGCATCCCGGCGTTTGTCGGTCTGGCGTTGCTTTCCTCTTTCTTATGCATGTTTATCGCCAGCGGTTCCGCAATCTGGTCGATTCTGGCCCCCATTTTCGTACCGATGTTTATGCTACTTGGCTTTCACCCGGCATTTGCGCAAATCCTCTTTCGTATTGCCGACTCATCCGTATTGCCTTTAGCGCCAGTATCTCCTTTTGTTCCACTGTTTCTTGGATTCCTGCAACGCTACAAACCAGACGCGAAACTGGGTACTTACTATTCGTTAGTTTTGCCCTATCCACTTATCTTTTTGGTGGTATGGCTGCTGATGTTGCTGGCGTGGTATCTTGTCGGTCTGCCGATAGGTCCGGGGATTTACCCACGTTTGTCTTAAGAGAGAACGGATGCTGAGATTACTTGAAGAAAAAATTGTCACGCCACTGGGTCCACTGTGGGTGATTTGCGATGAGCAATTTCGCCTGCGGGCGGTTGAATGGGAAGAGTACAGCGAACGCATGGTGCAGCTGCTGGACATCCATTATCGCAAAGAAGGCTATGAGCGCATTTCTGCCACCAACCCAGGCGGTTTAAGCGACAAACTTCGTGATTATTTTGCCGGTAATCTTAGCATTATTGATACGCTTCCCACTGCCACAGGGGGGACGCCATTTCAGCGCGAAGTCTGGAAAACACTACGCACTATCCCCTGCGGGCAGGTAATGCATTACGGTCAACTGGCCGAACAATTGGGTCGCCCTGGCGCGGCGCGTGCCGTTGGTGCGGCTAACGGATCGAATCCCATCAGCATTGTTGTGCCTTGTCATCGGGTCATTGGCAGAAACGGTACCATGACCGGATATGCAGGCGGAGTTCAGCGAAAAGAGTGGTTATTGCGCCACGAAGGTTATCTTTTGCTGTAAACATTAAACAATTTGTGCCAGCTTGTTCACACTTTTATGTAAAGTTACCCTTAACAACTTAAGGGTTTTCAAATAGATAGACATATATTTACATCTAATATCGGAATTCTCTGCTGTTAAGGTTTGCTTAGACTTACTTGCTCCCTAAAAAGATGTTAAAATTGACAAATATCAATTACGGCTTGAGCAGACCTATGATCCCGGAAAAGCGAATTATACGGCGCATTCAGTCTGGCGGTTGTGCTATCCATTGCCAGGATTGCAGCATCAGCCAGCTTTGCATCCCGTTCACACTCAACGAACATGAGCTTGATCAGCTTGATAATATCATTGAGCGGAAGAAGCCTATTCAGAAAGGCCAGACGCTGTTTAAGGCTGGTGATGAACTTAAATCGCTTTATGCCATCCGCTCCGGTACGATTAAAAGTTATACCATCACTGAGCAAGGCGACGAGCAAATTACTGGTTTCCATTTAGCAGGCGATCTGGTGGGATTTGATGCCATCGGCAGCGGTCATCACCCGAGCTTCGCGCAGGCGCTGGAAACCTCGATGGTATGTGAAATCCCGTTCGAAACGCTGGACGATTTGTCTGGTAAAATGCCGAATCTGCGTCAGCAGATGATGCGTCTGATGAGCGGTGAAATCAAAGGCGATCAGGACATGATCCTGCTGTTGTCGAAGAAAAATGCCGAGGAACGTCTGGCTGCATTCATCTACAACCTGTCCCGTCGTTTTGCCCAACGCGGCTTCTCCCCTCGTGAATTCCGCCTGACGATGACTCGTGGCGATATCGGTAACTATCTGGGCCTGACGGTAGAAACCATCAGCCGTCTGCTGGGTCGCTTCCAGAAAAGCGGTATGCTGGCAGTCAAAGGTAAATACATCACCATCGAAAATAACGATGCGCTGGCCCAGCTTGCTGGTCATACGCGTAACGTTGCCTGATTTTTCCGCATAACTCACTATCCTTCTGTCATATCATTAAATTTTTCTGATTTATTGATCTGGCAGAAGGTTCATCACTGTTTCATTCACCAGATATGGGTTAATCTTTTAATTACAAACTGCGTTGACAGTTGTTGTAAGGAGACCCTGTATGGCTATGTATCAGAACATGCTCGTTGTTATCGATCCTAACCAGGACGACCAACCAGCATTGCGGCGAGCTGTTTATTTACATCAACGGATTGGTGGCAAAATTAAAGCCTTTTTGCCGATCTATGACTTCTCATACGAAATGACCACCCTGCTCTCTCCGGACGAACGTACCGCTATGCGTCAGGGCGTCATCAGCCAGCGTACAGCCTGGATCCACGAGCAGGCAAAATATTATCTCAATGCTGGCGTTCCCATTGAAATTAAAGTGGTCTGGCATAACCGTCCTTTCGAAGCCATCATTCAGGAAGTGATCAGCGGCGGGCACGATTTGGTGCTAAAAATGGCGCACCAACATGACCGTCTGGAAGCGGTGATTTTTACGCCAACGGACTGGCATCTGTTACGCAAATGCCCAAGCCCGGTGTGGATGGTGAAAGACCAGCCGTGGCCGGAAGGGGGTAAGGCGCTGGTGGCGGTGAATCTCGCCAGTGAAGAGCCGTACCATAATGCGCTCAATGAAAAACTGGTCAAAGAGACGATCGAACTGGCAGAACAAGTCAACCATACTGAAGTTCATCTGGTTGGCGCTTATCCGGTAACGCCAATTAATATCGCGATTGAACTGCCGGAATTTGATCCGAGCGTTTATAACGATGCCATTCGTGGGCAACATTTGCTGGCAATGAAAGCCCTACGGCAGAAATTCGGCATTAATGAAAACATGACGCACGTAGAAAAAGGTCTGCCAGAAGAGGTGATTCCTGATTTGGCGGAGCATTTACAGGCGGGGATTGTGGTTCTGGGCACGGTCGGACGCACCGGTATTTCAGCAGCATTCCTCGGCAACACGGCGGAACAGGTGATTGATCATCTTCGCTGCGACCTGCTGGTCATTAAACCTGACCAGTATCAGACACCCGTTGAACTGGATGACGAAGAAGACGATTAACGACTCTTCAATAACTGACAAGGCCCGAGTTATCGGGCCTATTTTTTACTTACTGCTCTTCGCCGCCAAGAAAATAAATTCCCAACGGTATTGCCAGCAACACAGTAAAGACCAGGCTATAAACAAAAATCATCGATGACTGAATCACATACATTGATGTCGTCCACTCAGACAGCGGAATATTGTACTGTTCTATAACGCCGCCGATGGTCGCGCGAGTCACAACCGACGCCGCAATAATGAAAACCGCCAACAAACCAAAGAGAAATTTCTTCCCTTTCGCTGACTTCAGTTTCGCCATAATCATGATGTAATCCTTGTGCAGACAAATTTCTTGTTACCTAAACGTAACAATACCATGACATTTTACCGTTGTCTGCTCTGAAAACCTTACCTCTTAGCTGGATTTACAATCAACGCATTGATTAGTTAGCTAATGTTGCTACTTCCTTCCCTGACTATTGATGATCTGAATGAATTGTCGCGGTAAAATAGCCCCGCCAGGGGTTTCCGGCATGACGACAATTATCTGGAGGAGCCTGATAAAACAATGATCGCTGAACTGTTTACAAATAATGCGCTTAATCTGGTCATTATTTTCGGTAGCTGCGCAGCATTGATTCTGATGAGCTTTTGGTTTCGCCGCGGAAATCGTAAAAGAAAAGGTTTTTTATTCCATGCGGTGCAATTTTTAATCTACACCATAATTATCAGTGCTGTTGGTAGCATCATTAATTATGTTATAGAAAACTATAAACTCAAATTTATCACCCCAGGCGTTATCGATTTTATCTGTACGTCCCTGATTGCGGTTATTCTGACGATTAAGCTATTTCTGCTGATTAATCAGTTTGAAAAACAGCAGATTAAAAAAGGTCGCGATATCACCAGTGCGCGGATTATGTCGCGTATCATCAAAATCACCATTATTGTGGTGCTTGTTCTGCTTTATGGCGAACATTTCGGCATGAGCCTTTCTGGCTTGTTGACCTTTGGTGGTATTGGTGGTCTGGCTGTCGGTATGGCCGGTAAAGATATTCTGAGTAACTTCTTTTCCGGGATTATGCTCTATTTCGACCGTCCTTTTAGTATTGGCGACTGGATCCGTTCACCGGACAGAAATATCGAAGGTACAGTAGCGGAAATTGGCTGGCGAATTACCAAAATTACGACCTTTGATAATCGTCCATTGTACGTACCGAACTCGCTGTTTTCGTCGATCAGCGTAGAAAATCCTGGACGAATGACCAACCGGCGCATTACCACGACCATTGGTTTACGTTATGAGGATGCGGCAAAAGTGGGCGTTATTGTCGAAGCCGTACGTGAGATGCTGAAAAATCACCCGGCCATCGACCAGCGACAAACCTTACTGGTTTATTTCAACCAGTTTGCCGATTCGTCATTAAATATTATGGTTTATTGCTTTACCAAAACCACGGTATGGGCTGAATGGCTTGCTGCACAGCAAGACGTTTATTTGAAGATTATCGATATTGTACAGTCACACGGCGCGGACTTTGCCTTCCCCAGCCAGACGCTGTATATGGATAACATTACACCGCCGGACCAGGGTCGCTAAATCAGACATCACTGGCGTTATCCACAAGGGTAACGCCAATTCCCATCACATCAATGCTTCACAATATACATAGTCCGACTGTACGCCACATCTTCCGGGTTATTAATGGGATAACCTTTCAGCCACGGCTTGATTAATCGTCCATTGGTATATTGATAAATTGGTGCAATCGGTGCTTGCTCCATGAGGATTTTTTCTGCCGCATTGTAATCGGCATTACGCGCTTTAACGGTATTTTCCGTTGATGCCTGGGCCAGTACTTTGTCGTATGCCGGATTGTTAAAGCGTGAAATATTCCCTGAATGCGTTGACGTTAACAACGTAAGGAAAGTGGAGGGTTCATTATAATCCCCTACCCATGAGGCGCGGATAACATCAAAATTGCCGGTGTTACGGCTATCGATATAGGTTTTCCATTCCTGATTCTGCAATTTAACATCTACGCCAAGGTTCTTTTTCCACATCGATGCTACAGCAATCGCAATTTTTTGATGGTTTTCTGAAGTGTTATACAAAAGCGTCAGCTTCAGCGGTTTTTGCGGACCATAACCAGCGGCGCTCAACAAAGTTTTTGCCTGCGCATTCAGTTCTTCCTGACTCATTTGTTCAAACGGCGAAGGCTCCGGCGTAAAACCGGCAGTAACATCTGGTGTAAAATGCCACGCTGGCTTTTCCCCCGTCCCCAACACTTTTTCGGTCATCAGGCGGCGATCTATCGTCATACTTAATGCCAGGCGAACGCGCTGATCGGCCGTCGGCCCTTTTTGCGTGTTAAACGCATAATAATAGGTCCCGAGCTGCGGCGGCGTATAAACCTGCCCCGGAATATCCTTCAACAGCTTCTGATACATATTTTTCGGGAAGGATTCGGTGATATCAATATCCCCCGCGAGGTAACGCTTAGTGGCTGCGGATTCCTGATTAATTGGCAGGAAGGTCACTTTTTGCAGTACCGTTTTGGCGTTATCCCAATAATGGGTATTCGGTACCACGACCAGTTTTTCATTGACTACGCGCTCTTTAAGAACATAAGCGCCATTGCCGATCAGTTTTCCGGGTTTCGTCCACTCTTTACTGCTTTCTACGTTGGCTTTTTGCACCGGGAAGAAGGCAAAGTTAGCGGTTAAATTCACAAACCACGGCAACGGTTTATCAAGCTGAATTTTCAAAGTATGGGCATCAACTGCGGTGACGCCAAGCTGGTCAGGCGTAGCTTTACCATCAATAATCGCCTGTGCGTTGTTGATTCCCGCCAGCGCGGCAAACCATGCAAATGGCGATAGCGTTTTCGGGTCCACCAGACGCTGCCAGCTGTAGACAAAATCTTGCGCCGTTACCGGTGTGCCATCCGCCCATTTTGCGTTATCGCGCAGGGTAAAAGTCCAGATACGGTTGTCATTACTTTTCCACTGAGTCGCAACGCCGGGGACAATCTCCCCTTTCTCGTTCTGATTCACCAGTCCTTCAAACAGATCGCGAATGACCTGAATCTCTGGCAGGCCCACGGCTTTAGCGGGATCCAGCGACGCAGGCTCATCTTTAATGTGGCGCACCAACTCCTGCTTCTCTGCCAGTACTGTGCCGCTCGGAACTTCTGCAGCATACGAAAGAGAAATGCTGCTGATCAACAGCGCACAACACGTGACTGAAACAGAGTGCTTCATAAGTTTCCCTCTAACCGACATTAAAATTGATGCGTAATTATTTGTTTCGCCTTAAAGAAATGCAAACAACTTCCATCAAAAAAGTGACAAAGGAAGCATCAAATGTTTTAAGTATCAATATATCAAATCAGATTTAGTGTAAATAATAGTCTCCAAAATGCGGTAAAGCACATAGAACTCCGAACACTACGTTCGGGCTTCGCACGTTCAAACCCGTTTTCGGTATCATAATCAGCATCTGTCGCCATTGTGCGAAGAATAAAAAATAACCAAAACGTTGAAAGGAACTGAGAATACGTTAAGAGAAGAATTAAATTAATGTATCAGCAAGTAGTGCTAAACAGCACCTTTATACTTCAGCCTATCTATAAATAATGAGAATGCCGAGCCAGCATGTCGACGGTGTGGATAGTACAGGTGATAACCGGGTAAATCTGGTGTGAATTTATCCAAAACACGTATCAGTTTTTTTTCTTTAATAGCCCGCTCAACCTGATCATAAGGTAGATACGCCAATCCATGCCCATCAATTGCAGCATCAATGATCAGGTCTATCGTATTCAGTAAAAGCTGACCTTCCATGCGAACACGAACTTCACGTCCACCGCGTATTAATCTCCAGCGATTTGCTGTACCCGATGTGGGAAGATACAAATTAATTGCCTGATGATCTATTAATTGTGACACTGACGTTGGAGCACTTCGACGAGAAAAATAATCCGGTGAGCCAACAATAGCCATTGGTATATCTGGCCCGATTCGAATGGCGATCATATCTTTATCCATCTCCCCACCCAGACGGACGCCTGCATCAAAACGTTCAGAAACGACATCGGTCAAACCATAATCAATGGTAAGCTGGATATCAATTTCAGGATGCGATTTCAGGAATGTGCGCATAGCTGGTAACAATATCGTTTTTGCTGCATGTTCTACAGTAGTAATACGTATTGTCCCGGATGGGCGGTTCTGCAGATCGCTCAGGGATGTCAGGGCAGAATCTATGTCATGCAACATAGGGCCAAGAACAGACAAAAGATGCTCGCCCGCTTCAGTGGGTACAACGCTGCGCGTGGTTCGCGTCAGAAGCCGCAATCCTAATCGTTCTTCTATACGGCGCACTATCTGGCTTAAAGCTGATTGCGCCATGCTCAGGCGGGCTGCTGCGCGAGTGAAGCTACGCTCCTCTGCAACGACGACAAACGCCATCAGATCAGCGATTTCTTCACGCTTCATTCAGTATCTCCATACAATCTATTAATCATTTAAATGATAGGTCTAATCATAATTTAGGGTCTAATCAACTTAATGATCAATATCTATAGTGATATCACCAACCGCCAAAACGAACCGACAACTCCATGAGGAACGGAATGATGAATAATAAAGTCAGCTTCACTAACAGCAATAATCCAACCATCTCTTTGTCTGCAGTGATCTATTTCCCTCCAAAATTTGATGAAACCCGTCAGTATCCGGCAATTGTGGTATCTCACCCAGGTGGGGGCGTTAAAGAGCAAACGGCCGGAACCTATGCCGAAAAACTGGCGGAAAAGGGATTTGTCACTATTGCTTATGACGCATCTTATCAAGGTGAAAGCGGCGGCGAGCCGCGTCAGTTAGAAAACCCATACATTCGTACTGAAGACGTCAGTGCCGTGATTGATTACCTGACAACGCTTTCTTATGTCGACAATACCCGAATTGGTGCGATGGGAATTTGTGCCGGTGCAGGATATACAGCCAATGCTGCAATTCAGGATCGCCGCATCAAGGCCATCGGTACCGTTAGTGCGGTCAATATTGGTTCGATGTTCCGTAATGGTTGGGAAAACAATGTGAAATCTATTGATGCCCTACCATACGTTGACGCGGGTTCAAACGCCCGAACCAGCGATATTAGCAGCGGAGAATACGCCACCATGCCACTGGCACCAATGAAGGAGTCCGATGCGCCGAACGAAGAACTGCGTCAGGCCTGGGAGTATTACCACACCCCTCGCGCGCAGTATCCAACAGCACCGGGTTACGCTACTTTGCGCAGCCTTAACCAGATTATTACCTATGATGCTTACCATATGGCGGAAGTGTACCTGACTCAGCCGATACAGATTGTGGCGGGCAGCCAGGCAGGGAGCAAATGGATGAGTGACGACCTGTACGATCGAGCATCAAGCCAGGATAAACGCTATCACATTGTTGAAGGCGCAAACCATATGGATCTTTATGACGGCAAAGTCTATGTGGCTGAAGCAATTTCAGTATTAGCGCCGTTCTTTGAGGAAACTCTGTAATGAAACATATTCAAATCCGTAATAGTGATATGGCCTGGCATATTGCTGCCAATAATCTGGGAAAAGTTTCATGAAAAATGTACTGATTCTTGGTGCTGGCGGTCAGATAGCCCGCCATGTGATTAATCAACTGGCAGATAAACAAACCATTAAACAAACTTTATTTGCCCGTCAGCCAGCAAAAATCCACAAACCCTATCCAACTAATAGCAAGATTATTATGGGGGATGTACTGAATCATGCAGCACTGAAGCAGGCCATGCAGGGACAGGATGTTGTGTATGCCAACCTTACGGGGGAAGATTTAGATATTCAGGCAAATTCAGTGATCGCTGCGATGAAAGCCTGTGATGTTAAACGTCTGATCTTTGTTCTTTCCCTCGGTATTTATGATGAAGTTCCAGGAAAATTTGGCGAATGGAATAATGCAGTTATTGGTGAACCCCTAAAACCATTCCGCAGGGCTGCGGATGCAATTGAGGCTTCTGGACTGGAATATACAATTCTTCGCCCTGCCTGGCTGACTGATGAAGATATTATTGATTATGAGCTTACCTCACGCAATGAACCATTCAAAGGTACGATCGTATCACGTAAGAGTGTCGCAGCATTAATTACAGATATCATCGATAAACCTGAGAAACACATTGGTGAGAATATAGGCATCAATCAACCCGGGACTGATGGCGATAAGCCATTCTTCATGTAAATCAATTATATAGCTACCATCGTACTGTACTATGTGCAGTACGATTTATTAAACTTATTAAGGTGAACTGATCAATCAGATGCGATTAACATGTGTAGAACCAGTAAGAATAAAATACGCCATGTATATAACATTACGACAATTCTAATATCTGCACATCAATGAAAATGCAAACAACTTCCGGCAAAAAAGTGATACAAGATCGATGACATAGCGTTGAAGAAAAGGATTTGATAATCCGCAAAATTTGCACAACACTGCCTGTAATACTTCCTGAACCAGAGACGATCATGACCGTAACTCGCCCACGCGCCGAACGCGGCGCATTTCCGCCCGGAACAGAACATTACGGACGTTCATTATTGGGCGCGCCGTTAATCTGGTTTCCTGCCCCTGCAGCCAGCCGCGAAAGTGGTTTGATTCTGGCTGGCACTCACGGTGATGAAAACTCTTCGATCGTCACGCTCTCCTGTGCTCTGCGGACGTTGACACCTTCTTTGCGCCGCCATCATGTGGTGCTGTGTGTGAATCCTGACGGCTGCCAGTTAGGGTTACGGGCCAATGCTAATGGTGTGGATTTAAACAGAAACTTTCCGGCGGCGAATTGGAAGGAAGGTGAAACCGTTTATCGCTGGAACAGCGCCGCTGAAGAACGTGATGTCGTATTGCTGACAGGTGACAAACCTGGCTCTGAACCTGAAACCCAGGCGCTGTGCCAGCTTATACACCGCATTCAACCCGCCTGGGTGGTCTCATTCCACGATCCGCTGGCCTGTATTGAAGATCCCAGACACAGTGAATTAGGCGAATGGCTGGCCCAGGCGTTTGAATTGCCTCTGGTAACCAGCGTCGGTTATGAAACACCTGGCTCTTTCGGCAGTTGGTGTGCAGATCTCAACTTGCATTGCATCACCGCAGAGTTTCCGCCCATCTCCTCCGACGAAGCCAGCGAAAAATATCTCTTTGCGATGGCAAACTTGCTGCGCTGGCATCCTAAAGATGCAATTCGCCCGTCGTGAACTGAAGCGCCGGTTCCACATCTACCGCCAGCCAGGTCGGTCCGTCAAGATCGGCGAAACTGACCTGCGGCACCAGCGGTAAAGCGGCGCTAATGGCACGAGAGGTACACAACATGCAGCCCAGCATCAGACTAAAACCTTGTGCACGTGATTCAGTCGCCAGCGCCAGCGCTTCCGTCAGGCCACCCGTTTTATCGAGCTTAATGTTAACCATCTCATAGCGCCCTTTCAGCGCCTTCAGATTGCTACGAGTATGACAACTTTCATCTGCGCAAATCGGTAACGGATGAATAAAATTCTCCAACGCCGCATCGTCCTGCGCAGGAAGCGGTTGTTCAAGCATCGCAACGCCTAAATCCGCCAATAGCTGGCAACGCGCCGCCAACCCTTCTGCACGCCAGGATTCATTTGCATCAACGATCAGCGTCGCATCGGGCACAGCGGTGCGAATTGCCACCATCCGCTCACTGATAAGATGGTTATCCAGCTTTACTTTCAGTAATTTCGCGCCTGCCTGCCAGAGTGTTGATGCACTATTGGCCATCTGATCAGGCGTACCGATGACTACCGTCTGTGCAGTGATAACTGTCCCGGGAAGCGTTATGCCGATCAAATCAGCCAGCGATTGCTGCTGTTTTCGCGCCGCGAGATCCCACAATGCACAATCCAGCGCATTACGTGCTGCGCCGGCAGGGAGAATTTTTTGCAACTCCTCCCGTGTCAGCCCTTTCTCTAATTGCGGTACGACGCTCATAATTTGCGCCATTACCGAGGCATCACTTTCTCCATAACGCGGATACGGCGTGCATTCGCCGGTGCCTTTAATACCTTCTTCTTCCAGTTCAACCACCACCACGCGCGCTTCACTGCGACTTCCCCGAGCAATCACAAACGGGGTATGTAAGGGCCAGGCTTCCTCGAATACCTTAACGGTTCTCATCTTTACTCCTTGTTGTCGCGGTGGTCTGCGGATTAAGCGCAAATAGCGTTTGCTGTGTTATTGACAGTTAGCATAAACTAGGTGTGACGTTAACTATATGTAAACAGGAAAGATAATCATGTCACAAACCGTTCATTTCCAGGGCAACCCGGTTACAGTCGCCAATTCCATCCCGCAGGCGGGTAGCAAAGCGCAGACTTTTACTCTCGTGGCAAAAGATCTGTCTGACGTCACCCTCGGTCAGTTTGCGGGTAAACGCAAAGTGCTGAACATTTTCCCGAGTATTGATACCGGTGTTTGCGCCGCATCAGTACGTAAGTTTAACCAACTGGCAACCGAGATCGACAACACCGTTGTGCTGTGTATCTCTGCCGATCTGCCGTTCGCCCAGTCTCGTTTCTGCGGCGCAGAAGGTCTGAACAACGTTATCACCCTCTCCACTTTCCGTAACGCTGAATTCCTGCAAGCCTACGGTGTGGCAATTGCTGATGGCCCACTGAAAGGTCTGGCAGCGCGTGCCGTTGTGGTTATTGATGAAAATGACAATGTGATTTTCAGCCAGCTGGTGGATGAAATCACCACCGAGCCGGATTACGAAGCAGCTCTGGCTGTACTGAAAGCATAAGTTAATATGCCTGATGGTGTTGCACCATCAGGCATATTCGCGCTTACTCTTCGTTCTTCTTCTGACTCAGACCATATTCCCGCAACTTATTGGCAATCGCGGTATGCGAAACGCCCAGGCGTTTTGCCAGTTTGCGCGTGCTGGGATAATTGCGATAAAGCTGGGTTAATACCGAGCGTTCAAAACGGCTGGTGATTTCGTCCAGCGAACCTTCCATCGCATCTTCGCCCACGGCTACCGTTGTGGCGTCATAATCCGGTAACAAAATATCCTGTGGACGCAGCTCATAACCGTCCAGTTGTGTCAGTGCGCGATAAATAGCGTTCTTTAACTGCCGCACATTTCCCGGCCACGCATAACGCGTAAGTACAGTATTCAGGTCAGCGGCCAGTTTCGGACGCGGCACGCCCTGCTCGTCGGCAAAGCGGGCGACGAACAGCTCGGTTAACGGCATGATGTCCTGCGGACAGTCACGTAGCGGCGGCAGATTGAGCGTCAACACGTTCAGACGATAATAGAGATCTTCACGGAACACGCCTTTTTGCACCAGTTCGACCAGATTCTTCTGCGTAGCGCAAATCACCCGCACATCGACATGCACCTCATGGTCTTCGCCAACCCGACGGAAAGTGCCATCATTAAGGAAACGCAGTAATTTCGCCTGCATCCGTGGTGACATCTCACCTATTTCATCCAGCAGTACCGAACCACCGTTCGCCTGCTCAAAGAACCCTTTCTTCCCTTCCGGAGCATGACCAAACAGTTCACTCTCGACCGCATCTTCCGGGATAGAAGCACAGTTCAGCGCCAGATAGGGTTTGCCCGCGCGTGGGCTTGCCTGATGACAGGCATACGCAAAGAGATCTTTTCCGGTGCCGGTATCACCGGTTATCAGCAATGGCGCGCTTAGCATCGCCAGTTTCTGCGCCTGTTCGACAACATGCTTCATTTTCGGGCTGACGGCGACAATTTGACTAAAGGCGCTGACGTCCTGGGCGGCGACATTTTGCAACTGACGGCCCATACGAATCGTTGATCGCAACATCACCACCGCACCGGTCAGGACGTGTTGATCATTTTCATCCTGAAGATAAACAGGCGTAATCTCCATCAGGAAATTCTGTCCATTAATAACGACATGCTCGTTATGGGAATCCTGCGGTTCGCTTTCCAGCCAGCGTAAAAAATTAAAGCCGTTAATCAATTGTGCGGCGGTATGGTTGCGCAGGCGATCCAATTTTTGCCCAAAAAGCTGACAGCTCGCCGGGTTCGCCATATCCACTTTGCTTTTCATATCGACAGAGAGCACAGGTTCAGGCAATGCCTCCAGTAACGCGCTCAACGCCAGATGCTCACGCTCGGAAGGCATCCACGGGACAGTACGCACATCGGTAACACCTGCAATACGGCGTATTTCGGCCATCAGACTGCTGAAACTCTCAAACTCCAGTTCAGCAAAATTGAGGTAGATTCGCCCAATGGGATCAATCTCAATACCGCGTAAATCAATGCCTCTTAGCACGAGTAGATCGAGTAATTCGCGGGTCAGACCGAGTCGGTCTTCACAAAAGACTTCCAGACGCATGGGAACCTTCACCTGAAAAAAGAACAATTAATATGATGATATGACACTATTTGGATAGCAGGAAGGTTTCTGTCAACAATCATTGACACAAAGACGGAAAAACGGGCACTTCGGCGTAAAGATATCCGGTCAGCACCCGATATTGCATTATTTTTCGCTGGGCGTTTTGCCTTTTTGCAGAGTTTCTTTCACCTGACCGATAAGCTGACGACGGAAATCCCCGAGGCGTGGCTTGTCATCGTCAATCCACGGCAGAGGGCGGCAAAGCTCCATAGCTTTAATCCCCAGTCGTGCCGTCAGAAGTCCTGCACCAATCCCCTGAGCTGCCCGGGTAGACAAACGCGCAGCGAGATCTTGCGACATCCAGTCCATCCCCACGTCGCGCACCAGTTCGCTGGCTCCGGCGAAAGCGATATTCAGCAATACCAGCTTAAACAGGCGCAAACGGCTGTAATATCCCAGTTCAATGCCATACAGCGTGGCGATGCGATTAATCAAACGCAGATTGCGCCAGGCGATAAACGCCATATCCACCAGCGCCAGCGGGCTGACCGCAATCATCAACGTTGATTCCGCCGCCGAACGGCTGATTTCGCGCCGCGCCTGGGCATCTAAAACTGGCTGGACCAAATGCGCATACAGGCTGACCACTTCACGGTCGTTTTGCGTTTCATGGATTGAGGCATACCAGCGCTGCAGCGCCGGATGCGACTGATCGATACCCGCCTGCTGCGCCAGTTTTTCGCAGAATGCACGGCCTTTACCCGTGCCGTGACTGTGCAACAAATCGCGCGCTTCGTCGCGTTCATGGGCGCGCTGTCGCAAGCGCCATAAGCGCCGCCACTCTGTTACCACAGAACCTACGCCAGCGCCGATAATCAATGCCCCAGCGGCACATCCACCCAGCGCCACCCAGTCCTGGGTTTGCCAGGCGTTCATTGTCCACTGCACGCCCTGCCCGACAACGCTTGCGCCAAACAGAGCCAACCCGCCTATCACCATTTTGCGCCACAGGCTGCGTTTCGGACGTAACGCTGCGTCGATCACCGCTTCAACTTGCCCCTCTTCTTCCTGCGCTTCGTCGAGCGTGGCCGGGGCAAAATTTTGCGCCTGATTTTCGTCAAAGGTCTGTTGCGCCCTGAATTTTGGATTCTGATCGACCTCCAGTGGACCGTCGAAATCAATACGTGGTTTTAACGGTTCGGTCATCGCAATTTATCTCCTATTAAAAATTCCAGCGCAGCATCAAGACGAATATGCGGTAGCGGTTTGTCGACATCCATCACCTGCGGACGAAACGCCTCAAACTGGAAGCCTTGCTTATCCCAGAACGCCTGACCAGGCAAACGTGCGGGAACTTCGCCAGGATAAACAGTGAGCGGTGCGCCATCACTGAGTCGATTACCGCGCAGCGCCGGGATTTTCTCACCGTTAACATCAATAATGCCGCTGGTGGTCGCCTGAACTGACGCCAGCCCCAGGCAGTCCATGCTGATCCCTTCGAACGCCGCATTTTGCCAGGCATCCTGAATTAGTTGTTGCAGTAATGAAACCATATTGGCGTGCTGATCGATGGTCACATGGTCTGCTTTAGTCGCAGCAAACAATAGCTTATCGATAACCGGCGAAAACAAACGCCGGAACAGGGTTCGCTGCCCGTAGTGGAAACTTTGCATCAGCTGCGTCAGCGCCAGACGCATATCATTAAATGCCTGTGGCCCACTGTTGAGAGGCTGCAGGCAATCCACCAGCACAATCTGGCGGTCAAAGCGCAGAAAATGATTCTTATAGAACCCCTTCACCACCTTCTCGCAATAATAATTAAAGCGCTCGCGCAGCATTCCGGCATTGGTATGCTTATCGGCCTGCGCCAGTTTGGACTCGCCCCAGGCATCGACATCCGGCCACGGGAAGAATTGCAGCGCGGGTGCTCCTGCCATATCTCCCGGCAAGACAAAGCGCCCAGGCTGAATAAAGTGCAACCCCTGCTGTTTGCAGTGGTGGAGATACTCGGTCCAGGCGGCGGCAATGTCTGCCAGCCGGTTTTCGTCGGCAGGCGCTAGCGGGTCCAGCCCTTCGCACATCATTCGCCATTTCGCCGACCATTCGCCGCGCTGACCATTGAGTAAGCCCGTCATCTGGCGCGACCAGCTTAAATAGTCCTGCGCCAGCATCGGCAGGTCGAGCAACCATTCGCCGGGGTAATCCACAATTTCCAGATACAGCGTGGAGGTGTCCTTAAAGTGGCGTAGCAGCGAATCGTTCGATTTAAAACGTAACGCCAGGCGAATTTCACTGACGCCGCGCGTAGGCGTCGGCCAGGCGGGAGGATCGCCATATAACTGCGCCAACCCTTCATCATAGGTGAAGCGCGGAATGCCAAAGTCACGCTGGGGAATGCGTTTTACGCCCAGCAGGCGCTCTTCACGCACCGCACTTAAAAGCGGCAAACGTGCTCCGGCATGAATATTGAGCAACTGATTAACCATCGCGGTGATAAACGCTGTTTTGCCGCTGCGGCTAAGTCCGGTTACAGCGAGGCGCAGATGTCTGTCGACACCCCGATTCACCAGCGCATTAAGTTCATTTTTAAGTCGCTTCATTGCTGTCCTGTGCCAGAAAGCTGTAGAAAGGATTAGATACTGGAGATAATAATGTGGGTTAATTTTGATTTATCAAATGAGTAAGCGGCGTTGTTTACACCGCTCAATAAGTAATTTGTTAACCTTTGACCTTCGGCATTGCGATGTCTTTCAGGCCGCCGGCGTTCTCAACGTGGGTATATCCCATCTCGCTAAGGATCTCTTTTGCCTGCCCTGACTGGCGTCCGGCATTGCAATACACTTTCACGGTGTCGTTTTTATCCGGAACGGCGGTGGCAATGCGCTCTTTCACTTCCTTCAGGGGAATATTGATGGCTCCCTGAACGTGCTCTTGCTGATACTGCTCTGGAACACGAACATCGATCCAGTGTTCAGCGGCGAAAACGGGCAGTGAAAACACCAGTGTCAGAGCAAGTAAGCCTTTTTTAAACATGTAAGCGTCCTTCTATGGATGAAAATTGCCATCCATAATATGCCTTAGCTTTAACAATTTTTGCGAAACTCCCCTCACCTTTTATAACGCTGCGCCAGTTTATTGGCAGCCCGACTTAACAGCGGTTCCAGCGCCACGGCCAGCAACATTTTCAGTGGTCGGCGAGCAACTGATTTTATCGCCCAGCCAGCTACACCCGCCGGGCCATAGCGCAGTGCGGTAAGAAGTACCAGCTTGCCTGCTAATTTGAAACCAGGCTTCACCTTTTGCCCGGCCTGTTGCCAGCGAGTATTCATAACTTTCCTCACAGTTGACGGAAACGGCTACGTAACGTGAAAGTATCGGAAGTGACATAACGTTCCATCTCGCGTAAACGCGTTTCACTTGCCGCCAGTTCACGGTCGACTTCATCCAGCAATTCACTGCTGGAAGGTAGCTGCTCACCAAAGGCCATGTTGTCCGGCATTGGATCAAGCGCAAATGACAAAATGATGTAAGCAACCAGGGTAAACAGCGCCAGACCGAAGAAAATCGACAGCACCACCAGGATACGCACCAGTTTTACTGGTACATCAAAATAGTTGGCAATCCCGGCGCAGACGCCACGGACCATGCCCTGCTGTGGAATACGCCATAATTTTTTATTGAGATTAATGCCCGCCATTAGCGATCCCTCCAGTTCGGATGTTCTGCATCAAGAATGGATTCCAGCGCCTGAATACGTTCGCGCATCCGTTTTGCTTCATCAGCCAGTTGCGCTAATCGCTGCTGCTCACTTTGCGACAATTCACTGCGACCAGAACGATTGCTGTAATGCAGCCATAACCAGATCGGTAAAACAAACAGCACAAAAATGGTTAACGGAATAGCCAGAAATAGCGCGCTCATAAGGACTCCTTAGACGATGAGCGGCGGCGCGTTCAGACGCCGCCTGGATGTTATTATTGATTGTCTTGCTTCATTTTGGCTTTTAATTGTGCCAGTTGCTCGCTGATTGCATCATCGGCTTTCAGTTCGGCAAACTGATCGTCCAGCGATTTTTGTTTACCGAAGCTGTGGCTTTCTGCTTCCGCTTCCATCTGGTCAATTCGACGTTCGAAAGATTCGAAACGAGCCATTGCTTCATCCAGTTTGCCATTGTCCAGCTGACGACGCACATCGCGCGACGAGTTTGCCGCCTGATGGCGTAACATCAATGCCTGCTGGCGAGCGCGTGTTTCGCTCAATTTGTTTTCCAGCTCGCCGATCTCTTTCTTCATGCGTGCCAGCGTATCGTCCACCAGCGTCACTTCATGTTCCAGGCTCTTAATCAGATCGGTCAGTTTCTGTTTTTCAATTAACGCCGCACGCGCCAGATCCTCTCTCTCTTTCAGCAGCGCCAGTTCGGCTTTTTCCTGCCATTCAACTTCACGCGCCGACGCTTGTTCAATACGGCGAGTCAGCTGTTTCTTTTCTGCCAGCGCACGCGCCGAAGTAGAACGCACTTCAACCAATGTATCTTCCATCTCCTGGATCATCAAACGCACCAGTTTCTGTGGATCTTCCGCTTTCTCTAACAGAGCGTTGATGTTGGCATTCACGATGTCGGCAAAGCGAGAAAAAATACCCATAATGTTGTCCTCTTGATTTCTGCGTTCAGGATTGTCCTGCTGAACTATTAATACAATTTGCGTGCCAATTTTTTATCTTTTTGATTTATAAAGATCTGATTGAAGAATCAACAGCAACATGCCAGGATGAGTTAGCGAATTACACTAACAAGTGGCGAATTTCATCATGGCAGAATACAAAGATAATTTACTCGGTGAGGCGAACAGCTTTCTCGAAGTGCTGGAACAGGTTTCGCATCTCGCACCGCTGGACAAACCGGTGCTCATCATCGGCGAGCGCGGCACAGGTAAAGAGCTGATTGCCAGCCGTCTGCATTATCTCTCCTCCCGTTGGCAGGGGCCGTTTATTTCCCTTAACTGCGCGGCGTTAAATGAAAATCTGCTGGATTCCGAACTGTTTGGTCACGAAGCGGGCGCGTTTACCGGTGCGCAAAAACGTCATCCAGGGAGATTTGAACGTGCCGACGGCGGTACGCTATTTCTTGATGAACTCGCTACGGCACCGATGATGGTGCAGGAGAAATTATTGCGCGTGATTGAGTACGGTGAACTGGAGCGCGTTGGCGGCAGCCAGCCATTGCAGGTGAATGTGCGGTTGGTATGCGCGACGAATGCCGATCTCCCGGCGATGGTCAATGAAGGTACTTTTCGCGCTGACCTGCTCGACCGGCTGGCTTTCGATGTAGTGCAACTGCCGCCCCTGCGCGAGCGCGAAAGCGACATTATGCTGATGGCAGAACACTTTGCCATTCAGATGTGTCGGGAAATCAAGCTGCCTCTGTTCCCGGGGTTTACGGAGCGCGCCAGAGAAACATTGCTGAATTATCGCTGGCCGGGAAATATTCGTGAATTGAAAAACGTGGTGGAACGTTCAGTATATCGCCACGGCACCAGCGATTATCCGCTTGATGACATTATTATTGATCCCTTTAAACGGCGTCCGCCTGAAGACGCTATCGCCGTTTCAGAAACCACCTCGCTTCCAACACTGCCGCTGGATTTACGTGAGTTTCAGATGCAGCAGGAAAAAGAGTTGCTGCAACTCAGTTTGCAACAAGGGAAATATAACCAGAAGCGCGCAGCTGAATTGCTGGGGTTAACCTATCATCAGTTCCGCGCGTTGTTGAAAAAGCACCAGATTTAGCGAAGTTGGGCAATACAACTTGCCGGATGCGGCGTGAATGCTTTGTCCGGCATACATAATCAATACGTCGTTTGCAGGCCTGATAAGCGCAGCGCATCAGACATTATTGCGTTGGGCTATTAATCGTTCAGCGCATCCTGCAATATTTTCATTGCCGCATCGAATTGCGCATCCGGGATGGTCAGCGGATACAGGAAACGAATCACGTTGCCGTATGCGCCACAGGTCAGCAGAAGCAGCCCCTGCGCCAGCGCGCGTTGCTGGATTTTCTGTGCAATCGCCGCTGACGGCTCGCCCGTTTGCGGATCGTTAAACTCTGCCGCAATCATAGACCCCAGACCGCGTACCGCCGCGATGGACGGAACGCTTTCTTTGGCATCAATCAGCGTGTTTGTCAGACGCTGGCCCAGTTGATTCGCGCGTTCGCAGAGTGATTCTTTGTCGATAATGTTGAGCACCGCGTGCGCGGCAGCCACCGCCAGCGGGTTCCCGGCGTAGGTACCACCAAGCCCGCCCGGCGCGGGTGCGTCCATAATGTTGGCATTACCGACCACGCCCGAAAGCGGCATCCCGCCCGCGAGGCTTTTCGCCATCGTCATTAAATCCGGCTTATCGGCGTAGTGATCCATGGCAAACAGTTTACCGGTACGCGCAAAGCCGCTTTGCACTTCATCGGCAATCATCACAATGCCGTGATCGTCGCACAGGCGGCGAATGGCGGCAACCAGCTCTTTTGGTGCAACGTTGAAACCGCCTTCGCCCTGCACCGGTTCGAAAATAATCGCCGCCACCTGCTTCGCTTCAATGTCCGATTTAAACAAGCGTTCGATGGCGTCGAGGGAGTCCTGCGTTGAAATGCCGTGTAAATCTGACGGATAAGGTACGTGATATACCGAACCGGGGAACGGGCCGAAGCCGATTTTGTACGGCGCGACCTTTCCGGTCAGCGCCATAGTCATATATGTACGACCGTGGAAGCCGCCGCTAAACGCAATCACGCCAGGGCGTCCGGTATGGGCGCGGGCGATTTTCACCGCGTTCTCAACCGCTTCCGCACCGGTGGTGAAGAACGCAGTTTTAGCCTGCCCGCTCACCGGGGCAAGGGCGTTAATTTTCTCCGCCAGCGTGACGTAGCTTTCGTACGGCACAATCTGATACGCCGTGTGGGTAAACTGTTGCAATTGCTGCTCCACCGCCGCGACCAGATCAGGGTGGCGATGCCCGGTATTCAGCACCGCAATGCCTGCGGCGAAATCGATATATTCGTTGCCCTCTACATCCTTCAGCGTAGCGTTTTCTGCCGACTGGGCGAAGAAGTTACACATCACGCCAACCCCGCGTGGGGTAGCAGAAAGACGACGCTGATGGAATTCATTGTTGCTCATGTTTCACACCTTTTGACTCTTCACTGTTAATCGGAAATTAAACGCCCAGACGATCGCGCAGGCTGTAATAAGCCGCGCCCATCGCGGTAAACGGAACGCGCAGCGTGCGCCCGCCGGGGAACGGGTAATGCGGCAGATTGGCGAAGGCGTCGAAGCGTTCGGCGTCACCGCGCAGCAGTTCAGCAATCAAACGCCCGGCAAGATGGGTACAGGTGACGCCGTGGCCGCTGTAACCCTGCATGTAATAGATGTTGGTATCAAGGCGACCGAACTGCGGCATGCGCGACAAGGTCAGCAGGAAGTTGCCCGTCCAGCGGTAATCAATTTTCACGCCCTTCAGCTGCGGGAAGGTTTTCAGCAGTTTCGGCACCACAAGGCGCTCAACGTCATCCGGGTCGCGCGCGCCGTAGACCACACCGCCGCCGTACAGCAGGCGGTTATCGGCGGTAAGACGGTAGTAATCAAGCAGATAGTTACAGTCTTCCACACAGTAGTTTTTCGGGATCAGCGAACGGGCTAAATCTTCCGACAGCCGTTCAGTGGTGATCACCTGCGTGCCGCACGGCATGCTGCGTTTCGCCAGTTCCGGCTCTACTTTATCGCCCAGATACGCATTCCCGGCGACAATCACATACTTCGCCGTCACCTGACCATTGGCAGTCCGCACCACGGCTGGCGTGGTGTGCTGGATCTGCGTCACGGCGGAAAGCTCATACACGCGCCCTCCGTTCAGGCGGATGGCATCGGCTTCACCAATGGCGAGGTTTAGCGGGTGAATATGCCCACCGCTGTGATCCAGAAGCGCACCAGTGTAGCGATCGCTGGCGACCTCGCGGCGAATAGCGTTGGCGTCCAGCAGCTCCAGCTGTTTATTGCCGTAGCGTTCCCAGTTCTCTTTCTGCTCTTCCAGAGTCGCGAGCTGTTTATCATTCATCGCCACAAACAGGCCGCCGGGGCGGTAGTCGCAATCAATCTGATAACGTTTGATACGTTCGCGGATGATCTCGCCGCCTTCGAACATCATGCTGCCGAGCATACGGGCGGTGTCCATGCCGTAGCTTTTTTCAATGACGTCGATGTCGCGGCTGTAGGAGTTCACAAGCTGCCCGCCGTTGCGTCCGCTTGCGCCGAAGCCGATGCGTGAGGCTTCAAGAACCACCACGTCAAAGCCCGCTTCCGCCAGATGCAGCGCGGAGGAAAGCCCGGTATAGCCGCCGCCGACCACGCAAACATCGCAGGAAATCGACTCATTCAGCGTGTCGAATGGTGCGTATTTATTCGCACTGGCGGCGTAATAACTGCTGGTATGTTCGGTCATTTCAGGCCTCCAGGCTTATCCAGATAGTTTTCAGTTCGGTGAATTTTTCAAGGGCGTGCAGGGATTTGTCGCGACCATTGCCGCTCTGCTTATAGCCGCCAAACGGCACGGTCATATCGCCGTCGTTGTAGTTATTGACAAAGACGGAACCGGCTTTCAGGCGACGGCTCATGCGGTGCGCGCGGGAGAGGTCGCGCGTCCATACTGCCGCGCCAAGTCCGTACTGGCTGTCGTTAGCAAGCTGTAGCGCCTGTTCTTCTGATGTGAAACGCGTGACCACCAGCACTGGACCGAAAATCTCTTCGCGGCTTAAGGACGCATTCGGGTCTACATCCACAAAGATCGTCGGGCCGATGGCGGCAGCCAGCTCGGCGTTACGGCCATCCAGCAGCAGTTGCCCTTTGCTTTCGCCTTCACGAATAAAGCTATGGACCGAGTCGGCGTGGGCGCAGTCGATTAAGGTGCCCATGGTGGTTGCGGGATCAAGTGGATGGCCCGGCTGCCAGTTTTGCGCCTGCTGTTTTAACAGGTCTAAGAATTCATCGGCGATGCTCTCTTCCAGCAACAGGCGCGTTCCGGCGATACACACCTGCCCCTGGTTGTAGAAGATGCCTGCTGCGGTCGCGCTCGCCGCTTTTTGCAAATCCGGACAGTCAGCGAAAACGATGTTGGCGCTTTTGCCGCCCGCTTCCAGCCAGACGCGTTTCATGTTGCTGTCGCCTGCATCTTTCAGCAGCTGTTTCCCGGTACGGGTCGAACCGGTAAAGGCGATGGCATCGATATCGTTATGACGCGACAGCGCCTGCCCCGCTTCATGACCAAAACCCGTCACCACGTTCAACACGCCATCCGGCAGACCTGCTTCTTTCGCCAGCCCGGCGAGACGAATCGCACTGAGCGGTGATTTTTCAGACGGTTTTAGGATCACGCTGTTTCCCGCCGCCAGCGCCGGGCCGAGTTTCCAGCAAGTCAGCAGCAGCGGGAAGTTCCACGGCACGATGGCGGCAATCACGCCGACCGGTTCACGCACGATCATCGCCAGCTCATGGCTACTGGTGGTCGCCACTTCGCCATACACTTTGTCGATAGCCTCGGTGTACCAGCGAATGGCGCGCGCCGCGCCGGGAATATCATCACGCAGGCTGTGACGAATCGGTTTGCCGGTGTCGAGCGTTTCCAGCAGCGCCAGCTCTTCGGCGTTGGCTTCCATAAAATCGGCGAGTTTATTCAGTACCGCTTTACGTTTAGCCGGAGAAGAGAGTGACCAGTCGCCGCGTTCAAATACGCCGCGTGCTGCGCTCACCGCACGGTCGATATCGACGCTCTTGCCGCGGGCAATTTTCGCCAGCGGTGCCTGGGTGACCGGATCAACGGTTTCAAAAGTTTCATTTTCCGCCGCAGCAGTATATTCACCGTTAATAAATAAGCGGGTTTCAATGGCGAGACTTAACGCTTTATCCTGCCAGTAAGCCAGATGATGAAAATTCATTATGACTCCTGTTTCACGTCTATCAGATATATGCAGTTTGTGAACGTCAGGGCGCAGAGATCCCCGGGCCGTATGCCCGTTTATTTCTGGCGACATTCTTTATAGATTGCCGGGCGCATTGCGCTTACCCGGCTTACAGAACAAAAAGATTAAAACGTGGTGGGCGTATGGGCGCTGATAATTCGGCAAATACCTGCCGACGTATTACTGAAACTGTGCGGGATGCCGGTATTAATGGCATAACTTTGCCCCGCGACGAGGTGGTAATCCTGACCATTAATCGTCAGAACAATTTCACCTTCCAGTACAGTGCCTATTTCCTCACCCTGATGCTTAATTCTTTCCCCAGTGGTTGTGCCCGGCTGGTAAGTTTCAAAGATCATCGCCAGCGTGCGATTCGGGTTACCGTTATGAACCAGCTTCATTGACACACCCTGACTGCCCATCTCAATTAAGTCGTCCTGATTAATGACGACCTGCGGCTCATCAGGTTTTTCCGGCTCGGAAAAGAATTCCGAGAGTGACAGACCATACACCTTCAGCAGCTTTTGCAGCGTACTGATGGCAGGGCTGACTTTATCTTGTTCTATCGTACTGATAGCACTGTGAGTCAGCCCGGAGAGTTCGGCGGCACGACGTTGTGAAAGCCCCTGCTGCTGGCGGATTTCCGACAAGCGTTTTCCTGGCGCCAGTCCCTCATCACTCATATTTGCATTTCCTTAAACTGTAGTGGTCAGAGTCGCTGTTTTTCAGCGATATGGTGCTGACAAGCGGTGATAAAGCCCTCGAACAATATACGCGAAAGCGCGTACTCGCTACTGTTCCATTCCGGGTGCCACTGTACGCCCAGCGCAAAAGGATGATTGATGACGCTAACCGCCTCAACTAAGCCATCCGGCGAGCGAGCTTCAACACGCAACCGTGGGCTAACGACCTTCGCCCCTTGTCCATGCAGAGAGTTTACCCAAAAGTTGCTACATTCAGGTAACAACGCAGACAGTAATCCCCCCTCTTCAACCAGAACTTCATGCGACGGCGCATATTGCTGCTCCACCGGCAGTTCGGGATCTTCCCGATGTTCCAGCAATTCAGGCTGTTCGCACAGCTTGCGATGCAACGAACCACCGGTTGCCACCACCAGTTCCTGTAAACCCCGGCAGATGGCGAAAATGGGGATGCGCCTTTCGAGTGCGGCATTAATTAACGCCATGCTCAGAAGATCACGCCCGGGATCGGCGTCAGGCTCATCGCCGTTTTCACCATATAGGTGCGGCTGCACATTGCTGGGACTACCAGGAAGATAAATACCATCGAGTTTCGGCAAAAGTTGTTCAAGTAATGACGGTTCCGCCAGCGCATGTGGCAGCGCAATTGGCAAGCCGCCTGCGTGGATGATGGCATTCAGGTACTTTTCTTGCAGAGTCTGGGTCGCATGACCCTTAAGCCTGTTCCTGCACATTACGACACCGATAACCGGATTGTTCATTATATTTTCCATGCTCAATCTCACAAAGTGGACTAAATTATCGCCATTACTGCGCTTTAAATGACCTTTATGTTCAATATTTTTTCAATCTAGCAGTGGGTTTTCATTTTTGCAAACTCAATTTAACATTTGACAAACATTTAGTTTGCATACAGATTCGAATGGTGGTCATTATATTTTACGCTTTGATAACGAGCGGAAAACAAACCAAAGGCGAAGAATCATGGAAACCAATATCGTTGAAGTAGAGAACTTTGTTCAGCAGTCAGAAGAGAGGCGGGGTAGCGCCTTTACGCAGGAAGTGAAACGCTACCTGGAGCGCTACCCGAATACACAATATGTTGATGTTTTACTTACCGATTTGAATGGTTGCTTCCGTGGAAAACGTATTCCTGTTTCAAGCCTTAAGAAGCTCGAGAAAGGGTGTTATTTCCCGGCCTCGGTATTTGCAATGGATATTCTGGGTAATGTAGTAGAAGAAGCGGGCCTGGGTCAGGAAATGGGCGAGCCGGATCGTACCTGTGTTCCTGTTCTCGGTTCCTTAACCCCTTCTGCCGCCGATCCAGAGTTTATAGGTCAGATGCTCCTGACCATGGTCGATGAAGATGGCGCTCCCTTTGACGTTGAGCCGCGGAACGTTCTTAACCGCCTGTGGCAGCAGCTGCGCCAGCGCGGATTGTTCCCGGTCGTAGCGGTAGAGCTGGAGTTCTATTTACTGGATCGCCAGCGCGACGCTGAAGGGTATCTGCAACCGCCCTGCGCGCCCGGCACCGATGACCGCAATACACAAAGCCAGGTTTACTCCGTTGATAACCTCAACCACTTCGCCGACGTGCTCAATGATATTGATGAGCTGGCGCAGTTACAGCTGATTCCGGCAGATGGCGCGGTCGCCGAGGCCTCGCCAGGTCAGTTTGAAATCAATCTTTACCATACCGATAACGTGCTGGAAGCTTGCGATGATGCGCTGGCACTAAAACGCCTGGTGCGTCTGATGGCAGAAAAGCATAAGATGCACGCCACTTTTATGGCGAAGCCGTATGAAGAGCACGCGGGCAGCGGGATGCATATCCATATCAGTATGCAAAATAACCGTGGCGAGAACGTGCTTTCTGACGCGGAAGGCGAAGATTCGCCGCTGCTGAAAAAGATGCTCGCCGGGATGATTGACCTGATGCCGTCATCAATGGCGTTGCTGGCACCAAACGTGAACTCGTATCGCCGCTTCCAGCCGGGAATGTATGTGCCGACGCAGGCGTCGTGGGGCCATAACAACCGCACCGTCGCCCTGCGTATTCCCTGCGGCGATCGCCATAATCACCGCGTGGAATATCGCGTGGCGGGTGCCGATGCCAACCCGTATCTGGTGATGGCGGCGATTTTTGCCGGTATTTTGCATGGCCTTGATAACGAACTGCCATTACAGGAAGAAGTCGAAGGCAACGGGCTGGAACAGGAAGGCTTACCCTTCCCGATTCGCCAGAGCGATGCCCTGGGTGAGTTTATCGAGAATGATCACCTGCGCCGCTATTTAGGCGAACGCTTCTGCCATGTCTATCACGCCTGTAAAAATGATGAGCTGTTGCAGTTTGAGCGCCTCATCACAGAAACAGAAATTGAGTGGATGTTGAAAAACGCGTAATACCCCTTGCGGGGTTGTTTCATCGGCCTGAGCGGAGCCAGGCCTGACATTTGCTGGTAATCCAGACATTTCCCGGATGTCGCGTTATGGAGCGCAGGCGGCAACGGGCTTCCGTTAACGATTAAGACTGTGACGAGGAAATGAGATGATGCCGATGATTAAATCCCCGCATGGCGAGGGAGGCTGCGTATGCGCCCCTCCTGCGACTGACTGGACTCCGCCCCCTTTGCTTCCCTTGCTAAACAGGTTTGATTTCAGGTCGACACGACCGCAAACCTTATTACGCAGGGGAGGCAGCAACTATGGCTATTAATTCACCACTGACTATTGCTGCGCAATCTGGCAAAACCCGTCTGCGAAAATCACTGAAATTGTGGCAGGTGGTGATGATGGGTCTGGCCTATCTCACGCCGATGACCGTATTTGATACTTTTGGTATTGTCTCCGGCATTAGCGACGGTCACGTTCCGGCGTCCTATTTGCTGGCGCTGGCGGGCGTGCTGTTTACCGCTATCAGCTACGGCAAACTGGTTCGCCAGTTTCCGGAGGCCGGTTCGGCCTATACCTACGCGCAAAAGTCGATTAACCCGCACGTCGGATTTATGGTCGGCTGGTCATCACTGCTGGATTATCTCTTTTTGCCAATGATCAACGTTTTGTTGGCGAAAATCTATCTCTCCGCCCTCTTCCCGGAAGTGCCGCCGTGGGTGTGGGTGGTAACCTTCGTCGCCATTTTAACCGCCGCGAATCTGAAGAGCGTCAACCTGGTCGCTAACTTCAATACCCTGTTTGTACTGGTGCAAATCTCCATCATGGTGGTGTTTATCTTCCTGGTGGTTCAGGGACTGCATAAAGGAGAAGGCGTTGGCACCGTCTGGTCACTTCAGCCGTTTATCAGCGAGAACGCGCACCTGATCCCGATTATTACCGGGGCGACGATTGTCTGTTTCTCCTTCCTCGGTTTCGATGCGGTGACCACGCTTTCGGAAGAGACGCCGGACGCCGCACGCGTGATCCCGAAAGCCATCTTCCTGACGGCGGTATACGGCGGCGTTATCTTTATCGCTGCGTCGTTCTTTATGCAGCTGTTCTTTCCCGATATCAGCCGCTTTAAAGACCCGGACGCCGCACTGCCTGAAATTGCGCTATACGTCGGCGGCAAGCTCTTCCAGTCGATTTTCCTCTGTACCACGTTTGTGAACACGTTAGCGTCTGGCCTGGCGTCGCACGCCAGCGTGTCGCGTCTGCTGTATGTGATGGGGCGTGACAATGTGTTTCCGGAGCGCGTGTTTGGCTATGTGCACCCGAAATGGCGGACTCCGGCACTGAACGTCATTATGGTCGGGATTGTCGCGTTGTCAGCGCTGTTCTTTGATTTAGTCACCGCGACAGCATTGATTAACTTCGGTGCTCTGGTGGCATTTACCTTCGTAAATCTGTCGGTGTTTAATCATTTCTGGCGGCGTAAAGGAATGAATAAAAGCTGGAAGGATCACTTCCACTATTTGCTGATGCCGCTGGTTGGCGCGCTGACGGTGGGTGTGCTGTGGGTTAATCTCGAGTCAACGTCACTGACACTCGGTCTGGTATGGGCTTCGTTAGGCGGCGCATATTTGTGGTATCTGATCCGCCGCTATCGCAAAGTGCCGTTGTATGATGGTGACAGAGCGCCGGTGAGCGAAACGTAATAGTCGGATGCGCGGCGCATTATCCTGCCTGAGGGTAATGCACCGCGCCATTAACTATAAAAAGATGTATGACCCGGATCACGAGTGCTATCATCCGCCCTTATGCTTAGCGCATTAACCCCAGGGGGAAATAATGAACCACGATATCCCGCTAAAATATTTTGATATTGCCGATGAGTACGCGACCGAATGCGCAGAGCCTGTCGCAGACGCTGAACGCACACCGCTGGCCCTCTACTTCCAGTTACTGCTCACCCGTTTGATGAACAATGAAGAGATCAGCGAAGAAGCCCAACATGAAATGGCTGCTGAAGCGGGGATTAATCCCGTACGCATTGATGAGATCGCAGAGTTTTTGAATCAATGGGGTAATGAGTAATTATTTCATTGCAGACGCTCGGTCAGTATCGTTGCCCGGATAAAGCGTTCACGCCGCATCCGGCTAACAATGACGCGCACTGCAGCGTGCTTTAATGGGTTTCTCACGATCGTACCGCTCTGCTCCTCGCTAAGTTGTTCTGTGAGTTATAGTTATAGAGAAATCACGGGTACGAATGTTGAACAGATGGCGACGTCACCTGTTCAACGACCAACCACACGGCCCTCATTACGACCCCTGAACACAAACGGTAATGGCAAATGTCATTAAATATTAGTAAGATAGCCTCTTTACATAAAATCCATTAATATTATGCGCCAGGTATTATCGTCTCTTTTGGTGATTGCTGGACTTGTGAGTGGTCAGGCAATCGCCGCGCCTGAATCCCCCCCGCATGCTGATATCCGCGATAGCGGTTTTGTCTATTGCGTCAGCGGGCAAGTCAACACCTTTAACCCATCCAAAGCGAGCAGTGGGTTAATTGTCGATACCCTTGCCGCCCAGTTTTATGATCGACTGCTGGATGTCGATCCCTATACCTATCGCCTGATGCCGGAACTTGCCGAAAGCTGGGAAGTTCTCGACAACGGCGCGACCTATCGCTTCCACCTGCGTCGCGATGTTCCGTTTCAAAAAACCGACTGGTTTACTCCCACTCGTAAAATGAATGCCGACGATGTGGTGTTTACCTTCCAGCGAATTTTTGACCGCAACAACCCGTGGCATAACGTCAACGGCAGCAACTTCCCCTACTTCGACAGCCTGCAATTTGCCGATAACGTGAAAAGCGTCCGCAAACTGGATAATCATACGGTTGAGTTCCGACTCGCCCAGCCGGATGCTTCTTTTTTGTGGCACCTGGCGACCCATTATGCATCGGTCATGTCGGCAGAATATGCCCGGAAGTTAGAGAAAGAAGATCGTCAGGAACAACTCGACCGTCAGCCGGTCGGCACTGGACCGTATCAGTTGTCGGAATACCGCGCCGGGCAATATATTCGCTTACAACGTCATGATGATTTCTGGCGTGGTAAGCCGTTGATGCCACAAGTGGTGGTGGATTTAGGCTCTGGCGGTACCGGACGTCTGTCGAAACTCCTGACCGGGGAGTGCGACGTTCTGGCCTGGCCTGCTGCCAGTCAGCTATCCATTTTGCGTGACGACCCACGCTTGCGTTTAACGCTGCGTCCTGGGATGAACGTCGCCTATCTGGCATTCAACACCGCCAAACCGCCGCTAAATAATCCCGCTGTCCGCCATGCGCTGGCACTGGCGATTAATAACCAGCGTCTGATGCAATCCATCTATTATGGTACGGCTGAAACGGCAGCCTCTATTTTACCGCGCGCCTCGTGGGCCTATGACAACGAGGCTAAAATTACTGAATATAATCCGGCGAAATCGCGCGAACAGTTGAAGGCGTTGGGGCTGGAAAACTTAACGCTGAAACTGTGGGTACCAACACGTTCGCAGGCGTGGAACCCCAGTCCACTGAAAACTGCCGAATTGATTCAGGCGGATATGGCACAGGTTGGCGTAAAAGTGGTGATTGTGCCGGTAGAAGGTCGCTTTCAGGAGGCGCGGTTGATGGATATGAGCCATGATCTGACGTTATCCGGTTGGGCGACTGACAGTAACGACCCGGACAGTTTCTTCCGTCCGTTACTGAGCTGCGCGGCAATTCATTCGCAGACCAACCTCGCCCACTGGTGCGATCCGAAATTCGACAGCGTGTTGCGTAAGGCGCTCTCCTCGCAGCAGCTGGCGGCGCGTATTGAAGCCTATGACGAAGCGCAGAGTATTCTGGCGCAGGAATTACCCATTCTGCCGCTGGCGTCGTCATTGCGCTTGCAGGCCTATCGGTATGATATCAAAGGTCTGGTACTTAGTCCGTTTGGTAACGCCTCCTTTGCTGGGGTGTATCGCGAGAAACCGGATGAGGTGAAAAAACCATGATTATCTTCACCTTACGCCGCATTTTGTTATTGATTGTCACCTTGTTCCTGCTGACCTTCGTTGGCTTCAGCTTGAGCTATTTCACTCCACACGCGCCGTTACAAGGCGCGTCACTGTGGAATGCCTGGGTGTTCTGGTTTAATGGCCTGATCCACTGGGATTTTGGTGTTTCCAGCATTAACGGTCAACCGATTGCCGAACAGTTAAAAGAGGTCTTCCCGGCGACGATGGAACTGTGCATCCTCGCCTTCGGTTTTGCGCTGATTGTTGGCATCCCCGTGGGGATGATTGCCGGGATTACGCGCCATAAGTGGCAGGATAACTTGATCAACGCCATCGCCTTACTGGGCTTTTCAATCCCGGTGTTCTGGCTGGCGCTTCTGTTGACGCTGTTTTGTTCACTCACGCTAGGTTGGTTGCCCGTTTCAGGGCGTTTCGATCTGCTCTACGAAGTGAAACCGATTACCGATTTTGCGTTGATTGATGCCTGGCTTTCGGACTCACCATGGCGGGATGAAATGGTCATGAGCGCAATCCGCCATATGATATTGCCCGTGATCACCCTGTCGGTTGCGCCAACAACTGAAGTGATCCGACTGATGCGTATCAGCACTATCGAAGTGTATGACCAGAACTATGTTAAAGCAGCGGCGACCCGCGGTTTGTCGCGCTTTACTATCTTGCGTCGCCACGTTCTGCATAACGCGTTACCTCCGGTTATTCCTCGCCTGGGCTTACAGTTTTCTACCATGCTGACGCTGGCGATGATCACCGAAATGGTTTTTAGCTGGCCGGGTTTAGGGCGCTGGTTAATTAACGCCATCCGCCAGCAGGATTACGCAGCCATTTCCGCCGGAGTGATGGTGTGTGGCTCACTGGTCATTATTGTTAACGTGATTTCTGATATTTTGGGTGCCATGGCTAACCCTCTGAAACATAAGGAATGGTATGCCTTACGATAGCGTATACAGCGAAAAGCGCCCGCCGGGCACGCTGCGTACCGCCTGGCGCAAATTTTATAGTGACGCCTCTGCGATGGTCGGCCTGTACGGCTGCGCGGGGCTGGCTGTACTGTGTATTTTTGGCGGCTGGTTTGCGCCTTACGGCATCGATCAGCAATTTCTCGGTTATCAATTATTGCCGCCGTCATGGTCGCGCTATGGCGAAGTTTCTTTCTTCCTTGGGACTGACGACCTGGGACGCGATGTTTTAAGCCGTTTACTGAGCGGAGCTGCGCCAACCGTAGGCGGCGCATTTGTGGTGACGCTTGCCGCGACGATCTGCGGCCTGATACTGGGCACCTTCGCCGGCGCGACGCACGGCCTACGCTCAGCGGTGCTTAACCATATTCTGGATACCTTACTGGCGATCCCTTCCCTACTGCTGGCAATTATCGTTGTAGCGTTTGCCGGACCGAGTTTGTCTCACGCCATGTTTGCCGTCTGGCTGGCGCTGCTGCCTCGTATGGTACGTTCGATTTACAGCATGGTGCATGACGAACTGGAAAAAGAGTACGTTATCGCTGCCCGTCTGGATGGCGCATCAACGCTGAATATTCTCTGGTTTGCTGTGATGCCAAACATCACCGCCGGGCTGGTCACCGAGATCACCCGCGCACTGTCGATGGCAATTCTCGATATCGCCGCGCTGGGCTTTCTCGATCTCGGCGCACAACTCCCCTCGCCTGAATGGGGAGCGATGCTCGGTGATGCGCTGGAACTGATTTATGTCGCCCCGTGGACTGTCATGCTGCCAGGTGCGGCAATTATGATTAGCGTGCTGTTGGTTAACCTCCTTGGCGACGGTGTCCGTCGTGCAATTATTGCGGGGGTGGAATAATGCCATTACTCGATATTCGTAACCTGACCATTGAATTTAAAACCGGTGATGAGTGGGTTAAAGCCGTCGACCGCGTAAGTATGACCTTAACCGAAGGTGAAATCCGCGGTCTTGTTGGCGAATCCGGTTCCGGCAAAAGTTTGATTGCGAAAGCAATTTGTGGGGTGAATAAAGATAACTGGCGTGTTACAGCTGATCGTATGCGTTTTGATGATATCGATTTGCTGCGTCTCTCCGCACGCGAACGGCGCAAGCTGGTTGGTCACAACGTGTCGATGATTTTCCAGGAACCGCAGTCGTGTCTTGATCCTTCAGAACGAGTGGGTCGCCAGTTGATGCAAAACATCCCAGCCTGGACCTATAAAGGCCGTTGGTGGCAGCGTTTTGGCTGGCGCAAACGCCGTGCCATTGAACTGCTGCACCGCGTGGGGATTAAAGATCACAAAGATGCGATGCGCAGTTTTCCCTATGAGTTGACCGAAGGCGAATGTCAGAAAGTGATGATAGCCATTGCACTGGCGAATCAACCGCGTCTGCTGATTGCTGACGAACCGACAAACTCAATGGAGCCAACAACCCAGGCGCAAATCTTTCGCCTCCTGACGCGTCTCAACCAAAACAGCAATACCACTATTTTGCTTATCAGCCATGACTTACAAATGCTTAGCCAATGGGCGGATAAAATTAACGTGCTTTACTGCGGTCAAACTGTGGAAACCGCGCCAAGTAAGGAGTTGGTGACGATGCCACATCATCCTTATACCCAGGCGCTGATCCGCGCGATACCAGACTTCGGCAGCGCGATGCCGCATAAAAGTCGCCTCAATACGCTGCCCGGCGCTATCCCACTGCTGGAACAGTTACCGATTGGGTGTCGTCTGGGGCCGCGTTGCCCGTATGCACAACGAGAATGCATTGTGACGCCACGTTTGACGGGGGCGAAAAATCATCTCTATGCCTGTCATTTCCCGCTGAACATGGAGAAAGAGTGAGATGATCGAAACGCTGCTTGAAGTGCGTAATTTAAGTAAAACGTTCCGCTACCGGACCGGTTGGTTTCGTCGTCAGACCGTAGAAGCGGTAAAACCCTTGAGCTTTACGCTACGTGAAGGCCAGACACTGGCGATTATTGGCGAGAATGGTTCGGGTAAATCCACGCTGGCAAAAATGCTGGCGGGAATGATAGAACCTACCAGCGGCGAGTTATTGATTGACGATCATCCGCTGCATTTTGGCGATTATTCCTTCCGCAGTCAGCGTATTCGCATGATTTTTCAGGATCCTTCGACCTCGTTGAATCCCCGTCAACGTATCTCGCAAATCCTGGATTTTCCACTGCGTCTGAACACCGACCTGGAACCGGAACAGCGTCGCAAACAGATTATTGAAACGATGCGTATGGTTGGGCTGCTACCGGATCACGTCAGTTACTATCCGCATATGTTGGCACCCGGGCAAAAACAGCGTCTGGGGCTGGCGCGCGCGCTGATATTGCGCCCAAAAGTCATTATTGCCGATGAAGCCCTCGCCTCACTGGATATGTCGATGCGTTCGCAGTTGATTAATCTGATGCTTGAGTTACAGGAAAAACAGGGCATTTCGTATATTTATGTTACCCAGCATATCGGAATGATGAAGCACATTAGCGACCAGGTGCTGGTGATGCATCAGGGCGAGGTTGTCGAGCGAGGCAGCACCGCCGATGTGCTGGCATCGCCGCTGCATGAACTCACCAAACGGCTGATCGCCGGTCATTTTGGCGAGGCATTGACGGCGGATGCGTGGCGTAAGGACCGTTAGTGTTCTGCACCTCATCCTGACAGGGCCCCCCTCAGGATGAGGTGTTCATTACTTTTGATTGTCGATTCTGGTGAGAGCAACCAGCAATGCCAGCGTATAACACACCGTAATTGCCAGACTCATTTTTAACAGTGTTTCTCCGCCAAACCCCGACAATGGCGCGGCTATACCGCCGAAGACAAACATGCTCATCCCCATCAACGCAGACGCCGTTCCAGATTCCTGCGTCCCTACTCCACTCATAGCCTCTGCCCCGCCAACAGTGCCGATGCCGCTACAAAATGCAATAGTGAAAAATAATGCCACCAGTGCCGGAATGGGCAATTGTGTCCATGCGCATAAGACCGTGAGCAATGCACACAAAATTGCCGCTATCAGGCCACCTCGCAACAATGTCATCGCGTTAATCCGTCGCGCCAGGCGCGAGAAGATCCATGAAGCAATGATAAGTCCGATGCCGTTAAGGCCAAACACCAGGCTAAATTGCATTGGACTAAAGCCAAATTCCTTCTGCAACACGAACGACGAAGAGCCGATATATGCAAACAAACCGGCCAGCATAAAACTTTGAATCAGGCAAAAGCGCATAAAACGGCGGTTCTGCACCACGCTTCGTCCGGTTAATAGCAATGATGAGCCCCTTTTATTTTCTGGCAAGGTCTCATTAATAAATAACAGGCAGCCCAGCAACAGTACGGTGCTAATTTCAGCCATTACCCAGAATAAAGTGCGCCAGTCAAAAGTGCTGACAATGTACCCGCCCAGCACTGGCGACAACACCGGTGCCAGGCCATTCACCGTCATTAACAGCGCAAAAAACTGGGTCAACGTTACTCCCTGATATTTGTCACGAGCAATAGAACGAGAGAGCACCGAACCACCCGCCCCCGCGATCCCTTGAATAAAACGCCAGACCACCAGCCAGTAAATATTGTTCGTTGTCGCGCACAAAATGGAAGAAACAATAAACAATAGCAACGACAAGATTAACGGACGTTTACGCCCTATTTTGTCGCTCAGAGGGCCAAATAACAGTTGTCCGACGCCAAGACCGATCAGCGATGCGGTCAGGGTTAATTGCGTTATGGTCGTGGTTGCCGCCAGTTGCTCAGACATCTCCGGCAAAGCCGGCAAATAAAGATCGGTACACATCGGGCCGATACCGGCTAAAAGACCAAGAATCAATGCCCATGAAAGAGAGACTCTAGCCATATTATTCCTTACTTGAGTGATGACATGCCGCCGCCCAGCGACTGCCAGAGCGTGATTCGGTTTGTAAAATCAGTCAGTTGTAGTGCCAGCAGCGCCTGCTGTGCGCTCCACAAGCTGCGCTGCGCCGTCAACACGGTCAGGTAATCACCAACACCCGCCTGATAGCGACGCAAGCCAACATCGACCGTTTGTTGCTCAGCTTTAACATACTGGCGCTGTGCATCCAGTTGCTCTTCAAGCGTGGTCCGCCGCGCCAGTGCGTTAGCGACATCTTTAAATGCGCTCTGAACGGTTTTTTCATAGGTGGCAATGAGTCCACGCTTTTGTGCTTCTGCGTAACGAAGCTGCGCCAGATTACTTCCGCCAGTGAACAGCGGTAATGTGACCGATGGCGTAAATGACCAGATCTGCATTCCGTGGCTGAACAACGACGACAATGCTTCACTGCCAACACCAGCGCTGGCAGTCAGCGAAATCGTCGGAAAAAAGTTAGCCCGCGCCGCGCCAATATCGGCATTGGCGCTCTTCAAATTATGTTCCGCTTCCTGGATATCCGGGCGACGCAGCAGAACGTCAGATGACACTCCCGCAGGAACCAGACTTATCATCTGTTCCGGCAGGCTTTCCAGTGTTCCCGGTAGCAAATTTTCCTCAAGCGTTGTACCTGCCAGTAAGTTCAGCGCATTTTTATCCTGCATCACGTGTGTCTGATAGCTGGCAACGCTGGCGCGCGCTTGCTGATAAACACTCATCGCCTCACTGACATCTGTCGCTGCCGCCGTGCCAACCTGTTGCTGGCGCTGGATAATTTTCAATGAGTTTTCTGCACTGGCCATCGTTTCTTTTGCCAGGGCCAGGTTGCTGTTATCAGCCGCCAGTGTCAGCCAGGCGGTGCTGATTTCAGCAATCAGCGTTAAACGAGTGTTCTGGGCTGTAAATTCACTGGCAAGCCAGGTTTCCCGCGCCGCCCGAGATAAACTCTGATTACGACCAAACAGATCTAACGTAAAACTGGACACCGTGCCGTCAGCCTCGGCAGTGGTTTCCGTACCATTCGCCAGCGAACGACTGCGGGTTGAACTTAAGGCCGCATTCACCGTCGGGAATAACGACGCATTAGTTTGCCCATAGAGCGCCCGTGCTGAGTCAATATCAGCAATCGCTTTTTGCACATCGCGGTTACTGTTCAGTGCAATAGTCACCACCTGCTGCAATCGGGGATCGTGGATCACCTGCTGCCAGTCATGGCTGATTGCCTTTCCCTGGCCCTGTGCTCCCGGCAAGGTCGCCGGGATTGGGGATTCAGGCGTGCTGTAGTGGGGCTCGAGCGAGACACATCCCGCACTCAACAGCACCAGAAAAATAAGAGAACGACGCAACATAACTTACTCCTGACGGCGCGGTTTACCGGCAAACAAACGTTTCACCAGTACAAAAAACAGAGGAACAAAGAAAATAGCCAGCAACGTAGCGGTCAGCGTACCGCCAATAATGCCCGTACCAATGGCGATGCGGCTGTTCGCCCCTGCGCCGGTTGCTATCGCCAGCGGCATTACCCCCGCAATAAACGCCAGCGAGGTCATGATGATTGGGCGTAAACGAGTCTGCGCCGCGCGTAATGCCGCACGACTCAAGGAATAGCCCTCTGCAACCGCCGCTTCAGCAAATTCCACAATCAGAATGGCGTTTTTCGACGACAAGCCGATAGTGGTTAATAGCGCCACCTGGAAGTAAACATCGTTGTTTAAATCACGCATCCAGGCCGCCAGCGCCGCGCCAAGAAGCCCCAGAGGGATCACCAGAATGACCGAGAACGGGACTGACCAGCTTTCGTACAGTGCTGCAAGGCAGAGGAAAACCACCAGAATAGAAACTGCATACAGACTCAATGCCTGACCGCTGGCCAGTTTCTCCTGCAATGACAAACCACTCCAGGCCCAGGTTGTTCCCGCAGGAAGACTGTTTGCCAGTTCCTCCATTTTTGTCATTGCATCGCCGGAACTAAAGCCAGTCGCATTTTCCCCCTGAATTTCATAGGCTGCAGAACCGTTGTAGCGCACCAGTCTTTCCGGTCCATACAGCCAGCGGGTGGTTGCAAAAGCAGAGAATGGTGTCATGGCGTTATCGCTACCGCGCACAAACCATTTACCTAAGTCTGACGGCGTGGAACGAAATTCACTGTCGCCCTGAATGTAGACTTTTTTCACACGACCACGGTCAATAAAGTCATTCACATAAGTACCGCCCCACGCACTGGACAGGGTGTCGGTGACATCATTCAAACTCAACCCTAATGACACCGCTTTATTACTATCAATATCTACCTGCAATTGCGGCATTTGTGGCAAATCATTGGCACGCACAGAATGTAACTCCGGACTTTGATTCGCTTTTTCTATCAACTGATTACGCATTTGCAGTAGTGTTTCGCGATCGGTTCCACCGTTAGCTAACAATTCAAACGTAAAACCATTGCTTTGCCCCAGCCCATCAACGGCTGGCGGCGTCATCGCAAATACCGTGGCATCACGAATTGTGCCCAGCTCTTTGGTTGCCCGTAGGGCGATAGCCTGGGCGGTGTTTTCTGCCCCTTTACGTTGAGACCAGTTTTTCAACGAAACAAACGCCATCCCGGTGTTCTGTCCGCTGCCGCTAAAACTGAAACCATCAACGGTAAAAATGACATCGGTATTTGCTTTCTCATTAATCAGGAACCAGTCAACAATCTGGCGATTCACTTCTGCTGTACGGGCAGCGGTCGCCCCGGCCGGCAGCGTGTACTGCACCATGATTTCGCCCTGGTCTTCAGTGGGTAAGAAACTGCCCGGCAGTTTCCACATCATCAGGGCCATTCCACCACCCAGTACGACATAAAGCCCCATCGTTCGAGCAGCACGGCGCAGGACATAAATTACGCCTCGCTGATATTTATCTTCAGTACGGCGGTAAAAGCGGTTAAATGCGCCGAAAAAGCCTTTTTTATGTGGCGGAACATGCTGGAGGACGGAACCGCACAGGGCGGGAGTCAAGGTCAATGCCACTACCACGGAAAGCAGCATTGCGGAGATAATGGTTATCGAAAACTGACGATAAATTACCCCCGTAGATCCCCCAAAGAAGGCCATAGGCAGGAATACGGCTGACAACACCAGCGCAATGGCAACCAGTGCGCCAGAAATCTCGCCCATTGATTTTTCCGTGGCTTCACGCGCGGGCAACCCTTCGTCACGCATAATACGTTCGACGTTCTCCACCACCACAATGGCATCGTCCACCAGCAAGCCGATCGCCAGCACCATTGCAAACAACGTCAGGGTATTAATCGAATAGCCAAACAACGCAAGAACGCCGAATGTGCCCAGCAAAACGACGGGGACAGCTAACGCCGGAATCAGTGTGGCACGCAGGTTTTGCAGGAATAAATACATCACGCAAACCACCAATACGATGGCTTCAAACAGCGTCTGAATTACGTCCTCTACAGAGATTTTAATAAATTCAGTGCTGTCTTTCGGGTATGCGATGTCGTATCCCTGCGGCATGTTCCGCTGGAATTCGGCAATCTTATCCTTGACCAGCGTCGCCGTATTCAGCGCATTCGCACCGGGCGAAAGCATTACAGCAACCCCGGCAGACGGGTGACCGTTAAGTTTGCCGATAGCGGTATAATCTTCACTGCCCATCTCAACGCGAGCCACATCTTTTATACGAACAACTGCGCCGTCTGACTGGCTTTTCACGATAATATTTTTGAACTGATCCACCGTCTGCAAGCGAGACTGCGCACGTACCGTTGCGGTCAGTTGCTGAGTATTCGGTGAAGGCAATGCCCCTATTTTCCCGGCAGTAACCTGCACGTTTTGCGCTTCAATAGCACTTTGCACGTCTGAAGGCATTAGCGAGTAAGACGCCAGTTTGGCCGGGTCAAGCCAGATGCGCATAGCGTATTCCGCGCCAAAGACTTGCAGACTCCCCACACCTTCAACACGCGCCAGCGGATCCTGAACGTTACTAACCAACCAGTCGGCGATATCCGAACTGGAGGCTTTGTCAGTGGTGTCATACACGGCAGCAATCAGCAAAAAGTTGCTTTGTGATTTCTCCACCGTAACACCCGTTTGCTGCACTTCGCTGGGTAGACGCGACTCCGCCTGCTGAATTTTATTCTGCACCTGAACCTGTGCAGTATCTGGATCGGTACCTTGTTCAAAGGTCACATTAATACTGACCGAACCATCAGAGCTGCTGGTTGAGCTGAAATAGAGTAAATTATCAAGCCCAGTGAGTTGTTGCTCGATAACCTGAGTCACGCTGTTCTCCAGCGTTTCGGCAGAAGCACCAGTATAAGTGGCTGAAATTTTAATGGTCGGTGGCGCAACGTCAGGATATTGCGCGACGGGCAATGTGCGAATAGCCAGAATCCCCGCCAACATAATCAAAATGGCGATAACCCAGGCAAAGACCGGGCGGCGAACAAAAAAGCGCGAAAACATCAGGCGTTGCCTCCATTAGCCTGAACTTCAACAGCCTTGACGGTCTGCCCTGAAGTGACTTTGGCAGAACCTTCAACAATCAGTCGGTCGCCGTTGTGCAGGCCGTTCAGCACCAGCCATTTATCACCATACGTTTCTCCCGTTTCGAGCGTTCGCTGCTCTACTTTATTGTCTTTATTCACCACCAGCGCAGTTGCATTGCCTTTAGCATCGCGCGTGACGCCCTGTTGCGGCGCGAGAATAGCGTCTTCCATCACGCCTTCATCGACACGAGCGCGAACAAACATTCCCGGTAATAACTGCTGTTGTGGATTGGGGAAAATCGCCCGTAATGTCACCGAACCGGTAGACTCATCTACAGCGACTTCGGTGAGTTCCAGACGCCCTTTTTCGCTGTAGGTTGTGCCATCTTCCAGAATAAGTGAGACGCTCATGGTGTCACTGTTGGTCGCCAGTGACTGTTTACGCAGACGTAATAAATCGACACTGGAGCGAGTGAGGTCGACATACATTGTATCCAGACCACGAACAGTCGTTAACGCTGTATCTTGCGACGCGGTCACCAGTGCGCCAGGGGTTACCGACGAAATGCCAATGCGCCCTGAAATCGGTGCGGTTACCGTGGTCCAGTCAAGATTAATGCGCGCAGTTTCCAGTGCGGCTTTTTTCGCCTCTACACTGGCTTTATCTTGTGCACAGATAGACTGAGCATCATCAGCATCCTGTTGTGAAACACCGTTCTCTTTCACCAGTCGGGCATAACGCTGCGCTTTCTGGCAATCGGCTTTTACCAGTGCCTGTGCTTGTTGTAATGCTGCCCGAGCTTCATTCCATGCAGCCTGATAACTGGCCGCATCAATCTGGTAGAGCGGCTGTCCAGCCTTGACCAGATCACCTTCCTTAAATAAGCGTTTCTGGATAATTCCCCCAACCTGCGGACGTACTTCAGCACTGAGCGCAGCACTGGTGCGTCCGGTTAATTCACTGACTACCGAAACCGGTTGAGATTTGACTGTAACAACGCCGACTTCTGTTTCTGACGGGGATGAATTGTTACTTTGCGTATTATCACAACCCGATAAGAGCAGCATTGCCACTACAGATGTTGCTATATACTTCATTATTTTCTCCAGGGTGAGAAATACCCTCCTCATTAAAATTAATGAGGATATGTCAGGGATATTCAGTTATAACGAACCCGCATCGCGAAATGAATTTCGCAATGAAATAAGGGGGATTAATATCCCCCGCTATTGGTTAATTCTGTTCTTATTTATTTATCAACATACTAACAATATCCTGATATATTTCCTGCAGATGTTGTGGATCGCTTTTTTGCGGTGTTAAACGACGATAAACCGTACCTTCCATCATGGTAGCAAACACTTCAACGCAGCAACGAATGTGCTCGTCGCTAAGATGGGGATGCATTCTTTTCATATGTGCACAACCGTTAGCGAACATTCTGGCGTCAGCTTCTTCAAGCATTGCCATAACCCGCGGGTTGCGTGTGGCTTCTGCAGCCACTTCCAGCATCAGCGCGTCGTCGTCCTCATTTAAGGATTTACGCAAGGCAAGGACTTCCGGGAAGTGATCGGTACGCGCGTCAATGTCCATTTGGGCAATACGAAAGTCGATGATACGGCGAACCATCTCTTCAATAATGGCATCTTTGTTGGCGAAGTAACGATATATCTGACCCACGCTAAGCTGAGCTTCGCTGGCAATTTGCGACATACTGGCGGCATGAAACCCGCAGCGACGAAAACACCGACGGGCGGCGTTAATGATTTCATCCTGACGCTGTTTGTGGCGTATCTCCAGTTTGCTGGTCATTTCTGTCTCCTGGCCTATCACTTGGTGAGAATGATCGTTCTCATTTTTGCTGATTATACGTTTCTCCAAAGTAATGGAAAGTATTTTTATCTTATTCATGGTGCATATTCTGATAATGAAGAGATTGTGGAGATTCTGTGAAGATAGTTGACAATATTAAGTTGGGGTCAATTCATCAGAAAGGCTGCTACTTGTTGTCGCCAGTTCTGTTTTCATCATCAAACTTATCGGAGCTAATACGAATAGTTTCAGAGTCAGATTCTATAAGATATTCCCCCAACCTACCCCTTGCAGGCGTCAAGAGTAGATAACGCAAAATGCTCTGTACCTCAGCTTCTCTCCGGTACAGAAAGCGCAACTATAGCCACCCACAGCCAGGTTGATTATAATAACCGTTTATCTGTTCGTACTGTTTACTAAAACGACGAATCGCCTGATTTTCAGGCACAACAAGCATCAACAATAAGGATTAAAGCTATGGGTTTTCTTTCCGGTAAGCGCATTCTGGTAACCGGTGTTGCCAGCAAACTGTCCATCGCCTACGGTATCGCTCAGGCGATGCACCGCGAAGGAGCTGAACTGGCATTCACCTACCAGAACGACAAACTGAAAGGCCGCGTAGAAGAATTTGCCGCTCAATTGGGTTCTGACATCGTTCTGCAGTGCGATGTTGCAGAAGATGCCAGCATCGACACCATGTTCGCTGAACTGGCGAAAGTTTGGCCGAAATTTGACGGTTTCGTACACTCTATTGGTTTTGCACCTGGCGATCAACTGGATGGTGACTATGTTAATGCCGTTACCCGTGAAGGCTTCAAAATTGCCCACGACATCAGCTCCTACAGCTTCGTTGCAATGGCAAAAGCTTGCCGCTCCATGCTGAATCCGGGTTCTGCCCTGCTGACCCTTTCCTACCTTGGCGCTGAGCGCGCTATCCCGAACTACAACGTTATGGGTCTGGCAAAAGCGTCTCTGGAAGCAAACGTGCGCTATATGGCGAACGCGATGGGTCCGGAAGGTGTGCGTGTTAACGCCATCTCTGCGGGTCCGATCCGTACTCTGGCGGCTTCCGGTATCAAAGACTTCCGCAAAATGCTGGCTCATTGCGAAGCCGTTACCCCGATTCGCCGTACCGTTACCATTGAAGATGTGGGTAACTCTGCGGCATTCCTGTGCTCCGATCTCTCTGCCGGTATCTCCGGTGAAGTGGTCCACGTTGACGGCGGTTTCAGCATCGCTGCAATGAACGAACTCGAACTGAAATAATCGTTCTGTTGGTCAAGACGGGCGGCGTTCTGCCGCCCGTTATCTCTGTTATACCTTTCTGATATTTGTTATCGCCGATCCGTCTTTCTCCCCTTCCCGCCTTGCGTCAGGATAACGATTTCCTTTACGACCAAGGAGCGCCCATGGAACAACGCCACATCACCGGCAAAAGCCACTGGTATCATGAAACGCAATCCAGTACTGCGGAATATGACGTTCTGCCTCTGGTCCCGGAAGCCGCAAAGGTCAGCGATCCCTTTCTGCTCGACGTGATCCTTGATGAAGAAACGCTGGCCCCCTTCCTTTCATGGCTGGTCCCTGCGCGCGTTCTTGCAGTGGAGTTGTTCCCTGACCCGCTTACCGTGACCCGTTCACAGACCTTCACCGCTTATGAACGCTTGTCGACGGCCCTGACGGTTGCTCAGGTTTGCGGCGTCCAACGGTTATGTAACTACTATTCGGCGCGACTTACGCCGCTCCCCGGGCCTGATTCCTCCAGGGAAAGTAATCATCGGTTGGCACAAATCACGCAATATGCCCGCCAACTGGCTAGCTCGCCTTCTATTATCGACAACCGATCGCGCCAGCATCTGAATGACGTCGGTCTTACTGTCTGGGACTGTGTGATCATTAATCAAATCATTGGTTTTATTGGCTTTCAGGCGCGGACCATTGCGACATTTCAGGCTTATCTCGGGCATCCGGTACGCTGGTTACCCGGTCTGGAGATACAAAACTATGCCGACGCGTCACTGTTTGCTGATGAATCAATACGCTGGCGAAGCAGCTATGAGGTGGAAAAACTACCTGAAGAGTACACAAAAAGTTCAACTACAGAACTTTGCCAACTGGCCGAAACACTCTCTCTCCACCCTATTTCACTTTCCCTTCTCGAAAAGTTGTTAAACAGCACACGGGTTAATACACAGCCGGATAATCAGCTTGCGGCGTTGATATGCGCGCGGATAAATGGCAGTCCTGCTTGTTTTGCCGCCTGTATGGATTCATCAAATGAATATAAAAAAATCAGCCCCCTTCTGCGCAAGGGCGAAAATGAAATTAACCAATGGGCTGACCGTCATTCTGTTGAGCGCGCTACCGTTCAGGCGATACAATGGCTGACCCGAGCACCCGATCGCTTTAGCGCCGCCCAGTTCAGCCCTTTACTCGAACACGAAAAATCATCAACGCAGATTATTAATCTGCTGGTATGGAGCGGGCTGTGTGGCTGGATAAATCGCTTAAAAATCGCGTTGGGTGAGACATATTAACCTTGCCGCGTCAGACAGATTCGCGTAAAACTGTCAGCCGCTCTAATGGCCACCAAAATAGACAATTATGTTTCAGGACAACCCGCTGCTAGCGCAGCTTAAACAGCAACTGCATTCCCAGACGCCACGCGCTGAAGGGGTGGTAAAAGCCACAGAAAAAGGCTTTGGCTTCCTGGAAGTCGACGCGCAAAAAAGTTATTTCATTCCGCCGCCGCAGATGAAAAAAGTCATGCATGGCGACCGAATTATCGCGGTTATCCACAGTGAAAAAGAACGTGAATCCGCAGAGCCAGAAGAACTGGTTGAACCGTTCCTGACTCGTTTCGTGGGTAAAGTTCAGGGCAAAAATGACCGTCTGGCCATCGTTCCTGATCATCCACTCTTAAAAGACGCCATTCCTTGCCGCGCAGCCCGTGGCCTGAACCACGAGTTTAAAGAAGGCGACTGGGCAGTTGCCGAAATGCGCCGCCATCCGCTGAAAGGCGATCGTTCTTTCTATGCTGAACTGACACAATACATCACTTTTGGTGACGACCACTTTGTACCGTGGTGGGTTACCCTTGCGCGCCATAATCTGGAAAAAGAAGCACCAGACGGCGTCGCTACCGAAATGCTCGATGAAGGTCTGGTTCGTGAAGATCTGACCGCGCTGGATTTTGTCACCATCGACAGTGCCAGCACAGAAGATATGGATGACGCCCTTTTCGCTAAGGCGTTGCCGGATGGCAAACTTCAGCTGATTGTGGCGATTGCCGATCCAACCGCGTGGATTGCTGAAGGCAGCAAGCTGGACAAAGCCGCGAAAATTCGCGCATTCACCAACTATCTGCCTGGCTTCAACATCCCTATGCTGCCTCGCGAGCTTTCTGACGATCTCTGCTCACTGCGCGCCAATGAAGTCCGCCCGGTACTGGCATGCCGCATGACGCTCTCCGCTGATGGCACCATTGAAGATAATATCGAATTCTTTGCTGCCACCATCGAATCCAAAGCGAAGCTGGTGTATGACCTGGTTTCTGACTGGCTGGAAAATACCGGTGACTGGAAGCCTGAAAGTGAAGCAATTGCCGAACAAGTCCGTTTGTTAGCGCAAATTTGCCAACGCCGCGGCGAGTGGCGTCATAACCACGCACTGGTATTTAAAGATCGCCCGGATTACCGCTTTATTCTCGGTGAAAAAGGTGAAGTGCTGGATATCGTCGCCGAGCCTCGTCGCATTGCCAATCGTATCGTCGAAGAAGCGATGATTGCCGCTAACATTTGTGCGGCCCGCGTACTGCGCGATAAGCTCGGTTTTGGCATCTATAACGTGCATATGGGCTTTGATCCGGCGAATGCCGACGCGCTGGCAGCGTTGCTGAAAACCCACGGTCTGCATATCGATGCCGAAGAAGTGCTCACGCTGGACGGTTTCTGCAAACTGCGTCGTGAACTGGATGCGCAACCAACTGGTTTCCTCGACAGCCGCATTCGTCGCTTCCAGTCATTTGCTGAAATTAGCACTGAACCCGGTCCTCACTTTGGCCTCGGTCTGGAGGCATACGCCACCTGGACTTCGCCGATCCGTAAATATGGCGACATGATCAACCACCGTCTGCTGAAAGCGGTTATCAAAGGCGAAACTGCGACGCGTCCGCAGGATGAAATCACTGTCCAAATGGCCGAGCGTCGCCGTCTCAACCGAATGGCAGAACGTGATGTTGGCGACTGGTTATACGCACGCTTCCTGAAAGACAAAGCCGGGACCGACACCCGTTTCGCGGCGGAAATTGTCGATATCAGCCGTGGCGGCATGCGTGTGCGTTTGGTTGATAACGGCGCTATTGCCTTTATTCCGGCACCTTTCTTACACGCTGTGCGCGATGAACTGGTTTGCAGCCAGGAAAACGGCACTGTACAAATTAAAGGTGAAACGGCTTACAAAGTGACTGACGTTATTGACGTCACCATTGCCGAAGTCCGCATGGAAACCCGCAGCATTATTGCGCGCCCGGTCGCGTAATCTCCTTTCACGGCCCATTCCTCATGAATGGGCCGTTTATTTCCCCGCTCCACCTTCGTCATATCCCGGCAGATTTTTAACTGACTTTCGTTTGAAAACTGGCGTTTTTCCAAAACTGGATTACAAATAAATATATAAAAAAAACAATGCGTTTAGCCGCCGTTAATTTCATGTAAGTCATGTTGTTCCTTTTATTTAACCGCGGACTCCGCTGTTAACCGGAGGATATGCATCATGAAAACCGTTAGGGAGTCCACAACGTTGTACAACTTTCTCGGATCGCACAATCCATACTGGCGGTTAACGGAAAGCAGCGATGTTTTGCGCTTTTCTACCACCGAAACCACAGAACCTGAACGTACGTTGCAGTTATCTGCCGAACAGGCTGCTCGCATCAGGGAAATGACAGTCATCACTTCCAGTCTGATGATGAGTCTGACCGTCGATGAAAGCGATCTTTCTGTGCATCTGGTAGGACGAAAAATCAATAAACGGGAATGGGCTGGCAACGCGTCGGCATGGCATGACACACCGGCGGTTGCTCGTGATTTATCACACGGGCTTTCCTTTGCTGAGCAGGTAGTTTCTGAAGCACATTCCGCAATAGTGATTCTCGACAGTCGGGGGAATATCCAGCGCTTCAATCGGTTATGTGAAGATTACACAGGGTTGAAAGAACACGACGTCATTGGGCAAAGCGTGTTTAAACTGTTTATGAGCCGTCGTGAAGCTGCGGCATCCAGGCGCAATAACCGTGTATTTTTTCGAAGCGGCAATGCATATGAAGTCGAACTGTGGATACCAACACGTAAAGGCCAGCGGCTGTTTCTGTTTCGCAATAAATTTGTCCACAGCGGCAGTGGCAAAAACGAGATTTTTTTAATCTGTTCCGGCACCGACATTACCGAAGAGCGCCGCGCTCAGGAGCGACTGCGCATTCTGGCAAATACCGACAGTATCACCGGACTGCCGAATCGTAACGCAATGCAGGAGTTAATCGATCACGCTATTAATCAGGCAGATAACAATAAAGTTGGGGTTGTGTATCTTGATTTGGATAATTTTAAAAAGGTCAACGACGCCTATGGGCATTTGTTTGGTGACCAGCTATTACGCGACGTGTCATTGGCCATTTTAAGCTGTCTGGAGCATGACCAGGTTTTGGCGCGTCCAGGTGGCGATGAGTTTCTGGTACTGGCATCCAATACCTCACAAAGCGCGCTGGAAGCAATGGCATCACGAATTTTGACTCGCTTACGACTCCCCTTCCGCATTGGTTTAATTGAAGTTTATACCAGCTGTTCAGTGGGTATTTCACTCTCTCCCGAACATGGTTCGGACAGCGCGGCTATTATTCGTCACGCCGACACAGCAATGTACACAGCGAAGGAAGGCGGACGAGGACAATTTTGCGTTTTTACTCCAGAAATGAATCAGCGGGTATTTGAATATCTCTGGCTGGATACCAACTTGCGTAAAGCACTGGAAAACGATCAGTTGGTTATTCACTATCAACCGAAAATCACCTGGCGTGGCGAAGTGCGCAGTCTGGAAGCTCTAGTACGTTGGCAGTCACCTGAACGTGGGTTGATTCCACCGTTGGACTTCATTTCCTACGCCGAAGAGTCAGGGCTCATTGTGCCTTTAGGCCGTTGGGTGATTCTCGATGTCGTACGCCAGGTGGCAAAGTGGCGGGATAAAGGTATTAACCTGCGAGTGGCGGTAAACATTTCTGCACGTCAGCTCGCCGATCAAACCATTTTCACCGCCCTGAAACAGGTTCTCCAGGAACTCAATTTTGAATACTGCCCTATTGATGTTGAACTGACGGAGAGCTGCCTGATTGAGAATGATGAACTGGCACTTTCTGTTATTCAACAATTTAGCCAACTAGGTGCGCAAGTGCATCTGGACGATTTTGGTACCGGCTACTCTTCACTTTCGCAACTGGCGCGCTTTCCGATCGATGCGATTAAACTTGACCAGGTTTTTGTTCGAGATATTCACAAACAACCTGTATCGCAGTCGCTAGTCCGGGCGATCGTCGCTGTGGCCCAGGCATTGAATCTTCAGGTGATCGCTGAAGGTGTGGAGAGTAAAAAGGAAGATGCTTTTTTAACCAAGAACGGGATCAATGAGCGGCAAGGATTTTTGTTTGCCAAACCGATGCCCGCCGTCGCCTTCGAACGTTGGTATAAACGCTATCTGAAGCGCGCATAAGTAGATGAATATATATACTTAGCGATATATTCCGTCATTATATATCGTATTACTGGATGATAATTAGCCGTTGCTGTTAAACACTTCTCTTTTAGCGGCAATTTTTGCATTATTCCTTTTCCACTTTTGCTATAAGGATGTCCTTGATGTCTGAATTTGATGCCCAGCGCGTTGCCGAACGTATTGATATTGTGTTAGATATCCTTGTGGCAGGCGATTACCACTCTGCGATCCATAATCTCGAGATACTTAAAGCAGAACTCTTGCGCCAGGTTGCTGAATCTACGCCAGACATCCCGAAGGCACCGTGGGAGATTTAACAATCGTGCCTTCAGGTTTTCCTATTTGAGGATGCCCGGCGCGTCAGTATTTTTTTATTTAGTATTATAACGTTATAAGAATTACAGCGATGAATTCCCGACAACAAACAATTCTACAGATGGTCATTGACCAGGGTCAGGTTAGCGTAACCGATCTGGCAAAAGCCACTGGAGTTTCTGAAGTTACCATTCGCCAGGATCTCAACACCCTCGAAAAACTGAGTTACCTCCGCCGTGCACATGGCTTTGCAGTATCGCTTGATAGTGATGACGTCGAAACTCGTATGATGAGCAACTATACGCTGAAGCGTGAACTCGCCGAGTTTGCCGCGTCACTGGTTCAACCGGGCGAAACCATCTTTATCGAAAATGGCAGCAGCAATGCCCTGCTCGCCCGGACTCTGGGCGAGCAGAAGAAAAATGTCACTATCATCACGGTCAGCAGCTACATCGCGCATTTGCTGAAAGACGCGCCTTGTGAAGTTATTTTGCTCGGTGGCGTGTACCAGAAAAAAAGCGAAAGTATGGTTGGTCCTTTGACACGCCAGTGCATCCAACAGGTGCATTTCAGCAAAGCATTTATTGGTATTGATGGCTGGCAACCTGAAACTGGGTTTACCGGTCGCGATATGATGCGTACCGATGTGGTCAATGCCGTGCTGGAAAAAGAGTGCGAAGCGATAGTCCTGACTGACAGCTCGAAATTTGGTGCTGTACATTCATACTCCATCGGCCCCGTTGAGCGATTCAATCGCGTGATTACCGATTCGAAAATACGCGCCAGCGATCTGATGCATCTTGAGCACAGTAAACTCACCGTTCACGTCGTTGACATTTAACCATTTCCCTTCTCTACGGATGATTTGCTGTTTTGCAAATCATCCGCTCTAAGATGATTCCTGGTTGATAATTAAGACTATTTACCTGTTATTAACACTCTCAAGATATAAAATTATTATCAGCGATATAACAGGAAGTCATTATCACCTGCGTGATATAACCCTGCGCGCGAGCGGATTTCACGGAATAATTTCACCAGGCTTATTCTTAGCTATTATAGTTATAGTGAGCTTACTTCCGTGAATCATAAATTCAGGAGAGAGTATTATGTTTGTAACGAGCAAAAAAATGACCGCGGCTGTTCTGGCAATTACCCTGGCAATGTCTCTGAGTGCCTGTTCTAACTGGTCTAAACGAGACCGTAACACCGCAATTGGCGCGGGTGCAGGTGCATTAGGCGGTGCAGTACTGACCGATGGCAGTACGCTGGGTACATTAGGTGGTGCTGCCGTCGGTGGTGTTATTGGTCACCAGGTCGGTAAATAATCGTAAATAAATGTCGATTATCGACTCGCAATTATAATACGCTTGATTCTGTTCAGTACGAAATAACTGAATAATACACACAGTAAAATATTCGAAAGCCACGGATATATCCGTGGCTTTTTATGTTAACCGCCTGCGAGTTTTACCTTCATCCCTTTCGCTTCAAGTAGTGATTTTAATAAATCACGCTTATCGCCCTGGATTTCAATAACTCCATCTTTAACTGCTCCGCCGCAGCCGCATTTTTTCTTCAGTTCCGCTGCAAGTTTTGTCAGTTCGGCATCATCGAGATCGACACCGGTAATCAAGCAAACGCCCTTACCTTTACGTCCACTGGTCTGACGCTGAATACGCACCACACCGTCGCCTTTAGGGCGTACAGGGGCCGCTTTTGGCTCATCAATACGTCCGGTTTCCGTTGAGTAGACCAGACGGCTGTTGGAATCACTCATCATGCACTCCGCTGTAAAGAGGCGTTGATCGCTTTCAGCGTCTGCGCTGGATCTACCGATTGCGTTATCGGGCGACCAATCACCATATAATCAACACCAGCCGCCGACGCCTGTTCTGGCGTCATAATGCGGCGCTGGTCACCAGCTTCACTCCCCTGCGGACGAATGCCCGGCGTAACCAGTTTGAACTCCTGACCAAATACCTGTTTAAAGCGCGCAGCTTCCTGAGCAGAACACACCACACCATCAAGGCCACATTTTTGCGTCAGTGCTGCCAGACGTTCTGCATAATCTGCAGGTGACAGTGTCACGCCAAGATCGGCCAGGTCGCTGGCTTCCATGCTGGTCAATACTGTCACAGCAATCAAAAGCGGTGCATCTTTGCCAAACGGCACCAGTGCCTCACGCGCTGCGGTCATCATACGCGCCCCACCGGAGGCATGAACATTCACCATCCACACGCCTAAGTCAGCTGCAGCAGCGACAGCGTGCGCTGCAGTGTTGGGAATATCGTGAAATTTCAGGTCGAGGAAGATATCAAAACCCCGTTGTTGAAGTTCGCGTACAAATTGAGGTCCAAACAGCGTAAACATCTCTTTGCCGACTTTCAGACGACAATCGCGTGGGTCGATCTTGTCGACAAAGGCCAGCGCGTCATCACGATTATGATAATCAAGGGCAACAACCACAGGAGAATTCGTAACAGCGCGGGAAGAAGATGAAGCAGTTAACGTCATGACCAGACCTTCTTGATGATGGGCACCGGAAGTGGCGCGAAACAGGTAAACGGCGAGCATTCTACCCGTGGAAATAAAAAATTAACAGTTGCGATTTCTCCCCTGGCAGGCTTTTCTGCGCCTGAGTTACCGGAGCACAATGGAACATCAACAATTAGTATGTTGTAACTAAAGTCGGATTTTTTTAAAAATTACAGGCCATCAAGACCGCGAATCGGTTTAATGGTTGACCAGGCCCGACAAGACGGACAATGCCAGTAGAGAGCGTATGCGGTAAAACCACATTTCTGGCAGCGATAACGAGGCTTACTACGCACCTTCTCGCCAACCATGTCACGCAGCACCATCAGACTCTCTTTGGCACGCCCTTCTTCCGCTTCATTTAAGTGGTAATCCATAAGCTTATGGAACACACGCATGGTCGGATGACGCTGAAGCTGACGCGTAATATAGACCTGTGCGGCCTCACTACCGTCGCGCGCTTCGATGATGTCCGCAAGCATCAGTTCAGCATCGGCACCGGTGTTCTCTTCCACCGCGCGCTGCAGGAACTCTGCCCATTCGGCAGTTTTACCCAACTGCTGGTAGCAGGTTTGCAGCATTTCCAGCGTTTCGCTGACCAGTTCTCTGTCCTGGGATATCACGCGTTGCAGACTTTCGACGGCTTTGGCGTATTCTCCTTTCGCCATAAATACGCGTCCCATCATGATGGATACGCGGGCGCTGTTTTTATCTGCCGCCGCACCTTTTTTTAACAAGGCCATGGCACGATCGAGATCGTCGCTGGCCATATGCTGCAGGGCTAACTCACAGTAGAAATGGGCAATTTCGACGCGCTGTTTATCTTTACCCAGCTTCACCAGGCGTTCGGCAACATCAATTGCTTTCTGCCACTCGCTGGTAGCCTGGTAGATTTGTAGCAACTGTTGCAGCGCGCCAATGCGGAAGTCAGTTTCATCGGTCAGCTGATTGAACATGTCTTCCGCGCGGTCGTATAACCCGGCGGCCATGTAATCACGCCCCAGTTGTTGAATCGCCAACAGACGCTGTTCATAGGTCAGCGAGGCGCTTTCCATTAGGGTCTGATGGATGCGAATAGCGCGATCAACTTCGCCACGCGAACGGAACAGGTTTCCGAGCGTAAGGTGGGCTTCAACGGTACCCGTATCCTCTTTAAGCATATCGAGAAACAGGTCTACCGCTTTATCCTGTTGATTACTAAGCAGAAAGTTAACCCCCGCTACGTAATCACGCGACAAGCGGTTGGCTTCATCTTGCTTGTTTTGTTGCGCACTTCTGCGGCCCATATACCAGCCATAGGCAGCGGCTACAGGCAAAAGCAGAAACAACAACTCCAGCATAGAAAGTTATTCCTTCGCCGCTGACGAATGCGGCGCTACAGCCACGTCAGTCGCGGGTGAAAGCTGGTTTTCCAGTCGCTTTATTTTACGTTCAGCGCGCGCCAGGGAAACACGAACTCGCAGCCAGAACAGACCGCAAATCAGCCAACCGATAGCAAACCCCGCAGCAAACAATACCGCCAGCAATGTGGAAATACGGTACTCCCCTTGCGCTAACAGATAATTAAACGTCACCTGTTGATCGTTCTGCGCACCTAACGTGACCGAAATCACGAAGATCGCTAACACCAGTAAGAAAATGAGTAAATATTTCACATTACTTCCCGTTATGTGGTTAGAGCGAATAAATTATGGTCAACTTACCGCAATAGCCCTTTAAAGTACCATTTTCGCGCCGTCTGCGAAATGGCATCCACGCGCATTGTTGATGATTTAAGGGCTAAATTCGGAAAATCAACCAGCGTTAACTTTCTTGTTCTCGTTGTGCAATTTCGCGATTTTCTTCCACAGGTGGTGTTAATGGCCCACAAATTCGTTGCGCAAGCCACGTTGCCACCGCCACCAGCGCCCACGAAATCAACGTAGCTACCACCAGATCGCGTGGCCAATGCATCCCGAGCAGCAGGCGGCTTCCCATGACTCCCGTTGCCCAGACCAACAAGATAGCAATGGTTAACGTTCGACGACGCGGCCACAGCAAACCAACGGCCAGCAGAGCCCAACTGGCAGCAAACATCGTGTGACCGGAAGGAAAGGCAAACCCCGTCTCTTTTTGCCAGTGTGAACGCAAATATTGTGGGATATTTTTCTCTTCAGCCAACTGTTCTTTCACTAGATTTCCGCGTTCTGCTCGCTTTAAAGTGTAGAACTCATCAACCGGAATATGATGTATTTTTTCCAGCCAGATAACAAAAGGTCGTGGTTCCTGGACTTTGTCTTTGATCCAGGATTTAACTCCTTGTCCCACAAGGATTGCCGCCGCCAGAATGGCAAATAACATAATGGCAGCCTTAATGCGAAAACGCAGACACCAGAGAAACCAGCCGAATAAAATCAAATGTGTAATGACGCCCCAGGGCTGGGTGACAGTTTCAGTAACCCAAAAAGCCGCTTTTAGTAGCCAACTTTGTTCTCCAGGTTGCCAACGCCAGCCAGAAATCCATACGGCTACTGGCATAACAAGCAATAGTGCAGCTCCCACTGCGGTACGTCTGGCAATCGAACGCATGGCCTCTCCTTTTTGATAAGTCCCACAATCATAACTGAAAATGCCAGTTCCAGGAAAAATTGACAGATTTGTGCCATTCCGTGAACGATCGACGCGTCGTGATTAGGTGAACCCCTTCTCGTTATGGCAAAATAAGCCAATACAGAACCAGCATTATCTGGAGAATTTCATGCAGCTTAAACGTGTGGCAGAAGCCAAACTGCCAACCCCATGGGGCGATTTCCTGATGGTGGGATTTGAAGAACTGGCAACCGGACACGATCATGTCGCGCTAGTCTATGGCGATATTTCCGGGCATACCCCGGTACTTGCGCGCGTCCATTCCGAATGTCTGACCGGTGACGCCCTGTTCAGCTTGCGCTGCGATTGTGGCTTCCAGCTCGAAGCGGCACTGACGCAAATTGCCGAAGAAGGCCGTGGTATTTTGCTGTATCACCGTCAGGAAGGTCGTAACATTGGTCTGCTGAATAAAATCCGCGCTTATGCACTGCAGGATCAAGGTTACGATACCGTAGAGGCTAACCACCAGTTAGGCTTCGCCGCTGATGAGCGCGACTTCACTCTTTGCGCTGATATGTTCAAACTCCTTGGCGTCAATGAAGTCCGCTTGTTAACCAATAACCCGAAAAAAGTCGAAATTCTGACCGAAGCAGGGATTAATATTGTTGAACGCGTACCGTTGATTGTAGGTCGTAACCCCAATAACGAACATTATCTCGATACCAAAGCCGAGAAAATGGGTCATTTGCTGAACAAATAACCCTCTTGCATTGTGTAATTCATTTGCTTGCCGGAAGCAAAATAACCGGCAAGCAAATACTCGTTACTTCAACATATTACGAATGACATAATGCAAAATGCCGTCGTTCTGGTAGTAGGTCAACTCCGTCGCGGTGTCGATACGACAACGGCAGGGTACGACTTCCTGGCTACCATCCGCGCGCGTAAACGTCACCGGAACCGTCGCGCCGGGTTGTAGACTTTGCAGATCGACAATATCAATCTTCTCTTCCCCGATTAGCCCTAACGTTTTACGCGTCACGCCTTGCGGAAATTCTAGCGGCAGGATGCCCATGCCAATTAAATTCGAACGGTGAATTCGTTCAAACGATTCGGCAATCACCACACGAATTCCAAGCAGACGAGGACCTTTTGCCGCCCAGTCACGGCTGGAGCCTGATCCATACTCTTTCCCGGCAATCACCGCCAGCGGCGTTTGCTCCTGCTTATAGCGCATCGCGGCATCATAAATAGAGATGACCTCGCTGTCAGGTAAATGCCGCGTCATCCCCCCTTCAACGCCAGGCACCATTTCATTACGGATGCGAATATTGGCGAAGGTGCCGCGCATCATCACTTCATGGTTACCACGCCGCGAACCGTAGGAGTTAAAGTCTTTTCGCTCAACACCCCGGCCTTGTAGATATCGACCCGCTGGGCTGTCGGGCTTAATACTGCCCGCCGGAGAGATATGGTCAGTGGTGACTGAATCCCCAAGCATTGCGAGGATCCGCGCACCGTGAATATCTTCCACAGGTGCTGGTGTTGCCTGCATTTCATCAAAGAAAGGCGATAAGCGAATATAGGTTGAATCCTCCTGCCAACCGTAGGTATCGGATCGTGCGACGTTAATTTCCTTCCACTCTGCTATGCCTTCAAAAACTTCTGCGTACTCTTTACGGAACATTTCTGTGGAGACTTGTTCTACCGCACGGGCAATTTCTTGTGCCGATGGCCAGATATCTTTCAGATATACCGGATCGCCTTTGCGATCGTGACCAATAGGCTCAGATGCGAGGTTGATATTCATATTTCCCGCCAGCGCATAGGCAACCACCAGCGGCGGCGAGGCCAGCCAGTTGGTTTTAACCAGCGGATGGATACGGCCTTCAAAGTTACGGTTGCCGGACAGCACTGCACCGACGGTTAAATCGCCTTTTTTGATTGCCGTTTCGATAGGATCGGGCAGCGGCCCAGAGTTACCAATACAGGTGGTACAACCATATCCCACAAGGTTAAACCCCAGTTCGTCGAGATACGGTGTCAATTTCGCTTTTGCCAGATAGTCAGAAACAACTTTCGAGCCTGGTGCCAGCGACGCTTTGACCCACGGTTGCCGCTTGAGGCCCAGAGTTACGGCTTTTTTCGCCAGCAAGCCTGCGGCCATCAGCACACTTGGGTTAGAGGTATTGGTGCACGACGTTATCGCTGCAATGACCACAGCGCCATCAGGTAACTGATACTGATGTCCGTTCATAACATAATCGACCGGCTGGCGATCTTTATGCGTGGCATTTACTTCCAGTTCGTTACTGGCGGCAAATGCTTTTGGTACATCGGGCAGTGCAACGCGATCCTGTGGGCGTTTTGGCCCTGCCAGGCTCGCTTCAACGTCATTCATATCCAGTTCTAACGTACTGGTAAAAATCGGTTCATCGCCCGGGTTACGCCACATGCCCTGCGCTTTGGCGTATTTTTCGACCAACTCGACCTGATCTTCACTGCGCCCGCTTAAACGCATGTAATCGAGGGTGACAGCATCGATTGGGAAGAAGCCACAGGTGGCACCATATTCTGGCGACATATTGGCAATGGTGGCGCGATCCGCCAACGGTAGTGAATCCAGACCATCACCATAAAATTCGACGAATTTCCCCACCACGCCATGTTTGCGCAGCATTTGGGTAACGGTGAGAACCAGGTCTGTGGCGGTAATACCTTCACGTAATTTTCCGGTGAGTTTAAAGCCCACTACGTCCGGGATAAGCATGGAAACCGGCTGACCTAACATTGCGGCTTCTGCTTCGATCCCCCCCACGCCCCACCCCAGCACGCCAAGGCCGTTGATCATGGTGGTGTGCGAGTCAGTACCAACGAGTGTATCCGGATAAGCAATCCATTCACCGTCCTGCAATTCGCTCCACACTGCTTTGCCGAGATATTCGAGGTTAACCTGATGGCAAATGCCTGTGCCTGGCGGCACGACGCTAAAACGACTGAACGCCTGCTTTCCCCATTTCAGGAACACATAACGTTCGTGGTTGCGCTCCATTTCCAGGCGCACGTTTTCTTCAAATGCCTCATCATCACCAAAACGATCGACGGTCACCGAGTGGTCAATGACCAGGTCGACCGGTGAGAGCGGGTTAACCTTTGCAGTATCGCCGCCGAGGCGTTTAACCGCTTCGCGCATTGCCGCCAGATCAACAACGGCAGGTACGCCGGTAAAGTCCTGCATCAGCACCCTTGCCGGGCGGTAGGCAATTTCACGGTCAGCATGGGCATTTTTCAGCCATCCCGCCAGCGCGTAGATATCCTCTTCGGTAACCGAGTTACCATCCTGCCAGCGCAGCAGGTTTTCGAGCAAAACTTTGAGTGACTTAGGCAAACGGGTGATATCGCCCAGTGATTTGGCAGCAAGCGGCAGGCTGTAGTAGTGGTAAGTTTTATCTTTGGCCTGCAACGTGTCCTTACTGGCTTCTCGTAGGGTTGACGACATAGCTCCTCCTTAATGACAGGGTTGCGAAGCCCTGATTCTCTTCAGGGTGAATATTAAAGATAACACAAACATCGCGTAACGATTTGATAACAACCCAAATTGATAAAAGAGGAGAAAGCTTGTGGCAAAACAAATGAAAACCCCGCCGCAGCGGGGTCAGGGATCAGTGAGTAATGATCCAGAGGAGTTCGGCCCAGAAGAGCATCGACAGAGAAAATGCGCCCATCCAGGACCAATATTTCATATTTGTGTTGATCATAGGCTACACCTTTAACGGTTATTACTTTGTGTTGAGATAACTCAACCTGTTATTGCTGCGGTGTATTAAAAGCCCTGTAATTCATTAAAAATGGGTAATAAGAATGATGATAATTATTGTTTCGGCTGATCATCTTCAGCAAACAGTTCTATAAAGGCTTGCTGCTGCGATGTTAGTTGCCAGTCGTCTGGAATAACGACGGAACATTCCCGTTTCGTTTCTGTTTCATTGTCACTATGCTGGCATAATGGTGACGACTCCAGTTGCTCCTGACCGACCATAGTTATCCCCACACTTTCCAAATCAGCAGTGCGACAACCACCCAGAAAAGTGCAGAACCAAGAAAAACCGCCAGCCAGGCTTTACGTTTTAATTCAGGATCGCGGCGGGGTTCCTGATTTCCAGAAGGCATTGCTAACCTCATATAATCGCCATCACTTATCAGAAAGACGTTGAACGATTGGTGTAATTAATCATACGATGAGACAAATCCTAAAGAAACTTTAGTCAAAAATCCAGCGAATTTACGAATCGTCTCCAGTGAATAATTCAATCTTTTGACCTGAAATAGATATTTGAAAACTGGAGTTTGCGAGGCGGGTAATTAGACACTACTTTACAGGTAATTTACCCTATAAATATGAGGGATAAAAATATTGTGCACGGTATACAAATAAGCAACAAAAGAGAATATATTCCGGCACCTTCGCTACATAAAAGGTGCCGAAAATAACGCAAGAAATTATTTTTCCGGCAGTTTTATATCTTTAAACATGACCTCAATTTCTTCATTAGAGCGCAATGCGACAGCCGCATCAACGACATCACGCGTTAAATGCGGTGCAAAACGCTGAATGAAATCATACATATAACTGCGCAAAAAAGTACTACGGCGAAAACCAATTTTGGTTGTACTGTGGCTGAAGATATCGTGAGCATCAACGCGCACCAGGTCGGGATCGGCGACCGGATCCACCGCCATGCTGGCAATGACCCCTACCCCCAGCCCTAACCGGACGTAAGTTTTAATGACGTCAGCATCCGTTGCCGTGAAGACGATACGCGGCGTTAACCCTGCGCGGTTAAAGGCAGTATCCAGCTCTGAACGTCCGGTAAAGCCGAAGGTATATGTCACCAACGGATATTGCGCCAGTTCTTCAATGGTAATGGCTTTTTTGCCTGCCAGCGGGTGATCCGGAGTGACTACAATAGCCCGATTCCAGTGGTAGCACGGTAACATCACTAGATCTTCATACAGATGCAACGCTTCTGTGGCGATAGCGAAATCGGCATTGCCTTTAGAGACAGCATCAGCAATTTGTGTCGGCGAGCCCTGGTGCATATGCAAAGAAACGCGGGGATAACGCTCAATAAAGCCTTTGATGACGTTTGGTAACGCGTAGCGTGCCTGGGTATGCGTGGTGGCGATATACAGCGAGCCTTTATCCGGCCAGGTGTGCTCTCCGGCGACCGATTTTATGGCATCAACTTTCGACAGGACTTCACGAGCGATACGAATTATTTCTTGTCCTGCTGGCGTTACCTGCGTCAGGTGCTTGCCGCTTCGGGAAAAAATTTGAATGCCTAGCTCGTCTTCCAGCATTCTGACTTGTTTACTGATCCCGGGTTGTGATGTGTAAAGTCCTTCCGCCGTTGATGAGACATTCAGGTTATGATTGACCACCTCAACAATATAGCGAAGTTGTTGTAATTTCATGTTAAACCATCCACTTAGACGCCATCAGAACATCGTTTTTTCGTCACACCTGGCGGGTGACTAATACGATTTAATAATAAAAAAGGTGCTAACTATAACCACTATATCATTTATAGCCTTAGTGTATAGGTGTGAAGAAAAAATAATATGCAATAAAAAAGGGCCGCTTTCGCGACCCTTTGTTTATAAAAACCTGACAGAATTAAAGGTTATTTTTTTCCTTCAACCCATTTGCCATCAACATAAAATGCTGACCAGCCAGTCGCCTTTCCGTCTTTTTCCGAAGAGACATATTGCTGTTTGGTTTTACGGCTAAAGCGAACCATGGTCTTATTACCTTCCGGATCCTGCTGTGGCGCATCGGCCAGATAACGCAGTTTTTCCGGCAGACGGTCGCGGAAGCGATAAAGCTCTTCCACCAGTGGCGCACGTGTTTCACGCGATTTCGGGAAGGTATTGGCCGCCAGGAACACACCGGCAGCACCGTCACGCAGCACGAAATAAGCATCTGATTTTTCGCACGGCAGCTCCGGTAATGGCACCGGATCTTCTTTCGGTGGTGCCACTTCGCCGTTACGTAAAATCTTACGCGTGTTTTTACACTCTTCGTTAGTGCAGGCCATGTATTTACCGAAACGCCCCATTTTCAGGTGCATTTCAGAGCCACATTTTTCACACTCAACGATCGGGCCGTCATAACCTTTAATGCGGAATTCGCCCTCTTCGATCTCGTAACCGTCGCAGGTTGGGTTATTACCACAGACATGCAACTTACGTTTCGGATCGATGAGATAGCTGTCCATCGCCGTGCCGCATTTCGGGCAACGACGTTTTGCGCGCAGCGCGTTGGTTTCAGCGTCTTCGCCTTCCAGCACGTTCAGCACTTCGTTTTCCGGCACCAGGTTAATGGTGGTTTTGCAACGCTCTTTCGGCGGCAGCGCATAGCCAGAACAGCCAAGGAATACCCCGGTGCTCGCTGTGCGAATCCCCATTTTGCGACCACAAGTCGGGCAGTCAATGCTGGTCAGAACCATCTGGTTCGGGCGCATCCCCCCCTCTTCCGGATCTTTTTCAGCTTTATCTAACTGCTGGGTGAAATCCGAGAAGAAGTGATCCAGTACAGCTTTCCACTCTGCTTCGTGATTTGCCACCTGGTCGAGGCTGTTTTCCATCTGTGCGGTGAAGTCGTAGTTCATTAACTCACGGAAATTTTCTTCAAGGCGATCGGTGACAATTTCACCCATTTTTTCCGCGTAGAAACGACGATTTTCTACTCGCACATAGCCACGATCCTGAATGGTCGAAATGATCGACGCATAGGTAGACGGACGACCGATGCCGCGTTTTTCCAGCTCTTTAACCAACGATGCTTCACTGAAACGCGCTGGCGGCTTGGTAAAGTGCTGGGCTGGTGTCAGTTCAACGAGTGTCAAAGCATCGCCTTTATCGACTGCCGGTAAGATACGATCTTCATCGCCTTTACGCAGCGCAGGCATCACTTTCGTCCAGCCATCAAAGCGCAAAATACGACCGCGTGCTTTCAGGCGGAAATCGCCCGCACCAACGGTCAGCGTCGTGGAGTCATATTTCGCTGGGGTCATCTGGCAGGCAACGAACTGACGCCAGATTAACTGGTACAGTTTCTGCGCATCTGCTTCCATATCCTTCAGCGATTCCGCCATCACATTGACGTCAGAAGGACGAATCGCTTCGTGCGCTTCCTGTGAGTTTTCTTTGCTGGCGTACTGATTCGGACTTTCCGGCAGATATTTCTTACCAAAATTATCGCTGATATAACCGCGAACCATATTTACCGCGTCCTGACTCAGGTTGGTGGAGTCGGTACGCATGTATGTGATATAGCCAGCTTCATACAAACGCTGCGCCATCATCATGGTTTTTTTCACGCCAAAACCAAGACGGGTGCTGGCAGCTTGTTGCAGCGTAGAGGTAATAAAAGGAGCGCCAGGTTTACTGGTTGTCGGTTTGTCTTCACGTTCCAGCACGCTGTAGCGCGCTTTTTCCAGCAGACTTACCGCAGCCTGAGTTTGTTCTTTGTTGACCGGACGGAACGGTTTGTCGTTCTGATGAGTCACCTGCAACGCCAACGCTTCACCAGATGGCGTGGTCGTGCTGGCATCGACTTCCCAGAACTCTTCCGGTACGAACGCTTTAATTTCACGCTCACGCTCGACCACCAGGCGGACCGCCACCGACTGCACACGACCGGCAGACAGACCACGAGCGATCTTTTTCCACAGCAGCGGCGAAACCATATACCCCACCACGCGGTCCATAAAGCGACGCGCCTGCTGGGCATTAACACGATCAATATTCAGCTCACCTGGTTTGTTAAATGCCTGGCGGATCGCGTTTTTAGTAATTTCGTTAAACACCACTCGGCTATAGCGCGCATCATCACCACCAATCACTTCCCGCAGGTGCCATGCAATGGCTTCCCCTTCGCGGTCAAGGTCGGTTGCGAGATAGATGTGGTCGGCTTTTTCAGCCAGTTGTTTCAGTTCAGAGACGACCTTCTCTTTACCAGGCAACACTTCATAGTGCGCCTCCCAATTGTGCCACGGGTCAACCCCCATACGGTTGACGAGAGCGCCACGTTCATCCTTTTTAGGCTTTTTAGCCGTCTTGGTGGAGGTAGAGTCGGCACTCTTTTTGGCAGCTGAGCCACTGGTCGGCAAATCGCGGATGTGACCGACGCTGGATTTCACCACGTAGTCACTACCCAGATACTTGTTGATCGTTTTGGCTTTTGCCGGGGACTCAACGATGACAAGAGCTTTACCCATATTCACCTTACCTAATTTGATTCTTCCAGGAATGCGTCGCACGTTGATAAACCTTCCACTGGCAACGAGTTACCGATATGGACTCGCTCTCTGCGGATATCAACCCCTTGTCGTGACTCTGTTCACGAAAATTCAGGTGACTGAGTTAACAGGTCTTGGCCTACAGGCGCTATAGCACGACGGAATTTTGGTCGAATGTCAAGCAAATCTATTGCCAGATTGACGAAAGCGTCACACTGTACCTGATAAAATCCGATACGCAACTTTATTAGCATGCAAAATCCAAAGTTGCCAGTAAGGCGCTCTTGCCACCAGCGTGGTATATTTGTCTGCAAGCCATGCCTGGCGTAGACTAATGTCCTTGTTTAAGGAGTAAATAATGAACAAAGAGACACAACCCATCGACCGCGAGACGCTGTTGAAAGAGGCCAACAAAATCATTCGTGAGCATGAGGATACGCTCGCAGGGATTGAAGCCACCGGCGTCACGCAGCGTAATGGCGTGCTGGTATTTACCGGCGACTACTTTTTAGATGAACAAGGATTGCCAACAGCCAAAAGCACCGCGGTGTTTAATATGTTCAAACACCTGGCCCATGTGCTTTCAGAAAAATATCACCTGGTTGATTAAAGCAAAACGCGAGGTCTTAGCCTCGCGTTTGTCTTTTACATCAATGGCTTTTGACCCCGCTGCCACCAGCGTAGCAACAATCGATCGGCGCTCTCTGCCGCGCTGCCGGTGAATCGGTCAATGAGTCGTTTACGCTGCATATAGCGTACATTGACCACTTCACGGCCTTCCATCAGGCTAAGAATAACTTCATCACTGGTGTTGATTTCATCAACCAGGCCTTTCTCTACCGCCTGTTGTCCGTACCAGTGTTCACCCGTTGCCACCTGTTCAATATCCAGAGACGGACGCATACGCTTCACAAAATCTTTAAATAACTGATGCGTTTCGTTCAGCTCTTCGCGGAATTTCTCCCGCCCTTCTTCGGTATTTTCACCCAGCAACGTCAGCGTGCGCTTATACTGCCCGGCGGTGTGCAGTTCGATATCAATATCTTTGCTTTTCAGGAAGCGGTTAAAGTTGGGCATTTGCGCCACCACGCCAATAGAACCCACAATAGCAAACGGTGCGGAAACAATTTTGTCTGCCACACAGGCCATCATGTAACCGCCACTGGCAGCAACTTTGTCTACCGTAACAGTTAAAGGAATGTTTTTATCACGCAGACGCTGCAGCTGCGAAGCCGCCAGCCCGTAACCATGCACCATGCCACCAGGGCTTTCCAGACGTAGCACAACCTGATCCTGCGGTTTGAATGCTGCGAGTACCGCCGTTATCTCTTCACGTAGCGAGTTCACTTCATGGGCGTCCATGCTGCCTTTAAAATCCAGCACCCAGACGCGAGGTTTACTGTCAGTTGCCACCTCGCCCAGTTTGGCTTTCGCTTTTGCTGCTTTCGCTTCTTGTTTGTGCTTTTTCTTCTGCGTTTTGTGCCACTGTTTTTGCTGATGAGTGTCCATCAGCGCCGCAGCCAGTTCTTCTTTCATCTCCTTATACTGTTCGCTGATATTGTTGACCCGTAACTCGCCACGCTGGCGTTTATTACGTTGAGCAACATTGACAATAATGGCGGCAATCGCCGCAATCGCTAGCACAACGGTAACGATTTTCGCCAAAAACAAACCATATTCAGACAACAATTCCACGAGTCCCCACCTTGGTTAAACAACGCTTTGGCTCACAGTTTACAACAGGCATGTTAAGCCGTCTCGCAGAGATGTTATTGCAGCGAAAGTATGACAAAGTATCCATTTTGCGGTGTTATCGCCCCAGGCTGATTGAAATGCCCTTCTGTTTCAGGCATAAAGCCCCAAAGTCATAAAGTACACTGGCAGCGCGACAGACAACGTCGTTGAGGAGTAGCCATGCATTACCAGCCAAAACAAGATTTACTCAATGATCGCATTATCCTGGTGACGGGAGCCAGCGATGGTATTGGCCGTGAAGCCGCGATGACGTATGCACGCTATGGTGCGACAGTGATTCTGTTGGGCCGTAATGAAGAAAAATTACGTCAGGTAGCCAGCCACATAAACGAAGAAACTGGACGTCAGCCACAGTGGTTTATTCTCGATTTGCTGACCTGCACGTCCGAAGATTGCCAACAACTGGCACAGCGCATTGCCGTTAATTATCCGCGTCTGGATGGTGTTTTGCATAATGCCGGATTGCTCGGCGATGTTTGCCCAATGAGCGAACAAAATCCGCAGGTCTGGCAGGACGTCATGCAGGTCAACGTTAATGCCACCTTTATGCTCACCCAGGCACTGCTTCCTTTATTACTCAAATCGGACGCCGGTTCACTGGTCTTTACTTCATCAAGCGTTGGACGTCAGGGACGAGCCAACTGGGGCGCATATGCAGCGTCGAAATTTGCCACCGAAGGGATGATGCAGGTACTGGCCGATGAATATCAGCAGCGCCTGCGCGTCAACTGCATTAACCCAGGCGGTACGCGCACCGCAATGCGGGCCAGCGCCTTCCCGACCGAAGATCCACAGAAACTTAAAACACCCGCTGATATCATGCCGCTCTACCTCTGGCTGATGGGCGATGACAGCCGCCGTAAAACCGGCATGACCTTTGACGCCCAACCGGGCCGTAAACCAGGAATTTCCCAATGAGTGATGAACGCTACCAACAGCGTCAGCAGCGAGTGAAAGAAAAAGTCGATGCTCGTGTGGCCCAGGCCCAGGATGAACGCGGTATTATCATCGTTTTTACCGGCAATGGAAAAGGCAAAACCACCGCGGCATTTGGTACGGCAACTCGTGCAGTAGGCCATGGCAAAAAAGTGGGTATCGTGCAGTTTATTAAAGGCACCTGGCCTAATGGCGAGCGCAATCTACTGGAGCCACATGGCGTTGAGTTTCAGGTGATGGCAACGGGCTTTACCTGGGATACACAAAATCGCGAATCTGATACCGCGGCCTGCCGTGAAGTCTGGCAACATGCCAAACGAATGCTGGCCGATCCTTCACTGGATATGGTTTTGCTCGATGAGCTGACTTATATGGTGGCGTATGATTATTTGCCACTTGAAGAAGTGGTGAAGGCGTTAAATGAACGTCCACATCAGCAAACCGTCATTATTACGGGTCGTGGTTGTCATCGGGATATACTTGAACTGGCGGATACGGTAAGTGAATTACGCCCCGTGAAACATGCGTTTGATGCCGGTGTAAAAGCGCAGATAGGGATTGACTACTAAGTGAAAGCACCTCAAAAGAAGCCTCTTGAGGTGCTTTAATCATGATTATATTCAAGCGGCAATAGCGAAATTCAGAATACGTGTAATCTCATTCAAATGTCCCGGATATGCTTCATGATTCTCAGCGTCAACATCTTCAATAAATAATATCAGTTCAGTAATTAACGCATTAGCATCGTCATAATTTATCCCGGCTAACTCTGGCGAAGTTTCAGTACCATAGTTAATCGTCAGGTTGTTCATAACTGTGAGGATATGGATAAAATATTTATGACAAACATTACATGTGGTTTTATTACCCAAAGTATTATACAGCATATCAAGTAATGCCAGTATTCTACGGTTTTGCACATCGTTCATAAAAAGCCTCCTATAACATTATTCCGCTGGCAATAAGTAATTTTGCCAGCCCCTCAGACGCCTTTAACCCACTAATGACCTGTGCGCGTAATATTTCATTTAATCTTTTTTGTTCAGCTGCCGTGCGTGTTTTATTAACGTATAAGCTTTTTAGATAATCACCCTTATCTATAAAGGCATTTAAAGCCTCAATCGCAGGCATGGCAGGTGCCGATGCCTGTAGTCTGGTTTCATTCACATTGATTACTGAACTTAGAAACTCCTTCCTGTTTTTCAGAGTGTTAAACTCTGTATTCTTAGAGTTTTTAGATGCTGTATTATAATAAAACATATTATCATGCACATTCGCAAAGGTATAATTTTCAATCTTATTGCTTTTTGTATAAATATCATTGCGCAAAACCGCCATGTTCTTTATAAGTCTTACCCAGTTTTCATCTGCCGTTTTGCCTATTTTTCCAGAATTGACTTTAATTATATATAACTCATTGAAATAATTTACCAAATCTTTAACCGCTGCTGCAGATTGAGCTAAATCTTTGCTATGTGAAACACCAAGTAGTGTTTGTGCGTTGTTTGCGTGATCCAGAGCCTGTTTAAGTAATGCCACTTGCTGACTTTCCGTAGTTGCCATATCCTTTGTCAGAAGTTCCACATAAGCGCTCATGCTATTAATGACTTCCATTGAAGCCAGTAATTTTTCTTTCTCGAAAGGGACTAATTGTACTTGTTTTGTATTTGGCCCTGAACGCTGGCATAATTTTCCGCCATTCCCATCACCGCCTATATCAATGGTATAATCAGGTCGCAGAGCACAATCCGGATTAGTCGCGTAGAAATTAACAAGGAAGTTTTCACGAGAAGCATAGTATTGTTTAAAGAAACTTGCATTCGCCGCTACTGCTTTGTTACCCGCAGTAATAACAGTTTCAGCTTGTTCGTTTTTCAATGCTTCAGTTGCACAACCTGAAAGCATTAACAGCGATAGAAATATTCCACTATATCTAATCATAACCCACCTCTTGACGTTGAGTTTATCTCAGATAATTAAATAGTAATGTGGCTATTTCCGGGTATTATTCATAAGCAAGTATGAAATTAAATTAAAATACTGCGACTATTTATCATGCTTCAAATGAAGAAAAGGCCCCGCAGGGCCTTTATTTTATACTTATCTTAAATTAACCGTTATTATTACGTCCACCAGAACGACGACCGCCGCTCACCTGACTGTGACGCTTAACCGCTCGACGAATCTGATTCGCCTTCATACGACGACGGTCTTTTTCTACAGCGACTTTAGAGCTGGTTTCTGGCGGTAGCTCCACCAGTTCGCGCAGATAGTTAGTCTGGGCGAGGTCCAGCTCCGTCCAGCCACCGCGTGGCAGACCTTTCGGCAGTGGGATATCACCGTAACGAACACGGATCAGGCGGCTTACCTGCACACCAACCGCTTCCCAAAGACGACGAACTTCACGGTTACGGCCTTCGGTCAGAGTAACGTTGTACCACTGGTTGATCCCTTCGCCGCCGCTGAACTTGATGGTTTTAAAGGCTGCCGGACCATCTTCCAACTGCACGCCACGACTCAAATCACGCAGTTTCGCGTCGTCAACCTGACCAAATACACGCACGGCATATTCACGTTCAACTTCACGGCTTGGATGCATTAAGCGGTTTGCCAGTTCACCGTCGGTGGTAAACAGCAGCAGACCGCAGGTATTAACGTCCAGACGACCCACGGCAATCCAGCGCGCACCGCGCAGCTTTGGCAGACGGTCAAACACCGTTGGACGCCCTTCCGGATCGTTACGGGTACACAACTCACCTTCCGGTTTGTAATAGGCCAGAACGCGACAAATTTGTTCAGCGGACTCACGTACCGAAATAAGGTGACCATCGATACGGATTTTCAATCCAGGGGTAACTTCAACGCGATCGCCGAGTTTAGCAATTTTGCCATCAACACTCACACGACCGGCTTCAATAATAGATTCGATTTCACGGCGAGAACCGTGGCCGGCACGCGCCAGCACTTTCTGTAGCTTTTCGCTCATAGAGCTTCCTTTTGGTGTCGCCTTCCCAGGCGTCTGATATGCTTTTGTGCAACAGTGAGTCAGAACTGACATCTGACTCACTGATAGTAAAGTCTGTTTGAACTCTTCAGGCCTTAAGTAAACGACTCGACGTTTATCGGCCTGGCTTTGAGGCGCAACATACTACACTATCTTTATGGTTAAAGCTTGTTTCGATTAACGTCGATTTGGTTACCAACCACCACCGCCTCCGCCACCCGCACCGCCGCCAGCACCACCACCGGAATAGCTTCGCCCCAACAAACTGGTATAGGCCCCGCAACTCAGGTGCGTCTGCAATGAGAATAAAACGCCACTACGGGCAATTTCCGGGGCGCTAACAGCCGCTGTGAGTGATGGGGTGATACGTTCTGCCCATTCTCTACCAAGGTTTGCCGAGACCGCCCAACCTAACAACGCGTAATCCAGTTTCCGTGTTTCCCCTTTCCGCCGCCGCCCACTGTGTGTTGCCGCCTCTTTACGCGCAAGATAGTTAACGATAGCTTCACCGTGGGCATAACGTTGCTGCCCAGTTTGGGTAAACTTTGGCAGAAAAATATACCCCATGCCAGTGAGATAACCGGTCAGGACAACAGCGCTAAAATAACCCGCTGGCATATACCAGTAAAAGAATACATCTCCGACATTGATATAGAGAGAATAGAAGGCCACACCTGAACAAATCAGTGGTAAAAACAAAGTGATGATTACACGATTAACGCAAGGCTTGTCATCATCGCGGGCAAACAAAAGCTCAAGGGAACAAAATAAAAAAGGAAGAAGCCAGCAGATCATAATAAACATATCGCCCACCAGACTCATTCCTGCCCAGCCTACGGGACTCAGGTTACCGTAGAGAATGACCGCCAATATTGCCATTCCGCCCCATTGCAAAAACGCATCAGGTCGGTAAAACGAAGACTTTTTACGCGGCAGATAAAATTTCTGCATCCGTAAAAATGCCCTGCGTAACACTCTGTTGCGTCTCCCCGTAAGAACGACCTTATCGCCTTTACGAAATAACGCTTCCAGTAATAACTGCTCTGCGGGCAGTAATACCGCATTATTTCTGGTCGCGCCTTCATTAACACGAATCAGGATTTGCTGGTTCTTGTCATACTGATCTTCCAGATGAATTTTGCCTTTCACAATCAGATTTACGATATCGGCACAAAAACCTTTATCGTCGTAAACCAGCTTCGCATCGAGACGTAACATGCCGGGCGTGTAATCTGGCGGAATGACATCGGTTTCAATCACATCTACCGGCGTAAATTGCGGCCTGCGCTTCCAGAGATATAACCATCCACAAACCATGAGCAGACACGGAAACCAAATTAACAACGATGACGTGGAGGGTAAAAGAAGATGGCTGAAAATATTCGTCGTTTGTAGAGCCGGGGCATTGCTAAGTAAAGCGTGAGGCCAGCGATAGAGGACCGTGAAGTCTTCACGATAAAACGGATCGCGGGATTCAATTCTTCCGTCCTCAAGGATGCGGCCATTTCGATATGTGTCGCCCTCTTCTCCGGTAAAGAGATCAATTTCGCTAAATGGATTACCCGCAATATTAGAGATCTGGAGAGAAAATCGGGTCTTATAAATTTCAAACGGCCACTTGTTACCGGTCACGTTCCAGATTAACAGATCAGAATCTCCCTCACGCAGGAAAGCATTTTTAACCTGATAATGAATTTGATAATGATAGTCACCTTGAGGCAAGAAACGTTGTTTATCGCCCACGACAATACTCATTAAACCGATATGCCAGTCAAGATGCCAGGGTTCAGGAACACCATCACGGGTGACGCCAACAATATGATAGTTCAGCAGTGCAGCGTCACCATCAGGCTGCATCCATAGTCGTGGTAAATCACGATAAAATCCGTGCTTAATCTGCTGATTTCGCGCCTGAAAATGAATGTTCTCTTTGATGTCGAGCACCCCATCCAGTTGCAGGGTGGCTTCAACATCAAAGAGCGAGATCCCTTCTTCATAAGAAGGGATCTCCGTGTTTTCTGCATAACTTAGAGATGATACAAACAGCCCTGCTATCAACAGCAAAATGCAGCGAAACTTCCCTGCCATAGTCTTCCATCCGTGGAACGCAATTTGTTATAAGAAAGGCTTCACATCACCTACGCCTTCACGCACCACGACCGGCGTATCATCAGTAAGATCAATAACCGTTGTTGGTTTCTGCCCGAGATAGCCGCCGTGAATAATCAAATCTACCTGTTTTTCCAGACGGTCTTTAATTTCTTCCGGATCGGATTCGGTAAATTCGCTACCTGGCAGCATCAGTGATGTGGAAAGCATCGGTTCGCCCAATGCTTCAAGCAGCGCCTGCGCAATCGGGTTAGAAGGCACACGCATACCGATGGTTTTGCGTTTTTCCTGCAACAGACGGCGTGGCACCTCCTTCGTCCCTTTCAGGATGAAGGTGTAGTTGCCCGGCGTGTTGTTTTTCATTAAACGAAACGCAACGTTATCCACGAATGAATAGGTCGAGAGCTCAGAAAGATCGCGACACATCAGGGTAAAGTTGTGACCGTCCGGCAGCTGGCGAATACGACAAATACGCTCCATGGCGTTTTTATCTTCAATTTTACAGCCGAGCGCATAGCCGGAATCAGTTGGATAAACAATCACCCCGCCTTTACGCACGATCTCCACCGCCTGGTTGATCAGACGTTGCTGCGGGTTATCAGGATGAATATAAAAAAACTGGCTCATAATTCCCTCTCTGTGGTGTTCTGCGGCTGTTCCCATAGCTGCCAGACGCCTTCAACGCCTGCAGGCAGCCAGAGTTTACGACCCAGTTCAATCCACGGGCACGGCTGATGAAAATCAGATCCTTGTGATGCCCATAAATGATGCTGACGCGCAAGTGTGGCCAGCTGGGTGCGTTCATTGGGCGATTGCTGGCACTGCGCGACTTCCATCGCGTCGCCGTGGTGTTCGGCAAAATGCGCAACCAATCTTTTCAGCCATTTAGCACTAAGATTGTACCGCCCAGGATGAGCTAGCACCGCCTTACCGCCAGAATGATGAATGACATCAATAGCTTGTTCTATTGTACACCACTGTGGCGGAACGTATCCGGTTTTCCCGCGCGCCAGATATTTTTTAAAGACATCCGCCATTGAACTGGCTTTGCCGCACTCCACAAGGAAACGCGCAAAATGACCGCGCGTCACCGCACCGCCCTGCGCCAGTCGTTGCGCGCCTTCCAGCGCCCCAGGTATTTGCGCTTTTTCAAGTCTTTCAGCAATCAGCTGCGCCCGCTGATTGCGCCGTTCTGTCTGCTGCGCGAGGAACTCACACATTAGCGGATGAGTAATATCAATATTCAGCCCGACAATATGAATTTCATGATTTTCCCAGACCGTGGAAATTTCCACGCCGGGAATAAGATTCAGCGCCAGTCCCGAACGTGAAATTTCCTCTCTTGCTGGTGAGATTGCAGCTGTGGTGTCATGGTCGGTGATCGCCAGGGTGCCGACGCGCATCTCGACTGCACGGTGCACCAATGCTTCTGGCGTCAGGCAGCCATCGGAAGCTGTGGTATGGCTGTGCAGGTCGTAAATCACTGCGTAATTCGTGTCGCTCAAGGCGCACTCCCGTTCTGGATAATGTTTTTTGCGCCGACATCATAACGGTTCTGGCAAATATTCTGAAATGAGCTGTTGACAATTAATCATCGAACTAGTTAACTAGTACGCAAGTTCACGTAAAAAGGGTATCGACAATGAAAGCAATTTTCGTACTGAAAGGTTGGTGGCGCACTTCCTGAAACGGGCAGTGTATTCACCATGCGTAAAGCAATCAGATACCCAGCCCGCCTAATGAGCGGGCTTTTTTTTGAACAAAATTAGAGAATAACAATGCAAACACAAAAACCGACTCTCGAACTGCTAACCTGCGAAGGCACTTATCGCGACAACCCGACTGCGCTTTTTCACCAGTTGTGTGGGAATCGTCCAGCAACGCTGCTGCTGGAATCCGCAGATATCGACAGCAAAGATGATTTAAAAAGCCTGCTGCTGATAGACAGTGCGCTGCGCATTACAGCATTAGGTGACACTGTCACAATTCAGGCACTTTCCGGCAATGGCGAAGCCCTGCTGGCACTACTGGATAACGCCCTGCCTGCGGGTGTGGAAAGTGAACAATCACCAAACTGCCGTGTGCTGCGCTTCCCCCCTGTCAGTCCACTGCTGGATGAAGACGCCCGCTTATGCTCCCTTTCTGTTTTTGACGCTTTCCGTTTATTGCAGAATCTGTTGAATGTACCGAAGGAAGAACGAGAAGCCATGTTCTTCGGCGGCCTGTTCTCTTATGACCTTGTGGCGGGATTTGAAGATTTACCGCAACTGGCAGCGGAAAATAACTGTCCTGATTTCTGCTTTTATCTCGCAGAAACGCTGATGGTGATTGACCATCAGAAAAAAAGCACCCGCATTCAGGCCAGCCTGTTTGCTCCGAATGAAGAAGAAAAACAACGTCTCACTGCTCGCCTGAACGATCTTCGCCAGCAGCTGACCGAAGCCGCGCCACCGCTGCCGGTGGTTTCCGTGCCGCATATGCGTTGTGAATGTAATCAGAGCGATGAAGAGTTCGGTGGCGTAGTGCGTTTGTTGCAAAAAGCGATTCGCGCTGGAGAAATTTTCCAGGTGGTGCCATCTCGCCGTTTCTCTCTGCCCTGCCCGTCACCGCTGGCGGCCTATTACGTGCTGAAAAAGAGTAATCCCAGCCCGTACATGTTTTTTATGCAGGATAATGATTTCACCCTGTTTGGCGCGTCGCCGGAAAGTTCGCTCAAGTATGACGCCACCAGCCGCCAGATTGAGATCTACCCGATTGCCGGAACACGCCCGCGCGGTCGTCGCGCCGATGGCTCGCTGGACAGAGACCTCGACAGCCGCATCGAACTGGAAATGCGTACCGATCATAAAGAGCTTTCTGAACATCTGATGCTGGTGGATCTCGCCCGTAATGATCTGGCACGCATTTGCACCCCCGGCAGCCGCTACGTCGCCGATCTCACCAAAGTTGACCGTTACTCTTACGTGATGCACCTGGTCTCCCGCGTGGTCGGTGAGCTGCGCCACGATCTCGACGCCCTGCACGCTTACCGCGCCTGTATGAATATGGGGACGTTAAGCGGTGCGCCGAAAGTACGCGCTATGCAGTTAATTGCCGAGGCGGAAGGTCGTCGCCGCGGCAGCTACGGCGGCGCGGTAGGTTATTTCACCGCGCATGGCGATCTCGACACCTGCATTGTGATCCGCTCGGCGCTGGTGGAAAACGGTATCGCCACCGTGCAAGCCGGTGCTGGCGTGGTACTTGATTCTGTTCCGCAGTCGGAAGCCGACGAAACCCGTAATAAAGCCCGCGCTGTACTGCGCGCTATTGCCACCGCGCATCATGCACAGGAGACGTTCTGATGGCTGACATTCTGCTGCTCGATAATATCGACTCTTTTACTTACAACCTGGCAGATCAGTTGCGCAGCAATGGTCATAACGTGGTGATTTACCGCAACCATATTCCGGCGCAGACCTTAATTGAACGCCTGGCGACAATGAGCAATCCGGTGCTGATGCTTTCTCCTGGCCCCGGTGTGCCAAGTGAAGCCGGTTGTATGCCGGAACTCCTCACCCGCCTGCGCGGCAAGCTGCCAATTATTGGCATTTGCCTCGGTCATCAGGCGATTGTCGAAGCTTATGGGGGGTATGTCGGTCAAGCGGGCGAAATTCTTCACGGTAAAGCCTCCAGCATTGAACATGACGGTCAGGCGATGTTTGCCGGATTAACAAACCCGCTGCCAGTGGCGCGTTATCACTCGCTGGTTGGCAGTAACATTCCGGCCGGTTTAACCATCAACGCCCATTTTAATGGCATGGTGATGGCGGTGCGTCACGATGCAGATCGCGTTTGTGGATTCCAGTTCCATCCGGAATCCATTCTTACTACCCAGGGCGCTCGCCTGCTGGAACAAACATTGGCCTGGGCGCAGCAGAAACTGGAACCGACTAACACGCTGCAACCGATTCTGGAAAAACTGTATCAGGCGCAGACGCTTAGCCAGCAAGAAAGCCACCAGCTGTTTTCAGCGGTGGTGCGTGGCGAGCTGAAGCCAGAACAGCTCGCGGCGGCGCTGGTGAGCATGAAAATTCGCGGCGAGCACCCGAACGAAATCGCCGGGGCAGCAACTGCCCTTCTGGAAAATGCTGCGCCATTCCCGCGCCCGGATTATCTGTTTGCCGATATCGTCGGCACCGGTGGTGACGGCAGCAACAGTATCAATATTTCTACCGCCAGTGCGTTTGTCGCCGCGGCCTGTGGGCTGAAAGTGGCGAAACACGGCAACCGTAGTGTCTCCAGTAAATCCGGTTCGTCGGATCTGCTGGCGGCATTCGGTATTAATCTTGATATGAACGCCGATAAATCGCGCCAGGCGCTGGATGAGTTAGGCGTCTGTTTCCTCTTTGCGCCGAAATATCACACCGGATTTCGCCACGCGATGCCGGTTCGCCAGCAACTGAAAACCCGCACCCTGTTCAACGTGCTGGGGCCACTGATTAACCCGGCGCATCCTCCGCTGGCGTTAATTGGTGTTTATAGTCCGGAACTGGTGCTACCGATTGCCGAAACCTTGCGCGTGCTGGGGTATCAACGCGCGGCAGTGGTGCACAGCGGCGGGATGGATGAAGTTTCATTACACGCGCCGACAATCGTTGCCGAACTGCATGACGGCGAAATTAAGAGCTATCAATTGACCGCTGAAGATTTTGGCCTGACCCCCTACCACCAGGAGCAACTGGCAGGTGGAACACCGGAAGAAAACCGTGACATTTTAACACGCTTGTTACAAGGTAAAGGCGACGCCGCCCATGAAGCAGCCGTCGCGGCGAATGTCGCCATGTTAATGCGCCTGCATGGCCATGAAGATCTGCAAGCCAATGCGCAAACTGTTCTTGAGGTACTGCGCAGTGGTTCCGCTTACGACAGAGTCACCGCACTGGCGGCACGAGGGTAAATGATGCAAACCGTTTTAGCGAAAATCGTCGCAGACAAGGCGATTTGGGTAGAAACCCGCAAACAGCAGCAACCGCTGGCCAGTTTTCAGAATGAGATTCAGCCGAGCACGCGACATTTTTATGATGCGCTACAGGGTGCACGCACGGCGTTTATTCTTGAGTGCAAGAAAGCCTCGCCGTCAAAAGGCGTGATCCGTGATGATTTCGATCCGGCACGCATTGCCGCCATTTATAAACATTACGCTTCGGCAATTTCGGTGCTGACTGATGAGAAATATTTTCAGGGGAGCTTTGATTTCCTCCCAATCGTCAGCCAAATCGCCCCGCAGCCGATTTTATGTAAAGACTTCATTATCGACCCTTACCAGATCTATCTGGCGCGCTATTACCAGGCCGATGCCTGCTTATTAATGCTTTCAGTACTGGATGACGAACAATATCGCCACCTTGCCGCCGTCGCCCACAGTCTGGAGATGGGCGTGCTTACCGAAGTCAGTAATGAAGAGGAACTGGAGCGCGCCATTGCATTGGGGGCAAAGGTCGTTGGCATCAACAACCGCGATCTACGTGATTTGTCGATTGATCTCAACCGTACCCGCGAGCTTGCGCCGAAACTGGGGCACAACGTGACGGTAATCAGCGAATCCGGCATCAATACTTACGCTCAGGTGCGCGAGTTAAGCCACTTCGCTAACGGTTTTCTGATTGGTTCGGCGTTGATGGCCCATGACGATTTGAACGCCGCCGTGCGCCGGGTGTTGCTGGGTGAGAATAAAGTATGTGGCCTGACGCGTGGGCAAGATGCTAGAGCCGCTTATGACGCGGGCGCGATTTACGGTGGGTTGATTTTTGTTACAACGTCACCGCGTTGCGTCAACGTTGAACAGGCGCAGGAAGTGATGGCTGCGGCACCGTTGCAGTATGTTGGCGTGTTCCGCAATCACGATATTGCCGATGTGGTGGACAAAGCTAAGGTGTTATCGCTGGCGGCAGTGCAACTGCATGGTAATGAAGATCAGCTGTATATCGATACGCTGCGTGAAGCTCTGCCAGCACACGTTGCCATCTGGAAAGCATTAAGCGTCGGTGAAACCCTGCCCGCCCGCGAGCTTCAGCACGTTGATAAATATGTTTTAGACAACGGCCAGGGTGGAAGCGGTCAACGTTTCGACTGGTCACTGTTAAACGGTCAATCGCTTGGCAACGTTCTGCTGGCGGGGGGCTTAGGCGCAGATAACTGCGTGGAAGCGGCACAAACCGGCTGCGCCGGACTTGATTTTAATTCTGCTGTAGAGTCGCAACCGGGCATCAAAGACGCACGTCTTTTGGCCTCGGTTTTCCAGACGCTGCGCGCATATTAAGGAAAGGAACAATGACAACATTACTTAACCCGTATTTTGGTGAGTTTGGCGGCATGTACGTGCCACAAATCCTGATGCCTGCTCTGCGCCAGCTGGAAGAAGCTTTTGTCAGCGCGCAAAAAGATCCTGAATTTCAGGCTCAGTTCAACGACCTGCTGAAAAACTATGCCGGGCGTCCAACCGCACTCACCAAATGCCAGAACATTACGGCTGGCACTAACACCACGCTGTATCTCAAGCGCGAAGATTTGCTGCACGGCGGCGCGCATAAAACCAACCAGGTGCTCGGCCAGGCTTTGCTGGCGAAGCGGATGGGTAAAACGGAAATCATCGCCGAAACCGGAGCCGGTCAGCATGGCGTGGCGTCGGCCCTTGCCAGCGCCCTGCTCGGCCTGAAATGTCGCATTTATATGGGTGCCAAAGACGTCGAGCGCCAGTCGCCTAACGTTTTTCGTATGCGCTTAATGGGTGCGGAAGTGATCCCGGTGCATAGCGGTTCCGCGACGCTGAAAGATGCCTGTAATGAGGCGCTACGCGACTGGTCCGGCAGTTATGAAACCGCGCACTATATGCTGGGCACCGCGGCTGGCCCGCATCCTTACCCGACCATTGTGCGTGAGTTTCAGCGGATGATTGGCGAAGAAACGAAAGCGCAGATTCTGGAAAGAGAAGGTCGCCTGCCGGATGCGGTTATCGCCTGTGTTGGCGGCGGTTCGAATGCCATCGGCATGTTTGCTGATTTCATCAACGAAACCGACGTCGGCCTGATTGGTGTGGAGCCTGGCGGTCACGGTATCGAAACTGGCGAGCACGGCGCACCGTTAAAACATGGTCGTGTGGGCATCTATTTCGGTATGAAAGCGCCGATGATGCAAACCGAAGACGGGCAGATTGAAGAATCTTACTCCATCTCCGCCGGACTGGATTTCCCGTCTGTCGGCCCACAACACGCGTATCTTAACAGCACTGGACGCGCTGATTACGTGTCAATTACCGATGATGAAGCACTGGAAGCCTTCAAAACGCTCTGCCTGCACGAAGGGATCATCCCGGCGCTGGAGTCCTCCCACGCCCTGGCCCATGCGCTGAAAATGATGCGCGAAAACCCGGAAAAAGAGCAGCTACTGGTGGTTAACCTTTCCGGTCGCGGCGATAAAGACATCTTCACCGTTCACGATATTTTGAAAGCTCGAGGGGAAATCTGATGGAACGCTACGAATCTCTGTTTGCCCAGTTGAAGGAGCGCAAAGAAGGCGCATTCGTTCCTTTCGTCACGCTCGGTGATCCGGGCATTGAGCAGTCGCTGAAAATTATCGACACGCTAATTGAAGCCGGTGCTGACGCGCTGGAGTTAGGTATCCCCTTCTCCGACCCACTGGCGGATGGCCCGACGATTCAAAACGCCACACTGCGTGCCTTTGCGGCAGGTGTGACCCCGGCACAGTGCTTTGAGATGCTGGCACTGATTCGCCAGAAGCACCCGACCATTCCCATCGGCCTTTTGATGTATGCCAACCTGGTGTTTAACAAAGGCATTGATGAGTTTTATGCCCAGTGCGAGAAAGTCGGCGTCGATTCGGTGCTGGTTGCCGATGTGCCAGTGGAAGAGTCCGCGCCCTTCCGCCAGGCCGCGTTGCGTCATAATGTCGCACCTATCTTTATTTGCCCGCCGAATGCCGACGATGATTTGCTGCGCCAGATAGCCTCCTACGGTCGTGGATACACCTATTTATTGTCACGTGCGGGCGTGACCGGCGCAGAAAACCGCGCCGCGTTACCCCTCAATCATCTGGTCACGAAGCTGAAAGAATACAATGCTGCGCCTCCATTGCAGGGCTTTGGTATTTCCGCCCCGGATCAGGTAAAAGCAGCGATTGATGCAGGAGCTGCGGGCGCGATTTCTGGTTCGGCCATCGTTAAAATCATCGAGCAACATATTAATGAGCCAGAGAAAATGCTGGCGGCACTGAAAGCTTTTGTACAACCGATGAAAGCGGCGACGCGCAGCTAATCCCACAGCCGCCAGTTCCGCTGGCGGCATTTTAACTGTCTTTAACGAAGCTGGAAAAATCCTAAATTCATTTATTATTTATCTTTTTACCGTTTCGCTTACCCCTGTCGAACGTAAACTTACGTCTTTTTTCAGCCCAACAGTAATATAATCAAACAAATTAATCCCGCAACATAACACCAGTAAAGTCAATAATTTTCTCTAAGTCACTTATTCCTCAGGCAATTGTTAATATATCCAGAATGTTCCTCATAATATATTTTCCCTCTTTCTTCTCGTTGCGCTTAATTTGACTAATTTTCATTAGCGACTAATTTTAATGAGTGTCGACACACAACACTCATATTAATGAAACAATGCAACGCAACGGGAGAAATAACATGGCCGAACATCGTGGTGGTTCAGGAAATTTCGCCGAAGACCGTGAAAAGGCATCCGACGCTGGCCGTAAAGGCGGTCAGCATAGCGGCGGTAATTTTAAAAATGATCCGCAACGCGCATCTGAAGCGGGTAAAAAAGGCGGTCAACAAAGCGGTGGTAATAAATCAGGCAAATCCTGATTCACCGTTAATTATTAATATCAGCTGATAAAGATAATTGCATCTGCGGGCCGTATGGCTCGCAGTGATTTCACTGGAGAAAAATATGAATATGAAGACCATTGAAGATGTATTTATTCACCTGCTTTCAGATACCTACAGCGCAGAAAAACAATTAACCCGGGCACTGGCAAAACTCGCAAGAGCAACATCAAACGAAAAATTAAGTCAGGCTTTTCATGCGCACCTCGAGGAAACTCATGGACAGATTGAACGTATTGATCAAGTTGTGGAATCTGAATCGAACCTGAAAATTAAGCGCATGAAATGTGTGGCAATGGAAGGTCTCATTGAAGAAGCTAATGAGGTTATCGAAAGCACCGAGAAAAACGAAGTGCGTGATGCCGCACTGATTGCCGCAGCGCAGAAAGTCGAGCACTATGAGATCGCCAGTTACGGGACATTAGCGACGCTGGCTGAACAATTAGGTTACCGTAAAGCAGCGAAGCTTCTGAAAGAAACTCTTGAAGAAGAAAAGGCCACCGACATCAAACTGACTGATCTGGCACTTAATAACGTAAATAAGAAAGCCGAAAATAAAGCCTGAAATATGAACTTTAACTTTTAGTCATTTTATAAAGAGGACATTTTCATGAATCGTATTGAACATTATCATGACTGGTTACGTGACGCCCACGCAATGGAAAAGCAAGCCGAATCTATGCTTGAATCCATGGCTAGTCGTATAGATAATTATCCTGAACTACGCGCTCGTATTGAACAACATCTTAGTGAAACCAAAAACCAGATTGTTCAACTGGAAACTATTCTTGATCGTAATGACATTTCACGTTCAGTCATTAAAGATTCCATGAGTAAAATGGCTGCGCTTGGGCAGTCAATCGGTGGTATATTCCCTTCTGATGAAATAGTCAAAGGCTCTATTAGCGGATATGTCTTCGAGCAATTTGAAATCGCCTGTTACACCTCACTATTAGCAGCAGCAAAAAATGCCGGTGATACAGCTTCAATTCCAACCATCGAAGCGATTTTAAATGAGGAAAAAGAAATGGCCGACTGGCTGATTCAGCATATTCCGCAAACAACTGAGAAATTTTTAATTCGCTCTGAAACTGATGGCGTAGAAGCGAAGAAATAATACCCTTTATACCATGTCCTTATTGACCCCGTATATTACGGGGTCGTTTTTGTGCGGAATTAAAAACGATATCCTGCTGAGAACATAAACACCCACGGATCGAGGCGTACGCTATCGTGTTGCTGTGCACCGCCCAGTTTATAATTGGCGGTGGTATCAATATCCATGTACCACACTGACATGTTAACCAACCAGTCACGGTTAATCAGATAATCAACCCCCACCTGCCCGGCAGCTCCCCAGGAGTCTTTAAGACTGAGATCGGAAAGCCCCGCCTCTTTGCCATGATCGTTAAATCCATTATCAAAGAAGGTGGTGTAGTTAATACCTGCACCAACGTAAGGACGGAATTTGCTGCTGGCATCACCAAAATACCACTGCGCCATCAGTGTTGGCGGCAGATGATGAACGGTTGCAATATCGCCGGTCGCCCGGGTGCCGATTTTATGGCGGAACGGCGTCGCTGCCAGCAATTCCACACCAATGTTATCGGTCGCCATATAAGTAAACGTCAGGCCCAGTTGCGTGTTATTGGTCACGCTGAATCCACCCAGACTTCCTAACGTACCACCAGCACCTTCTGTTGGACGTACGGTTGCAGACCCTGCACGCATAAAAAATTCGCCTGCTTCATGCGCATAGGCACTGCCAGAGAGAAGAGTTGTTACTGCCAAAGCCGCCACTGTTAACTTTTTCATATCCGCTCCGTCGTTATGGTTATAAAAACGTGACGAATATACCTACATTGGAGTAACAAATGATCCTACATAGATCACATTACATATGATAATTCACCATTTATTGATCTGGATTAATTTAGAAGTTGCATTGAGAATCCTGGTTAATGTGATTTAAATCAATTTTTAAATATTTTCGCTACGCAAATATTAACTCGTTCGCCACTTGCCGCGGTTTGCCCACGCCTGAAGGCCAGCAATTACCTCCGCTTTACAAAGATATGCTTTTCCATACAAGACCTGATGCTGCCACCCGAGGCTTAACCAGGGTACAATTGCCCGCTAATTAACACCTGCATAAAACTCAAGGAGAGTGCATGTCTATCACGGCGCAGTCCGTATACCGTGACACCGGAAATTTCTTCCGTAATCAATTTATGACCATTCTGTTGGTATCGTTGCTATGTGCGTTTATCACAGTGGTGTTAGGGCATGTTTTCTCACCCAGTGATGCACAGCTTGCGCAGCTCAATGACGGCGTGCCCGTTAGCGGCAGTAGTGGGTTGTTCGACCTGGTTCAGAATATGTCACCGGAACAGCAACAAATTTTGCTGCAGGCTTCAGCGGCGTCCACTTTTTCAGGATTAATCGGTAACGCCATTCTCGCCGGAGGCGTAATATTAATTATCCAGCTGGTGTCTGCGGGTCAGAGAGTCAGTACGCTGCGAGCTATTGGTGCCAGTGCGCCGATATTGCCAAAGTTATTTATTCTGATTTTTCTGACTACCCTTTTAGTACAGATTGGCATCATGCTGGTGGTCGTTCCGGGAATTATCATGGCCATTTTACTGGCCCTGGCACCGGTGATGTTGGTACAGGACAAAATGGGCGTTTTTGCCTCGATGCGTAGCAGTATGCGGCTGACTTGGGCGAATATGCGTCTGGTGGCACCCGCAGTACTGAGCTGGTTGCTGGCAAAAACACTGTTGCTGCTTTTTGCCTCTTCTTTTGCCGCATTAACCCCGGAAATTGGTGCCGTACTTGCGAACACCTTGAGCAACCTGATTTCAGCCATACTGCTCATCTATCTGTTCCGCCTGTATATGTTGATTCGCCAATAACCTTAAGCATTTGATTACGGAATCGTAAAATGAAGCAGTTTCTTGATTTTTTACCGCTGGTTGTCTTTTTCGCGTTTTACAAGATTTATGACATCTATGCGGCTACTGCGGCGCTGATCGTCGCCACGGCGCTTGTGCTTATATATAGCTGGGTTCGCTTTCGTAAGGTTGAGAAGATGGCCCTGATCACTTTTGTTCTGGTGGTCGTCTTCGGTGGCTTGACCCTGTTCTTCCACAATGATGAGTTTATTAAATGGAAGGTTACTGTCATTTATGCCCTGTTTGCGGGTGCCCTGTTAGTCAGCCAATGGGTGATGAAAAAGCCGCTAATTCAGCGGATGCTGGGTAAAGAACTCACGCTGCCGCAACCGGTATGGTCGAAGCTGAATCTGGCCTGGGCTGTTTTCTTTATCCTTTGCGGTCTGGCAAACATCTACATCGCATTCTGGCTGCCGCAAAATATTTGGGTCAACTTTAAAGTCTTTGGCCTGACCGCCCTTACCTTAATCTTCACATTGTTAAGCGGTATCTATATCTACCGCCACATGCCGCAGGAAGATAAATCCTAACCAGACTGCCAGTCCTTCGGGGCTGGCGCTGTATCTCCTCTGTTCTCCTCAGGAAAATCATAGTAGCATCGCGCCTGTGATTTTCCTTTTAAGTCGGTTTTACCATGTCTACAACACATAACGTCCCTCAGGGCGATCTTGTTTTACGTACTTTAGCCATGCCCGCCGATACCAATGCCAATGGTGACATCTTTGGTGGTTGGTTAATGTCACAAATGGATATTGGCGGCGCTATTCTGGCGAAAGAAATTGCCCACGGTCGCGTAGTGACCGTGCGGGTTGAAGGAATGACTTTCTTACGACCGGTTGCGGTCGGCGATGTGGTGTGCTGCTATGCACGCTGTGTCCAGAAAGGGACGACATCGGTTAGCATTAATATTGAAGTGTGGGTGAAAAAAGTCGCGTCTGAACCCATTGGGCAACGCTATAAAGCGACAGAAGCATTATTTAAGTATGTCGCGGTTGATCCTGAAGGAAAACCTCGCGCCTTACCTGTTGAGTAATAATCAAAAGCCTCCGGTCGGAGGCTTTTGACTTTATGCTTACTGAATTTCGGTGGTGCCGTTAATTTTAAACAGGATATTCACCACAATCCCACTGCCTGGCTTACCCGGCTCATAACGCCATCTGCGCATCGCATTTTTCACCTCACGCTCAAACATATTCGCAGGCTTGGCTGAGAGGATTTGTACGTTATCCACGCGACCATCCGGCGTGACGTCAAATTTAACTTTAACCTGCCCTTCAATGCGCAATGCCTGTGCTCGTGCCGGATACTGCGGCTGATTACGGCTTAATGCGCGTGGTCCTGAAGCCACACTGGTAACCGGCTTGCTGGTTGCAGCCGTCGCCGTACTTGATGTCGGGCGCGCGGGCGCCGTATTTTCAAACGGTGATGCCGGACGCGACTCTACGGGTTTGACATCGCGTTTTGGCTGTTCCTGTACCTTTTTCACCGGCTTCGGTTTTGGCTTAGGTTTCGGCTTCGGCTTTTCAATGACCACCGGTGCTTCTTTTGGCGGTTCGGGGATCGGCTCAGGTTCCGGTTCTGGCTCTACCACCGGCTCCGGTGGCGGCTGAACGGCTTGTGGCGGTTCGAGATCCGCAGGCGCAACCATCGTGACAGAAATTGGCTGCGCAGGCGCAGGTAGTTCAATAACCTGATGTACCGAGGTATAGAGCAGACCCGCCACAACAGCACCATGAATGCAGACCGAAAGTAACGTCGGCCAGGGGAAGCGGCGAGGTAAATCAAGGGTCATTGAAGTCATAATCATTTCAGTAGAAAAACCAGGCCTCGATTTTAAATGCAAATAGCAATCATATTCAATAAGGCAAGACGATCAGGATCAGTGAAAATGTCATTTTTGGCGTAATTGACCTTACTTTATGCATGGTCTTAACAAAGACATCATCTTTCCGTTGCAGATCTTCGCCCTTTCAAATAACGTACTTTACAACTTTCCCGAACAAGGAGTTGTGCCCGTGTTGTATGTTATTTACGCTCAAGACAAAGCTGATAGCCTCGAAAAACGCCTTTCCGTTCGTCCGGCACATTTAGCACGTTTACAGTTACTGCATGATGAAGGTCGTTTGTTGACAGCTGGTCCAATGCCAGCGGTAGACAGTAACGATCCAGGGGCTGCGGGATTTACTGGCTCAACCGTTATTGCTGAATTTGAATCGCTGGAAGCAGCTCAGGCCTGGGCCGATGCTGACCCGTACGTAGCGGCAGGAGTCTATGAACACGTTTCAGTGAAACCATTTAAGAAAGTGTTCTGAATAGAGATTCAATATTTAAGGGCACGGTTTTTGCAACCGTGTTCTTGTTTGGCCTTTCCTTATAGGTCGGTCAGTGCATTCACCCCCACAAGCAGATAATAACTTTATCTGTATTTCTTTATATGATGTAAGCATATTCAGGAAAAATGCCCTTTCCTGACGCAGAGTTGCTCACTCAAAACCTTTGATTACTGCGGATAAAGTCATCTACTATTGTTTAACACATTCACGCGCTGCATGTATGTTCAGAAAATGTGCACGCTCAGATAATTAAACAAAATTGTGGTTACAGAGGTATCAGTGAGTCACTGGGCTACATTCAAACAAACAGCAACTAATTTATGGGTGACCCTACGGCACGACATTCTCGCGCTGGCCGTCTTTTTAAATGGATTGCTTATTTTTAAAACAATCTATGGTATGTCGGTCAATTTGCTAGATATTTTCCATATCAAAGCATTTTCAGAGTTGGATCTCTCCTTGCTGGCAAACGCCCCACTCTTTATGCTCGGCGTCTTTCTTGTCCTGAACTCCATTGGCTTACTGTTCCGGGCAAAGCTCGCATGGGCAATCAGTATCATTTTGTTGTTGATAGCGCTAATTTACACCCTGCATTTTTATCCCTGGCTGAAATTTAGTATTGGATTTTGCATTTTTACGCTGGTGTTTTTGCTGATACTGCGCAAAGACTTCTCCCACAGTAGCGCCGCAGCCGGGACAATTTTCGCATTTATTAGTTTCACGACGTTACTGTTTTACTCCACCTACGGTGCGCTTTATTTAAGCGAAGGTTTTAATCCGCGAATAGAAAGTTTGATGACCGCGTTCTATTTTTCGATAGAAACCATGTCAACCGTCGGCTATGGCGATATTGTCCCTGTTTCTGAATCAGCACGATTGTTCACTATTTCGGTCATTATTTCCGGCATTACCGTTTTTGCCACCTCTATGACCTCAATTTTTGGTCCGCTTATCCGCGGGGGATTCAACAAACTTGTAAAAGGAAACAATCATACAATGCATCGTAAAGATCATTTTATTGTTTGCGGACATTCGATTCTCGCCATCAATACGATCCTGCAACTGAATCAACGCGGACAAAACGTAACGGTTATCAGCAACTTGCCTGAAGATGATATCAAGCAACTTGAGCAACGCTTAGGCGATAACGCTGATGTTATCCCCGGTGACAGTAATGACAGTTCAGTCTTGAAGAAAGCGGGAATCGATCGTTGCCGGGCCATTCTGGCGCTGAGTGATAACGATGCAGATAACGCGTTTGTTGTACTCTCGGCAAAAGATATGAGCAGTGATGTCAAAACAGTTCTCGCCGTCAGTGATAGCAAAAACCTGAATAAGATTAAGATGGTACATCCGGATATCATTCTCTCGCCGCAACTGTTTGGCAGCGAAATTCTGGCGCGAGTTTTAAATGGTGAAGAGATTAATAATGATATGCTCGTTTCAATGTTGTTGAACTCCGGTCATGGCATTTTCAGCGATAACGATGAACAAGAAACGAAAGCTGACAGTAAAGAATCGGCGCAAAAATAGAGTTTAAAGACGGAAGAGTAAACTTATTGGGCACCGCAATGGTGCCCAGTACATTTAGATATTGTAGATCGCAAACAATAACGAGTTACGCTGTTTGTTTAGAATGCACTTCCTGATGCTGTGGATACGCATATTTCGGCGCGATTGCCCCTCAAGCCAACGCGATTTACGTCGGCTAGCCTGACGCTGCATGCGCCAGCGCCCCACTTCCGTTCTACTCCGCTTCATGTTAACTACTCTATGCAATAACAGAATGGTCATTATACCCCCGCCCCCGACGCTGACCAGTGCTTTTCCCGCGTTTTTATTTGCCAGATGAATCCATATGCGTAAACTCATAACAATGCGCTTTCAAAAGGATTTCTAATCTATGACAACCGTTTATACGTTGGTGAGTTGGTTGGCCATTCTGGGATACTGGTTGCTCATTGCAGGCGTAACTTTACGCATTCTAATGAAACGACGCGCAGTTCCCTCCGCGATGGCCTGGCTGTTGATTATTTACATTCTGCCGTTAGTCGGAATTATTGCCTATCTTGCCGTTGGCGAGCTCCATTTAGGCAAACGCCGCGCTGAGCGCGCCAGAGCGATGTGGCCTTCCACCGCAAAATGGCTTAACGACCTTAAAGCCTGTAAGCATATCTTCGCCGAAGAAAATAGCAGTGTCGCTGCGCCATTATTCAAGCTTTGCGAGCGTCGTCAGGGGATCGCAGGGGTCAAAGGGAATCAGCTACAACTGATGACCGAGTCAGATGATGTGATGCAGGCGTTAATCCGCGACATCCAGCTCGCGCGCCATAATATTGAGATGGTGTTTTATATCTGGCAGCCCGGCGGCATGGCGGACCAGGTGGCTGAATCATTAATGGCCGCTGCGCGACGCGGCATTCACTGCCGATTGATGCTCGACTCCGCCGGGAGTGTGGCTTTTTTCCGCAGCCCCTGGCCCGAGCTAATGCGTAATGCCGGTATTGAAGTGGTCGAAGCCTTAAAGGTCAATCTGATGCGTGTGTTTTTACGCCGTATGGACCTGCGCCAACATCGCAAGATGATCATGATCGATAATTACATCGCGTACACCGGCAGCATGAATATGGTCGACCCTCGCTACTTCAAACAAGATGCGGGCGTAGGGCAATGGATTGATCTGATGGCGCGTATGGAAGGTCCCATCGCTACCGCGATGGGGATTATTTATTCCTGCGACTGGGAAATTGAAACCGGGAAACGTATTCTGCCGCCACCACCAGATGTCAATATTATGCCGTTTGAGCAGGCCAGCGGTCACACCATTCACACAATTGCTTCTGGCCCCGGCTTTCCGGAAGATCTCATTCACCAGGCATTACTGACTGCGGCTTATTCGGCACGTGAATATTTGATCATGACGACGCCCTACTTTGTGCCCAGCGATGATTTACTTCATGCGATTTGCACGGCGGCGCAGCGCGGGGTGGATGTCAGTATTATCCTTCCGCGAAAAAATGATTCAATGCTGGTTGGCTGGGCCAGTCGCGCGTTCTTTACGGAACTGCTGGCTGCTGGGGTTAAAATTTATCAGTTTGAAGGCGGGTTATTGCATACCAAGAGCGTGCTGGTCGATGGCGAATTAAGTCTGGTTGGTACCGTTAACCTTGATATGCGTAGTCTGTGGCTGAATTTCGAGATTACCCTGGCAATCGACGATAAAGGGTTTGGTGCTGACCTCGCCGCCGTTCAGGACGATTATATTTCGCGTTCTCGTCTGCTCGATGCCCGTTTATGGCTAAAACGTCCATTATGGCAACGTGTCGCCGAGCGACTGTTTTACTTCTTCAGCCCGTTGCTGTAAAACGTCGCCAACAGAGGTTAAACAGGTAGTGACTATGGATATGGATCTAAACAATCGCCTGACTGAAGATGAAACGCTTGAGCAGGCCTACGATATTTTTCTCGAACTGGCTGCCGACAATCTCGATCCAGCTGATGTTCTGCTGTTCAATCTTCAGTTTGAAGAGCGCGGCGGCGCGGAGTTATTCGATCCGGCAGAAGACTGGCAGGAACATGTTGATTTCGATTTGAACCCGGACTTTTTTGCCGAAGTGGTGATTGGTCTGGCGGACAGTGAAGATGGTGAAATCAACGATGTTTTCGCCCGCATTCTGTTATGCCGCGAAAAAGATCACAAACTGTGCCATATCATCTGGCGGGAATAAATAATCGCTTTCGGCGTGAAAAAGGGCTGACAACTGTCAGCCCTTATTGTGTTTAAAGCGGATCGACTTTCAGGCAAGAAACGGCGTGTCTGAAACTCCCCTCCAGAACAGGACGTGTTTTGGCGCACTCCGGACCGGCAATCGGGCAACGGGTACGGAAAACACAACCGGAAGGCGGGTTGATCGGCGACGGTAATTCCCCTTCCAGTAACTGGAAGGTTTTGTTCTTCTCCAGATCCGGATCAGGTATGGGGACTGCCGACATCAATGCCCGGGTGTAAGGATGTAGTGGATTGTGGTAGACCTCATCATAGTTCCCCAGTTCTACCGCATGGCCGAGATACATCACCAGCACACGATCGGAAATGTGTTTTACCACGGCCAGGTCGTGAGCGATAAAAATTAATGACAATCCCATCTCGCGTTGCAGCTGCTGGAGCAGGTTGACCACCTGCGCCTGAATTGACACGTCCAGCGCCGACACCGGCTCATCACAGATAATCAGCTTCGGTTCAAGAATAAGAGCACGAGCAATCCCGATACGCTGGCACTGCCCACCAGAGAACTCATGCGGATAGCGGTTAATCAGGTTAGGCAATAACCCGACTTTCAGCATCATCGCCTTCACGCGCTCGCGAACTTCCTGGCGTGACATTTTCGGATGATAAGTACGCAGTGGTTCAGCGATGATCTCGCCGATGGTCATACGCGGGTTAAGCGATGCCAACGGATCCTGGAAAATCATCTGAATATCACTGCGAACGGCACGCCATTCATCGGGCTTCATGCCCAGCAACTCTTTACCTAACCAGGCAACATGACCGTCGGTCGCCTTGACCAAACCGATGATGGCGCGAGCAAAGGTGGACTTACCGCATCCCGATTCCCCTACCACACCTAAAGTTTCCCCTTCATACAGGCGAAGAGTGACACCATCGACGGCTTTGAGCGTTTTCGGCGGTTGCCAGAACCACTGTTTGCCATCTTTGATTTCAAAGTGCACTTTCAGATCGGCGATTTCAAGGAGGACTTTTCTTCCTTCAGTTACAGCATTCATAACAGTTCCTCCACCGGTTTAAAGCAAGCACGCAGACGGCCAGGCGTAAACTCTTCCAGCGGCGGTGCGCTACTACAAATTTCCATCGCATGCGGACAACGTGGCTGGAACGGGCAACCTTTCGGTAATCGCAGCAAGTTTGGCGGATTACCCGGGATGGTCAACATTGTTTCACCTTCCGCATCAAGACGCGGCACCGCGTTGAGCAAACCGATAGAATAAGGATGAACGGGTTGATAAAAGACATCGCGCGCATTGCCATATTCCATCGTGCGCCCGGCGTACATTACCAGCACTTTGTCGCAGATCCCCGCCACCACGCCAAGATCGTGGGTGATCATAATGATGGCGGTATTAAATTCCCGCTTCAGTTCATTTAATAGCGTCATGATCTGTGCCTGTACGGTGACGTCCAGCGCAGTAGTGGGTTCATCCGCAATCAGCAGCTTAGGTCGACATAGCAATGCCATCGCAATCATGACTCGCTGACGCATGCCGCCAGAAAATTCGTGCGGGTACATTTTCATGCGTTTACGCGCTTCCGGCATTTTTACCGCATCGAGCATCCGCACCGACTCTTCAAACGCCTCAGCTTTGCTCATGTTCTTATGCAGCATCAGCACTTCCATCAACTGCTCACCGACACGCATATAGGGATTCAACGAAGTCATTGGGTCCTGAAAAATCATTGAGATTTGTTCAGCGCGCAGTTTATTGAGTTCATGCTCTGGCAAATTGAGGATTTCACGCCCATTGAAGGTTGCCGATCCGCCAATACGTCCGTTGGCAGCCAACAGGCCCATCAACGCAAATGCAGTTTGCGATTTACCCGAACCAGACTCACCTACAATGCCCAGCGTTTCTCCGGCACGTAGGGAAAAATTCAAATCATTGACCGCCGTGACGTCGCCGTCCGGGGTACTAAAGGTGACACGCAAATCTTTCACGTTCAGCAGTGCGTCAGCCTGTTGTTGTGCGAGCGGCACAGTTGCAGTTTCAATTACGCTCATGGCTGCACTCCTTAACGATCTTTCGGGTCGAGGGCATCACGCAAGCCATCGCCGATAAAGTTGAAACAAAACAGTGTCACCACGAGGAATCCCGCTGGGAACAACAGTAACCATGGAGAGACTTCCATCGAGTTCGCGCCATCACTCAGCAATGCACCCCAGCTGCTTAACGGCTCTTGCGTACCCAACCCCAGGAAGCTAAGGAAAGATTCAAAGAGGATCATGCTGGGCACCAGAAGTGATGCGTAGACCACCACCACACCGAGTACATTCGGCACAATGTGGCGAATAACAATGCCCGACGTCGATACACCGCCAACTTGTGCCGCCTCAATAAACTCTTTGCGCTTCAGACTCAGGGTTTGCCCACGCACAATACGAGCCATATCCAGCCAGGAAACCATGCCTATCGCCACGAAAATCAGCAGGATGTTTTGACCGAAAAAGGTCACCAGCAAAATGACGAAGAACATGAATGGGAAGGAGTTGAGGATTTCCAGCAGACGCATCATTACCGAATCCACTTTACCGCCCAGATAACCGGAAAGCGAACCATAAAGTGTCCCGACGACCACAGCCACCAGTGCCGCAGCAACACCGACCATGAGTGAGATACGCCCGCCAATCGCAACGCGTACAAGCAGGTCGCGACCGGATGAGTCAGTACCAAAGTAGTGACCGGACTCCATATCCGGGGCGCTGGACATCATCGCCCAGTCAGTATCGTCATAGGCAAACTGCGAAAGCATCGGTGCCAGGATTACAAATAACGCGATCAGCACCAGCACTATCAGACTGGCAACCGCCGCACGGTTATGCATAAAACGTCGACGTGCGTCCTGCCACAAGCTGCGCCCTTCGACCTCCAGCTTTTCACTGAAATTTTCCAGCGTCTCGCTGTTTTTCTTACTTAACATCATCGCGAGCTCCAGTATCAGTAACGGATTTTCGGGTCGATAACCGCATATAGCACATCGACAATGGCATTAAACAAAATGGTTAACGCACCAACCAGGATAGTCAGGCTTAACACTAAGGAATAGTCACGGTTCAATGCGCCATTAACGAACAGTTGCCCAATCCCCGGCAAACCATAAATGGTTTCGATAACCATAGAACCGGTAATAATGCCGACAAATGCGGGGCCCATATAGGAGAGCACGGGTAACAGAGCAGGTTTTAATGCGTGGCGTAAAATGATCCGCCGCATAGGTAACCCTTTCGCCCGGGCAGTACGAATAAAGTTGGAGTGTAAAACCTCAATCATAGAGCCACGGGTAATACGCGCAATACTGGCGATATAGGCGAGTGACAACGCCACCATCGGCAATATCATGAATTTAAGCGCCCCACCATTCCAGCCACCGCCCGGCAGCCAATGCAAAATGATCGCAAATATCATGACTAATAATGGCGCAACCACAAAACTAGGGATAACAACCCCGGTCATTGCCAGCCCCATCACGGTATAGTCCCATTTGGTGTTTTGTTTTAATGCGGCAATAACGCCAGCACTAACACCCAGTATTACCGCAAGGAAAAATGCTGCGGCTCCCAGTTTGGCAGAAACGGGAAAACTGGATGCAACCAGGTCGTTGACCGAATAATCTTTATATTTAAACGATGGACCGAAATCGCCATGCGCCAGTTGTTTCAGGTAGCTGAAATACTGTGTCATGATCGGATCATTAAGATGATATTTCGCTTCGATATTGGCCATCACTTCTGGCGGTAAAGTACGTTCGCCGGTAAAAGGGCTTCCCGGCGCGAGGCGCATCATGAAGAACGAAATAGTAATAAGAATAAATAGCGTCGGAATCGCTTCCAGACAGCGACGTAGAATAAATTTTAACATTGCCCTACCTTCTGGCCTGTGCCTTCTGTAATGCGATAAAAATCAGACACCGTGGAGCAGGACACGCCTGCCCCACGTATTGCCATTAGTGCTTCACAATGTACATATTCCGGGTGTAGGTATTATCCAGCGGATCTTTGCCGGTATAGCCACCAACCCACGGTTTCACCAGACGCGCATTCACGTAGTAATAAACAGGAACAATGGCCGAATCCTTATCCAGCTGTTGTTCTGCTTTAGTGTACAGAGCTGTGCGCTGCGCCTCGTCAGTCGCTTTCAGCGTTTCCGCCATAATGCTGTCAAAGGCCGGGCTCTTATAATGCGCGGTATTCATCGAGCTGTTCGACAGCATGGTGTTCAGGAAGGAAGTTGGTTCGTTGTAGTCTGCACACCAGCCTGCACGGGCCACATCAAAAGTGCCCTGGTGACGGGTGTCGAGGAACGTTTTCCACTCCTGGTTAACCAGTTTGACGTTTACACCAATGTTTTTCTTCCACAATGAAGAGGCTGCAATCGCCAGCTTTTTATGCAGATCGGAGGTGTTATACAACAGGTTGATGGTCAACGGTTTGTCTGCGGTATAACCCGCTTCAGCCAGCAGTTTTTTTGCTTCTTCGTTACGTTTTTCCTGGCTCCAGCCAAACCATTCCGGCTGAGTCAATTTTGCGCCATCAGTATACGGTGGAGTGTAACCATAGGCGGGCATGTCGCCCTGCGCTTTCACTTTATTAACAATGATATCGCGGTCCATACCCAGTTTCAGTGCGGTACGCACACGTACATCGTTAAATGGCGGTTTCTGGTTGTTAATTTCGTAATAATAAGTGCACAGGTATGGATCAACGTGAACTTCGTCCGGGATCTCTTTTTTCAGCTTCTGGAACAATTCGATCGGCATGTTGTTATAAGTCATGTCGATTTCACCACTACGGTAGCGATTGACATCGGTAACTTCAGAAGCAATAGGCAAATAGGTTACCTGGTTAATAACGGTTTTCGCGTTGTTCCAGTAGGTCGGGCTGCGTTCAAGAACGATTCGTTCGTTTACGACCCAATCTTTTAAGGTATAGGCACCGTTGGTGACGATATTACCAGGCTGGGTCCATTTTTCGCCGAATTTCTCGATAGCGGCTTTTGGCACCGGTGAAGTTGACGGGTGAACAAGTAATTTATAGAAGTACGGAACGGGTTCACTTAAGGTGACTTCTAATGTGTGATCATCAATAGCTTTCACGCCGAGATCGGTAATCGGTTTTTTCCCTTCAAGAATTTCATCAATACCGGCGATATGCCCATATTGCAGATAACTGGCATACGGAGAAGCGGTGTTCGGATCAACAGAACGTTGCCAGCTATACACAAAGTCTTGGGCTGTGACTGGCGTGCCATCAGACCATTTCGCATCTTTACGCAAATGGAAGGTCCAGACTTTCGCGTCTTTATTATCCCAGGATTCAGCGACGCCAGGTGCCGGATGGCCGTCAAGATCGCTGACCAGTAAGCCTTCAAACAGGTCTCGGCTGATATTAGACTCCGGAACACCTTCAATTTTGTGCGGATCTAATGACTGAACTTCTGAACCATTGTTACGTACCAGCGTTTGTTTTTCCGCCAGTGTGACGCCTGCGGGTACATCAGCTGCCAGCGCGACATTCCCTGCCATAAGCGCAGCCAGAACGCCAGCTGCTACTAAACTTCTCTTGGTGATGTTGGTCATTGTTTTTTGGACTCCCTCATTATAATTACTGGTATTAACCAGCATGTGTAATCCCGGATTGGGACCCTGCACAGGCTCGGAGACTTTCTGCTGTCAGGTTACTTTATCGTTACGTATTACTATCACCGACTTTATTTATTCTGGTGATTCAGACGATCACCTTATGTCGATTCGTACTGTGTCTCCCCTGTCGAGACACATTATTCTTTCGCGACGCTCTTTAATTGTTAATTATTCTCATTACCAATAAAGAATCGTCTGGCGGTTGCCCGGAAAGTACCAAATGCGGTTCTTACTCGCCAATACATTTTGCAAAATTGTTAAGCAATTCTCTTTTATTGACCGTATCAGAATCTATAGCTTGCATCCATGTCTTAACAAACATCTTTTAATTCAATCAAATAGAGATTGGTTAAGCATGTCTCTCTTTTCTGATTACAGTTCCAGTAGTGAAATGCACAATAATTTAACAATTGATTATTATTTAGCACTTTCCTCTACCAAAGGCAGTGGAATTACTAATATCATTTCAATTATTCTTCAGCAAGCCCAGGATTATGATGTGGCGAAAATAACATGATGGTGAGGAGAAGCAGTTAAGGAAATCCTTATAACCAACTGTAATTTGAGAAGAATATTTTCACCCATTCCTTTTGCTTTTGATAACTGCGCGGGAACAAAGTAAAAATAATGACGAAGTAAACGGAGCATGACAGCTCCGTTTCATTTGAAAGGAATTAATTAAGCAGGCCGGGGAAAATCCCCTTAATACCAGTAACGATAAATTCAATCCCCAATGCCATCAGCAATAGCCCCATAATACGCGTGATCACGTTGATGCCGGTTTGGCGTAAAACCCGTACCAGCCACGGTGCCATGCGGAACAATCCCCAGCAACATAAAGCGAACAATGCAATAGCCACAAAGAAACCAAACAGATAGCTAATGCTGTGATAACGCGTACCCCAGACGATGGTAGAACTGATCGCCCCTGGCCCCGCCATCAACGGCAACGCCAGTGGCACCACACCAATGCTTTCACGTACCGCGGTTTCTGATTTTTCTTGCTTGTTCTGTTTATCCTCGCCAAGCTTGCCGCTGATCATCGACATCGCTATCGTCACCACCAGGATGCCCCCGGCGATACGGAACGAATCAATTGATATACCAAAAAGTTGCAGAATCGTGTCGCCGAGAAAAAGCGAGATCCACAAGATAATGGCCACAGACAGGTTGGCTGTAAGGTTAGTTTTGTTTCGCGCTGCCGCTGTCTGATAACTGGTCATGCTGATAAAGACGGGAATAATCCCTACCGGGTTGACCAGCGCAAATAACCCGATGAAAAATTTGAAGTAAACGGGAAAATCAAAAAGGGTCTGAATCACGGTTAGCTCCGAAGCAAAAGCCGGATAATGTTAGCCATAAATAAGGTTAAAAAGACGCGCTGACAATACGCCTTTTGACAGCATTTTTCACCTCCTAACTACTTAAAATTGCTATCATTCGTTATTGTTATCTGGTTGTGCAAAACATGATAATGTAGCCAACAAATCATACTACAATTTATTAACTGTTAGCTATAATGGCGAAAAGCGATGCTGAAAGGTGTCAGCTTTGCAAAAATTTGATTTGGATCACGTAATCAGTACCCAGAAGTGAGTAATCTTGCTTACGCCACCTGGAAGTGACGCATTAGAGATAATAACTCTAATGTTTAAACTCTTTTAGTAAATCACAGTGAGTGTGAGCGCGAGTAAGCTTTTGATTTTCATCGGTTAAGCAAATCATCACCGCACTGACTATACTCTCGTATTCGAGCAGATGATTTACTAAAAAAGTTTAACATTATCAGGAGAGCATTATGGCTGTTACTAATGTCGCTGAACTTAACGCACTCGTAGAGCGTGTAAAAAAAGCCCAGCGTGAATATGCCAGTTTCACTCAAGAGCAAGTAGACAAAATCTTCCGCGCCGCCGCTCTGGCTGCCGCAGATGCTCGAATCCCACTCGCGAAAATGGCCGTTGCCGAATCCGGCATGGGTATCGTCGAAGATAAAGTGATCAAAAACCACTTTGCTTCTGAATATATCTACAACGCCTATAAAGATGAAAAAACCTGTGGTGTTCTGTCTGAAGACGACACTTTTGGTACCATCACTATCGCTGAACCAATCGGTATTATTTGCGGTATCGTTCCGACCACTAACCCGACTTCAACTGCTATCTTCAAATCGCTGATCAGCCTGAAGACCCGTAACGCCATTATCTTCTCCCCGCACCCACGTGCAAAAGATGCAACCAACAAAGCAGCTGATATCGTTCTGCAGGCTGCTATCGCTGCCGGTGCTCCGAAAGATCTGATCGGCTGGATCGATCAACCTTCGGTTGAACTGTCTAACGCACTGATGCACCACCCAGACATCAACCTGATCCTCGCGACTGGTGGTCCGGGCATGGTTAAAGCCGCATACAGCTCCGGTAAACCAGCTATCGGTGTAGGCGCGGGTAACACGCCTGTTGTTATCGATGAAACTGCTGATATCAAACGTGCAGTTGCATCTGTGCTGATGTCCAAAACCTTCGACAACGGCGTAATCTGTGCTTCTGAACAGTCTGTTGTTGTTGTTGACTCTGTTTATGACGCAGTACGTGAACGTTTCGCAACCCATGGCGGCTATCTGTTGCAGGGTAAAGAGCTGAAAGCTGTTCAGGACGTTATCCTGAAAAACGGTGCGCTGAACGCGGCTATCGTTGGTCAGCCAGCCTATAAAATTGCTGAACTGGCAGGCTTCTCTGTACCAGAAAACACCAAGATTCTGATCGGTGAAGTGACCGTTGTTGATGAAAGCGAACCGTTCGCACATGAAAAACTGTCCCCGACTCTGGCAATGTACCGCGCTAAAGATTTCGAAGACGCGGTAGAAAAAGCAGAGAAACTGGTAGCTATGGGCGGTATCGGTCATACCTCTTGCCTGTACACTGACCAGGATAACCAACCGGCTCGCGTTTCTTACTTCGGTCAGAAAATGAAAACGGCTCGTATCCTGATTAACACCCCGGCTTCTCAGGGTGGTATCGGTGACCTGTATAACTTCAAACTCGCACCTTCCCTGACTCTGGGTTGTGGTTCCTGGGGTGGTAACTCCATCTCTGAAAACGTTGGTCCGAAACACCTGATCAACAAGAAAACCGTTGCTAAGCGAGCTGAAAACATGTTGTGGCACAAACTTCCGAAATCTATCTACTTCCGCCGTGGCTCCCTGCCAATCGCGCTGGATGAAGTGATTACTGATGGCCACAAACGTGCGCTCATCGTGACTGACCGCTTCCTGTTCAACAATGGTTATGCTGATCAGATCACTTCCGTACTGAAAGCAGCAGGCGTTGAAACTGAAGTCTTCTTCGAAGTAGAAGCTGACCCGACCCTGAGCATCGTTCGTAAAGGTGCAGAACTGGCAAACTCCTTCAAACCAGACGTGATTATCGCGCTGGGTGGTGGTTCCCCGATGGACGCCGCGAAGATCATGTGGGTCATGTACGAACATCCGGAAACTCACTTCGAAGAACTGGCGCTGCGCTTTATGGATATCCGTAAACGTATCTACAAGTTCCCGAAAATGGGCGTGAAAGCGAAAATGATCGCTGTCACCACCACTTCTGGTACAGGTTCTGAAGTCACTCCGTTTGCGGTTGTAACTGACGACGCTACTGGTCAGAAATATCCGCTGGCAGACTATGCGCTGACCCCGGATATGGCGATTGTCGATGCCAACCTGGTTATGGACATGCCGAAGTCCCTGTGTGCTTTCGGTGGTCTGGACGCAGTAACTCACGCCATGGAAGCTTATGTTTCTGTACTGGCATCTGAGTTCTCTGATGGTCAGGCTCTGCAGGCACTGAAACTGCTGAAAGAATATCTGCCAGCGTCCTACCACGAAGGGTCTAAAAATCCGGTAGCGCGTGAACGTGTTCACAGTGCAGCAACTATCGCGGGTATCGCGTTTGCGAACGCCTTCCTGGGTGTATGTCACTCAATGGCGCACAAACTGGGTTCCCAGTTCCATATTCCGCACGGACTGGCAAACGCCCTGCTGATTTGTAACGTTATTCGCTACAACGCGAACGACAACCCGACCAAGCAGACTGCATTCAGCCAGTATGACCGTCCGCAAGCTCGCCGTCGTTATGCTGAAATTGCTGACCACCTGGGTCTGAGCGCACCGGGCGACCGTACTGCTGCTAAGATCGAGAAACTGCTGGCATGGCTGGAAACGCTGAAAGCTGAACTGGGTATTCCGAAATCTATCCGTGAAGCTGGCGTTCAGGAAGCAGACTTCCTGGCGAATGTGGATAAACTGTCTGAAGATGCATTCGATGACCAGTGCACCGGCGCTAACCCGCGTTACCCACTGATCTCCGAGCTGAAACAGATTCTGCTGGATACCTACTACGGTCGTGATTATGTAGAAGGTGAAACTGCAGCGAAAAAAGAAGCCGCTCCGGCTAAAGCTGAGAAAAAAGCGAAGAAATCCGCTTAATCAGTAGCGCTGTCTGGCAACATAAACGGTCCCTTCTGGGGCCGTTTTTTTGTTTTACCCAAAGCAACTTTCCCATAAACCGACAGCATTTGCCTTCATCATATTTACGGCGATGTATAACGCCTACACACAGCGATATTGTACTTTACAGGTCACAAGTCAATGTCACTGTAAAAGCGCTCTGTGAGGGGTATAGTGGCGTTAAAGAACTGTCGAGAAGGGTATATACACCGGATGAAGTGAGTAAAACGAACTGACAGGATAAAAGCGCCCTGCTCACCCTGTCAGTAAAGAAATTCTTATTAATCGTGGCGATGCCTTTCCTGAATAGCCGTTAATGAGCCGACTTCTAACGCTTCTTTATAGTGTTTACGGCATACAGAAACGTAGCGTTCATTACCACCAATAACCACCTGCTCACCTTCGTTATAAGGTCTGCCTGCTTGATCAAGACGCAGCACCATGCTTGCTTTGCGGCCACAAAAACAGATGGTTTTTAATTCAACCAGTTTGTCGGACCATGCCAGTAAGTATTGGCTGCCAATAAATAACTCACCTCGAAAATCGGTACGTAAACCATAACAAAGTACGGGTATATCGAGTTGATCGACAACCTCCGATAATTCATATACTTGTTGTCTGGTTAAAAACTGGCATTCATCAACCAGTACGCAATGAATTGCCTGCTGTTCATGTTCCGCACGAATCTCATCAAATAATGATGAATTTTGGTTAAATAATTTTGCAGGCGATGACAAACCTATACGCGAGCTGACTTTCCCGGCACCAAAGCGATCATCAATTTCTGCCGTATATACGACAGTGCGCATGCCGCGTTCCTGGTAATTGTATGAAGATTGCAACAATGCTGTAGACTTACCCGCATTCATTGCGGAATAGTAGAAATATAGCTGTGCCATCAGCCACAGGCCCTCAATGATATGAATTAAAGTTGGCTGGAGTTTATCATAATTCGTCAGTTTTTCAGCTCAACAGTATGCACAGAAGTGGTATATGCGTTCTCCCTTACGAAGCCTTGCATAATCCTTCTGAGCTATCATTACAACTGCCTCGCTTGTTATAAGCGGGTAAATGACTGCTGGTAACTATTCACAATCTTTAACCTGTTGCGCAAGTAATAGCCCTCTGTTGACCTCCTGGAGATAGTGCAATACTAAGTCCCTGCTCTTATTGCGACTGTTCTACTTTTCATCATTCGCTTAATAGGGAATTCTCGTAAACACGACTAATACAGAAGACTGAAAGGTCGTCAGCCTACGATAATCTCCCCATAAAATGTGACATGAATCAGGAAGTTTTAACCTCACGTGCTGCGAAATCATCGGCGCAAATAGGGCTATATGCCGCGTCTTTTCTGGCTAATTTTATGAAAAGATATTTATTGGCGGCACAAAATAAAGAACAATTTTGAATTCCTTACATTCCTGGCTATTGCACAACTGAATTTAAGGCTCTATTATTACCTCAACAAACCACCCCAATATAAGTTTGAGATTACTACAATGAGCGAAGCACTTAAAATTCTGAACAACATCCGTACTCTTCGTGCGCAGGCAAGAGAATGTACACTTGAAACGCTGGAAGAAATGCTGGAAAAATTAGAAGTTGTTGTTAACGAACGTCGCGAAGAAGAAAGCGCGGCTGCTGCTGAAGTTGAAGAGCGCACTCGTAAACTGCAGCAATATCGCGAAATGCTGATCGCTGACGGTATTGACCCGAACGAACTGCTGAATAGCCTTGCTGCCGTTAAATCTGGCACCAAAGCTAAACGTGCTCAGCGTCCGGCAAAATATAGCTACGTTGACGAAAACGGCGAAACTAAAACCTGGACTGGCCAGGGCCGTACTCCAGCTGTAATCAAAAAAGCAATGGATGAGCAAGGTAAATCCCTCGACGATTTCCTGATCAAGCAATAATCTTTTGTAGATTGCACTTGCTTAAAAATCCCGCCATCGGCGGGATTTTTTATTGTCCGGTTTAAGACAATTTAATAAGAATAAGCTATAAAAAAACGGCGTCGATTGCTCAACGCCGTTTCGTGGATAACACCGATACGGATGTTACTTCTTAATGCCCATCTCTTCTTCAAGCCAGGCTTTAAATTCCGTGCCAAGGGTGTTATGACGAATACCGTATTCAACGAAGGCCTGCATGTAACCTAATTTATTACCGCAGTCATGGCTCTTCCCTTTCATATGATAGGCTTCCACCGTTTCTTTTTCGATCAGCATATCAATTGCGTCGGTGAGCTGAATTTCATCACCAGCTCCCGGAGGGGTTTTTGCCAGCAACGGCCAAATATCCGCGCTAAGTACGTAACGACCCACAATAGCGAGATTAGACGGCGCAACATCCGCTTTCGGTTTTTCTACCACACCAACCATCGGTACGCTTTCACCCGGCGCTAATTCAACGCCTTTGCAATCCACAACGCCATATGCGGTAACATCAGCAACCGGTTCAACCATGATCTGGCTATGACCCGTTTCATCAAAGCGGCGGATCATCTCTGCCAGGTTATCCTGTGACAAATCGGATTCATATTCATCCAGAATAACGTCAGGCAAAATAACAGCCACAGGTTCATCACCCACTACCGGGTGAGCACACAATACCGCATGTCCCAGGCCTTTCGCCAGCCCCTGACGAACTTGCATAATAGTCACGTGCGGCGGACAAATAGACTGCACTTCATCAAGCAGTTGACGTTTTACACGTTTTTCCAGCATTGCTTCCAGTTCAAAACTGGTATCAAAGTGGTTTTCAATCGAGTTTTTAGATGAGTGAGTAACCAGCACAATTTCAGTAATGCCAGCCGCAATACATTCATTCACGACGTATTGAATTAATGGCTTATCGACAAGTGGCAGCATCTCTTTCGGGATGGCTTTCGTCGCCGGCAACATCCTGGTTCCTAATCCCGCAACGGGGATAACGGCTTTTTTGACTTTCGTATTAATGGCAGCCATTTAAATTCTCCTGGACTGTTCGTGTTTTGAACGTGTTCATATTTCTGTATCGCATCCCAGTATATCAGCACCCCGAAGGGGCTAAGTTCTGAAAAGGAGGCGAGTTAGCATAATTAAGACAATTACTTATACGAATGGCGACGATAGTAACACCAGCCGACATTAGCAGGTAATGCAAATTTAGCCCGCGTTATCGTTTGCTCATTCTGCAGACAACATCAAGCGAAGCCGACCACCGGTTCCCCATATTTGGCATTGCCAGGCATCGCATCGCTGGCTCAATTGATTCAAATAAGCGTTACCTAAAGTGCCTAACGGAACACCATTACTGATTTGCACCTGGTGTTCGCCAGTATTTAATGTCGCATTCAGACCCGCAGAAACCAGAATGAGATTTTTCAGTTCGCGATGATAATAGCCAACTAATAGCGGAAACTGCCCCGGTAGATTGGCCTGACGGAGTAAATGGTTTACCTGCTTCAATAACGCGCCCAACTCTGGCAACCGTTGATTTTGATGTGCAAGCTGTTCCTGTAATAATCCGTTAAACAATGCGCGTAATAACAAGGCAGCAAGTACGCCATTATGTCCAGCTCGGGTGACATCAAGGCAATAAAATGCCAGATCGTTTTCCGAAAGTGCGGCAATATCAAGCACCAGGCCGGGTTTGTCCGCGGCAACCAATTGACGATAATTAACCCGGCAATGGGAAATCACCTGCTGAACCGGCGGTTGCAATTCCTGTAATAATTTCGCCGCTGCGGCAGGGTTATCAACCATTGCATCCCAGTCGCGAAAAAGCCTCTCCTCTTCCTCAACGCGGGAATTAAACATGCTGGGATAGAGACAGGCAAAAACCATCTCGCGCAAGCGATTCAGATCTTTAACTGGTTTCAGCAAAACATCTTCAACGCCCAGACGTAACGCTTTGGCAATATCTGCCATATTTTCAGTGGCAGATATCACCAGAACAGGTGTCTGGTCGCCTCTGTTACGTATATGCTCCAGCAGTTTAAGCCCGTTCATTCGTGGCATCGCGATATCACATATCATCAGGTCTGGAGTGAAACCTCCCAGCAACTCAAGGGCATCCACCCCATCAGCCGCCAGTACCGTTGTCGCTCCCAATGAGGAAAACCACGAATCCAGAAGCGAGCGAAATACCTGCTCATCTTCAACAATGAGAATCTGTTTTCCGACCAATGGCTGCGTCATGTTCTCTCCCCTGACTGGCTTTACTCAATAGTGGCATGCTATTGCCACCTGCGCCTGTCAGAATTAACTTAAGTGTAGATAAAAATTCTGGTCAAATGTTGGTGCGTACCAACGGCAAAAGTTCATCCATTTTCTTTTCCACTGCCAGCTGCCCAGCCGCAATGGCAGCGTGCGCGCGATGGAAATCAAGCGTAGATATTTGCGGGCAAACAGGTTGAATCAGAATATCGGGCGGATCACCTGCCATGCGGTTCCTTTTAAGGCGGTTCTCCAGCACTTGGATAGAAGTGGTCATAATCTCTGTTGCCGTTGGCGCTGTCACCGCCCGACGTGTCGTTATGCTGCCCAACCTTTCTTTCAGACGCGCATGCCACGGCAGAGAATCACCATTCTCGCTATTTTCTTCACTAACATTAAAGGAGAGCAGATCTTGTTGCATCAAATGAGCATCGTGCTGCAGGTCGACCGCTATCACAATATCAGCACCCAATGCACGCGTGAGCGAAATAGGAATTGGGTTAACTACAGCGCCATCAACCAGCCAGTAGCCGTTATGCGCAACGGGTGCCATTAGTCCTGGAATACTGCATGATGCACGAATAGCAAGATGGAGATCGCCTTCAGTAAACCATAATTCGCGCCCAGTACTTAAATTGGTGGCAACAGCCGCGAAGCGACGGGAACAATTTTCGATCTCTGTTTCCGGCATTATTTCGCGATATTGATTGAAGACACGCTCGCCGCGCAGTAACCCACCGCGCTGCCAGGAGAGATCCATCAGGCGTAAAACATCCCAATAACTGAAAGAGGTCACCCAATCTTCCAGCGCAGATAGTCGATCGCATGCATAGGCAGCGCCCACCAGCGAACCAATTGAACATCCTGCAACGATATCAATTTCAATACCCACTTTTTTTAGCGCATTAATAACGCCAATATGCGACCAACCTCTCGCCGCGCCAGATCCCAGCGCCAGCCCTATTTTTATCTTTCTCATTATTCCCGCAAGATTCCCCTGGAATGCAATCGTAGCAACATCGCTACTGCTCGGTTAACATAGTGCTACTCAGGCGGTTAATACGCCGTTATTGTTTCCAGGGAGATTATTTGTGTCTCAGCTTTGTCCCTGTGGTAGTGCTGTCGAGTATAGCCTATGTTGCCACCCTTATGTGTCTGGTGAAAAGGTTGCACCTGATCCAGAACATCTCATGCGTTCGCGTTACTGCGCTTTTGTGATGAAAGACGCAGATTATTTAATAAAGACCTGGCATCCATCTTGTGGAGCGGCGGCGTTACGTGCCGAATTGATTGCCGGATTTGCGCATACTGAATGGTTAGGATTGACCGTATTTGAACATTGTTGGCAGGACGTCGACAATATCGGATTTGTCAGTTTTGTTGCGCGATATACCGAAGGTGGCAAAACAGGTGCAATCATTGAACGTTCGCGATTTTTGAAAGAAAACGGTCAATGGTACTATATTGACGGTACACGTCCGCAGTTTGGCCGCAACGATCCCTGCCCTTGTGGTTCAGGTAAAAAATTTAAAAAGTGCTGCGGCCAATAATGGTTGACGGTACGGTTTAGCAAACACTCTCAACAAGGTTTTTCCAGCAATGCATTCACTCCAACGTAAAGTTCTGCGTACTATTTGTCCGGACCAAAAAGGTCTGATCGCACGTATTACCAATATTTGCTACAAGCACGAGTTAAATATCGTACAGAACAATGAATTTGTTGATCACCGTACCGGGCGCTTTTTTATGCGCACGGAACTGGAAGGAATTTTTAATGATTCCACCCTGCTGGCGGATCTCGACAGCGCATTGCCAGAAGGCTCCGTACGTGAGCTGAATCCTGCCGGTCGTCGCCGGATAGTGATTCTGGTCACTAAAGAGGCGCATTGCCTCGGCGATTTGTTGATGAAAGCCAATTACGGCGGCCTGGATGTCGAAATCGCGGCAGTTATTGGTAACCACGATACTTTACGTTCTCTGGTTGAGCGTTTTGATATTCCGTTTGAGCTGGTAAGCCATGAAGGGTTAAGCCGCAACGAGCACGATCAAAAGATGGCGGATGCCATTGATGCTTATCAGCCTGACTACGTGGTGCTGGCGAAGTATATGCGGGTATTAACGCCAGAATTTGTGGCACGCTTCCCGAATAAGATCATCAATATTCACCATTCATTCCTGCCAGCGTTTATCGGCGCACGTCCTTATCACCAGGCCTATGAACGTGGCGTGAAGATTATTGGCGCAACCGCTCACTATGTGAATGACAATCTGGACGAAGGTCCAATCATCATGCAGGACGTTATTCATGTCGATCATACCTACACAGCTGAAGATATGATGCGCGCAGGTCGTGACGTCGAGAAAAACGTCTTAAGTCGCGCACTCTACAAAGTACTGGCGCAGCGCGTCTTTGTTTACGGTAATCGGACGATTATTCTTTAATCGCCAGCAAAAATAACTGGTTACCTTTAATCCGTTACGGATGAAAATTACCCAACCAGTTCATTTTTCTCAACGTAACACTTTACAGCGGCGCGTCATTTGATATGATGCGCCCCGCTTCCCGATAAGGGAGCAGGCCAGTAAAAGCATTACCCCGTGGTGGGGTTCCCGAGCGGCCAAAGGGAGCAGACTGTAAATCTGCCGTCATCGACTTCGAAGGTTCGAATCCTTCCCCCACCACCATCTCAAGCATTACCTCAAAATTTGAATTACCCCTGGTGGGGTTCCCGAGCGGCCAAAGGGAGCAGACTGTAAATCTGCCGTCATCGACTTCGAAGGTTCGAATCCTTCCCCCACCACCATCACTTTCAAAAGTCCGTGAACTCTCAAACGAATCCGCGATTAAATATTCTGCCCATGCGGGGAAGGATGAGAAGCTTCGACCAAGGTTCGACTCGAGCGCCAGCGAGAGAGCGTGGCCGCAGGCAACGACCCGAAGGGCGAAGCGCGCAGCGCTGAGTAATCCTTCCCCCACCACCATAACTTTCAAAAGCCCCGGAATTCTCAAACGAATCCGCAATCAAATATTCTGCCCATGCGGGGAAGGATGAGAAGCTTCAACCAAGGTTCGACTTGAGCGCCAGCGAGAGAGCGTTGCCGCAGGCAACGACCCGAAGGGCGAAGCGCGCAGCGCTGAGTAATCCTTCTCCCACCACCATCACTTTTCAAAAGTCCGTGAACTCTCAAACGAATCCGCAATTAAATATTCTGCCCATGCGGGGAAGGATGAGAAGCTTCGACCAAGGTGCGACTCGAGCGCCAGCGAGAAAGCGTTGCCGCAGGCAACGACCCGAAGGGTGAAGCGCGCAGCGCTGAGTAATCCTTCCCCCACCACCATCACTTCCTGTAAATACTCAAAACCTGTTACTCCGAGCTAATTCTACCCAATGGCACCGCGTTTACCGGACCTACAATATCCTCCCCTGTAGGTCGGATAAGCGAAGCGCATCCGACAACTCACCCCGTACCGTGCCCATAAAAAAACCCCGCCGAAGCGGGGTCTATGCAAACTAAAATTCGCTTAGTGACGAGCGCGCACCAGCTGATACTTACGTGTCAGATACTCCACCGGTACGCTCCAGATGTGCACCAGACGTGAGAACGGGAACAGCAAGAATAACGTCATCCCCAGCACCAGGTGCAGACGGAAGATAAACGCCACACCATCAAGGTGTTGAGAAGCGCCACCGTGGAAGGTCACTACCGACTGCGCCCAGCCAACCAGTTTCATCATCTCGCTACCGTCCATATGCTGGGCGGAGAACGGAATGGTCAGCAAGCCCAGAGCGCACTGGATAACCAGCAGAGACAGGATCAGGATATCCGCTCCGGTAGTCGTTGCACGCACGCGTGGGCTGAACAGACGACGTTTCAGCAACAGCACGCCGCCAATCAGACACAGCACGCCGCTGGCACCACCAGCAAACATCGCCATTTTCTGTTTCACTTCAATCGGCAGCCAGGCTTCATACATCCAGTGCGGCGTCAGCATACCAAAGAAGTGACCGACAAAAATCCCCAGAATACCGATATGGAACAGGTTCGACGCCAGGTTCATCCCTTTGCGATCCAGCATCTGGCTGGACGCCGCGCGCCAGGTGTACTGCCCGTAGTCATAACGCAGCCAGCTACCAATCAGGAAGACCGCCCCGGCTATGTACGGGTAGATATCAAAGAAGAACATATTCAGGAATTGCATTAGTGCTGTCCTCCGGTGGTGATATTCAGATATTGCGGCGCGACGGCACCGGCAAAGCGACGCTGATGAGCAGTGATTGCTGAATCACCGCAGCCTTTGTCAGCAAAGAATTTAACCTGCTCTTCTTCCCAGACAGCATCCAGCGCCTGCGGCGTATCGTCGCGCGCTTCGTCGGCAATTTTTTCCGCCACTTTGTCGCTGTCGATTGCGGTATTCGCCAGTTTCAGCAGCAGATCAAACAGCACGGCATAACGGCTTTCACGCTGTTGCAGACGCGCGCAGAGCAATGCCAGAATCGGCGCGATATCTTTCAAACCTTCCACGGCTTCGCTTTGCGGCAGCTGCGCCAGATACTCCAGATACAGCGGCAAATGGTCGGGCAATTCGCGGCTGTTTAACTGCAAACCGTGCTGCTCGTACTGTGCCAGCAGGTCCACCATCGCCTGACCGCGATCGCGGGATTCCCCGTGAACGTGTTCAAACAGCAACAGCGACGTGGCGCGACCACGATCGAACAGTTCGCTGTACTGCGCCTGGGCATCGAGCGGATCCATCGTCGTTAAATCGCGCAGGAAAATGCCCAGCGCATGGGCATCTTCTTTCGACAGATTTTTCGACGCAGCAATTGCCTCAAACATCTCTTGTTGATGCTGCCATAAAGCAGCATCCGGATATTCAAGGAGACGCGATACAATCACGAGTTCGATCATGGGTGCGGCTCCGTTTTGCTGGTTACGTCGATGGCATCGATACGGCGGCTGTTGAACAGATTGAATTTGGTATCTGAACCGTGGCAGCCATCACCAAAGGTAAAGCCGCAGCCATTTTTCTCCGGGAAGGCTTCCCGCGCCAGTTCACGATGACTGCTCGGCACCACAAAGCGATCTTCGTAGTTAGCAATCGCCAGATAACGGTACATCTCCTGTGCCTGGGCTTCGGTCAGACCGACCTCTTCCAGCGCACGGGTATCGACTTTACCGTCAACGGTTTCAGCACGTTTGTAATGACGCATCGCCAGCATACGTTTCAGCGCGCGCAGTACCGGTTTGGTATCACCGGCGGTCAGCAGATTCGCCAGATACTGTACCGGAATACGCAGGCTTTCGACGTCTGGCAGAATGCCGTTGCTGCCCAGCTCACCCGCGTCTGCTGCAGACTGAATCGGAGACAGAGGCGGCACGTACCAGACCATCGGCAGTGTGCGATATTCTGGATGCAGCGGCAGCGCCAGTTTCCATTCCATCGCCATTTTATAAACCGGCGACTGCTGTGCGGCTTCAATAACGCTCAGCGGAATACCGTCTTTAATTGCCTGCTCGATGACTTTCGGATCGTTCGGATCGAGGAACACCTCCAGCTGACGCTGGTAGAGATCTTTCTCGTTCTCGGTGCTGGCTGCACGTTCAATGGCGTCGGCATCGTACAACAGCACGCCGAGATAACGGATACGACCGACACAGGTTTCAGAGCACACGGTCGGCTGACCCGCTTCAATACGCGGATAGCAGAAGATGCACTTCTCAGACTTACCGCTCTTCCAGTTGAAGTAGATTTTTTTGTATGGGCATCCGGTGATGCACATACGCCAGCCACGGCATTTATCCTGGTCGATCAGGACGATGCCATCTTCTTCACGCTTGTAAATCGCACCGCTCGGGCAGGTCGCCACACATGCCGGGTTCAGGCAGTGTTCGCACAGGCGCGGCAAATACATCATGAAGGTGTTTTCGAACTGGCTATACATCGCCTTCTGGATGTTGTCGAAGTTCTTGTCTTTCGCCAGCTTGTCAAACTCACCGCCCAGGTCATCTTCCCAGTTCGGCCCTTTTTCGATTTTCGCCATCCGTTCCCCGGTAATCAGCGAACGCGGACGGGCAATCGGCTGCGATTTGCTGCCTTCCGGCGCGGTATGCAGGTTCTGATAATCAAAATCGAACGGCTCGTAATAATCGTCGATCCCCGGCAGATGCGGGTTAGCGAAGATTTTACCCAGCAGCATGGCGCGGTTACCCATGCGCGGTTGCAGTTTGCCATTGATTTTACGGATCCAGCCGCCTTTGTATTTTTCCTGGTTTTCCCAGTCAGTCGGGAAGCCCTGGCCCGGCTTGGTTTCCACGTTGTTGAACCACGCGTATTCCACGCCTTCGCGGCTGGTCCAGACGTTTTTACAGGTAACTGAACAGGTGTGGCAGCCGATGCACTTATCGAGATTCAGCACCATGCCGACTTGTGAACGAATTTTCATTTTACGCTCTCCTGTACCTGGTCATTGCCTTCGCCATCTAACCAGTCAATGTTCTTCATCTTACGCACTACAACAAACTCATCGCGGTTAGAACCTACGGTGCCATAGTAGTTAAAGCCGTATGCCAGATGGGCATAGCCGCCGATCATATGCGTCGGTTTCGGCGTGATACGGGTGACCGAATTATGGATACCACCACGCTGTTGGGTAATTTCCGAACCAGGCAGGTTAACGATACGTTCCTGCGCGTGGTACATCATGGTCATCCCTGCCGGAACACGCTGGCTGACAACCGCACGGGCAGTCAGTGCACCGTTGCTGTTGAAGACTTCAATCCAGTCGTTATCGGCGATACCCAGCTCTTTGGCATCGGCTTCACTCAGCCAGACCACCGGACCACCGCGACCTAAAGTCAGCATCAGCAGGTTGTCGCTGTAGGTGGAGTGGATACCCCACTTCTGGTGCGGCGTCAGGAAGTTGAGCGCTTTTTCCGGGTTGCCGTTGGATTTCTGGCCCATCACTTCTTTCACCGAACGGGTGTCGATCGGCGGACGATAAACCAGCAGGCTTTCACCGAAATCACGCATCCACTGGTGATCCTGATACAGCTGCTGACGGCCAGAGAGCGTACGCCACGGGATCAGCTCGTGAACGTTGGTGTAACCGGCGTTGTAAGAAACGTGTTCATCTTCAAGGCCAGACCAGGTCGGGCTGGAGATGATTTTGCGCGGCTGTGCCTGAATATCGCGGAAGCGAATCTTCTCGTCTTCTTTATTCAGCGCCAGATGCGTATGGTCACGACCGGTAAACTCGCTCAGGGCAGCCCAGGCTTTTACAGCTACCTGACCATTGGTTTCCGGTGCCAGCGTCAGGATCATCTCTGCCGCATCAATTGCGGTATTGAGCATCGGCTGACCTTTTGCCGGACCTTCCGCTTTGGTGTAGTTGAGCTTACGCAGCAGATCCATCTCGCTCTGGGTGTTCCAGGCAATCCCTTTACCGCCGTTACCGATTTTCTCCATCAGCGGGCCGATAGAGGTAAAGCGTTCGAAAGTTGCCGGATAATCGCGCTCTACGACCATAATGTGCGGTGCAGTTTTACCTGGGATCAGATCGCATTCGCCTTTTTTCCAGTCTTTCACATCCAGCGGTTGCGCCAGTTCAGCGGCAGAGTCGTGCTGGATAGGCAGCGTGACGATGTCAGTTTCTTTACCCAGATGACCAACGCACACTTCGGAGAATTTCTTCGCGATGGCTTTGTAGATTTCCCAGTCGCTTTTCGCTTCCCAGGCCGGATCGACCGCCGCAGACAGCGGGTGAATAAACGGATGCATATCCGAAGTATTCATGTCGTCTTTTTCGTACCAGGTCGCCGTCGGCAAAATGATGTCGGAATAGAGACAGGTGCTCGACAGACGGAAGTCCAGCGTCACCACCAGATCCAGCTTGCCTTCCAGACCGTTGTCCTGCCAGTCCACTTCTTCCGGCTTCACGCCGCCCTGCTGCCCCAGGTCTTTGCCCTGGATACCGTGCTCCGTCCCCAGCAGGTACTTGAGCATAAACTCATGACCTTTACCGGAAGAACCGAGCAGGTTAGAACGCCAGATGAACAGGTTACGCGGGTGGTTTTTACCGTTTTCTGGTTGTTCTGCCGCAAAACGGATAGAACCCTCTTTCAGGGATTTCACGGTGTAATCCACCGGATTCATGCCCGCTTTTTTCGCTTCGCCAGCGATAGTTAGCGGGTTAGTGCCTAACTGCGGCGCAGACGGCAGCCAGCCCATACGTTCTGCACGGACGTTAAAGTCGATCAAGTGTCCGGTATAACGGGATTTATCCGCCATCGGCGACAACAACTCTTCTGCGGTCACGGTTTCATAACGCCACTGGCTGGAGTGGTTATAGAAATAAGAGGTGCTGTTCATGTGACGCGCCGGACGCTGCCAGTCAAGAGCAAACGCCAGCGGCTGCCAGCCGGTTTGCGGACGCAGTTTTTCCTGACCTACATAGTGCGCCCAGCCACCCCCGCTCTGACCGACACAGCCGCAGAAAATCAGCATGTTGATCAGACCACGATAGTTCATATCGAGGTGATACCAGTGGTTCAGCCCCGCACCGACGATAATCATCGAACGACCGTGCGTCTTGTCAGCGTTATCGGCAAATTCACGGGCAATACGGATAATCTGGCTACGAGAAACGCCAGTGATTTGCTCGGCCCACGCCGGAGTGTAAGCTTTCACATCGTCATAGCTGGTTGCGCAGTTAACGTCGTTCAGGCCACGTTCCAGACCGTAGTTTGCCAGTGTCAGATCATAAACGGTGGTCACCAGTGCGGTGCTGCCATCAGCCAGTTGCAGGCGTTTTACCGGCAGTTTGTGCAGCAGAATGTTTTCCAGCTCCACTTTGTTGAAGTGTTCCGTGCCGTCGCCACCAAAGTACGGGAAGCCCACCTCAGCGATCTCATCCTGGCTACCCAGCAGACTCAGTTGCAGCTCGGTTTCTTCGCCAGTTTTGCCGTCGCGCTGCTCAAGATTCCATTTGCCCTTCTCGCCCCAGCGGAAGCCAATAGAACCGTTCGGCGCAACCATTTCGCCATTGGTATTAAAGGCGACAGTTTTCCATTCCGGATTGTTTTCCTGGCCCAGCGCATCCACCAGATCAGCAGCACGCAGCATACGACCTGCGGCGTAGTAACCGTCGCGTTCTTCCAGCATCACCAGCATCGGCATGTCGGTGTAGCGACGCACATAGTCGGTGAAATACTGGCTTGGGTTGTCGAGGTGGAATTCACGCAGCATTACGTGGCCCATCGCCAGCGCCATTGCTGCGTCGGTGCCCTGTTTCGGTGCCAGCCACAGATCGCACAGTTTGGCGATTTCAGCGTAGTCCGGTGTGACGGCAACAGTTTTGGTGCCTTTGTAACGCACTTCAGTAAAGAAGTGAGCATCCGGAGTACGCGTCTGCGGCACGTTTGAACCCCAGGCGATGATGTAGCTGGAGTTGTACCAGTCAGCAGATTCCGGTACGTCAGTCTGCTCGCCCCAGGTTTGCGGAGACGCAGGAGGCAGGTCGCAGTACCAGTCGTAGAAGCTTAAGCAAGTACCGCCAAGCAGCGAGAGATAACGCGCACCCGACGCGTAAGAAACCATCGACATTGCCGGAATTGGCGAGAAGCCAGCGACACGGTCCGGGCCGTAGTTTTTGATGGTGTAAACGTTAGATGCGGCGATCAGTTCGTTCACTTCCTGCCAGGAAGAACGAACAAAACCACCGCGTCCACGCGCCTGCTTAAAGCTTTTCGCTTTATCGGCGTCTTCAATGATAGAAGCCCATGCCTCAATCGGATCGCTATGCAGCGCCTTCGCTTCACGCCACATTTTCATCAGGCGTTTGCGCATCATCGGGTATTTCAGGCGGTTGGCACTGTAAAGATACCAGGAGTAGCTGGCACCGCGCGGGCAGCCGCGAGGTTCATGGTTTGGCAGATCCGGACGGGTACGAGGATAGTCAGTCTGCTGGGTTTCCCAGGTCACCAGACCGTTTTTGACGTAGATTTTCCAGCTGCAGGAGCCGGTGCAGTTTACCCCGTGGGTAGAGCGGACGATTTTGTCATGCTGCCAACGCTGGCGATATCCATCCTCCCAGTCACGGTTGGTATTGAGAAGCTGGCCATGCCCATCGGCAAAGGTTTCACCCTTCTGTTTGAAGTAGCGAAACCGGTCCAGGAATTTACTCATCGGTTTTCTCCTGTGGGAGCCTGTCGGCCCTCTGATAAATCGACATTGCTAATGTTTAAGGGCAAGGTAACGCTCTGAAACAGCGTGAGAATTGATAACGATCAAGAGTGATGGGGATGAAAAATAAAGTAAATTCCTAAGATACCCCTTTAGGATAATTAACAGCCACAACATAACAGACTGTAAATTAAGACGTTTTATACCTGTAGTTATTTAAACTATTAAGATTTTTATGCAGATGGGTATTAAGGAGTATTCCCCATGGGTAACATATTAATGGCTCTTAATGAAATCCGGCGAAATAAGCCACTCACACATGAGTATGTTGTAACTAAACGACAGATAAAAAAAGCGCGACATCATGCCGCGCAAAGGATAATCAAATATTAAGATTTATTTTTTAGAATGCCGACCATATACCGCCCAGGTAATCACTACACAGGCGATATAGAAAATCAAAAATACTTTCATTGCGCCGACTGGCGAACCCGTTAATGCCAGCGAGCTACCGAACGCTTTCGGGATAAAGAAGCCACCAATCGCGCCAATCGCAGAGATGAAACCCAGCGCCGCCGCCGTGTCGGTTGCCGCTTCACGCATCGCACGTTCGTCAGAACCCCCTTCTGCTTTCACGCGATCCATTGTCAGTTTACGGAAGATCACGGAAATCATCTGGAAAGTGGAACCACTACCCAGCCCAGCTGTCAGGAACAGCGCCAGGAAGACCGCGAAGAACGCCATGAAGCTTCCGCCCTGCCCGTCAGTCGGTAAGGTCAGGAACAGCAGGCCGCTGAAAATCGCCATCAGGATAAAGTTCACCAGTGTGACACGAGTTCCGCCCAGACGGTCAGATAATGCACCACCTGCAGAACGCGCCAGCGCACCAATAAACGGCCCGAAGAAAGCGTATTGCAGAATCTGAACATCCGGGAACTGCGTTTTTGACAGCATCGCAAAGCCCGCGGAGAAGCCGATGAAGGAGCCGAAGGTTGCCAGATACAGCAGGCTCATAATCCACAGATGACCCCGTTTGAGTACCGGCAACTGCTCCTTGATGGAGGCTTTCGAGGTAGCAAGATCGTTCATGCCAAACCACGCCGCAATGGTGAAGATGGCAAGGAACGGCACCCATACCCAGGACGCATTCGCCAGATACAGCTCAGTCCCATCCGGCTGTTTGACACCCTGGCTACCAAATACTGCGAAAATCGACAGTGATACCACCAGCGGAGCAACCAACTGCATGACGCTGACGCCCATGTTGCCCAGACCACCATTCAGACCCAGCGCGCCACCCTGCTTCTGTTTCGGAAAGAAGAAGCTGATGTTTGCCATACTGGAAGCGAAGTTCGCGCCAGCAAAGCCGCACAGCAGAGAGATGATGATGAAGACGCTATAAGGCGTGGAGGTATCCTGCACGGCAAAACCCAGCCAGACGCAAGGAATAATCAGAATACCGGTGCTGAACGCCGTCCAGCGACGACCACCGAAGATAGGAACCATAAAGGAGTATGGAACACGTAATAACGCGCCAGAAACCGAAGGCAGCGCAGTCAACATAAATAGCTGATCGGTCGTAAAATTAAAACCAACTTTTGGTAAGTTCACCGCAACAGCGCTGAACAACATCCATACGCAAAACGCCAGCAGCAGACAGGGAACGGAAATCCACAGGTTGCGGCTGGCAATACGTTGACCGCGTTGTTGCCAGAACGCAGGATCTTCCGGTCGCCAATCTGTAATGACAGCTCCAGTAGCCCTTTCGGGGGCGGATGAGTGACTCATAGACACCTCTGATACTCGTTTCGATGTCTGCCACCTTAGTGTCTGTAGCTAAAGGCAATTTGATGTAAATCAAACGATAAGATAACTTTATCTATCATTGATATTTATCATTACCCATAGTGAGTACAGTGATTTCATAAAAATTATGAGATTTTTCACGGTGCTGTAAAATCCCTACCCTTACCGATGTAAAGCGACTAACCACACGGCAAATAAGGAGTAACTCTTTCCGGGTATGGGTATACTTCAGCCAATAGCCGAGAATACTGCCATTCCAGAATGTATCGTCACATTCATTAAGGTTATTGCTCATTTAAAGCCTGAAGGAAGAGGTTTACATGCTTAAACGTTGTCTCTCTCCGCTCACCCTGGTTAATCAGGTTGCGCTTATTGTGTTGCTTTCTACTGCTATTGGACTGGCAGGGATGGCGGTTTCTGGCTGGCTGGTGCAAGGCGTTCAGGGCAGCGCCCATGCGATCAACAAAGCGGGATCGCTGCGCATGCAAAGTTACCGTCTGTTGGCAGCAGTGCCATTAAGCGAGAAAGACAAGCCCTTAATTAAAGAAATGGAACAAACGGCATTTAGCGCCGAGTTAACCCGAGCAGCAGAAGGAGACGGACAACTGGCGCAATTACAGGGTTTACAAGATTACTGGCGTAATGAACTGATCCCTACGCTGATGCGTGCACAAAACCGCGAAACGGTGTCAGCGGATGTCAGCCAGTTTGTTGCCGGGCTTGATCAGCTGGTATCTGGTTTTGACCGCACCACGGAAATGCGCATTGAGACAGTGGTGCTGGTCCATCGGGTAATGGCGGTATTTATGGCACTTTTACTGGTGTTCACTATTATCTGGTTGCGGGCGCGATTGCTACAACCGTGGCGGCAACTGCTGGCAATGGCGAGTGCCGTCAGCCATCGCGATTTTACCCAACGCGCAAACATCAGCGGGCGCAACGAAATGGCGATGCTTGGAACTGCATTGAACAATATGTCTGCAGAACTGGCCGAAAGTTATGCCGTACTTGAGCAGCGGGTTCAGGAGAAAACTGCCGGGCTGGAGCATAAAAATCAGATCCTCTCTTTTTTATGGCAGGCTAACCGCCGTTTGCATTCCCGCGCCCCGCTGTGTGAACGCCTGTCACCTGTACTCAACGGCTTACAGAATTTGACCCTGCTACGTGATATCGAACTGCGGGTGTATGACACTGATGATGAAGAGAATCATCAGGAGTTTACCTGCCAGCCAGATATGACTTGTGATGATAAAGGCTGCCAGCTCTGCCCGCGCGGCGTATTACCCGTTGGCGATCGCGGCACAACCCTGAAGTGGCGGCTGGCTGACTCTCATACGCAGTACGGCATTTTGCTGGCGACCCTACCGCAGGGGCGTCATCTTAGCCATGATCAACAACAACTGGTGGATACCCTGGTTGAACAACTCACCGCCACGCTGGCGTTGGATCGCCATCAGGAACGTCAGCAACAGTTGATCGTGATGGAAGAGCGTGCCACCATTGCGCGCGAACTGCATGATTCTATTGCCCAATCTCTCTCTTGCATGAAGATGCAGGTGAGTTGTTTACAGATGCAGGGCGATGCGCTGCCAGAAAGCAGCCGCGAACTGTTAAGTCAGATCCGTAACGAACTGAATGCATCCTGGGCGCAGTTGCGTGAATTGCTCACCACATTCCGCTTGCAGCTCACCGAGCCTGGATTACGTCCAGCGCTGGAGGCGAGTTGCGAAGAGTACAGCGCCAAATTTGGCTTCCCGGTGAAGCTGGATTATCAATTGCCACCTCGTCTGGTGCCTTCGCATCAGGCAATCCACTTGTTGCAAATTGCCCGTGAGGCATTAAGTAACGCCCTCAAACATTCGCAAGCGAGTGAGGTCTTGGTGACGGTGGCGCAAAACGATAATCAGGTCAAACTGACCGTCCAGGATAACGGCTGCGGCGTGCCTGAAAATGCCATCCGCAGCAATCACTACGGCATGATAATAATGCGCGACCGTGCGCAAAGTTTACGAGGCGATTGCCGCGTCCGCCGTCGTGAATCAGGTGGCACCGAAGTGGTTGTCACCTTTATTCCCGAAAAAACTTTCACAGACGTCCAAGGAGATACCCATGAGTAATCAGGAACCGGCTACTATCCTGCTGATCGACGATCACCCGATGCTGCGAACTGGCGTAAAACAGCTTATCAGTATGGCACCAGATATCAGCGTGGTTGGCGAAGCGAGTAATGGCGAACAGGGTATTGAACTGGCGGAATCTCTTGATCCCGATCTGATCCTGTTAGATCTCAATATGCCCGGCATGAATGGTCTGGAAACGCTGGATAAACTCCGCGAAAAGTCCCTCTCAGGGCGCATTGTGGTATTCAGCGTCTCTAACCATGAAGAAGATGTGGTCACCGCACTGAAACGCGGCGCGGATGGCTATCTGTTAAAAGATATGGAACCGGAAGATCTGCTGAAAGCATTGCATCAGGCAGCTGCTGGCGAAATGGTATTAAGCGAAGCATTAACGCCTGTTCTGGCCGCCAGCTTGCGCGCTAACCGTGCCACTACTGAGCGCGATGTTAACCAGTTAACCCCACGCGAGCGCGATATTCTCAAGCTGATTGCCCAGGGTTTGCCGAACAAGATGATTGCCCGCCGCCTGGACATCACCGAAAGCACAGTAAAAGTGCACGTCAAGCACATGCTGAAGAAAATGAAGCTCAAGTCTCGCGTGGAAGCAGCGGTATGGGTGCATCAGGAGCGCATTTTCTGATTACGGTTCCCAGCGCAGTTCGTCGTTTGACAATGCGTCGAACGGTTCGACAAGCGTTAGCGTGATCTCATTGGAGGAGACACGCTGCCCCTGGTTATCTTCCACCACCACCGACAATCGCCAGTGATTGCTTGCCCCTTCCCCGTTTTGCCAGTCAGGCATGATCAGCGTCCAGCCCTCCGCGCTGTTGGCTTGTGCGCCTGGCGTTAAACTTAATATCTGCGTATCGCCCTGCCAAATCAGTTGCCGAATACCATAACGACTGCGGATTTGTAATTTCAGCGGCACTGTTTCGCCAGGTTTTAGATCCCACGGCGGTGTCGCCAGAAACACCGTTAACGTTTTTCGCTGTCGGTACTCAAGAGTCGGAAGATTATTTCGCTGCGGATTGTCATAGCGACTACCACGTAACGACTGACTTTCGGCAACCTCGCCCGCAGAAAGTTGTTTTTTGAGCGGTACACCAAAGCGGTAATTAAGATTCAGCCCGAGGTTATTTTGATTCTCGCCACTTTCACCCTGTTTATGCTGGGCCGTCACAGTGACTAATGGCACTGGGGTATAATTTAATCCCAGACTCAACGCGACGGGATTGTGATAACCCGTACCAGAGTTAAACAAATCAACACGATCACCAAAATACTGTTCTACGCTGACACTGGTATTGAGGTGTTGATAAAACGGCATGCGCATCCGGGCTGTCAGGTCGTACCCGCGCGCCATCCGTTGTTCCTGCGTGGCTGTCTGTTCATGCCATGCAGCAAACGGCTGATAAAAGTTTGCCGATAGTCGCAAATATTCGCCCCACGCTTCGGCACCGAAGCCCGCTCGCTGAAGATTTTCGTCCAGCAAGTTGTCATAAAAAGTGTTATAACCCACCAGCCAGCTGCCGCGCGCCCAGCGTTGCCCAACGCCCACATTGCTCACCAGCCCATCATCCTGCTGAGTAAGACCAAGCTGGCTCCAGGTGAGATAACGATCATTATCTTGTAACGGCACAAACCAGCTTCCACGACTGCCGGTGAAATGTCCTTCGTTATCCACTTTGACGTCAACACTGGCATTTCCCCACGGTGATAGCCAGGACTCTACGTGCTGATTAACCTGTTGACTAAGCGCATCGCGGACTTTTCCCAATGCGAAAGCTTTTGCCTGCTCGCCAGTATCCAGCCCGTTATCATTCATACTGGTTTCGCCGAAATCTTTCACAATTTCAGCAAAGTGTTTTTCCCCATCATGATTTTCAGGTGCCATGCCTAAATCCGGCAGACCATCATTGTTATTATCAAAGGGATTTGCCGCTTTTTGCTCGAAGGTAGATTGTGCGTTAGCTGTACCGCCTGCCGCCAGCAAGAGTAAATAAAACGGAATAATGCGAGGAACGAAACGGCTCAAAACGTCGGTAACTTCCGGTAAAAAATGAAAAACCATAGCCCTAAAGAATAACGATTACTGGCAACTTTTGTCGTATTTTCTCGCGCTTTCAGGAAAATCCTTAAAAATGTGACCGATTGGTCAGACGCTGCAGAAGCAGTAAGATAGAAGATGAGTGTCTAATTCCCTGAATACAGGAGTAAATAATGCAAAAAATCGTGATCGTTGCCAATGGCGCACCTTACGGGAGCGAATCCTTGTTTAACAGCTTGCGGCTGGCCATTGCGTTACGAGAGCAGGAGAGCAATCTGGATCTGCGCCTGTTCCTGATGTCTGATGCGGTCACAGCCGGGTTGCGCGGGCAAAAACCAGGGGAAGGCTACAACATTCAGCAAATGCTGGAGATCCTTACCGCTCAGAATGTACCGGTGAAATTGTGCAAAACCTGTACCGACGGACGCGGGATTAGCACACTTCCTCTGATTGATGGGGTGGAAATCGGTACGCTTGTGGAACTGGCGCAATGGACGCTGTCAGCCGATAAAGTGCTCACATTTTAGTGTTTGAGGGGGCGTCTGACGCCCCACTATGAGGGAAGTTTACTCAGGCGAATCCCGGCCGTAACACACCATCCGGATAATTCTCCGCCAGCAGTTTTTTTACCGATACCAGCAAATCATTCAGCCCATCGTCCTGCATTCCCAGTTTGATAAGCTCCTGTTCCAGTGAAAACAGGTATTGTGCGTTGGTTCCCAGTGGACCGCTCGCCGCCGCAATCAACGGCGCGATGACCTGAGCGCGAGTGTCAGATTCATATTCTGGATGTCGCGGGTCCATAATAAACACAATGGCGTTTACTGTGCGTCCATCATCAAGATCAAGCTGACACCAGGTTGGCAGATAACAGCCGGTAATCATCTCGCGCTTCCACAACAGGGTTAGTTCCTGCTCCAGCGTCTCTTCTGGCAGTCGATAGGCGACGCCTGTGGTGCGTCCGCCCTCTTTCAGTGCAAGCATTCGTCCCGGCTGGTGCGCAGTCCCGCGCCCGGCGGTCAGACGCAGGCAAAACGCACGATGCCATCCAACCAGTGTACCGGTGCACGACTCGGTAAACTCCAGTGCCGGATTCCACATCAACGATCCATAACCGAAGATCCACACCGGTCCCTCATCAGGTCGACAAGCCAGCGTCGCCGCCAGCGAAGCCGCCCGTTGCTCTGCTGACCATAAGAGTGATTCTTCAATGGCACCAAATGCCGTTTTACAATCGGCATTCATCAAGAAATCACGCGTTATCACCTTACACCTCCGCCACTGCATACTTCCCTGCGACAACTTTTTGGTGTCTTCCGGACATTTTTACTGCTCATTTTGAAACCACTAACGGGACAATATGCAATCCACGGACCACTTGCAAGGCAACACCGCACGAATTGCTTTAACTAAGCTACCGGTTTTACGATTTTTTATGCCATTTATCATCATCCCCTTTGGCATATTCATGCTTCACAGCAGCCCAGGCCACTTTATGCGCGGTTTCTTCGCGACTGGCGTCATCACGCCGATCTTCTTTATCTTTATATTGATCCCATGCGCTGTTGAACGCTTCTTTATAGATATCCTGAGCATGAGACGGTAGCACGTGCTTTACGCTTTCCGGCAGATCGCTTTTCGTTTTATACGGCATCGTTGACTCCTTTTACAAAGTTGAACATTAAGTGTGGTCAACAATATCCACTCTTGCCAAAACATAAGAATTTTCATGTCAGACTCTTCTTAAGAAACGCTAAAACAAACATTGTCTAAACGCATTGCTTATTTTTATGGCCCGATGAGTAAAAAATCGACAGCGGGGTAAAAATTCGTAAAATGTTACCGATATCCAGACACTTTCTGTTATTTTTCCTACCTATTTTTTACATTTTCGATAAATTCATCTGCAAAGGGATAACCATAATGTCAAATGCTCAAGAGGCGGTAAAAACCCGCCACAAGGAGACTTCGCTTATTTTCCCGGTTCTGGCGCTGGTAGTGCTGTTCCTGTGGGGAAGCAGCCAGACACTACCAGTGGTCATTGGCATCAATCTTCTTGCTCTTATTGGTATTTTAAGTAGCGCCTTTAGTGTTGTCCGTCATGCGGACGTATTAGCCCATCGCCTGGGAGAACCTTACGGTTCGCTTATTCTTAGCCTTTCAGTGGTTATTCTTGAAGTCAGTTTGATTTCAGCTTTAATGGCAACCGGCGACGCCGCGCCAACGCTAATGCGTGATACGCTCTATTCAATCATTATGATTGTTACCGGTGGGCTGGTTGGCTTTTCATTATTGTTGGGCGGACGCAAGTTTGCCACCCAATATATGAATCTGTTTGGTATCAAGCAGTATTTAATTGCGCTGTTCCCCCTGGCGATAATCGTACTGGTATTTCCAATGGCTCTGCCTGCGGCGAATTTTTCAACCGGTCAGGCGTTACTGGTAGCATTAATTTCTGCGGCAATGTATGGCGTATTTTTGCTGATCCAGACCAAAACGCATCAAAGTTTATTTGTCTACGAGCACGAAGATGACAGTGATGATGACGACCCGCACCACGGTAAACCGTCTGCCCATAGCAGCCTTTGGCATGCTATCTGGTTGATTGTCCATCTGATTGCCGTTATTGCAGTCACCAAAATGAACGCCAGCCCGCTGGAGACATTGCTCGACAGCATGAATGCCCCTGTCGCCTTTACTGGCTTCCTGGTGGCTCTGTTGATTCTGTCGCCGGAAGGTTTAGGTGCGTTAAAAGCAGTGTTGAACAACCAGGTCCAGCGCGCGATGAATCTGTTCTTTGGTTCAGTGTTAGCAACCATTTCGCTTACCGTACCTGTCGTCACGCTAATTGCCTTTATGACGGGTAACGAATTGCAGTTTGCACTTGGTGCGCCAGAAATGGTAGTGATGGTGGCCTCTTTAGTGCTGTGCCATATCTCCTTCTCCACCGGACGTACTAACGTGCTCAATGGCGCAGCGCATCTGGCACTGTTTGCCGCCTATTTGATGACGATATTTGCCTGACAGTTATATCTCCTCCGATGACAGAAATCGGGGGAGATAATATAAATTCCTGCTTATTGTATTTCTTCATACTACCTGAACAGGTTGTTAATCAGAATTGCGAGCCTGTACCAGAACCTGCACGAAACCACTGCAACAGCTGTTGAAAAGCCGGAATGTACTCTTTATTGCAAACATTTCAGGGATGAAGTGAAGATGAATTGAGACGTAGTATCCACACCAAGCCGGCGTTATCCGGTGAGGCGCAATGTTGCGGGGGCTTTATCCCTGGTGGCATTGGTTGCTGGAAAGAGAAAACCCCCGCACGTTGAGAGGTAAAACCTGACAACAAAACGGGGGCTAATCTTGAAACCAGACACTTCAAGAATAGCCGCAAAATGTTGTCATTACAACAAGGCGGCTATATGACGCTCGCGCAGTTTGCCATGATTTTCTGGCACGACCTGGCAGCACCGATCCTGGCGGGAATTATTACCGCAGCGATTGTCAGCTGGTGGCGTAACCGGAAGTAAGGTGAAAACGGGCGTCAGGCTGCCGTGATGGCAATATGCGCCCGAAACCGGCCGCAGGGGTAACAGCCTGCGGCCTTTTTTGTCTTTATCTCTTCCACAAGTAAATATTGGCAACCCGAGCTGGAAGCATCATCCAGAGCACTCATGAAACGACTGTAACAGCTGTTGAAAAACCGGAATGCACTCTTCATTGCATACATTTCAGGGATGAAGTGAAGATGAATTGAGTCGTAGTATCCACACCAAGCCGGCGTTATCCGGTGAGGCGCAATGTTGCGGGGGCTCTATCCCTGGTGGCATTGGTTGCTGGAAAGAGAAAACCCCCGCACGTTGAGAGGTATAACCTGACAACAGAACGGGGGCTAATCTTGAACCAGAACAATTCAAGAATAGCCGCAAAATGTTGTCATTACAACAAGGCGGCTATATGACGCTCACGCAGTTTGCCATGACTTTCTGGCACGACTTGGCAGCACCGATCCTGGCGGGAATTATTACCGCAGCGATTGTCAGCTGGTGGCGTAACCGGAAGTAAGGTGAAAACGGGCGTCAGGCTGCCGTGATGGCAATATGCGCCCGAAACCGGCCGCAGGAGTAACAGCCTGCGGCCTTTTTTGTATCCGGCCCCATGAAAAAATATCCTCCGGCATAGCCGGAGGTTTTTCAAATGCGCCTATAAGGCTCTCTTACCAGCCGCGCCCTAACAGGCGCACACGATCTGACATTTGCATCCAACTTCGTTACT